>QKAS01000001.1 GCA_003246295.1 Clostridia bacterium | reverse complement strand
TATATATGCTGGGTCGGGTGGATTTTCCACTGACAAAAGGTCAGGTAGATGACTTTATTCTGGAACGAGAATATACGAATTATCTCACCTTGCAGCAGGTTCTGACAGAACTTACGGATGCCGGTCTGATTCAGATCAAATCGATTCGCAACCGTACTTATTTGTCTATCACGGAAGAAGGTAAAAAAACTCTTTCTTATTTTGATAACAGAATCAGTGATTCTATTAAAGACGATATCGATTCGTATCTGAAAGCAAATGAATTAAAACTCAGAAACGAAGTCTCAGTGCAGTCCGATTACTATAAATCAACAAGTGGTGAATATGAAGCGCATCTTGTGGCAAAAGAAAAGGGCGTAACACTCGTAGATATCAGACTGTCTGTCCCTCTTCCCGAAATGGCTTCCACAATCTGTGATAACTGGACCAAAAAGAACCAGGAAATCTATCAGATTCTGACGGAGAAATTATTCTGATCCGTCAGTTTTCCTGCTTCGTGTTTTTTTCTTCGTTATCTCGTTCTTTCAGTCTTTTCATGTGTTCCTTTATTTTTTTCTCGTATCCGTTATTACTTGGACGATAAAACTCCTTCCCATTCAGTTCATAAGGAAGATACTGTTGTTCCACATAGTGTTCCGGATAATCATGTGCATACTGGTAACCGATTCCATGTCCCAATTTTGAAGCTCCTTTATAATGCGCATCCTTTAAATGTACTGGTACCGAAAGATTACCAGTCTGTTTGACTGTTTCCATTGCATCTGATATACCAACCACAGCCGAATTACTCTTGGGCGCACTTGCCACATACGCTGCTGCCTGGGATAAAATGATCTGTGCTTCCGGCATACCGATCCTCTCTACTGCCTGAGAAGCAGACACTGCAAGTACCAGTGCCATAGGATCAGCATTTCCAACGTCTTCTGCTGCGCAGATCATAATTCTTCTTGCTATAAATGTTATGCTTTCCCCTGCATACAGCATCTTTGCAAGATAATACAACGCCGCATCAGGATCTGTTCCTCTCATACTCTTGATAAATGCTGAAATTGTATCGTAATGATTATCCCCATTTTTATCATATCTTACGACTCTTTTCTGAATACACTCCTGTGCAACTGAAAGTGTAATATGTATTTTCCCATCGTCACTTCTCTGTGTTGTCATAATTCCAAGTTCTATTGCGTTTAAAGCCTGTCTGGCATCGCCTCCTGACAAATCTGCCAAAAATTCCATGGCATCTTCTTCTATCATTGCATTATAAGCTCCCATGCCACGTTCTTTATCATAGACAGCTCTTTTGATCAGTTCTCTGATGTCCTCCATGGAAAGTGGTTTTAACTCAAAAATGACAGATCTTGAAATAAGCGCCCCATTTACTTCAAAGTATGGATTTTCTGTTGTTGCACCAATCAGTACAATCGTTCCATCTTCAACAAAAGGTAGTAAATAATCCTGCTGTCCTTTATTGAATCTATGTATTTCGTCAATGAAAAGTATTGTTTTCTTTCCATACATGCCTAGTACATTTTTTGCCTCAGCAATTACTTCCTCCATATCCTTTTTTCCTGCGACTGTTGCATTTATTTGTTTAAATTCAGATTTTGTCGTATTGGCAACTACTTTGGCCAGTGTTGTCTTTCCAGTTCCAGGAGGCCCATAGAAAATAATGGAACTAATCTTATCAGCTTTAATCGCTCGATAAAGCAACTTTTCTTTTCCAAGAATATGTTGTTGTCCCACGACCTCATCCAGCGTTTTTGGACGTAGCCTTGCTGCGAGAGGTGCTTCCTTTTTCATCGTATCCTCTCTCATATATTCAAATAAATCCATGGTTCTCCTTTCTATCCTGCTGCGGGAAATGCAAAGACTCCAGATAATTCTCCTCAAATCCCTCCTGTTCTGCCAGATTTACTGGGATTGCCAGTTCAGTGATTGTCAAAACTTCTTCTCTGGCATCTGCATTTCTTCCATATAAATAGGCACCCATCAGAGAGGTGTTTCCAACCGCCTTTACTTTTCCTGCAAGTTCTTCTGGAATCAGCCCAATGATTGCTGCACTGTTGGTATCCAGATAATAACCAAATCCACCTGCAAGGTAAACAGTATCTATCGCTTCTGGTGTGATCGGATATTCACGCATCATAATGCGGATTCCAGCGCAGATGGCAGCCTTGGCCATTTGCAAGGCTCTGATATCTTCCTGTGTTACTGTATTATTTTTATATTGATATCCCTGTTCAAAATAAGGCTCCACCATCAAACCAGTTTCATCCAAAATCCCTTGTTTCAAAAGCTCTGCTGTGATATCAATCAAATCTGTTCCATCCATAGGACTTATACTTCTTCCTTCAAAGGCTGGTCCGGCAGCTGTTGCGCTGACAAGAAGCTTTTTGGCATTTCCCAGTGCCATTTCACCATTGGTTCCAAGATCTATCAGCAGACTCACTTTGTTCTTGTTTTCCTGACTGCACATTTTCAACGCGTAAACTCCTGCTACAATATCAGCACCCACAAATGCTGAAATGCCTGGCATAAATGCTATATTTTCTCCTGCAATCTGTAACTTCTGTTCCCTTACATCTACCGGGGTAAACGGATGTATTCCAAGCGTAGCTGTTGAAAATCCCATAAATATATGCTGCATCACTGTATTTCCAGCAATCACCACAGGAATCCTGTTGTTTGCATCTGTTTCTTTGAATTGAAGTTTATACTGTTCCAGCAAAATTCTGATTCCATGTTCCACCTCATCACGAATCAATTTTTGCATCCTGCTTCCTTCCCCTCTGCCATCTGCTTCAATTCTTGAAATGACATCCGGTCCGTAAGCACGCTGGGGATTCATCTTTCTATATTCAGCTTCGATATGACTATTCAGTGTCAGTATAAGCTGCATTGCAAGCGTCGTTGTCCCAATATCTACTGCAATGACAGCTTTTGGCTCGCTTTCTTCATATTTGGAATCCTCCCAGTCACTCAGATCGTAACTACTTATAATTTTTGTATCTTTTTTTTCTTCCATAATTAAATCTATCACACAATCCGTTTTCGGTTTTGACGTACATGCAAGTCTGATTCCGGACCTGATTTCATCCGGAGTCAGAAACAATCTGTCAGATGCTGAAGGTAGTGTCGTTCCTTTATGAAACTTGATTCTGCATCGTCCACATCTTCCTTTTCCACCACAAAAAGACAGGAAAATCATTTCCTGCCTGAGAAGCATTTGAAAAATACTTTCTCCTTTGTGCAATATAAATGTTTTGTCATTTATATTGATTTGTACCGTACTGATTTCATCCTGTCGCAGCATGTGTCAACCTCTGCGGCCCATTCAACCTGTCAGACAAACTGGTTGTGACTTCTGTCATAATAATAGCCGATTCCTTCCAGTGTTTCTGTCAGTTCCTTCTCTGAAACATCCATATCTTCACAGAGAATTTCCAGACTGGAGTAAAAGTCCCTTAATTTTGTATTGATATAACCCAATAAAATAACAGGATCCTTTGGCAACATAATTTGCCTCCTTCCATCCAATCGTGATACTGATTCTACTATCTTTATCTTATTGCATCAAAGATTATTTTTCAATATGAATTCCAATCAGATTCTCATTCTCATCTAAAGTAATCAGGATTTCACCATTCTGTGATACCTCATCTGCCAGAATTAGTTTTGCTACAAGTGTTTCTACATGCTTTTGGAGATAGCGTTTTAAAGGTCTTGCTCCAAACGAAGGGTCATATGCATTTTCAACAATATATTCTTTCGCTTCCTCTGACAGTCTGATTTTGATTTCCTTATCTTCCAGACGTTTATTCAAATCATTCATAATCAGATAAATAATCTGGCTGATATCCGCTTTTGTCAATGGTTTGAAGAGTACGACTTCATCCAGTCTGTTTAAAAATTCCGGCCTGAAATGCGCATGAAGTTCATTCATCACTGTTTTTTCTGCATCAGGATTCATACTGCCATCTGGTCTGATTCCTTCTAATAAATAAGGTGCTCCTATGTTCGAAGTCATAATCAGAATTGTATTTTTAAAATCAACACATCTACCCTGTGAATCCGTAATTCTTCCATCATCAAGAACTTGGAGCAAGACGTTAAACACATCAGGGTGTGCTTTTTCTATCTCATCAAACAAAACAACTGAATAAGGTTTTCTTCTGACTGCTTCGGTCAATTGTCCGCCTTCTTCATATCCAACATACCCTGGAGGTGCTCCAATCAGCCTTGATACTGAAAATTTTTCCATATATTCACTCATATCAATTCTGACCATATTACTTTCATCATCAAACAGTGCCGCAGCAAGAGATTTTGCAAGCTCCGTTTTTCCAACACCGGTTGGACCTAAGAATAAAAATGAGCCAATGGGTTTTGCCGGATCTTTAATTCCTGCCTTCGACCTCATAATCGCTTCTGCGACTTTTGTAACCCCCTCCTCCTGACCAATCACTCTCTTATGAAGTTCCTGGTCCAAATGGAGTGTTTTATTACGCTCACTCTCTGTCAGTTTTGTTACAGGAATGCCAGTCCATCTGGATATAATACGTGCAATTTCTTCTTCCGATACACTCTCATGTACAAGTGAGAAATCTGCTCGTTTGATTCTATCTTCTTCAATTTCCAGTTGATTCTTTAATGCCGGGAGTTTTCCGTAACTCAGTTCAGCAGCAAGCTCAAGATTCCCATCCCTTTGTGCAATCTGTATCTGGTCATGAATCTGCTCCATCTCTTCTCTCAGTTTGGATAACTTTTCTACACTTGCTTTTTCATTGTCCCACTGTGCCTTTTTATTATTAAATTCTTCTTTTAATTCAGCCAGGTCCTTCCAAAGTGTGTTGAGACGCTCTGCACTAAGTCTATCTGTCTCTTTTTTAAGTGCTGCCGCTTCAATTTCCATCTGCAGAACCTTACGCTGTAGTTCATCCAACTCTGTTGGAAGTGTGTCAAGCTCTGTCTTAATAAGAGCACAGGCCTCATCTACCAGGTCAATGGCTTTATCTGGCAAAAATCTGTCAGAAATATATCGATGTGATAAAGTTGCTGCACTGACAAGTGCATTGTCCATAATCTTAACACCATGGAATACCTCATAACGTTCTTTTAATCCACGAAGAATGGAAATAGTATCTTCTACTGTAGGTTCATCTACCATAACTGGCTGGAATCTTCTCTCAAGTGCTGCGTCTTTTTCGATATATTTTCTGTACTCATCCAGTGTTGTAGCTCCGATACAATGCAGTTCACCCCTTGCCAGCATAGGTTTTAGCATATTCCCTGCATCCATGGAACCTTCTGTTTTACCAGCTCCAACAATTGTATGTAATTCATCAATAAACAAAATAATCTGTCCGTCGCTGTTCTTTACATCCTCCAATACCGCTTTAAGACGCTCTTCAAATTCACCCCGGTATTTTGCTCCTGCAATCAGGGCTCCCATATCAAGAGAAAATATTTTCTTATCTTTTAATCCCTGGGGTACGTCTCCTCTTACAATTCTCTGTGCAAGGCCTTCAACTACTGCAGTTTTTCCGACACCAGGTTCTCCGATCAGGACAGGATTATTCTTTGTTTTTCTGGAAAGAATTCTTACAATATTTCTTATTTCGTGATCACGTCCGATAACGGGATCAAGCTTTTGATTTTTTGCTTTTTCCACCAAATCCTGTCCATATTTCTCAAGTGTATCGTAGGTCGCCTCCGGATTATCACTTGTAACACGTTGATTCCCTCTTACTGTGGAAAGTGCCTGTAAAAAACGTTCTCTGGTAATTCCATACTCTCTAAAAATCTCTTTTAAACCAGCATTTGGATGATGCAGTAATGACAGAAACAAATGCTCCACCGAAACATATTCATCACCCATCTGTTTTGCTTCATCTTCTGCAGACAATAACGCTTTATTTAAAGCCTGTCCCATAAAAATTTGTCCGCCTTGGACTTTCACTCTTTTCTCCAGTGCACTTTTAACTCTGTTCATAAAATGTTCTTTATGGATTTCCATGCGCTCAATCATTTTTAAAATCAGACTGTCTTCTATTGTAAGCAGACTATACAAAAGATGCTCCTGTTCAATTTCCTGATTCCCATATTCATAAGCCAGTTTTTCACATTCATTGACTGCCTGAATTGATTTTTGTGTAAATTTTGAAATATTCATATCTCTCCTCATTTCTTGCGCAATCATTGCACATTGACTATACTATTTACTAGTTTGTATTATTTGATTTACTTGTTCTACAACCACTATAACACTACGGCGTTTTTTGTCAACATGTCATAGCGTAAAAAATTATTACCTTTTTCTAAAAAAATTAGAAACAAAATTTAATAAATTTCTTGTACATTATTGTTTGAAAGATTATAATATTGATATAGCATTTCCGTATATTTATTACTATTTTCTAACTAATGGAGGTATTTTATGGAAAGTTACAAAAAAATAACATCTGCAACTTATCCCGATGTTGTATTAAGAGTGATTCCGGGACACTTTGTAACAGCGAATTCTCATATTAATTATTACATTGATATGTCTTTGATGAAGGCAAGGCAAAGCGAAGCCAATGCGATTGCAAAAGCTTTGGCTGATCGCTACCGTTCCTCAACGATTATCGATACCATCGTATGTATGGACGGCTGTGAAGTCATTGGCGCCTACCTTGCAAATTATCTGACTGAAGCAGGTATTGTTTCCATGAATGCCCACAAGACGATTTATATTACAAGTCCTGAATTTGCGATGAATGGGCAGCTCCTCTTTCGAGAGAATATGCAGCCAATGATTCGTGACAAACATGTACTTGTACTAATGGCATCTGCTTCTACTGGTAAAACGGTTTCTTCGGCTATTGATGTCATTCATTATTATGGCGGACGTGTAGCTGGTGTTTCCGCAATTTTCAGCGCAGCCAGCAAAGTATATGATTTTCCAATCAATGCCTTGTTTACCACAGCTGATATTCCTGATTACCATACTTATTCGCCTTCCTCCTGTAACCTATGTAATGAAGGCAAGCCTGTTGATGCAATTGTAAATGGCTATGGATATTCCAGAGTGTAACCTCCTTTATTAAAAGAGCGCCAATGCGATATATTGTTGACATGAGTCAATGTTATATCTGCATGACGCTCTTTTTTTGCTTTGATTATCTTAAAATTACAGTTCCATATCCAATCAGGTGACAAACCAGATAAAGAAGAAGCAGATGCACTGGATAAAACACATAAAAGAAATATTTCATCTGCTTTCCTCTTTTCCCTTTATAAAAATAAATAGGAATAAGAACAAAAAATGAAGTAAATTCAATCAATGACATGACAGTTAGTACGATACAACCCATGAGTGCTTCTATCATCTTTTTATTACGGAATAAATACATAACAACGATCGTAAAAATACCTACCGCTGAATAATCTGTTTTTAATAAAACAGCAACGCCCATTCCTGCCAGTATGATAAAAATAGAAATCAGACTTTTGATCAGTTTCTCCCATTTCCCTTGAATCTTTTGATTTTCATCAATTACTTTTAATCCAGATAATACTAAAATTCCGAGAAATAATGTGAAAAATACATTCTGATAATCCCAATAAAACATCTTACCTGAAAATGCCAGATCAAATGGAATTTCAGAAAGTACACAAAACATCCCCAGTCTGATTGTATAACGCTTCAGATTTTTCGTATGAACAAATCCTTCTACCAGTAAAAAGCAAAATATTGGAAATCCAAGCCTTCCAATCAGACGCATGATCATGTCAATCGTATATAATACACCATTTCCCATGCCATCTGACACAATGATTCTGTCAAATATAGTTGCAGCAGTATGATCAATCAACATTGTAATAATTGCAATCCACTTTAAGGTACTTCCAGTTATCTCAAATCTCTTCTGATCTCCCAGTTCACGACTGGCTGTCTCTCTCCCCATCTGCATTCTCCCCTGTGTGCTCTATTCTGTACTTCTCATACTTATCATATTGTGCTCTATGACAGTTAACCAGTATCTTAACTCCTTCTTCCAGATATTGCGTATCCCTGATTTCAGCCACCTCCTGCAGAATTGCGATCACTGCTCCTTCCTGATAAGGAATTAACATTTCACAGAGAATATAGTCTTTATATAAAACTTTTTCCATTTCTGTAATTAATTCTTCAAGGCCAATCCTTCCTTTTGCAGAAAGATATATTTTACCAATGCTCATCTTTGGAAGCTCATCTGGATCCAGAATTTTCTCAGCTTTATTATAAACATATAATATCGGTATTTCAGCTGCCCCAATTTCCTTTAATGTCTCTTCTGTTACCCTGATATGTTCCTTAAAATGCTCGTCAGAAAAATCAATCACTTCCAATAACAGATCTGCATATTTGGCTTCTTCTAATGTGGATCTGAATGCTTTGATCAGATTATGTGGTAACTTATCAATAAATCCAACCGTATCTGAGAGTAAAAAGGGTTTATGATTCTTAGGTGCTATCTTCCTGACAGTTGTATCAAGTGTTGCAAATAACATATCCTTTTCAAGTACCGTCTTCGCATCATCTTTTACATAGGATTCAATCATCGCATTCATTAATGTTGATTTCCCTGAGTTCGTATAACCAACGAGTGCAACTCTTGGAACTCCGGAGCGAATTCTCTGTCTTCTCTGAGTGTCACGCTCTTTTGTGATTTCTTCCAATTCCCGTCGTAATTCACTGATTCTGCTTTCAATTCGTCGTCTGTCAAGTTCAATTTTCTTTTCACCGGCTCCTTTATTACTAAGTCGCCCGCTGCCACCACCCTGTCTTCCAAGCGATGTTCTCATACCAGCAAGCCTTGGCAGCATATATTGAAGTCTTGCCGATTCTACCTGCATTTTGGCTTCTCTGGTTTTCGCTCTGTCTGAAAAAATCTCCAGAATCAAAGATGTCCGATCAAGTACTTCTAGTTCCAGCTCCCTACTTAGGTTCCGAAGCTGTGTTGGTGATAATGCATTATCAAATACCACGGTTTCTGCCTCTGATAGTTTTGCTGCCTCTTTTACTTCTTCTACTTTTCCAGACCCGATATATAAAGACTGGTTGACTGCCTGAAGGTTCTGAATCACAATTCCGGTCACTTGCATATTACATGCCTCTGCCAGGCTTTTCAGCTCCATCATGGAGTGGTCAAAATCTTCGTTACTGTTTAAGTTCACACCTACCAGTAACACATTCGTTTCATTCATAATTCTCCTTGTATGGATCAGCAAACAATTTTTCTAAATTGTTTCTTTCCTTTTTTTAGAATGAATTCTTCCTTAAATACTTCTTTTGTATAGGTTTCCTTCACATCTGTTACTTTAATTACACCAATCATTACACCGCCTTGTTCCACAGCCCTTCTTGCATCTGATTTTGATGTTGCCAATCCAGATTTTACAAGAAGTGTAAGGATATCTATGTTTCCTTCTGTGAAATCAGCCTCTTCCAGTTCGCAGGTTGGCATATCCTGAGCCGCGCCTGTTGAAAAAAGTGCTTTTGCTGAAGTTTGTGCTTTTATGGCCTCTTCTTCTCCATGAACCAGTTTTGTAAGTTCATATGCAAGAATTTCTTTTGCCTGGTTAAGCTGACTGCCTTCCCATCCATCCATTTCATTGATTTGTTCCAGCGGCAGGAATGTCAGCATTCTGATGCACTTTAAGACATCTGCATCTGCGACGTTTCTCCAGTACTGGTAAAAATCAAAAGGTGATGTTTTATTTGGATCAAGCCAGACTGCGCCACTCTGTGTTTTTCCCATTTTCTTTCCTTCTGAGTTCAGAAGAAGTGTAATGGTCATGGCACAAGCATTCTTTCCTAGTTTTCTTCGAATCAGTTCTGTTCCACCTAGCATATTACTCCACTGGTCATCTCCACCGAACTGCATATTGCAGCCGTATTTTTGGAATAATTCAAAGAAGTCATAGCTCTGCATAATCATGTAATTAAACTCCAGAAATGTAAGACCTTTTTCCATTCTCTGTTTGTAACATTCTGCTGCAAGCATACGATTTACACTAAAATGAGAACCAACTTCCTGTAATAGGGAAACATAATTCAGATTCATCAGCCAGTCAGCATTGTTGACCATTAAGGCTTTTCCTTCTGAAAAATCAATAAATCTGCTCATCTGCTGCTTAAAGCATTCGCAGTTATGAGCGATTGTTTCATTTGTCATCATTTGTCTCATATCGCTTCTGCCAGATGGATCTCCAATCATGGCTGTTCCGCCTCCAATGAGAGCAATTGGTTTATTTCCTGCCATCTGTAAGCGTTTCATAAGACAAAGTGCCATAAAGTGTCCTACATGTAAACTGTCTGCTGTTGGATCGAATCCAATGTAGAAGGTTGCTTTTCCATTGTTGATTAACTCTCTGATTTCTTCTTCATCCGTCACCTGAGCGATCAGGCCTCTCGCCTGAAGTTCTTCGTAAATTTTCATTTTCTTTTTCCTTTTCACATACTATATTGTTTGATGAATGCCAGATTGGAGGTCTGTTTTTC
Source organism: Clostridia bacterium (assembly GCA_003246295.1). Taxonomy (GTDB): domain Bacteria; phylum Bacillota; class Clostridia; order Lachnospirales; family Lachnospiraceae; genus SZUA-378. The sequence continues at coordinate 154,129 of QKAS01000001.1, read as the reverse complement.
CATGCAAAAAGACCCCGTCCCAAAAACTTGAAAGGACGAGGTCATATACCCGTGTTACCACCTAACTTCACAGACAATTCGCACTGCCTGCCTTAACAGGTACGGCCTATTCTGGTTATCCAGCTGGCGATACCGCGGCACGTTAACGCATGCTTACGTCGCAGCCTACTCAGATTAGCGAATCAGATTCCCTCATATCGTTCGGTGCGAAGCTTAAGGATGTATTCGGATTCAGTTTTTCATGCACCTCTCATCAACCGGTTGCTTTCTGTTTGTGTCACTGAGTCTTACTTCTTCCCATCATAGCTTTTCATCTCTATAATTGCCATTATCATATCATACTCATTTTATTTGTCAAGCGCTACAGTATAACCTTCTTCCTCAACTGCTGCCTTCAGCAGACCAAAATCCAGATCAATTGTAGAAATCACAGTTGCATTCTTTGCTTCTAAATCAACAGTGACTTCCTCAACACCTTCAATTTCTGATAATGCTTTTGTAACGCTCTTCTTACAATGTTCACACATCATTCCTTCAATTGATAAAATAGTTTCTTTTTTCTGCTCCATTCTATTTTCCTCCTTATATTCTGGTTTTGTCTTTGATGCTTTGAACCATCTGAGCCTGAGTGCATTGCTGACTACAAAAATGCTGCTAAAACTCATAGCTGCAGCTCCAAACATGGGACTAAGCTGCCATCCAAATGTCGAGTAAAACACCCCTGCCGCAATTGGAATCCCGATAATATTGTAGATAAAAGCCCAAAAGAGATTTTGTTTGATATTGCGAATTACTGCCTTGCCAAGCCGGACTACAGACACTGCATCCATAATATCATCATGCATCAGAATCATATCTGCACTTTCTATTGCAATATCGCTTCCTGCACCAATGGCTACCCCTACATCTGCCCGCATCAACGCTGGTGCATCATTAATACCATCTCCTATCATAAGTACTTTTCTGCCTTTTTCCTGCAATTGCCTTATTTTTTCTTCTTTCTGATCTGGAAGAACCTGTGCAATGACTTCGTCCAACTGTAACTTTTTCTGAATTGCTCTTGCTGTGACTTCATGATCTCCTGTCAGCATGATTGTTCTGATTCCCATTTTGGAAAATACCTTGATTGCTCTAGCACTGTTTTCCTTCTCTGTATCTGCAACTGCCAGGATACCAGTCAGATGTCCCTGATTGTTTTCAAGTTCTTTGATTGCAAATAATAATGGTGTTTTTCCATCTTCTGCAAACCGCATTATCTGTTCTCTATCCAACTCGGAAATCTCAATCTGATACTCTGTCATCATCGCCTGGTTGCCTGCAAAAATCTGTGTATCTTGATTGTTGGCAAGAATACCGCGTCCTGGTATTGCACGAAATTCACTCACTTCCAGAGGATGAATTCCCAGTATCTTTGCTTCATTGACGACTGCCTCTGCCAATGGATGCTCACTTGAAGCTTCTATTCCAGCTGCCAGTGCAATGAAATCCTCTTTTAATATGCCCTCTTTCAGATAGTAGTCTGTTACGATTGGTTTTCCCTGCGTCAAAGTTCCAGTTTTATCGAATACCGCCGTGTCTATCTGACTTATATGTTCCAGTGCTTCTCCTGATTTTATCAAAATTCCAAGACTGGCTCCTTTACCTGTTCCCACCATGATTGCGACTGGTGTTGCAAGTCCCAGTGCGCATGGACAGGAAATAACAAGAACTGCAATCGCTGAAGTTAATGCAAATTCTAAACCCATACCAGCCAAAATCCAAACTAAGAATGTGATGAAAGCAATTGCAATGACAATGGGAACGAACACCCCCGAGATACGATCTGCCATTTTAGCAATTGGTGCCTTCGTAGAGGACGCTTCCTCCACCAATGCTATGATTCTTGCAAGTGTGGTATCCTCACCAACTTTTTCAGCACGACATCTTATAAAACCTGTCTGATTTACGGTTCCTGATACTACTTTATCACCAGTCATCTTCTCAACTGGTATACTTTCTCCAGTGATAGAAGACTCATCAATGGTTGTTCTTCCTTCAATGATTACCCCATCCACTGGGAAGCTGCTTCCTGGTTTGATCTGAAAAATATCATCTTTTTGTAATTCATCCGCTGGTATTTCAACAACATCCCCATCTTTTTCAAGCCAGGCTGTTTTGGGTGCCATATCCATCAGCTTCGTTATCGCAAGAGAGGTCTTTCCTTTTGATTTTGTTTCCAAATACTTTCCAACCGTAACCAGTGTGAGAATGGTTCCTGCTGATTCAAAATAAAGATTCTCAATATATCTGCCGACAAGAGCAAGATCCGAATGCCCTAATCCATAACCAATTCTATAAATCGAAAAGATACCATATATAACTGCAGCGCCTGAACCTATTGCAATCAATGAATCCATATTTGGACTCCTATGTATCAGCGTTTTTAATCCTACAATAAAATATTTCCGGTTAAGGATCAAAATTGGAATCAGAAGTAAAAGCTGCGAAAAAGAAAATGCGATTGCATTCTCATTTCCATGTAAATAGGTTTTGATCCACTCCGGTACCGGAATTCCAAACCATTCTTTTAACATATGATGCATTGCCAGATACATAAGTGGCAATAAAAAGGCAACAGATAACCACACTCTTCGATTCATTTCTTTTTCTGTTTTTAGATTTTGATCAAGGTATTCTTCCTGATTGGATTGCTTTTTTATTTGTGTCTCTATTCTGTTTGTCCCGCTCTCAGCTGCACCATAACCTGATTTTTCCACCGCATATATAATGTCCTTTGAAGTGATTTGCTCCGGTTCATATTCTACCGTCATGTTATTGGTTAGCAGGTTTACATTTACATTACTGACACCCGGCAGTGCCCTGACACTTTTTTCTACCCGTGCTGAACACGCAGAACAGGTCATGCCCGTGATATCATATTTGTTCTTACTGGTTTTCATGAAACCCTCCTCTGTTTTCTGCATGGTTCTTTACTTCATGAGCCTTTGAATCGTCATACATAATTCATCTACAACTTTCTCCTCACCATTTTTAATATCTTCCACCACACATGTCCTGATATGATTGGATAACAGCACCTTGTTAAATGAGTTCAGTGCTGACTGAACTGCTGAGACTTGTGTCAGCACATCAACACAATACCGTTCCTCCGATACCATTTCCTTGATTCCTCTGATCTGTCCTTCTATTCTGTTCAATCTGTTGATCAGATCTTTTGTCTCTTTTTCAGTTCTTTTTTTATGCTGATGGCAGGAACATTCTGTCATATTTTCCACCTGACTCTCTTTTTTATTATACCCCCTAGGGGTATATATATCGTATTCTTATTTCACCCATTTGTCAATCCTAAAACCAATGATTCTTTCTGTCATTTTACAATTGATTTTCATAAAAAAACTTACTATCCTATGAACAGTAAGTTTTTTGAGTCGTTGTTATTATTTTTCATCACAGATCTGTAAAATATAAAACTTAAGATAATATGATTCTTCTGCTGCAAATAAAATGGGATGATCCGGTGCCTGCGTTCTATATTCTACCTGTCTGACTCTTTTATGCACACTCTTTGCAGCCTCACGAATCGTCTTTTCAAATAATTCCGGTGTCATAAAATGCGAGCAGGAGCATGTTGCCAGAAATCCACCATCTTGAACAAGCTTCATTCCTCTCATATTAATCTCACGATATCCTTTTACGGCATTCTTAACAGAGCTTCTTGATTTTGTAAATGCTGGAGGATCCAATATTACAACATCAAATTTTTCACCTTTTGCTTCCAGTTTTGGTAATAATTCAAATACATCTTCACACTGAAACCGTACTGTTTTTTCAAGCTGATTCAAAGTTGCATTTTCTGTTGCCTGATCGATACCAAGCCTAGATGCGTCCACACCAAGTACTTCTTTTGCACCTGCAAGCCCAGCATTTAATGCAAATGAACCTGTATGTGTAAAGCAGTCAAGAACTCTTTTGTCTTTGCAAAGCCTTGCTACCGCTGCTCTGTTATACTTTTGATCCAGAAAAAATCCTGTTTTCTGGCCTTCCTTCACGTCCACATAATAAGAAACACCATTTTCAACAATTCTAACTCTGGTATCAAATTCTTCCCCAATAAACCCCTTATAACGCTCCATACCTTCTTTTAGGCGAACTTTGGCATCACTTCTCTCATAAACACCTCGTATTGGCATCCCGTCCATTGCAAGTAATTCTTTCAAAGCATCCACAATAACGATCTTCCATCTGTCAATTCCAAGTGCAAGCGACTCTACTACCAAAACGTCTTCAAACTTATCTACTACAATCCCAGGTAAAAAGTCAGCCTCCCCAAATATCATTCTGCAACTTGCCAGCTCTACTGTGTTTTTTCTATATTCATAGCTATCTTTCACTCTTTGTTCAATAAAAAATTTATCAATAACTGCATCTTTTTTTCTGGACAGTAATCTCACTGTAATTGTTGATTTTGTATTGATAAAACCATGCCCTAAAAAATATCCATCAAAATCCTCAACAACAATCATATCTCCTTCAATAAAATCACCTTCGATATGATCAATCTCATTGTCGTAGACCCACATACCTCCTGCTTTCAAGGTACGGCCTTCTCCTTTTTTTAAAATCACTCTTGCATTTTCCATTTTATTTTTTCCTTTTCTTTCTATTCGTACATTCCTTATTTGAACATTGCTCACAGATATTCGCTGAATGATCTGTTTTTATGTCCTTCTGGCTCTCACCCAGAGAAGAATAAAACACGACACTTTTTTTTGGTATTAATACGCCTGCCTGATTATAAATAACATCCGTCATTCCTTGACGACTCAACTGGTCAACAATCTCAATCATGCTTATTTCCTGGGTTTTGCGATGACCTCGTCTTAGATGATAATCCCTTCCCTTTTCCTCAATATCTGGGAATATGATCTGTTCTAAACAAAGTCCCGTCTCTTGAATAATTACATGCGCAAATTCAGTGTAAGACTGTTCTAATATAAACATTGCGAGACATTCTATCAAATATACTTCCAGTTCTTTTCCTAAAGCGTGATACTCATCCTGTAGCTTATCCAGCGCATTCCCGAGTGTCATAACACATATGACAGATTTGTCATGACCTACATTTATTTCTACATCAGTCACTCTATCCATTTCTATATCAGTTGTTATTTTATAAAACACTTTTACCTCTGATAACGATCTGATTCTCTGATAGATTTTTTTGGAAAGCAAAAAGTCGGTATCATTAAAATGATACCGACGAATCATATTTTCAAGCGCATGGTCTGATAATTGGCAATTCAGAACAATCTGTTTCATCTCGGATACCTCGACAAGATTTTATATGTTACTTCAAGGCATATTTGTAATCTACCTTGTTTCCTTGTTTTCCCATCTTATCATGAAATAATTTAATACACAACTGAATCTAAAGCCGAAATGTCAATTTCAAAATTGGAATTCTAATCCTTCACTTTTCCGATGGCACGCATCGCATTTATAATTGCAATCACCGCTACACCAACATCAGCAAACACTGCCGCCCACATACTGGCAAACCCTGCTGCCGCAAGAAGTAAAACTACTATTTTGATTCCAATTGCAAAGATTATATTCTGTTTTACAATTCCAATCGTTTTTGAAGAAATACGTATTGCTGTCGAAAGTTTGCTAACACTATCGTTCATAATGACCATGTCTGCTGCTTCAATTGCAGCATCCGATCCAATTCCTCCCATTGCGACTCCGATATCCGCTCTGGCAAGCACTGGGGCATCATTCATTCCATCCCCTACAAAAATTACCTTCCCATTATTTACTTCTGATTTTAGTATTTCTTCCAGTTTGTCTACTTTATCTCCTGGGAGCAGTTGTGAATATACTTCCGTAATTCCAAGTCTATTAGCTGTCTCCATTGCCTGCGTATGCCTGTCTCCGGTTAGCATGACCATTCGTCTGATCCCAGATTTTTTTAATCTTGCAATACCCTCTACTGCATCTTCTCTGATTTCATCTCCAATGAGAATATGTCCTGCATAAATTCCATTTTTTGCTACATGAATTACCGTTTTTGCACCAGGCTCTTTTTGATACGCTATATTAGCGCGCGCCATCATTTTTGAATTACCAGCAAGTATCTCCGCTCCGTCCAGAAAAATTTTTACACCGTACCCAGCCTCCTCCGTTGCATCTGAAATTCTTGATTCCTCCATTTTTCTTCCATATGCTTCACGAATTGATATTGCAATTGGATGATTGGAATAATACTCAGCATAAGAAGCCATTTCAAGAAGCTGGTCTGCTTCAATCTTCTCAGGCACAATTTTTGCTACCGTAAAATGACCTTTTGTCAGAGTTCCTGTTTTATCAAATACCACTGTCTTTGCCTGTGACAATGCTTCCAGATAATTGCCGCCTTTGATAAGAATTCCGCTTCTTCCCGCACCTCCCAGTCCTCCAAAAAAGCTAAGTGGAACTGAGATAACAAGGGCACACGGGCACGAAATTACTAAAAATGTTAATGCACGATAGATCCAGTCTGCCCAGTCTGCTCCAATTACCAGAGGCGGTAAAATCGCAAGAAGTACAGCACTGATTACGACAATTGGGGTATAATATCTCGCAAATTTAGTAATAAAATCTTCTGACTGTGCCTTTCTTGAAGATGCATTCTCAACAAGTTCCAGAATCTTGGCAACTGTAGAATCTCCAAACTCTTTTGTTGTCTGTATTTCAATCGCTCCCGTTAGATTCACACATCCGCTCAACACCTCGGCACCTGCCATAACATCTCTCGGCAGACTCTCGCCTGTCAAAGCAGACGTATCCAGCGATGTGATTCCTTTTGTGATGACTCCATCCAATGGGATCCGTTCACCAGGTCTTACCATAATCGTCTGTCCAATCGTTACTTCTGATGGATCTTTTTGGACCACCTCTCCGTTTTGAATCAGATTTGCATAATCAGGTCTGATGTCCATTAAATCTGCAATTGATTTTCTGGAACGATGAACAGCATAGTCTTGAAACAATTCACCAACCTGGTAAAATAGCATAACCGCGACCGCTTCTGGATACTCACTGACTAAAAATGCACCTACCGTAGCGATTGTCATGAGAAAGTTCTCATCAAACACCTGCCCTGAACCAATATTTCGAACAGCCCTTTTCACGACATCTCCACCTATTATAAAATAGGAAACCAGAAAGATTCCTAATATTAAATTCTCGTTTTTCATTAACTGCGTGTTCTCTGCAATAATTGCCAATAAAAATAACAGCGCACCGATACTTACTCTGGTCATTCTTTTTTTCATGCTCTTTGTCATATGATGTCCTATTCTGTATGCTTTCGCATACCACTTATGTTTATATAAAGCTTTTTTATGTTTATATAGAGCTTTTTTCTATTTTTATAACTCACAAACACTTACATCAGGTTCTAATTTTTTTATGATTTTCTTAGCTTCTTTCATGATTTCAGACTCCTGTCCGTCTTCCAGATCCAGAATCATCTTCCCTGTCATAAAAGAAATTCTGCATTCATTCACTCCACTTAATTCTCCGATTTTACGTTCCATTTTTGCAGCACAATTGGCACATTCCAGTTCTTCTAATTTATATGTCTTTTTCATAAAATTCACTTTCCTTTCTTCCTTGCTCGGTTTATCTACTCTTCAATATGTTCTAATCCCTGACTTAGTATTGTTTTAATATGGCTATCTGACAACGAGTAAAATATTGTCTTCCCGTCTCTTCTGTTACGGACCAGATCCATCTGTTTTAATGTTCTCAATTGATGGGAAACCGCTGATTGAGAAATATTCAAGATATGAGCAATGTCACATACACACATCTCACAACACAACAGCACATATAAAATTTTTATTCTGGTTGTATCTCCAAAAATTCTAAAAAACTCTGCCAGATCAGCTAATTTTTCTTCTTCTGGCATCATGCTATCTACTTTATCGATACTATCCTGATGGATATGAATAAATCCACAACACTCTTCCACATCTGGCTTACTTCGCTTGCTTTTTTTTACAATCTGATCATCCTGTTCCAACATCATCCAAGTAACCCTCCTTATCTTTATAGTGAAATTCTTAATACATATGAATATCTGTTCATATGTTTATATTATCACATACTATTAATATGTCAATTACTTCTTTCAAAATAATTTCAATTTTTTTATAAACAATTCTCTTCCATAAAAAAAACTCCTGAAATCAGTTTTACTGAATTTCGAGAAGTTTTTATTCTTGTGCTTCCGATCTTAATATTTTTTTCATCGATTTCCCTTTTGCAAGTTCGTCAATCAATTTATCCAAGTACCTGATCTCTTGCATTAATGATGGATCCATTTCCTCAACCCTGACCCCGCAAATAACACCCTTGATCATCTTTCTGTTCGGATTGAGATTAGGTGCTTCCTGAAAGAACGCGCCATACTCCATTTCACTTTTTTCCATATAAGCAACTTTTTCTTTTGTGTACCCCGTCAACCAACAAATCACTTCTTGCACTTCATCTTCTGAACGCCCTTTACGTACTGCCTTTTGAACTAACGCATTATAAACTTTTGAAAAACTCATTTTATAGACTTTCTCATCATTCATTCTCTATATCTCCATTTCAAAAAGGGCATTATTGCTTTTGCTCTTGACTTTAATAATCCACTATATCTCCATTTCAAAAAGGGGATTATTGCTTTTGCCATTGCTCTTGACTTTAATAATCCGCACACATCATTCATGATAAGCAACTTTATGAAGCCGTTGGTACTTAGAACATGTACTCTATGTTCTTAGTACCACTACGGCTGAGTCAAGCGAAAGCGTGTTGCGTTCGATAATGATGTGTGCGGATTATGTATTTGACCTTGCCTTTGACCTTGCCCTTGACTACTTCGTAATCATTCCATCCAGATCCCAAAGATCTTCCCAGCCCTTTGCACCTTCCCAAAGGAAAACCTGCCCTTTGATCAAACGATTATTTTTATCTGCCGAACGAATCAATGACATCTCTTCTTCTGTTAAAGGATCCTCCGTCACGCATTTTAAATTTGCAATATATTTTTCTTCTGTCACTGAAAATGGTATTGGAGCCTGTCCGTTCTGAACTGCCCATTTCAGGCATACAATTGCTGGGTGTACCTGATGTGCCTTTGCGACGGATACGATTTCCGGTAAATCAATGTCAGAAATGTCTGTTTCTGTTTTGTCTCTTTCCGGTCTGGAAGGTGATCCAATCGGGCAAAATCCAATCGGTATGATTCCTTTTTCTGAAATATACTGAAACAACTCAGGTTGCTGAAAACATGGATGCATTTCGAGTTCAATTGCCACTGGCTTGATTCTGCAAAGTGGCAGCACAGCCTCAAGCTTAGGAATCGTCATATTTGACATTCCAATAAATCTGACCAGTCCCTGATCCACAAGATCTTCCATCGCTTTCCATGTTTCCATGAACTTCTCAACGCTGAATGGTCTGGAATCTGGATTTCTTGCATCACCGGCACATCCTGGAGAATGATAATTTCTAAATGGCCAGTGCACAAAATAAAGATCGATATAGGAAAGTTGCAGATCTGTCAGACTTTTTTTGCAAGATGCCAATACCTTTTCTGGTGTATGGTTATCATTCCAGACTTTTGATGTAATAAACAAATCTTCTCTTGATACGACTCCCTCATCAAATGCTTCTTTGAAAACTTTTCCAATGCGGTCTTCATTACCATAGACTGCCGCACAATCGAACATCTGGTATCCTGCTCTGATTGCACCTGCAACTGCTTTTGAAACAGTATCAGGATCATATTTATCGGATCCAAAGGTTCCCATTCCAATCGCCGGCATGGTGTCTCCTGTATACAATGTTCGCTTAGGTACTTTATTAGGATCAACTGCAAACTTCATGATAATACCTCCTAAATTGTTTATTTTTATGATTGATTTATTTACTTTTATCGTGATATCTTTTCTACTTCTATCTGTGCAAGCATTCCTTCCAAATCCTCCAGATGAAACTCACCGGTTCCTGCACACATTGAACTGGCTGAAGAAATTGCGCTTGCGAGTCTTACCGTATCTTCTCCGCTCATTTTTTTTGCGATTCCAATTGCATAGCCTGCAGTCATGGCATCACCACATCCCACTGTATTGACCGGTTTGAATTGTGGTACCCTTGCTCTGAAAATTCCATCATGACAGACTGTCAGTGACCCTCGCTTTCCAAGCGAAATCACGGTATAGGTAATTCCTTTTTGATGGAGTTTGCATGCTTCCTCAATCAGTTCTTCTTCCGATAATTCTTCTTTTCCTGTCAGCATTGCAATCTCATCATCATTAGGCTTTATCATATCGGGAATTGCCTCTAGATTCCTTTCCAATAAATCGCCGCTCGTATCCATCAGAACCGGCTTTTTATATTTTCTGGCAATTTTTATGAGCTCAGAATAATAGGTAACAGGAACTCCTTTTGGTACGCTACCTGAAATGCTGACAACATCTGCCTTCTGAACAAGTATCTCGTAATGTGCAAGAAATGCATCCAGTTCTTCTTTTGTGACTGTAATACCTGGTTCTAGCAATTCTGTCTGCTGTTTCGTTGTTTCATCATAAATGTTGATGCAGGATCTGCTTTCTCCTTTTGTAAATAAGAAGGCACTTTTTACACCATCATTTTCTATTGCCTCTGCAATATATGCACCCGAATGACCACCCAAAAATCCTGTGGCAACGACTTCTTCTCCATAAGTTGCTGCGATCCTTGAAACATTAAGTCCCTTACCACCTGCAGAATACGTACATTCTTTTACTCTACCAACTGTAAAAGGTACAAACTTTTCAACAACATAACGTTTGTCGATTGCAGCGTTTAAAGTTACTGTTAAGATCATAGCATTCCCCCATTTTCTTCAATTTCATTGGTAAGCAATACTTTACCTGAAACACCGCCAGGTGCTTTATATAGCAAAAATGCTTCCTGAGCATCACACATCGGAATCTTTTTCGCAATCATTTCTTCTGGCACTTTTAGCTCACCCGTTGCAAAATAATGTGCTGCCAGGCTCCATTCTTTGCCCGGAAAAGGAGCGCTATAGGACATCCATGAACCGGTCAGTTTAAATTCTTTTCGATTCATATTTTCCCACATTTTAGGACTGAATGTCAGATCCACATGAGGCGTTCCGATAAAACACACATTTGCTTTGTTGGCGGCCAGTTCAAATGCCATATACATTGTAGGGGCAGCACCCGCAGTTTCAAATACGAAATCGTATCCCTTTCCATTCGTCAGTGCTTTCGCATGCTCCATAAAGTTTTCATCTTTGGTGTTAATAACTTCATCTGCTCCAAGTTTCTTTGCTAATGCCAGTCTTTCTTCACTGATATCAAATACCACCAGTTTCTGGGAACCAAATATTTTAGCCCATTGAAGTGTAAACATACCAATCGTGCCTGCCCCAAGGACTGCAACAGTGCCTCCACCTTTGTATTCATTTTGAATCAGACCATGAATTGCGACTGTTGCTGGTTCAACCATCGCGCCCTTATCAAAAGAAACCTGCTTATCCAGTACTACAACATTTTTCTCCGGAATCACAAGATATTCTGCATTACTTCCCTGTTCTCTTGACCCGATAAAACTATAGTGTCTGCACAATGAATAATTCCCATTCTGACAATCTTCACATTTCATACACGGAAGAAGCGGTGCTCCTGTCACATGATCACCTACTTTGACTTCCTGTACACCCTCACCGGTTTCAACCACGACACCAGCAAACTCATGTCCTAATACGATTGGATAAAAATGAACCCCATGATGCAGAACCCTCGGAACATCGGACCCACAGATTCCTGAAACTGCAATTTTTATCTTAACACTACCAGGTGTAACGGAGGGTTCCATAATCTCCTCATACCTGACATCCTCATTTGCATGCACAACTGCTGCTTTCATTTCCAACTCCCATCTGCGGTATTTGACCGCTTTGTTCTTTTTTTACTGCTTTATAATCATACCGGGCTTCTCTTTATTTCTTATGCATAGTCTCTTTCAAATCTTCATAAAGCCTACGATATGTTTGATAATTCTTCTGATAAATCTCATGTTTTTTCATATCCGGTTCATGCACTCTTGTGACCTTAACAGTCTCTTTTACTGCTTCTTCATAGCTTGTGTACCAACCAATTCCCATTCCAGCCAGGATTGCAGCTCCAAGTGTTGTTGCAGTATCTGAAGACGGAACTTCTATCCTTCTTCCTGTAATATCTGCTTTGATCTGTGTCCAAAGTCTTGAATTCGCAGCACCACCCATTGCACGTAGCATCTGTGCATGAGCCCCAACAGCCTCGGCTTCTTCTAAATTATGTAACAGAGAAAACCCAACGCCTTCTAATAAAGATCTTACAAAATGTGCTTTTGATTTATTAAAATCAATTCCATAATAAACCCCTTTTGAATCAGGGTCCCAGATTGGTGAACGTTCTCCTGCAAGATACGGTAAGAAGATCATTCCATCACTACCAGGTGCAATCTGTTCTGCCAGTTCATCCAAAAGAGCAAACGATGAACTATCTTTCGTTTTTGCAAGTTCTCTTTCATAATCTCCAAAAGTACCTTCGAACCATCTAAGTGCTCCGCCTCCTCCTGTTGTTCCACCCTGAAGAAGCCATTTATCAGGAATTACATGAAAACTGCAAATTAATTTTGGACTTGCTGTATAAAGATCGGTGCAGATACTCATACCACCTGCCTGTCCTCCTTGTTCCTGTGTCTGACCATTTGCATAAACTCCTGCACCAAGGGTTCCGCAGGCTGCATCCAGCCCTCCAGCAACGACGGGTGTGCCAGCCAGCAAGCCTGTCTGTCTTGCGCATTCGTCACTGACACCACCGACAACATCATGACAATCATAGATGTCAGGAAGAAATGACATTGGAATTCCCAGACTGCTTGCCATCTCTTTGTCCCAGATTCCTTTTTGCAAATGAAAACAATGAAGACCATACCCCTGTGATTTTTCCTGTGATGCCATATTTGTCATTTTATAAACAATATAACTGTTCGACTGTAATATTTTATCAATTTTTTTATACTGTTCAGGATAAGATTCCTGATACCATCTGATCTTTGCTGTTGAATAAGATGGTTGTAACGGATTTCCAGCAACAGAAAAAATTTGATCTGCTCCGATTTCCTGGTTCAGTCTGATACAAATATCGTTTGCCCTGGTATCCATCCAGATTGGATTATTGAAGAGAACTTTTCCCTCTTTGTCGATTGCAATCGCCGACCAGCTTTGACCATCAACACCAACTCCTACGATCTGATCAGGTGTGACATTCCCTTTTTCCAGAACTTTTTTAATTCCTTTACAGGTAGCTTCCCACCACTCATCAGGTTTTTGCTCGATATATCCTGGCTTTGGATAATACACTGGATATCCTTCATTTACTGATGCGATCACAATACCCTTACGATCAAATATTGCGACCTTACAGGCACTTGTGCCAATATCGATGCTTAAGATAAACTGCCCCATAAGTGTTCCTCCATATCTTTTCTTACTGATTTGCTTTTCCGTCACAGCCACAGACAATCATTCTGCTCTTCACAAGATTTTTCACTTTTTCCATTGCAGCTTCCCCATATTTTTTTGGATCAATCGTGTCTGGTTTTTCTTCAAAATAATGTTTTACAGCCTCTGAATATGCTGCGCGTAATTCTGTTGCAAAATTTACTTTACAGATTCCACGCCTGACACATTCTCTGACTTCTTCATCACTTAATCCACTGGCTCCATGAAGAACAAGCGGAATCGAAACAACGCTTCTAATCTCTGATAGTCTTTCTTTATCCAAAACTGGAACCCCTACATAAAATCCATGTGCAGTTCCAATTGCAATTGCTAAAGATGCAATCCCTGTTTTTTCTACGAATTCTACAGCTTCTGCTGGATTTGTATTGGTATCCGCTTCTGCTTCAAGATCATCCTCTTTTCCACCTACTTTTCCAAGTTCAGCTTCGACAGGAATTCCAAGTGTACTCACTTCTTTTACCACTTTTGCAGTCAATTCGATATTCTCATTCAATGGTAGTGCAGAACCATCAATCATGATTGAAGTATATCCAGTTTTTGCTGCATGTATTGCCAGGTCATAGCTACTGCCATGATCAAGGTGTAGTGCTACAGGCACTGAGACTTTTGCTGCTTCTGCTGCAACGATTGCAGCGTAGGTTTCTACTGTACCGTACTTAATCGTAGAAGGTGTTGTTTGCAGCATGACTGGTGCATTTAACTCCTGTGCTGCTGCCAGAACCGCCTTTACCATTTCCATATTTTCAACATTGAATGCGCCTACTGCGTATCCACCTGCCTGTGCATCTTTAAGCATTTTTTCTGAAGTTACCAATGACATAATTTTTCTCCTTATTCATTCCTTAATAATATAGTTTCAAATGTGTTTCTATCACCTCTGTATCTTGATATGGAATACTCGATCACTTCATCTGAAGCATTAAATCCTTTGGAAATAAATTGCTGGATCGCTTTGCCTCTTTTAATCTCCAAATATTTCATATCAGTCGCAGTTGCTTCAACTGCTTCGATCAGACGCTCAATTTTATAGATTTTTGTTGATTCTTTCATTGCAAGAATCGGATACAGTGACTCCGTTTCCAGATTATGTTCCATCACGAAGCTGCAGGTACGATATGGCAGATACGACTTAGTCGTAACAATCGGTTCGCCATCTGCACAACGCTTTCTGTGAATATAAATTGCCTTCTCTCCAGTTTCAAGCTGTAAGTGAAGCGCGATATCCTCTGGTGGCACAACGACTTCAAAATCGAGCAGGATTGTACTAGGCACTCTTCCACTTTTTTCAATTTGATCATTAAAAGATTCAAGCGCATTTGTAAAATTCTGATGGAACTTAGGTTTTGATACAAACGTTCCTTTGCTTTTCATTCGAACAAGCCATCCTTTATGTTCCAGATCACTGATTGCCTGTCTGACTGTTGTTCTGCTGATTTGAAACATTTCGCTTAATTCTTTTTCTGTTGGAATTGCATCCCCCACCTGGTAATTTCCTGCCATGATTTCAGCTAAAATGAGTTCTTTCAGCTGAAAATATAATGGAATCGGAACCTCTTTATTCAGTTTTGATACATCCAGCATATCCATTCTCCTTCATGTTTCTTCTTCGTTCCTGGTCACATTTGTTGATGTTCCTGAATAATTTTTCATTTGTTGTAATGTAGTAACATTACAATGTAATAATATGCTTAACCCCCTCTTTTGTCAACCTTTTTTTGCAAAAAAACTGCTTACTTCCCATTGGAAATAAGCAGCTTTTATCATACTATAACTGTATTTTTATTCTTTGATTTCTCTGATCAATTCTTCTATTTTGTTCCTTTCTGGCATAGAACGAATTGCACCTTTTTTGGTTGTAACAAGGTAGGCTGCAGTATTTGCAAATGTAAGCATATCACCAAGATCCTTTTCTGTCATATCTGCAAGTCCGTGTTCTAGAACAAAATTTAACATACTACCACAGAAAGTATCACCGGCTCCTGTCTTTTCAATGACACCATCATTGTGTGTAATTCCTCTGTATACTTTTTTATCTTTGTAAAATGCGTAGCTTCCATCTCTTCCAGCGGTCAGATTCAATAGCGTAATATTAGGATACTGTTGTAATAACTGTGCTGCGCTCTGATCAAAATCAGCGATTCCTGTCATCATTTCTATTTCATTGTCTGAAATTTTTACGACGTCACATACTGATAGACCATAAGCAATCTGTTCTTTTGCATCTTCTTCACTATTCCATAGAGGTGCACGGTAGTTCGGATCAAAGGAAACAATCAGTCCCTCTTCCTTCGCACACGCGATGGCTTTTTTTGTTGCTTCTCTGACTTCTGGGTCTGTCATGGATAACGTTCCAAAATGAAAGATCTTTGCAGAACGAATCAGCTCCAAGTTTACTTCATCTGCTTTTAACATCATATCAGCGCCTGGATGTCTGTAAAAAGAAAAATCTCTTTCTCCGTTCTCATAGGTCTTAACAATCGCAAGTGTTGTATTATAATAAGAATCTACAACAAGACCTTCCGTGGAAATTCCAACTTCCTTGACAACATCTGTCAGAATTCTCCCAAAAATATCATTTCCAATTTTACCTATAAATGCACATTCTTTTCCAAGTTTTTTTAACATTGCAAGTACATTGCATGGTGCCCCGCCAGGATTGGCTTCAAACACAGAATTGTTCTGCTCACTTACTCCGCTATCTGTGAAATCAATCAGTAGTTCTCCCAATGCAACAACATCATATTTTTTTGACATAATCTTCCCTCCAGAATAATTCATAGGGCTATTTTATCTAGTTTTCCTTGATTTTTCAATCTATATTTACAAATTATATTTATTTATCAAATTCACTCCCAGAATTTTATAAAAAGAGGTTCCAGCTGATTGTAACTTTGATCGAATAAATATTTCATTTTTTGATAGATTTCACTATGTTCTGAATTTGGTAAGTAGGTTCTCTCAAACTGAATAAATCTCTTAACTTCACTAAAACCAGTGTATATTCCGGCTCCGACTCCTGCCGTGACTGCCGCTCCAATTGAAGTTGCCTCCGCCACATTTCCTGGTATTTTAAGTGTTTTGGAACATATGTCTGCTAAAATTTGGCAAAGTACTTCACCTTTCGCCCCTCCTCCAGTCAGAATCAACTCTTCAATTTTCATTCTGTTCTGATATGCCTGAAGAATCAGCTCCAGATTCATCGCAACACCTTCCAGTACCGCACGTAGGTAATCTTCTCTATTATGCTCTGGTCTGATTCCAAGAAAACATGCTGTTGTATCTGGATTCCATCTCGGGCTTCTCTCCCCCAACAGATACGGTAGAAAAAGCAGTTTCTTAGCACCTGGAGGTGACTGCATAACCAAAGCATCCATTTCTTTGTATGATTTACCCTCTTCCATCAATACTTTTTTGATATATCCATAAGAGCTTCCGGCAGACTGCATTGTTCCGCATGGCATATATTTCCCTGGTATGACGTGTGCAAAACAGAATAGGACCTTTTTGTCGTCAATAAACTTATGATCCATCGTGCCACCAATCCATGCCGATGTTCCATAGGTTGCAAATAATTCATTGTCTTCAACACATCCTGCGCCTACTGCTGAGCAGGGCCCATCTCCTCCTCCGCAAACTACCAAAGTTGTTTCTGCAAGCCCTGTAATAAGTGCAGCCTCCTGGCTGACACAGCCTGCAACATCCGTTGATGCACATAACTTCGGAAGGTAATCTTTCGATATTCCTGCTGCATGTAGAATTTTATCCGACCATTCCAGTTTTTCAAGATCAAATGCGTTTGTACCGGATGCATCTGAATAATCTGTAACAAATTTTCCTGTTAGTTTATAGATAATATAATCTTTGGCCTGCAACATTTTATAAGTTCTTCCAAAGTTCTCCGGTTCATTTTCTTTCAGCCACATTAACTTTTCAATACTATAACTGGCAGAAAGTCTATGACCGGTAATCTTATAGATTTCATCTTCACCAATCAATTCCTGAAGTTTTTCCTGCTCTTTTCTGGCTCTATGATCTGCCCATATCATCGCTGGTCGAATCGGTATTCCATTTTTATCAACGATCAAGCATCCTTGCATCTGCGCAGAAAATGAGACTGCAATAACTTCGCATGGATTAGGTACTTTTTCTAAAATCTTTTTAGTTGATCTGCATACTGCATTCCACCAGTCATCGGGATTTTGTTCTGCACATTGATTTCCAAAAAAATTAACATCATATGTTTCTGTTATACTGGCGACCAGCTTTCCATCCGTTTGAAATAAGGTTGCTTTATCCCCAGAAGTTCCAAGATCATGTGCTATGATATATTGTGACATTCTATCCTCCTTATAGCTCATGGATCATTTTATTTCCATAGGTTCTGACCCAGTCTGCTCGAAATGCTTCCACTGCACCATCGATCAGGGAATTAGATACCATCTGCGACAGGATTGCACCCGGCACGGTAACCGCATGTGCACCAACCGTCAGAGAATCCAACACTTGTTGTGTGTTTTTAAAACTTGCTGCAAGAACTTTTGTTGGGCTGTTGTCCTTATCAAATAATGTTACGATGTCACCAATTACTTTTTTACTGTCGATATTTAGATTATTCATACGATTAAAATAGGGCGCTACATAATCTGCCCCCACCGTGGATGCCAGCATTGCCTGCTGAATCGTATATACTGCAGTTGCTGTCACATGATACTGCATGTGTTTTAATTCTTTCATTGCCTTGATTCCCTGTTCATCTACCGGCACTTTAATATAAACATCTTTTCCAAGACTCGCTGTAATTGCTTCTGCTTCCTTGATCATGTCCTCCCAGTTTACTGCTGTGACCTGAATATGAAGTTGTCTGTCTTGTATGATTTTTTTAATCGACCAGAATAACTCAAAAAATCCTCCTTTTGCACTAGATAGGATTGTTGGGTTTGTTGTTACCCCTTTGATCTCATATAAATCACAATATTTTTTGATTTCCTCAACATTCGCAGTGTCCAGTAATAATTCCATTTTTTCTCCATTCTGCCCGTTTTTCAGACCCGTTACTTCTTCGTTGCTGTTGTATTATATTAAATATAATATAGATTCACATGACTCTCACACATCATATTAACAAACTTGCTGCTCACAGATTTTTCTGTGAATAAAGAATCAATTTCTAAAGGATGTAAAAAAGAAACTGTCCCCTGGCTTCCGGCCTTATATGCCTCCATTAATAGCATGACCCGATCAGCACGGGATACCATTGCTTTTAAAGTTTCTACTCTTATATGATCTTCTCCTGTGAATCCGCTCTCTTTTGAAAATCCATCTGTGCCCACAAATATTTTATTCACATGGAATTCCTGTGCACATTTCTCAGTCAGAGGTCCAACTGACGCCATAAATCCAGGTTGATATTCCCCGCCTAATAATATGACTTTAACACTTTTCCCTGTAATATTTGTTGCAATATATACAGAATTGGTGATTATAGTAATATCCTTTTTTGAATCTGCCAATACCTGTGCAAGCAGAACACAGCAGGAGCCAGATTCGATCATTATGGTGTCTCCGTCCTTTACCTGCTCCGCCGCCTTTTGTGCAATTTGAAGTTTTGTCTCGTAGTTTGTTGCGATTCTGCGACTCATTTCATTGGTCTCATTTAAAATAGCATATCCTTTTTCTCTTCTTACCAGACCCTTTTTTTCCAGAATAGAAAGGTCTTTTCGAATGGTCACTTCAGAAACTCCCAATTCCTGCGAAAGCATTACCACTTCCAGCTTTTCTTTCTCAGTCAGCATTTCTATCATCTTCATTTGTCTGTTCATCACTTACCGCTCTTTCGTTCGAAAGTTTATATAGTTTCGTTCGTAATTATTTTATGAAGTTTTTATCTTTTTGTCAAGGAAATTCAAAAAAGTCATGTTACAATTTACCATCATAACATGACTCCTTTTAATAATTAGACAAATTACATGTTTACTTTTTCGGCAACTTTTCCATCATGATTCGACAGATCTTGGCTGCGCCCATGGCTGCTTCTTCTCCTTGTTGTGAAAATATGACAGGAACCTTAAAATCTCTTTCTGCAATTTGGATCAGTGTAGGATTTTTTCTTAATGCATTTCCCGAACCTGCAATTCTGAAAAATTCTTCATGGCTCACTTTCTGCATACTAAGAAAGATATTTTTTAATTCTCCTATCATTCCTTCCAAAAAACCTAATATCATATGTGCAGGGGTGAAATTCTCAATTCCTATATTCTGGATCATTCCTCTTTGTAATGGATTCTGTCTTGCCCCTGCAAATCTTGTATCGATTTCAAGCTTATTGTAATGCTTTATACCATGAAGCTCTATCTCATCCAGGAGCTCCTTTGCTGCTTGATTCATCTGTTCAAATAAACAGTCACATTCATTCCCTGACAGCATAATGCTTTCTCTAAAAAACTTCTCAAGCATTGCATATGCCCTGCCACCGCACAGAGGCGCACCCACCAGCAAATAGGTCTTTCCTAAAAATGGTCTGCATTCAAATGTCTCCCCCGTAACATATTTCTCATGGAAGATTGATACCTGACTTGAAGTACCAATATTGATTGATATTGTATGCCTTGTATCTTCAACTGTACCTAAAAATCCTGCCTGATTATCTCCAATTGGAAGATAGACCGGACAGATTCCCTGATAGTTTCCAAGCGATTGAATTTCTGTTGTCACCGTTGGCAGAATATCTTTTTGTATCCCTGCCTTTATGACTGCTTCTGAATCGAACTGAAATCGATTTAGATCAAATAATCCAAATGAGGCTGCATCCGAAGTATGCAAGATTGCTTTTTTACATTCTGTAAGCCTCATTGCAATGTAGCCGTGTATCGTAGTCATCTGTACAGCTTCCTTTGGAATGATTCCATTTTGCATATTATAATAATGTGTCGTAAGACCATATCCTGATGCCATTTTATGCCCTGTCAAATCTGATAGTACCTTGGCATAACTTTTATGGTCTCTATAAATCTGATTCCCTCTTTCATCCTGCCAGTTCATGAGCGGACTGACAGCTTGCCCTTCGCTATCAAGATACACAATTCCATGCATCTGCCCTGTCAGACCGATTCCCTCCAAATCCGTTACACATTCTTTTACTTCTGATAGAATTTCACTCACGATTCTAAACATATGCTCAGGGTCTTGTAATCGCTCAAATGAGGTATTTTCTGTTGTTCGTTTAGAATTATTCTCCCTGGTTATACTTTTCTCAATTTTTCCAGTCTTACTATCTATCATCACCGCGCTGATTGTCGTCGTTCCTATATCGATTCCAAGAACCATGGTATTCTCCTTCGTTAAGAATTTTGAAAGCAATCATTTTTCTCGAATATGATTGCTTTCAATCTTTTATCATCTTGCTGGATTTTTCAAAGAATGTCAATGAAAAAGAACCCGTATCATAGCAGTGATACGAGTCCTCTCCCGGAAAATTATACTATATTATGAAGGAAAGTTATAAGCTTGTTACATTTTTGAAGCGTATATATGCTTCTTCCCACGCAAGTGCATCTGTTGGTTCATAGGTGAAAATCTCACTGGATGCTGAAATGACTTTACGTACTGTGTTAAGGTCCTTGATATCACCTGATGCGACATACTGTAGTGCTATATTACCCAGTACAGTGGCTTCTATCGGTCCACCGACTACTTTACGGTTACAGGAATCGGCTGTCATCTGACACAGGAGTTCACTCTGTACTCCTCCTCCGACAATATGGATTGTTTTATACTCCTTACCAGTACATTCTGCAATTTGTTCTAATGAATACCGATATTTCATGGCAAGACTTTCATTAATACATCTTGTAATCTGTGCAGGCGTTTCCGGAATTTTTTGTCCTGTTTTTTTGCAATATTCTTTGATTCTTCTTGGAACATTCCCTGCCGGAACAAATTCTGGCGCATCAGGATCAATAAAACACAAAAATGGTTCAGACTCTTTTGCCATCGTTTCCAGGGTTCCAAAACTATACTCGTTCCCCTCTCGAATCCATTGTCTTCTGCTTTCCTGAATCAGCCATAGGCCAATGATATTTTTAAGGAAGGTTGCTTTGTTGGCATATCCACCCTCATTTGTAATATTATAAGTAGCAGACTTTTGGTTGATGATCGGTTCATCAAGTTCTGTACCAAGCAGTGACCATGTGCCGCAGCTTAAGAAAATAAAATCTTTTTCTTCTGTTGGCACAGCTGCCAATGCACTTTGTGTATCATGTCCAGCAACCGCTATGATGTCTACCGGTTCTAACCCGAGTTCTTCACAGATTGCAGGAGATAATTGTCCTATTTTGGTTCCAGATGGAACGATTTCTGTAAAAATTGTATCTGGAAGTCCAAGCGCCTTAATGACTTCGCCCGACCATTCTCTTTTTTTTGCATCAAGTAACTGTGACGTAGAAGCAATGGAATATTCCGTCTTCATCTCACCGCAAAGAAGATAATTGAACAGATCAGGGGTCATTAACATTGTTTTTGCCCGCTCCATAAGTTTTGGTCTTTTCTTAGCCAGTGATAAGAGCTGGAATGCAGTATTAATCTCCATAAACTGATTTCCTGTTATTTCATAGAATCTGTCTTCCTCGATTAGTTTAAAACTCTCATCCAGCATCCCTGTTGTTCTTGCATCTCTATAATGCACTGGGTTCTCAAGAAGTCTTCCATCTTCATCCAGCAAACCAAAATCAACACCCCATGTATCTACTGCAATACTCTGGAATCCGCCTGCATGTTTTGCTTTTATCATTCCCTGTTTTACTTCATAAAATAATCGAAGGGTATCCCAATGCATTGTGTCACCAACAATGACGGGATCATTAGAAAAACGATGCACTTCTTTTAATGTGATCTTTTCTCCATCATATTCCCCAATCATGGCTCTTCCACTGGAAGCCCCGAAATCAAATGCCAATACGCGTCTGGTCTCTGCCATTTTTCTACCCCTTTATCCCATTTCGTTCTATTTTTATTGAATCTGCTCTTCTTCGAACATGACCTCTACATTTCTGGAATCAAATCTTGCAATCCATTCATCTGTAGGTCTTGCATCCGTTACAAAGATATCGATATCTTCAAAGTCACAACTTTTTGCAAAAGATACCCGTTCAAATTTTGTACTATCTGCAACTAATATTCTTGTGTTTGCTGAATCAAGTATCACTTTCTTAATATGTGCATCCGCCTCATTCGAATCAGTAAATCCGCGTTTCATGTCAATCCCTTTACAGGATACAATCGCTTTATCAACATGATAATTGGTAAGCATCTGTTCAGACTGCGGACCAATAAAAGAAAGATTTCCTTCTTTCATGGTACCACCCGTTCCAAGGATTCTCCAACCAGTCACATCAACAAGTTCTAATAATATTTCAATGGATGTCGTAATGATAGTAAGATTTTTTTTTGACTTCAGCTCTTTTGCAATATAAACTGCGGTGGAACTGGCATCTAACATAATATGATCTCCGTTTTCAATCAGTTTGGCAACTTCTCTTGCAATTGCCTTCTTCTTATCCACATTTGCCTTTTGTCTGACTGTATAAGAAAGATCTGCGTTTGGGTTTTCATTCAGGATTGCTCCACCGTATGTTTTTTGCGCGAGTCCTTCTGACTCAAGCTTCTCTAGATCTCTTCTAATTGTCTCTTCCGTCACACCAAACTTACGGCTCAAATCTGCTACAATAACTTTTTTTTCTTCCTGTAGCATACGAAGAATCATATTTTTTCTTTCAATCGCTAACATCACTCAACCACCTTTGCTTAATATGTTTTCTTTATTATAACATAGTCCTGCAAAGTTTCTTATCAGGATTTGCAATTACTGTAGAATCTAACATCATTGCACCGTCCTGAATCGCACGTTTTGCTCTTTCTATAGAAGCTTCTACCGCACTGACTTCACCAGTTAAGAACATGTATGATTTTCCGCACATACCTCTTGCCAGTCGCAGCTCGATCAGTTCAACTTCTGCACTCTTTGCTGCTTCATCTGCAGCAACGATCATGGACGCCACAGAAAATGTCTCCAGAATCCCAAGTGCCCTGATTTTTTTGATGTCCGTAGTCCCATAAATCGCTGCAAAGATAGATTCATGTGGATTTCCAAGGACAAAACTATCAATAAAATGTTTTGGATACTGATGTTTTGCTGCTTCCACTGTTGCGCTGACAGCTGAAAGTTGTCCTTGTACAATAATAATATACTTGCCGGGACAGACAGTCTGTGCTTCAATAATGTCCACTTCTGCTGTTTTCATCATTAAATCGGATGCTGCCATACCTGTGGAAACTGTCATATATTCAATCATACCGATTGCTCTGCTCATTCTAAATTGCCTCCTTAAGAGATGTTCGAAATAGTAATATAGGTTTCTCCAATCTCTGTTATGACACCATCTATTGATGCATGCACCGGAATACTAAGTGTTCCCGGCGCTGCTTTTGCGATCATTTCACCTCTTACAACACTTTGTCCTATCACTACAACGCCAACTGCTGGTGCGCCAATGTGCTGCTTTAATAATAATTTTACAGAATCAGCCGGTTGCAGTTCTTCTGTTAGCGGTGCCTGTTCATCGTATTTTTCGAGATCGATTCTTGCGATTAATCTTTCTTCCGGAACCATTCTGTAATCCCTGATCAGATTGACTGGACTCTGCTTTGGATGTTCTGGTTTTTTTACTCCATTTTGAATCAGACCATTTTTATAAGAATTGATCAGACTTCTGGGCGATAAATTCTGCATACATGAGAACATCTCACATAGCCCGCAAGAAGAGCAAAAATAAGTATCCAGAAACGGACTTAAATTCTTTGTAACTCCTGTTGTTGCACTTCTCATAAATTCATGCGGTTCAATTGGATGTCCCAGAAGATATCTGGGGCAAAGATCAGTACACATACGACACTGGCAACAGCTTGCCATGGCTCTTTGCATATCAATTACTGCATTTGAATTTTTCTTTCGGATTACTGCATGATCAGATGGAAGTACCAGAATTGCATTGCTTGTTTTTGTAATCAGATCATGTCCCTTCACAATTGACCCCGTCATAGGTCCACCTGCCAGGTACACATAATCCTTTGTTGTAATCGCACCCGCAAATGAAACCGCTTCTTTTACACTCATCCCGATAGGAAGCTTTACAGTAATTGGGTGTTCGACTTCTCCTGCAATCGTCAGATATTTACTCATTACAGGTTGTCTTTTTTCTATTGCAAGATAAATATTATATGCTGTTTCTACATTGAAAACAGCAACACCAACTTCAATGGGTATGCTTCCGGGGGGTACCACTTTTCCCGTTGCTTCATAAATCGTTATTACTTCATCACCAACTGGATAAGCTTCTTTTAAGAAACGAAGTTCCACTTCCGGTGTATGAATAATTTCTGCCTCTACCGCTTCTATTGCTTCCTTATAACTGGGCTTTACTGCAATCAGAATTTTAGTGGCTCCAACTGTTTTTGCAACTCTTTTCAGTGCTGCTATGATTCCTTTTGCATGAAGTGCCAACATTTGTCTGTGAACTTTAATCAGTGGTTCACATTCTGCACAGTTTAAAATCAATGTTTCTATTTTATCACTGATTTTTCCATACGATGGAAATCCTGCACCACCGGCACCCGCAATTCCATATTCCTGAAGTACTGCTTTTAACTCATCTATTGTCATGTCCTGCTGATCAATTGTCATTGTATTATCTGTACCTGCCATGAGCAATTACTCCCATCCGGTTCCGGAATCTACAATCCCAACTATGGCAGCATCTACCGGAGCCTGTGGAAGATTACAGCCGATTCTTGCCGCACTTCCAAGGGCAACCAAAACAGTCTCCCCTATACCTGCACCGACATTATCAATGGCAACGATATTAGAATTGTTCGCACGAAATTTTTCTACTGGTTCTACGACCAGAAACTTATTTCCGATTAAATTTTCATTTTTTCTGGTTGCGACAACGCTTCCAACAACTCTTCCTATTATCATAAAAGCTCCAATCTGCTCATTCTGGCAAATTATACTATTGATTCGCTCTTTTCTCGCCTACTTTATAATAGCTACGCTGTCTCCTGTTTTCATGGAAGCAGCATTGGCTTCATCTGTATCAATATGCATTTCCAGTGTATAGCTGGGATCTACGCGCACTGTAACCTGGTCAAAAATAGATCCTCTTTCGTTATTTGATCTTACTGACACGGTCTGTCCATTGATCACACCTGCCGTTTTTGCATCCTGTGGTGACATATGAATATGCCTTTTTGCAATGATACACCCTTCTTCTAAATATATCACACCTTTGGGTCCGACAACAGCCATAGGTGCGGAGCCTTTTATGTCTCCTGATTCACGGACAGGCGCTTTCACACCAAGCTTTAACGCATCGGTTGCAGAGATTTCAATCTGCGAAGCTTTCCTGACCGGTCCTAATATTCTAACGTTTTCAATTGCCCTTAGTTTCAGACCTACAATCGTTACTGTCTCATTGGATGCATACTGCCCACCCATTAATTCTTTTTTCTTCGTTAATTCATACCCTTTACCAAAAAGAGTCTCAACATCTGACTGTGTCAGATGAATATGACGTGCCGACACGCCGACAGGAACTAAAAATCCGTCCTCATCTTCTTTTTTTAATAAATCATACACTAATTTTGTAATCAATTCGACTTCCTGATGATCCACTTTAACACCCCGCATAAGGCTTAGATGCAGCCCCGAAAAAGCATTTTCTTTCCCGGGACCGATACACGCCTCTTATTTTTAATTATTTTAATGATGGGAGAATTTTTTCCACATCTGCATGTGGTCTTGGAATTACATGTGTTGCAACAAGTTCGCCTAACTTCTGAGCAGAAGCTGCACCTGATTCTACTGCAGCTTTGACAGCTCCTACATCGCCTCTTACCATGATACTTACAAGTCCTGAACCGATTTTCTCAGTTCCTACAAGTGTAACATTTGCTGCTTTTAACATTGCATCTGCAGCTTCAATTGCTGCTACAAGTCCTCTTGTTTCTACCATTCCTAATGCTTCCTGTGCCATTCTTTTTTCCTCCTTGTTCTCTTTTGCGACTGTTTCTGTTTTTGTAACAACCGCATCATTTCTTATTGTTTCTTGTTTTTCTGTATTTGATATATTTGCTGTGATAGTTCTTTTAGCACTACCTGTTTTTGTACTTCTTTTTGTCTCTGGCATTTGGCTCACCATCCATTCCAAAAAAGCTTATTCTTGCGGATTTTTTGTTTTCTGAAGCCTTTGCGCACTTTTCTGGACCATTTTCCAGGTTTCTTCATGCGGATTAGCGATTACGAAATGTACACAGGGTTTTTTCATTGCTTTCTCCGCTGCAGTTTCAACAGCCTGTGTGACCGCAGATACATTCCCCTGTACAATGATTGTAACTAACCTGCCGCCCAGTTTTTTTTCCCAGGTGACAAATTCTACTTCTGCTGTTTTACACATAGTATCAAGTGCTTCTATCGCTGCCGTTACACTTGGTAATTCAATAAAACCCAATGATTTCATAGATACCTCTTATTATTTGATGATTGGTAAGATTTTTTCTACATCTGTGTGTGGTCTTGGGATAACATGAACTGCTACCAGTTCACCAAGTCTTGCTGCTGCATCTGCTCCTACTTCTGTTGCAGCTTTTACAGCACCAACATCTCCTCTTACCATAACTGTTACAAGTCCGGAACCAATTTTTTCTGTACCGATCATTGTAACTTCAGCTGCTTTCACCATTGCATCTGCTGCTTCGATTGCTGCTGTAAGTCCTCTTGTTTCTACCATTCCTAATGCTTCCTGTGCCATTTCTTTTTCCTCCTGAAATATAGTATCGTTTATTTTCCTTTTTAGTCTTTATCCAGACCGTTGAGTTTTAACATTTTTTCTGTATCAGGTGTTGGATTTGCAATTACATGCTTTGTTACAACACCCGTTAATTTATTCACTGCTGCTTCAGCGGCTTCTACTGCTGCTGTAACATCTTCAACACTACCTCTGAATTTTACACACACAATGAGGGGAACCGGTAATGCATCTGCATTCGCAGGTTTGTTTCTGTCAAATGACTCGATTTCCACATTGGCTGCTTTGCATCCGGCATCACCTGCGGCAAACGCTGCTGCCAGACCAAACACTTCTATAATACCTACTGCTTTTGACATCGGCTACTCCTTATCCTGCTTACTCATTAATGATTGCAATTTTTAGACCTTCCATTCTAAGGTTTGTCTGATGTGCTTCATTAATCTGACTTAACGGAAATCTGTGTGTGATCAGTTTGTTGATTGGAAGGCCGATTCCTTTTGCTCTTTTCAGGAAGTCAAAGGTTGTCGCATAATCACGGAGTGTATAGACCCATGATCCAACCACTGTCAACTCTTTGGAACAAATATCAAAATGTGGGTTAATCGTTGCATCGCCACCATTGATAAAGAATCCAAGTTCGCAAAGACCTCCACCATTTCTAATAAATTTATAGATATTAGAATGTGCTACAGGGGATCCTGTACACTGGAATGCAAAATCTGCAAGATATCCACCAAACGCATCCTTAACTCCTTCAGCCAATGCTTCGATTCCTTTGTGATCTTTGAAGTTTACTGACTTCTCCGCTCCAAGTTCTCTTGCAAAATCAAGACGCTTTTGTTCTCCGTCTACTGCTACGATATTCTCAATTCCCATCGTTCTTAAAATTGCGATGCATAAAAGTCCAATTGGTCCACAACCCTGTACGACAACTCTGCTGTTAAATCTGAGAATTCCTGTTGTTTTTGCTCTCTCCACTGCATGGATCAGAACAGCTGCAGGTTCAATTAAGATTCTGGAGTCCAGATCAAGATCACTTACATTAAATACGGAAGAACCACCTCTTACAACAAGATAATCTGCAAACCATCCATTCAGATGGATTTCATCATCCGGAAGGAGTCCATATACATCAGCACCACCAACGTTTTGTTTGTTCAGATCGAACATTGTAATATCCGGATTATCTTTAAAAATCATACAGGTTACAATTTTATCTCCCACTGCAAGTGGTTTACCAGCGCTGTCCTTCTTTACATTTTTACCCATTTTTACAATTTCACCGGTTCCTTCATGTCCAAGAACAAGTGGAATCAGATTAAATGGATCTCTTTTGAATTCATGTGCATCTGTACCACAGATTCCACACCCTTCTACTTTTACAAGAATATCGTCATCACCAAGTGTCGGGATTGCAAATTCCTTGATCTCATATTTTTCAAGTGCTGTGAGCATTGCTGCACGGCTTTTCGCTGGAATATTTCCAGCTACAGGTCTTGATGGTTTTTCTGTCGACTGTGGTGTCATACCCTGCAAAACCTGTTTTACGATTTCTTCTATATTTCTTTCATTCAGTTCCAAGTTCGTTCTCCTTCCTATCTGACACAGAAACTATCTGCCATGACACATCTTCTGCGTTTTGTAAAGGTACTGGCAGATGTCAGACCTTCGCCGGTTCTGCTCGCAATTGTAAAGGTACAAAATCCTTCTCCACCAAATCCAAGTGCTGAATAGGAAGGTGCATTCTTTACAAAGATTGCGGTATCAATTGCTTTTCCGAACTTTGTTAAATTATCAATATTTTTAGAGTGCATATGTGCAGAATGTCTGTTTCCATGCTCCAGCCACACTGCTTTTGCAATTGCATCATCAATACATCTTGCCTTTACAATTCCAAGGATTGGCATCATCAGCTCTTCTGCAATCAGTGGATGTTCTTTTTTACCAACAAAGATGATGCATCTGATTGTATCAGGTACTTCTATGCCAATACCTGCCAGAATAAATTTAGCATTTTTCCCAACATATTTTCTATTGAGTCTGCCTTCAGGAAGAACCAGTTTTGTTAACTTATCCTGTTCTTCTTCGTTGATCATATAACATCCGTTTTCCATCATATGATAAATTAATTCATCTGTAATTGATTCAAATGCAACAACTTCTTTTTCTGCGATACAGGGAAGGTTATTGTCAAAAGTACATCCATTGACGATATCCATTGCTGCTTTCGCAATATCAGCCGTATCATCTACAAGAACTGGTGGATTGCCTGCGCCTGCACCAATTCCTCTTTTCCCTGACGAAAGTACAGTTGTTACAACTCCAGGTCCACCTGTCGCAGCGATTAGCTGAATTGCAGGATGTTTTAACATGATATCACTTGTTTCCAACGTTGGTTTGCTGACAGTAACAGCAATATTGGCTGGTCCTCCAGCTTCTAAGGAGGCCTGGTTGACAAGATTTACAGCCATGATCGATGTTTTGACAGCTGCCGGGTGCGGATTAAATACAACAGTATTTCCTCCTGCAATCATTCCGATTGTATTGCAAATAATTGTCTCACTTGGATTGGTACAGGGTGTGATTGCTCCAATCACGCCAAAAGGTCCCATCTCTACCAGCGTCAGCCCTCTGTCTCCTGACCAGGCTGTTGTTGTAATGTCTTCTGTTCCTGGTGTCTTTTCTGCAACAAGTCTGTGCTTTAATATTTTATGTGGTATGTTACCCATACCCGTTTCTTCAACACCCATAACTGCGAGTGTTTCTGCATTTTCATATGTTAGTTTTTTTATGTTCTGAATGATTTTTTCTCTACTATCCATGGACAAAGAATGCATCACTTTTTGTGCTTCTATGGAAGCTTTGATTGCTTCATTCATATCTTCAAAAACTCCAAGGCTGCCGGAATTTGCTTCTTCTGTTTTTAATTTTGCTACAACTTCCTGTATAATTGCCCGGATTTCCTGTTCTCCTACTACCACGTCATAACCTCCTCTAACATGCTTCTTCCATACTCTGCAAGTGCAGTGTCAGCTTCTTCTGTTCCACCACTCACTCCAATTGCCCCAATCAGTCTGTCTTTGTAGATCAGAACTTCTCCACCTCCAAAAATAACAATTTTACCTTCATTGGTGTGTTGGATTCCGTAAAGTGGTGCGCCTGGCTGGCAAAGAGGTTTCAGAGTACTGGTTGGCATCTTAAGTGCTGCTGATGTATATGCTTTATTGACTGCAACATCGAAACTGGCAATATATGCATCATCCATACAGTGTACAGCTACGGGTCTTGCTGAAGAATTATAAACTGCTGTTACAATCTTCATCTCCATGGAAGCGGCCCGTTCTTCAATCTTTTTGATTAATACAGTCGCTTCTTCAAGACTGATATCCTGCCTGGACGGAATGTCCCGTTCATGTCTGACATAACTGCCGCAGACATCTCTGACAACAGTTTCAATAATATATGCTTTGCTGTCATTTGTCTTTTTTTGCATATACCTGAAATTGTCTGACAGATGGGGATCATCTGTCAGAACACTCAGCGCCTCAATATAATTTGTCAATCCATCAAGATCGTGGAGTATTTTGGCCAGTTCTTTGCTCATGAACCTACTCCTCATTTCTTTCTGATCAAAGTTGTATTATTTATTCAGCTGTGCCATGACCGTTTTTGTGATTTCCGCAACAAGCTGTGCATAATCACTATCTTTGGAAGGTGTAGAAGCTACGCCTGAACAGCCTGCTCCACATGTATGGCAACTTGTTTTTCCATCTTTCAGACTTGCACAAACGTCTGCCGGATGTTTTCCTGTCATTCCAAACTGTCTTCTGATTTCATATAATCTCTGAACCTGTGCTTCTGACAATTCTTTTGGTCCACCAAGCTGTCTTGCGATATATAATAATTTCGCATAGAATTCTACAGATTCCATTTTATGGTATGCTGCAAGAAGAGAATCGGAATATGCAAGTGCTCCATGATTTTCAAGAAGAACTGCATCATAGTACTGTAAATATTTGGAAATTGCATCTGGAATCTCATCTGTTGATGGTGTGCCGTATTCTGCAATTGGAACACATCCAAGTGTAATAACTGCTTCTGGCATGATTGGCTGGGTCAATGGAATTCCTGCAATTGCAAATCCTGTTGCATACATAGGATGTGCATGTACAACTGACATAACATCAGGTCTTTCTTTATAAACTCTCATATGCATTTTGATCTCTGATGAAGGCTTAAATCCTTTGTTTGCCTGAATTACTTTACCATCTTTATCAACTTTACAGATATAATCTGGTGTCATAAATCCTTTACTAACACCTGTAGGTGTACATAAGAATTCATTATCATTTAACTTGACAGAGATATTTCCGTCATTTGCTGCTACCATTCCTCTGTCATAGATTCTTTTTCCAATTTCACAAATCTCTTTCTTGATTTCATATTCCGATAACATGTTGTATCCTCCTCGTATATGTGGTTTTATCTTTTATTTATTTGTATTTTACCATTATCATCATGGCAAGTCAAATATTTTCTTTGTTTTTTGTTGTTTTTATTTTGGTTTTATCTTGTTTTTCCCAAGGCAGCAAGTCGCCCTCTTCTTTTAGGTGAGAAAACAACTCTCCAATACCCTCTCCTGTCTCAGGATTCACAATAAAAATACTTCGGCATCCTGCGATCTCAAGCCATCTTCTGGCTAATGCGGGGTTCGCTCCAGGTCTGTCTGCCTGTGTGATAATGCCAATGACTTCTCTATTCACAAGACTTGTAATATTAGGGTTATAAAGCGAGAACGGCTCTGTTGCACTTAAAAGTAATCCGACCAAATCTGCTTCATATGCATAGAGTGCAAGTGCACCTCCGAGCATTTTTGTTTCAATATACTCACCTGGTGTATCAATCACGACATCATACCGATTGATATATTGTGTTTTATGATATGTGATTTCTTGTCCTTTCAGCGCTTGTGTTAATGTGGTTTTTCCAGAACCACTTCTTCCAACCAACATAATTTTTTTCATGTAATCACTCTATTCATATTCTTGATTCATATTCTTGATTTATATGCTCATTTATATATCAGGTCTTAGTGATCTCACAAATAGTAAACATCAGTTTTTCCTTGCAATATTCCATCACTGCGCGTATCCCTTCTTCTACTTGAGACACCGTCCCTGTTGTAATTAACGTACCGCTGAATCTGTCTACAAATCCTATCTCGACACCAGAAGCTTTGAGTGCAATATCTGCTGCAATGATTGCTGTTTCACTGGGTGTCATAGTTACAATTCCAATCGCACCTTTTGCATAGTCCATCGCTGGATCCAGTCCAAGTTTCTGGTATAATACCAAGTCAGGATTCGCTATGACATGTGCAAGGGTAATTTGTTTTCCAGGTACGATTTCCTGAATAATCCTTGCTTTATTCTCATGATTATATTGATCGACCATATCACCCTCCTATCTGGCACATTAGTCCTGTTTTTAATGCTGCTGCCTGTAATGTTTCCATTGCTTCCAGACTCATGGGTTCCACTCCATCCAGAGAATAGTTTCTTCCAAGTCCTGTATACTTATCCTGTCCAAGCCTGTGATAAGGAAGCAGATGAATCTCTTTTACGCCTGGAAGTGATGCTGCGAATGCTGCAATCTGCTCAATTTCTTGTGTTGTATGATTAAATCCTGGTATCACCGGCACCCGGATGATCAGATTATTGTGTACCCGCGCGATTTTGGCAGCATTTTCTAAAATTCTTTCATTTGATACACCTGTATGTTTTTTGTGCTTTTGGGAATCCATGTGTTTGATGTCCAGCAAAAACGTATCCAAAAATGGAAGTATTTTTTCTACCTGCGAGAATTCCGTACAGGCTGTCGATTCTATTGCTGTATTGATTCCCATCTCTTGTGCTTCGCATAGAAGCGCCGCTGCAAAATCAGCCTGGTATAAACTTTCTCCACCAGAAAGTGTCAACCCTCCACCAGATTTTCTATAATAAGGCATATCTTTTCTGACTTCACTTAGCACTTCCTCTACCGTAACATCACGTCCAATGATTTTGGCCTTTCCCGCAACCATCATCGTTTGGATTTCGTACTCCTGTGATTCGGGGTTAGAACACCATTGACATCTGAGATAGCAACCTTTTAAAAATACTATGGTACGAATTCCCGGCCCGTCATGAATGGAATACCGTTGAATATCAAAAATTCTGCCTTTTTTTTGTAACAGTTCATTTTTCATTTTTTGTTATTCTCCAATCAGAGTCCCTGCTCCGTTCTGGCTATGATGTCATCCTGAAGTGATCTGGATAACGTTGTAAAAAGTGCACTATAACCTGCCACTCTGACAACCAATCCTTTATACTGATCAGGATGTTTCTGTGCATCCATTAAAACATCACGGCTTACAACATTGAACTGAATATGACTTCCTTTTTGTTCAAAATATGCCTGAATTAATGCTACAAAGTTCTCCAGTCCTCTTTGACCTGAAAGTGCAGTCGGATGGAATTTCTGATTGAACAGTGTCCCATTCGATGCAATATAATGATCCAGCTTAGAAACCGAGTTTGCTGCTGCTGTAGGACCATGTGTATCTTTTCCTGAACTTGGGGAAACACCATCTGCAACCGGAGTATGTGCAAGTCTTCCATCTGGTGTTGCTCCAGTCTGCGCACCCAGCGGTACATTTGCTGATACCGGATATAGTCCTGCCTGGAACTGTCCACCTCTTGGATTGAAATATTTTTCCATTGGTCTGGAATAGGTATATGCTACTTCTCTTGCAAACTGATCGATTTCATCAATATCATTCCCAAATTTGGGGATTTCTTCAATCAGTTCCAGCAATTTGTCATACTCTGCTTTTTGTTTTTCGGATATACCACCTTGTAGTGCAGTTTTGAAAATCTGAGTAATCTCAGTTTCTCCCACCTGATTTCCTGCTTCTACCAGTTTCTTTACAACTTCCGTCGTAATCTGTTGCGCCATTGCCGGATCAATTCCCTTACCATAATTATCTTTCAGAGCCTGTTTTAATTGTTCCAGCGTAATTTTCTTTTCTTCAAATACAAGCTTTTTAATCGCAATCATGGAATCTGCCATATTGGCGATTCCAAATCCCTGTGGCCCAGTGAAATTATAAACAGCGCCACCTTCCTGTACACTTTTTCCGCGTTTGATGCAATCGTCAATCATACCGGATAAGAAAGGAAGCGGACAACGAACAGCATGCGCCACATCGATCGCATTATCTGCATTGACCAGTAATTCTATGAAATACTCCATTTGTTTTTTGTAAGCGTTAAAGAATTCGTCAAAGCTTTTCATGTCTTCAACGCGTCCTGTCTGAGGACCAACCTTGACTCCATTTTCCATTCCATTGGAAAATACCATTTCCAGTGGGCGGCACATATTGAAGAATGCAGCATCATGCCAGCCTTCAGTCTTGCCAGCCTTCTGTGGTTCTACACATCCTATGATGTTGTAATCTCTTGCATCTTCCAGTGTCAAACCTCTGCTGATCAGGGATGGGATAATTACTTCGTCATTGTAATATGCTGGTAGTCCAATGCCTGTTCTGGTCAGCACTGCTGCCTTCATCAAAAGTTCATGTGGCGAACCATTCCAAACACGGATGGAAAGAGATGGCTGTGGTAAATATACATGCATGGAAGCCTCAATACTCATAAAAGAAAGGTCGTTGGTCACATCTCTTCCCTGAGAATCCTGACCTCCAACGATCAGGTTCTGGAACAGACTATATCCTGCAAATCCTTCTGCTGATGCAGCATCTCTGACTTTGTTTAAATCATTTAACTTGACCCAGATACAGTCGATTAGTTCCTGTGCGAACTCTCTTGTCAAAAGTCCTGCATCAAGATCTTTTTTGTAATAAGGGTACATATACTGGTCAAAACGCCCAGGTGATATCGAATGCCCACTGGATTCTACCTGTAGAAGCATCTGTACAAACCAGAACGACTGACATGCTTCATAAAAACTCTGTGCTCCCTTGGCCGGTACTCTTGAACAATTCGATGCAATCAAAAGCAATTCTTTTTTTCTGGTTTCATCGTTACACTTTTCAGCTTCCTGCAATGCAAGCTGTGCGTATCTTGCAGCATAGTACATCGCTGCTTCACAGCTGATCATGACAGCCTGTAAAAATGCGCTCCTGGTCTGATAGTCTTTATCTGAAACTCTTAGATCATCCAAGGCATCCTGCGCTTCCTGCTTGATTCCTTCAAATCCTGATTTCAAAATCTTGTCATAGCAGACAGTTACATGACCCACTCCATTGTAAAAATAGTTACCGACTGTAAATATATTATGTTCCAACGCTGTAATAGTTTCAGGCGCCATATAGGAAAGTGCAAGTTCACTTGTTGTCTTTCCTTCCCAGTAGCGATAGATTTCTTTCAGTTCTTTTTTTGTTTCTTCAGCAATAAAAAAGGGATCAGCTGACCTTGTTTCTACTGTATCAAACTCTTTTTCCAACCAGGAATATGAAAATTCAGGAAAAACCTGGCACCCTCTTGCACTTTTTGTGGCACTTCCTACAATCAACTCATTTCTTCTGATCGTGATTGGAATCTGCTTGCAGATATGAAGAAAAGCTTTCGCACGTCTCAGTATGATCGGTTCGTTTTCAGTTTTTTGATAAGACTCTGTCAATAACCTTGCTCTGTCTGATTCTATGACCGGAAGATGATCATATAAATCATCGACTAACTGTGCAATACGTGGGGATTTTTTGATTTCACTGTCAAAATATTTACTCATACGCTTCCTTTCTACTATTCCATCTATATTTGCATTTTGTTTGTTTATGTTGTTTTGTCTTTTCTCTTTGATAATTATATCCTTGTATTTCCTCAATGTCAACACAATGCCAATAAATCAAAGAGAAAACATACAAAAAAATCTCCACATGTTCTCAATGTTATTATTGATCACTCTTTGTGGAGATTTTAAGCTTAATTCATTTACTTATGACTCAGACTGTCACTGTTTCTATCCCTAGCAGGCTCGCCGTTTTGATAAATAAAGACCGGTTATGCCCGATACTCATTGCAAAATGATGTGTTGGTGATTCTCCAAACCACGCATCCATGAAACTATCCGGATCTTGATTGAATTTTACCGGAGTCTGTGTATTCCCAATCGCCATGATCGCACCATCTGTAGATTCTGCTTCTGTAATAATTAATTTTAATCTTCCATCTATAGTCTGTGTACATCCAAGATTTGTAATTTTTCCGGTCTGTACTTTTGCTTCCACAGATACACCAGTGCCTTGTTTTCCATGGTAGAGACCCATTCCTCTCAAAATCGGCTTGCCCTTAGCAATTTTCAAATGAAATGGCCCATCATGTCCCATTAAAATGGTTCCTTCCTTATAATCCGTTACCACGATTTCGCAAAAACTTCCACCGCATCCTGCGATATCACATATTTTCATTGCAAGATTTGTTTTAAGGTCTCCTTCTCCCGCACAAGGAACTCCTGACGCTGTTAAAAGTGAATGTCCTACAATAAAGCCACCCTGGAGTTTCTCATACTCATTCCCTGGGGCACCGTGATAGTAA
Source organism: Clostridia bacterium (assembly GCA_003246295.1). Taxonomy (GTDB): domain Bacteria; phylum Bacillota; class Clostridia; order Lachnospirales; family Lachnospiraceae; genus SZUA-378. Next base: position 117,059 of record QKAS01000001.1, on the reverse strand, counting down.
TAGGTCAAAGCATCAAGATTAAATTCTTTAACAAGTCTTTCCTGCGCTGCTGCAACACGTGCTGACCATTCCAATTGTTCACTGGTTGGTTTCTTAGCAAGTGGATCTGACGAAGATTTTTCACTGATTACAAAGAACTCTCCGATTTCTTTGAGCTTTTCTCCAACTTCTCTGTCTGTAACTTCTTTCAGCATCCTATCCAGATCGCACATTTCAAGTATTTGCACATGTGCACCGGTCTGTGCCTGAAACATGGTAAAATCACTGTACATATCAAGCATTCCGCTGTAGGTATTGCCAAGAAAACCAAATCTGGATCCCTGAAGATTTCTTTTTACTTTTGCAGCCAGGATCCATTCTTCAATCTGCTTCCATGCCTTCACTGCTTCTGGTCGGTCTGATGTAACTTCATCTGTCAATGATATAGAAGGTGTTTCGCGCAGACCAAGAAGTCCATTTACCACATAAGAAGTGATCCCGGCCCGATGAAACGCATTGGTCAGTTCTGGAACCGGACAGGCACCACAGTGGGCCAGCCATTCTCCTGTTGTTGTTTCAGCATAATTAATTTGTGCCGTTGGCTGAAGATTCAAAATCACCACAGGTGCTTTACAGATCTGATGAATCGGTAATACTGAAGCACTCGTAACATAAGTTGCTGCATGCGCAAATATCAGATCTACATTTGCCTGATTGAAGAATTCGCCTGCCGCAACCCCCGCATCCTCAGCATCTACCATTTCATAATAAAATACTTCTGCTCCCATCGCTTCCATTGTTTCCTTCATAAAGGTACCGTAACCAACTAATCTTCCTCTTAATCCTTCAAACTGACTCCAATAACACCGTAGTCCACAGGAATAGAGTCCTATTCTCGGTTTTTTCTGTGTTTTTTTCTGCATTGTATCTCTCCTTTTCTCATTAATAACATAATATTGATGTGTTGATATTTTCATTTACACGTTTTAATAAATACGTTGTTTCATCTATATATATGGATTATAATTAATTTATACTTGGAATACATCTCATTATCTTGGGTATTTATAACAGTATCTTGCAAAAAGGAGTTTGTATGAACAAAACAGAACATATTTTAGAAAATGCCTCCTATTCATGGAGCGAAGACTCCGTCAGAAAAATTATTACAACAGATACGATTGCAAAGAGTACTTTCTTCTATGTACAAGAAATTGGATATTTTAAAACATTTTATCCTTACTTTACAGAACGAAAAAATCTGAGTTCTTTTCTGATTGTGTATACGATCTCCGGATGCGGACAACTCAGATATGAAAATGCAGACTACACACTCCGGGAAGGTTCCTGCTTTTTTATAGACTGTCTCCCTTATCATAAATATTATGTCAACCATAATACCTCTTGGGAATTCTTATGGGTGCATTTTAATGGAAGCAGTGCAAGGGGATATTACGATCTTTACTCTAAAAATGGGATCTGTAATACATCATTTCAAAATAAAGGTTATATGAATCAGGAGTCTTTTTGTGCTTCTTTTCAATCTCTTTTGGCACTCTGGGAACACAAAGATAGAACGACTGAATTAATCGCATCCCAATTACTTACAAATCTTTTAACTGGCCTGCTCTTGCAAAATGATACCAACTATCTGGATCAGTCCCTTATTCCTGCTTATATCACTGATCTGTCTAAAGAAATTGAGTTGAATTTCAGAAATGATCTTACACTTGCTTATTTTGAAAAAAAGTATCATAAAAGTCGTTTTTCCATTGAAAAAGAATATAAAAAATACATGGGAGTCACAATAACGGAGTCTGTCATCCGTTCCCGATTATCCCATGCAAAAGAATTGTTAAAATATTCAGATCATAATGTCAGTGAAATTGCTTATGACTGCGGTATGAATCATGTCAGTCATTTTATCAACCTGTTCAAAGCCAGGGAACACCTTACGCCGGCAGCTTACCGTAAAGAATGGCGCAATGAGTAGCTGGTTCTTATCTGCTTTGAATTTTTTTAATTTCAAAAGAATTGTAAATTGCTTTTCTGGCTTCCTTGGCATCTGTGAATACAGAATCTGCAATCATCTGCGCAGCAAGATTTCCAATTGCCGTAGCCTCTGACGGACCTGCAAGTACTTTTTTTCCAGTTTTTTCTGCGGTCAGTTGATTTAGATACTCAGCATTTGACCCGCCACCAACAATATGTATTGTATTATAGTCTCGTCCAGTTATAAACTCGATCTCTTCCACTGTTTTAGCATAACTTTCTGCAAGGCTTTGATAGATAACGGTTGCAAGTTCACCTATATCCTGTGGTACTGCCTGTCTGGATTTTGCGCAATATTCTTTCACCGCTTCTATCATACTGTCAGGTGCAAGAAATAGCTGATCATTTACATCCACACGGGAAGGAAATTCCCTTTTCTTTTCCGCTAGCTCACATAGTGTGGCAAAAGAGTATTCATCATTTAACTCATGTCTGACAGACTGAATCATCCAAAGACCCATAATATTCTTTAAAAATCTAAATTTGTAATCATATCCGCCTTCATTTGTAAAATTCTTATCCATACTTTCCATAGAGCAATCTGCTTTAGAGGACTCAATCCCCATCAGCGACCATGTTCCGGAACTGATGTATAAAAAGTCATCATTTTGTGCTGGTACTGCCAGTACTGCTGATGCTGTATCATGTGTTGGTGGAAGAATTACCTTACATTGAAACCCTGCTTCTTCTTCCATTTCTTTTGTGAACTCACCTACAAAAGCACCTGGCATTGACAATTCTTTAAAAATCTTTTTTGGAAAACCAAGAAGTTCAATCAATTCATAGTCCCAGCTTTTCGTGTCAGGGCTGACAAGCTGAGTTGTCGTGGCATTCGTATAGTCTGTCACCTTCTGGCCAGTCAAAAGAAAATGAAAATAATCAGGAAGCATCATAAAATTTTCTGCCTGTTCTAAAAGCTCCGGCTGTTGCTTCCTGACAGACATTAGCTGGTAAATTGAGTTAAATATCTGTTTTTGAATTCCAGTCCTTGCATAAAGTTTATCTAATGGAATACACTGATAAACTTCAGTATCCATCCCCTGGGTTCTCTTATCTCTGTATCCATAGGTAGGACCCAATACTTTGTCTTCATGGTCTAACAAAACATAATCAACTGCCCACGTATCAATTCCCATACTGACTGGAATTTTTCCTATTTCTTTACATTTTCGGATTCCAGTCTTAATTTCATTAAAAAGTGAGTGAATATCCCAGCACAAGTGATCTCCGGTTTTTTTCATACCATTCTCGAAACGATATATTTCCTCCAGAACCATTCTGCCGTTTTCCATGCTGCCTAAAATATGCCTTCCGCTGGAAGCACCTATGTCTACCGCCAAATAATAATTACCCATGAACTACTCCTCCGTTTTAGTCAAGATGAAATACATTTTTCAAATCTATACAAACCGGGCTATTGTCCGGATTGGTTTCCATAACAGGAGCCATAAAATCCCACCACTTACGGTTAATTGCAGTGTCTGCACCCTTTGCCCATTTTTCTTCATCTTCAATTTCAATATATCCAAATAGTATGTTTGTTTCTTTATCCCAAAAAATTGTATAATTTTTTCCACCATGTTCATGAATCATATCTGCCATTTCAGGCCATAACTCATTATGTCTTTTTTCATATTCATCAGCCATACCATCATACAGTTTCATTTTAAACCCTTTGATCATGAATTGCCTCCTTGTTTTAAAAATGCCCACTCCAAAAACGGAGTGGGCAAAATGGATTTATCTTAGTATACAGTTTTCCATTCTTCAATGTTTTCTGGATTGAATTCAAATGGAGGTCCTAAGATCAGTTCTGTTCCACCATCAGCTGCTGCAACAATTGTATAATCTCCTAAGGTACCTGCAGTAAAGCTTTCGCCTTCAGCTCCAGTAATCTGTCCACCAACCAGTGCCATTGCAGTATAGCCTGCAAGACGTCCGATGTCAATAGGATTCCAGAGGAACATGTAAGGGCAGGATTTGTCTGCGCCAATGTAATCAGCCATTTCTGAAGGAAGTCCAAGTCCTGTTAATTTACAAGCTGAACCTTTATCCTGAAGAACTTTACCAGCTGCCATGATACCAACAGTTGTTGGAGCACAGATTGCTTTTAAGTCTGGGTAGTTTTTCAGTAATGCTTCTGTTTCATCAACAGATTTCTGGAATTCGTCATCGCCGTAAGCAATTTTAACAAGTTCAAGACCTCTTGAGTCTTTTTCAAGTTCTGCTTCCATTGCTGCAATCCATGCGTTCTGATTTGTAGCCTGGCTTGTTGCTGAAAGAATTGCGAACTGTCCGCCGCCTTCGCCAACGATATCTGCTACTGCATTTACAAGTGTCTGTCCAATTAAATCAATACCAGCCTGGTTAACATGTACCATACGGCTGTCTTTGTTTACAGCTGAGTCAACGGAGCATACTTTAATACCTGCGTTCATTGCTGCTGTTAATGCAGGCTGAAGTGCGTCAGCATCATTTCCTGCGATTGCGATTGCGTCTACTTTCTGTGCTACTAATTCGTTGATCATTGTAATCTGTGCTTCTGCTGTCGCTGATTCAGGTGCTTTGATAATGCATGTTGCGCCTGCTGCTTCTACAACTTCCTGAAATCCTGCTGCTTCTTTTTCATTGTAAGGATTTCCAGCGCTCTTTACAAGAATTGCAATTGTTTTGCCACTCATGTCTGTTGCTGCTGCTTCTGCAGGTGCTGCCTCTTCTGTTGCTGCTTCTGCTGGTGCTGCTTCTTCTGCTGGAGCTGCTTCTTCTGTTGCTGCTTCTGCTGGAGCTGCTTCTTCTGTCTTACTTCCACATCCTACAAGAAGTGTAGAGATCATGGCTGTACAAAGTAAAACACTTAGTAACTTCTTCTTCATTTGATGAATACCTCCCTATGTTAATAGTTAATAGTTTTATATAAATGACCTTTGCGAACGGCCGGTCAATTATACCATAAGTATGAAATCTTTGTCTTACGCATTTACTTTTTTCTTCCCAAAAATATTTTTAAATACTTCTCCAAGTTTTAAGTTTGGTATCATAACTGCACAGATTAACAATGCTCCAATAATAATCAGCATAGCTTGTGATGGAACGTTAATGAGCCCTAATCCGTATCTTAAAAATCCTATAATGAAAATTGAAATAATTGCACCTATGAATCTTCCTTTTCCTCCAGAAGTGGAGAACCCTCCAAGTACTACCATCGAAATTGCATCCAGCTCATAACCTTCTGCTATATTTGGTCTTGTACTTCCCATACGGGCTGTCAGGAATAGTGCTGTTACAGATGCAAACAAACCTGTAAGTGTAAAAACAATCAATCTGATTCTTTGAACATGAATCCCTGCATATTTACTTGCAACAGAGTTGCTTCCAATTGCATAGAGCCGTCTTCCGAATGTCGTTTTATGTAGTACGATTCCAAATGCTATCGCGCAAATTACAAAGATAATCAGCATATAAGGAACTGGTCCAAGGTAACCCCAGTACAGATTACTGAACCAGGTTACACTGGTCAGTCCTGTTGCTGCCTGGTCTTCTAATATCATAGTAGCGATACCACGATATAGAATCTGGGTACCAAGTGTTACAATCATCGGTGCCAGTTCTGGGAATTTAGATAAAATAAATCCATTCACAAATCCACAGATTGTTCCGGTCAGAAGGCAGATCAAGACACACACACCCATTGGAAGTCCAAAGTTGGCATATGCCACGCCCATCATAACAGAAGATAATGCAACTGTAGCACCTACGGAAATATCAATATCTCCCAGTACAAGTATATATGCCATTGGCAGTGCCACAAATGCTTTTTCCAAAAAGGATGATGTTGCTGTGAACAGACCTGAAACACTTAGATAATAAGGTGAAACAGCTGCATTCATGATATTGACTGCGATAAAAATCAAGAGTAAAAACACTTCCCATTGTAAGAGAGACTTTTTCCATGAAAATTTCTGATCAGCAGAAATAATTCTTTTTTTCGCTTCCATGCTACATCTCCCTCCTCTTTAAATTATTTTTATCAAGCGTTCTCTGTGTTACAACATTCAGAATAATTGCTGCAATAATGATAAGTCCTTTGATTGCATCCTGCCAGAAAGAGGAAACATTGATTAATGGAAGTGCATTATTCAAAATTCCAATGGTTACTGATCCAAGCAATACACCAAGTACAGTTCCTTTTCCACCATTCAGACTGACGCCACCAATGACACATGCAGCAATAACATCCATTTCAATTCCTTTTGCCGCATCACCCTGCGCAGATGCATATTTTGAGACCCAGAGACCTCCGCACAATCCACAGAGCGCACCCATAAGTGAATATACCAACAATTTAATTCTATCAATGTTAATACCGCTGATCTTAGCTGCTTCCGCATTACTTCCGATTGCGTAGATCTTTCTACCGGTCCTTGTATACTTCATACAATATGCAAATATGATATAGCAAATTGCTGCAACAATAATCATATTATTAAATGGTCCGACTTTTCCAAGCGTGAATGCCTTGAATGGTTCTGGTACCTGATACGCTGCAATCCATTGGTTATTTGCAACAAGGTAAGTAGCTCCTCTGTAAATATTCATAAAACCCAGAGTCGCGATAATCGGAATTACGCCGCCTTTTGCGATAATAAGTCCTATCAGTAATCCTCCGACCAAACCAACCAAAACTGCAATTCCAAATAAAAGGATTGTTGGAACTGATGGATGATCTCTCATAACAAGTCCTGCAATCATACCTGACAATGCAAGTGTGGATCCGATTGAAATATCGATTCCTGCAATTAGAAGCACACACATCATCCCAAGTGCAAGGATACTTAATATGGATGCATTGACCAAAAGGTCGTTTATATTTGTGATTCCAAGAAAAGTTGAGTTTCGCAGCTGAATGAAAGCACAGAGCACAATCAGCACGACTACCAGACTCATCTCTCTCGAAGTCGTCAGTTTTTTCAGATCAAACTTCTTATTCATCTATTTCACCTCATGTACTTCTTGATTTGTTTTTTTGTGTTTTGCCATTGCGCTTTCAAGGATCAACTCCTGTGTCGCTTCTCCTCTCATGAGCTCACCAGTCACCTTACCATCGCACATGACTGTGATTCTGTCACACATACCAAGAATTTCAGGCATTTCAGAAGAAACCATAATGATTGCGTATCCCGACTTAGCCAGTTCTCCCATAATTTCATAGATTGCAGCCTTTGCACCAACATCGACACCCTTTGTTGGTTCGTCCAAAATAATAACTTTTAAATCAGATGCCAGAAGCTTTGCCACAACCACTTTTTGCTGGTTACCACCAGACAATGCACTCGCTTTGACAAATATGGTGTTTGCTTTCGTATCAACACGTTCTGCTAATTCTTTGGCAACTTCTCTTTCTTTTTTCTCATTTAACCATCCATGCTTTGCGTGTTGTTCAAGTGTAGATAATGTAATATTTCTTCCGATGCCCCAATCAAGAATCAAGCCCTGATGCTGTCTGTCTTCTGGAAGGTATCCAATTCCAAGATCCATTGCATCCTTAGGACACTTGATATCCACCTTATTTCCATTCAGGAACACTTCACCACTATCCTGACCGAAGATCCCAAATATCGTTTCACATACTTCGGTTCTTCCTGCTCCTACGAGTCCTGTCAGTCCCAGTATTTCTCCTTTTTTTACATTGAATGACACATCTTTAAAATACCCGGTTCTGCTTAAATGCTTTACACTCAATACTTCATCACCGATTTGCACTTCAGGTTTAGGGAACAAATCTTTAATCTCTCTTCCAACCATTGCTTTGATCAGATCTTCATTTGTAATTCCATTTACATCATAACATCCAATATATTGGGAATCTCTAAACACGGTAACACGATCAGCAAGTCTGTACATGTCCTCAAATCTATGTGAAATAAATATGATTGCTGCACCAGAATCCCTCAGCTTTTCTGTGATTCTATATAATTCTTCTGATTCTCTTTTTGTAAGGGCTGCTGTTGGTTCGTCCATGATAATAATTCTTGCATTCATGGATAACGCTTTTGCAATTTCTACCATTTGCTGTTGTGCAACACTTAGCGATCCCATCTCTGCTGTTGCATCGAAATCTGCACTCAGTTCCGCCAGGAGTTTGTTTGCTTCAGCGTTCATCTCTTTCCAGAGAATTCTACCGCCCTTGCAGGTTTCATGACCCATGAAAATATTTTCAGTAACAGTCAGATGTGGATATGCGGTAACATGCTGGTAGATTGCAGCAATGCCTGCTGCCTGTGCATCCTTGGGTCCTTTAAAGTGTACTGCTGCGCCCTCCAGAAGCATTTCACCTTCTTCTGCTTTATGCACACCTGTGATAACTTTGATAAAGGTGGATTTTCCAGCTCCGTTTTCACCCATCAGAGCGTGTATCTCTCCCGGTTTTAATTGAAAATGCACTTTATCAAGTGCTTTGACGCCCGGAAATATTTTTGTAATTCCTCTTAACTCGAGAACATATTCTGACACGATAATTCTCCTTCCATGACTGTTTCAAACCAATACTTATTTGATGTTTTAAGTTTAGCACCCGCGTTTCCATGAAAAAACAGGAAAATAATTAGAAACAGGGTATTTTTTTTTGATTCGTGTCTGCTTTTTTGTCTTTTGTTGTTTTTCTTGTTTTTTACATGGTATTCAGATACAATGCTCCTATAAGAATACAAATGCTATCTAGTACCGGAGGTATCTCTATGAAACTTCTCATTGTGGACGACGAAGATCTGACAAGAGAAGGACTCGTCTCAACCATTGACTGGTCCTCTTTAAATATCAACTATATTTATCAGGCAGATGACGGACTGAATGCGCTTGCACTGATCAGAAAATATAAGCCTGAAATTATACTTTCTGATATCAGAATGCCCCGCATGAACGGAATTGAAATGGCAGAAAAAATCCGTGAAATCGCACCTGATTCGAGTATTATTTTCATGAGTGGCTATTCTGATAAAGAATATCTGAAATCTGCAATCAAATTAAAAGCGATCCGTTATGTGGAAAAGCCAATTGACACCGACGAAGTTATTGAAGCTGTCAAAGAAGCCATTGCACATTTTGAACTTTCAGAATTAAATAAGAACAGCCAGTATCTGCGCAGGCAGGAACTGGCGAATAAACTTGCCTATCAGCTGTTGTATCCCCTTGAAGACAGTAAAAGTGTGCTGGATTCGTTGAAGCAGCTTGACATTCCTGTTTCTCCGCCTTCACATATCACAACAGTTATGGTGAAATTTACTGAAAGCATTGCAAATATAAAGAAATTGTCTTTAGAAGAGTCACTGGCAGAACTTCCATTTTCCTATACGCTTCACGGAAAAAAGGAGACGATTTATCCTTTGTATACAACAAAGCAGGATGAATATCTGATTCTTCATTTGATTTCTCCCGATGTCATCCCTGATATATCATTAAATCGATTTTTACTTTCGCTGGAAGAAAAACTGAATCCAGTTTGCAGATATTTTATTGCGCTTGGACGTAGCGTGACTGGTATTGAGAAAACACCAGTATCCTACCAGTCTGCACTACTGCTCCTTCAAAGTTCATTCTTTTATGATTACAATAGTGTCATTCTCCCTCAGGAAAAAACTTCTGGTTCTCCTTTATATGAAGATATCTCTGGAATTTTATCACGCTTTACCGACAGCCTCTCTAATAAGGAGAAAGAAAAGGTTTATGACTGTATCAATAAGCTATATCAGTCTTTAAAGGGAAGTCAGAATGTACTGGCGAATCATATCAAAGACCTTTATTACAAGCTTTTCATTGCCATGAATGATACCGCGCTTTCCTTTCATATTCATCTACACACAGATGACAGTGTTTACTCCATCTGGGATTCCATATCTGGTAGTAACACACTGACTGAACTTCACGCACTTCTGATTGATCGACTTGATCAGTTCTTTCGCATGTGTGAAAATAGTATGGAAGAAAACTCAACTGTGTTTATGATCAAAGATTACATCTCGCGTAATTATTCAAATGAATCTCTTTCTGTAAAAGATATTAGTGAGCATGTATTTCTTTCTTCTTCTTATGTTTGTACTCTGTTTAAAAGCGAAACAGGACAGACCCTGAATCAATATCTGACTGATTATCGAATTGAGAAAGCAAAAAAACTTCTTCAGGATCCACGATATAAAATCACAGATATTTCTGAAAAAGTTGGCTATACTGATGGAAATTATTTTGGAAAAACTTTTAAACGTACTGTTGGTTTGTCACCTTCGGAGTATCGGGAAAAATACAAACCCTGACAGTTATCAATGATAGGAGCATGATGAAAAAACTATTCCGGTCACTTGGTCAGACCTATTTTTATAATATCAAACTCAAGCAGAAGTTCATTATTTCGCACTTTCTGGTTGTTCTGATTCCTTCTTTCGTGATAGCAATCCTTTTATACAATCAGTTGTCGAACATTATGCTTTCAAATACGATTAAGTCAGAGCAAAACCTTGCCAAACAAACAGCAGGCAATATAGAAAATACAATATCCTCTGTGAAAGAAACTGCAGACCAGATTGCTTCTGATGATTTTTTAAAACAAATTCTTCATACAAAACCCGAATCTATGAAAGATAATCTGTCTTCCAGTGAGTACTTTATTTCCGAAGCCGGAGACTATCTTAGTCAGATCCAATCAATTATTGACTATGATAATATCACAGCCGTAAAGATTTACATGGATGATTACTATAAGACCTTTTATGACGATCCTATTATTTCTTACAAAGAAGTGTTCAAGAGTACACAATCTATTGAGGGTTCTTACTGGTATGGCATTTTTTCCAGCACTTCCAAACAGACGTTAATTTGTCCAAGTCTTTACCTGACTCCATCAGAAGAAAAATATAATGGTGAACTTGCTTACATCAGAAAAATGTCTGTCTTCCATGACGGACAGGAATTAAAAGCATATGTTGCCGTTTATTTCAGTAAAGAAAAAATTGATTCCATACTAAGAAAAAATATGTCAATTGCAGATAGTTCAAGTATCTTACTGAATGAGCGTGAAGCACTGATATCCTCTTCCAACTACGCATTATCCGGAAAATATTTGATCTATTATAATGATGTCATACAAAACCTGACAAATACGAACAATTTTAAACTGGTCTCTTTTGGACGTGAACGAGTCTATATGGCGTATAATCAGATTACGGATACTGACTGGATAATGGTCTCACTTGTGCCTTCCACTGGTGTCATCGAAGAGAGTAGTTTCATCGTATGGCAATTTTTGATTTCCTATGTTCTGGTGGTGCTGATTGCATTCTTTTTATCCATAACACTTTCCGGTTCTATTGTGAAACGAATTTCTTCTGTTGTAGACCAGATGAAACAGGTAAAATATGGAAAACCCAAAAATCTTTATCTGAAAGCAGGAAAAGATGAAGTTGGTGATCTTGTTGATACCTATAATTATATGGTTGATGAAATGAATGATCTTTTATTAAAACAGTCGCAAGATGCAGACGCACTCAGACTTTCAGAATTTAGAGCGCTTCAGGCACAAATCAATCCTCACTTTTTATATAATACGCTCGATATGATCAACTGGCTTTCTAAAAGCGGTAAATCAGAGGAAGTTTCATCAGCGGTACAGGCTCTGTCAAAATTCTACAAATTCACATTAAGCAAAGGCAACCCTACTGTAACGGTATCTGAAGAACTGACACATGTTTCTCTTTATGTTACACTGCAGAATATGCGCTATAATAATAAAATTCATTTTCTAATTGATATTCCTGATGAGTTGCTTGAGTATGAGATGCCAAAACTTGTTTTTCAACCGATTGTTGAAAATGCAATTCAGCATGGGATCCTTGGAAAAGAATCAAAAGAGGGAAATATTGTAATCACGGGATGGCTTGAGAATGATACCATTGTCTTTTTGATTTCAGACAATGGCGTAGGAATTCCTCCAGATAAGTTGCCAGGAATTTTATCCGGGAATCAGGAAAACAGAAAAGGAAATAACATAGGTATTTATAATACCCACAAAAGGCTTCAACTTCTCTATAACAATGACTATGGATTAAATTACAGAAGCATAGAGAATGTTGAAACCGAAGTGGAAATCCGTATTCCTGCAAAAATTGCAGAAACCGAAAAATAACTTAAATATAAAATTTCTTAACTGCTTCTTTTAAATCCTGTGCATATTGTGTTAATATTTCAGTCTGTGCTGATATTTCCTCAAGATTGGCTGTCTGTTCAGAAACTGTCTGTGAAATTTCTTCTGTGACAGTTGTATTCTCTCCTGTTGCCCGGTCCACAGCTTCCATGCATTTTTTTACTGTAACAACTGCATCAGACAAAGACTCGACTTCCTGTAATATTTCTTCAACATTTTCGTTTACGATCTCGGTGCCATCTTGAATTTCAAGGAAACTTGTCTTGGTCCTTCCTGCAAGATTATTGCCACGTTCTAATTGTTTCATACCTTCTTGCATCTTTTCCGTCATGCTTCCTGCTTCATCCTGCACCTCAGTAATAATCATACCAATTTTACCTGTTGCATTTCTCGTATTTTCCGCAAGTGTTCTAATTTCAGAAGCAACAACAGAGAACCCTCTTCCTGCTTCTCCTGCACGTGCAGCCTCAATGGAAGCATTTAGTGACAAAAGATTCGTCTGTTCCGCAATATCAGTAATAGATTTCAGGATAACATTCATCTCACCAGCACTTTTATGAAGTTTCTCAGAGGTTTTTTCTATTTCACCCATAACCTGGTTTACTTCAGACAATTGTGTTACATATTCTTCAATATTTTCATTTCCCGTTCTTGCCTTTTCAATTGTCGTTGTTACATTATGATGAATGGATTCTATACGGCTTACAATATTATCTGTCATTGAATTGATTCTATAAACGTGATCTGTTGCTTCTTTTGACTCTCTACTTTGTTCAAGCATTTTTTGAACCATTGAGTCAACAGACTCTGCAATTGTGACACTCTCCTGGGAGTTTTCCTGCACACTTTCGCTGACAAGCCCCGTTGCCTGATGAATTTCTACACTGACTTCCGTTACTTTTTTTATGATTGCTTTTAAACTATTACTCATCTCATTAAATGCGTCTGCGAGGAATGCTGTCTCATCTTTTCCATGGACTGTAATTTCCTCAGATGTCAAATCTCCTGATGCGATAACATCCATACTCTTTTTTAATGTTTTAATTGGGTTCGTAATACTATTAGTCACTTTTATGGATACCACCATACTGACTGCTGCAATAAAAATAATAAAAACAATCAATACAACAATTGTTATACGAATCTGACTATTAATATTCTCTTTCATTACGGCACTATTTTCTAATTCCATGGATATCAACGCATTTCCTGCGTCTGAAGCAAATACAGCTGAAGTATTCATGGAGTAGAGATTCATCAGACCTGCTTCTCCAAAATTGGTTCCACCACAAGCCTCGATCATATCATTAAAACTTTGTATATATTTTTCAGTATTCATAATCAGTGCATCAGCCTGTTTCAGATATTCCTCGCTCAAACCTTCACGTAACGTGTTCTCTTTCACATGATCGAGATAAGTCTGCATCTGCTGTATGATTTCCACTTCTCCAGAACCTTGAATTTGTGTCCCATCTGTGCAATACTGTTTTAATCTTTCAGGTTGTTTCGTCGTTTCTGATTTTATAAAATTCAACTCAATTCCCTGGTCCAATACCGTGTTATAGGAATTCATGAAACGAATTGCATTGACACCCAGAATCAATAGTAAAATTAGCATAGAACAGATAATTCCGGCATTTGTAATCATAATTTTGCTGCTTATCCCTTTGAATACTCCCACATTCATTTTTGATCTGCGCTTTTTTGTCCATACCGGTATTTTCATTGATGTAATACCCCTTTCAATACATGATGCTTCTATTAGATGTTGTATCATATAGTAAGAGAATGCCCTATTTTCACAGGGCATTCTCTTTTCATTCAGGATAAAATCCATTTATAATGTTCTTATCCATGTTTCATTCATTATAAATAATTGTGATTAGTCATAAAGGTTTGGAGCAATCTTAGGATCTTCCATATTGTCTGCTGTATACCACTGGCATCCTGTATCAACATCAGCAACTGCTTCTCCTTTTGCTGCTGCAACTGCAAGTTCAACAGTTTTACGTCCGATGGAAAGTGGATCCTGTGTAACTGCACCAACTAATGTACCATCTTTAACAGCTGTTTTAATGACCTGTCCTGAGTCAAATGCAACACCAATGATACCATCAGCACCAAGTTTATTTAAGTTTGCATTTGCATTTACAAGTGCTTCACCTGAATGCTGGTTAGAAGCATATACTGCGATGATATCGGCTTTGTTAAGAAGATTCATACCGTCTGTTGCAGAAGCTTCAGCTGTTACAGCTGCTGGAACTGCTACGTCGATAACCACATTAGCACCATCTACTTTTGCAGCAAATTTATCATGTCCTTCAACAGATACTGTTTTTCCTGTTGCTTCGATCAAAGATTTCATTTTGTCGATGAATCCCTGTCCACGATTAACGATAGATTCTGAAGTTGCATCCTGAGACATTACACCAATTCTTACTGTTGCAGTTGCGTCAGCGATTTTGGATTCAATTAATTTGTATGTTTCTTCTGCTGCAAGTTCTCCAGCTGCATAGTTGTCAGTTGATGCATTTGCATAAACTGCACCTTCTGGAGCACTTGGAACACCGGAGTCAAATCCGATAATCGGGATTTTGCTATCCATTGCTGTCTGAATCAGATCAAGGCATGCTTCTGTATCAAGTGCTGCAAGACCAATTGCTGCTGGTTTTAAGTTGATTGCATTATTTAACATCTGAACCTGATCCGCAATATCACTTTCTGTTGCTGGACCAACCATTTCCATTTTAACACCGAGTTCTGCTGCTGCTTCCTGCGCTCCCTGGTATACTGCCTGCCAGTACTGGTGCTGGAATCCTTTTGATACAAGGTAGATTAACATTTCACCTTCTGCTGCTGGTGCTGCTTCTTCTGTTGCAGCTGCTTCTTCTGCTGGTGCTGCTTCTTCTGTTGTTTCAGCTGCTGGTTCTGCTGCTGGTGCTGCTTCTTCTGCTTTGCTTCCGCATCCAACAAGAAGTGTTGCAACCATAGCTACGCTAAGTAATGCACTTAATACTTTTCTTTTCATTTCTTATGTTCCTCCCATATAATTATGAATAGTTTTTTGTCATAATTCTTATGAATTATGAAATTTATATAATTCTCCTCTCCATCTGGAAAGGAGAGATTATAATCCGAACTTTTTGTGAATTGATTCATGCTTTATCAACTTATTTTGATTTTTTCTTTCTGTTTGCCACATCAGCAAACACTGCAATGATCAATACAAATCCTGTAATAAACTGTTGATACTGATTTTGTAATCCAATGAATGGAAGTCCTGTTTTTAATACTGACATAATGAATACACCAATCAATGTGCCTGCGATTGTTCCATAACCACCGCTCATGGATGTTCCACCAATTACAACACCTGCGATTGCATCAAGTTCAAGTCCGCCACCGTTTCCAGGTAATAAAGTCGAATATGTAGCTGCATAGGATACGCCTGCAATTCCTGCAAATGTTCCACTAAAGATAAATGCCAGTGTTTCCCACTTTACAACATTAACACCTGATAATCTTGTTGCTTCTTTATTGCTTCCAAGTGCTGTGATATATCTGCCAGCTCGTGTTTTATTCAGTACAACAGACATCACAACTGCTAATATAAGCAATAAGATAAACCCTGTTGGAATCATCATGTTTCCTTCTGCCATTGCCACATTAATCTTAAAGATGTTTCTAAACCATCCGCCGGGTTGTGAAGACTGTGGCCAGGTAACGCTTTGCGCTTTTGTGAAAATTGAACCAAATCCTTTGGAAATCATCATACTTCCAAGTGTTGCGATAAAAGGTGGAAGCCCCATAACCGATACCATTAAACCATTACAAAGACCAAAAAATGTTCCTATTAAAACTCCAATAATCAGACAGATCACTATTGGAACATTATATTTGGTTGCAAGCGTTCCTGATATCAATGAAGAACATACCAGAACGGTTCCAATGGAAAGATCGATTCCGCCTGTAATGATTGCAAAAGTAACACCAATCGCCATAAAACCGATATAATAGGATGCATCCAAAATACTTACAAAGGTACTATATTGCCTGAATGCAGGACTTGCGATACAAAAGAAACCAAATAATACAATGAGTGCAAGGATTGCAATTGCTCTCTGTGTTCCAACGGCTTTTACAACCGGGTTGTTAATAAGTGGATTTTTTTTACTGCTTGTACTGTTTGACATTTTTCTATTTCCTCCCAATTAATTTCTTAAAGTAGCTGCATCCATGATACTTGCCTGGGATGCTTCTTCAATTGACAACTCGCCTGTTTTTCTTCCTTCGCACATAACCACGATTCTGTCGCTCATACGTAAAATTTCAGGTAACTCTGACGAAATCATAATAATTGATTTTCCCTGTGCTGCGAGTTCATTCATCAAATGATAGATTTCACTCTTTGCGCCGACATCAATCCCTCTGGTCGGTTCATCAAAAATGAGGATATCACAGTTTCTTACAAGCCATTTCGCAATTACAACTTTCTGCTGGTTACCACCAGAAAGGTTAACTACTGCAGTTTCTACAGTTGGTGTCTTTGTTTTTAATTTTGCTGCATAGAGTTCTGATTCAGTTTTTTCTCTCTTTTTATCAATGAATAATCCTTTGGTGAAATTCTCAAGGGTTGCCATGGTTGAATTCTCGGCAACAGATTTTTCTACTATAATTCCAAAACGTTTCCTATCTTCTGATAAATATCCGATGCCTGCGTTGACTGCATCTTGCGGAGTCTTGATTTCAATTTTTGTTCCATTTACATATATCTCACCGCTGTCAATTGGATCTGCTCCAAATATTGCTCTTGCAGTTTCTGTTCTCCCTGCTCCCATCAAACCTGAGAATCCAAGGATTTCTCCTCTTCTAAGATCGAAGCTTATATCTTTCACAAGTTTCCCAGCATTCAGATTTTTGACACTAAGAACGATTGGTGCATCTGCCGGAACATTACTCTTTTGCTTTGGATCTTCATAAATGACACGACCAACCATCATATTTATGATATCGCTCTTGGTACAATCTTTTGTAATCAATGTTCCTACATATTCTCCGTCACGCATGACTGTGACACGGTCTGTTATGACATTAATTTCATCCATTCTATGTGAGATATAAATAATTCCCATGTTTTTTGCTCTTAAGTCTCTGATAATCTTAAATAATTCTTCAATTTCAGAATCTGTAAGTGCAGCAGTTGGTTCATCAAATACAATCAGTTTTGCATCTTTTGAAATTGCCTTGGCTATTTCACACATTTGCTGTTTACCAACTGTAAGATTCCCCATTGTCTCTGATGGATCTATATCGATGTTCAGCTTCTCAAACAGTTTTTTTGCCTCTTCATTCATCTTTCTGTCATTGATCAGCTTACCACTCATCATTTCTCTTCCAATAAAAATATTCTGCGCAACTGTCAGATGATTCATCATATTCAATTCCTGATGTACTATGGAGATGCCTGCTTCCTGAGATTCTTTTGGATTCTGGAAGTTTACTTCCTGACCTTCAAAGAAAATCTCACCACTGTCCTTTGCGTAGATACCGGTCAGTACCTTCATCAATGTGGATTTTCCGGCACCATTCTCACCCATAAGCGCATGTACTTCGCCTTTATAAAGATCGAAGTCAACACCTTTTAAGGCATGTACACCTACGAAAGATTTATCAATCCCTTTCATTTTTAAGATCAATTCACTCACATCTTCACCTTCCTTTTAACCACTCGTCTTCTGCTATGTTTGTATTATAGAGTTATTATTTCGCAAACTAAATTGAAAATCTTATTAAAAAAGGTCAAAAAATTACTGTTTTGTAATTTTTTGACCTTTTTTCTTTTTATTCTATTGTTCTTTTCTTTAATCTGTCGTCTCTCTGAATTGTCTTCCCACAAATGGAAAGAGTAATTTCTGGTTTTCTTCTGTATACATATTATCTTTTGTAATCAGCTCAGATCCTGAATCCAACTGGACTTTGAATTCTTCTCTGGATATGATCTTATAGGCCTGCTCTACACCAAGGTATCCCATATTAAAAGGTTTTTGCACAACAATTCCGACAAATACACCCTCCTCAAGCAATTGTACTTCTTCAATTGAATTATCAAATCCAACCATTTTGACTTTTCCTGTCAATCCCATGTCCTTGATCGCATTCGCAGCACCCACTGCTGAGTATTCATTCGTTCCGACAATCAAATCCAGATCCGGATACTTATGAATCAGTTCTACTGTCAGAGCATACGCTTTATCAAAAGATGAATCACAAAATACCATATCAACAATCTGTGACTTTCTGCTACCAAGTATATATTCGAGTCCTCTGATTCGTTCAATAGCTGTAGATGAAGTTTTTACATGACCGACGACTGCAATCTGGGTTTCATCATCAATATATTGCTTTGCGAGGTTTCCCATTTTGGTGCCCGCAATAAAATTATCTGTTGCCACGATACTATCCCAGACAGGTTCTTCTACTTCAGAATCAATGAACACAATTTTAATATCATTCTTTTTGGCTTCTTTGACAGCCTCAAGTGTTTTTGTATAATGACTTGGTGCAATCAGGATCACATCCGGTTTCTGGGAAACTGCCGCGAGAATCAGTTCATTCTGTCTTTCATAATCTTCTTCTCTGTCAGGCGCGACCACAGTCAAATCAATTCCATTTTCCTGTGCAGCCATTTTTGCACCTGCAATCAGCGCTGTCCAGAACTCATTGTTGTTATCTATGATCTTTGGAATCAAGACCATTTTAATCTGCCTGTCTTCTTTTAATCCATTTAATACGATCCACCCCAAAACCAAAA
Source organism: Clostridia bacterium (assembly GCA_003246295.1). Taxonomy (GTDB): domain Bacteria; phylum Bacillota; class Clostridia; order Lachnospirales; family Lachnospiraceae; genus SZUA-378. Next base: position 98,031 of record QKAS01000001.1, on the reverse strand, counting down.
AACCTATCAGTAATGTGATCAGTGCTATCTTATTTACGAATTGTCTCTTACTATATTTCACCGCTTACCCCATCTGCATACTTATATATGCTACAACTATTTATCAAATAGGAGATTTCTTCTGCTGTTTCAGTCCTTCAACTCTGCCTTACAGGTATTGTAACCGTTACGATCGTACCTGCTCCAAGTCTGCTCTCATATTTGATTCCGTAGTCAGGACCATAGTACAACTGAAGTCTCATATGAACATTATAAATTCCAACACCATTGGAACGATAATTCTCTTTTTTTTCTTCAAGTATATGTTCCACTGTTTCTTTGTCCATTCCGGCACCATTATCTTTAATCATGATTAAGATCTTCCCATCTTTTTCGAATCCCTCGATTCTGATCAGTCCAATCTCATCTTTATACTTGATACCATGGTAGATTGCATTCTCAACAATGGGCTGTAGGACCAGTTTTACTATTTCTGCATGTCTGATCGACTCATCAATTGAAATCTCAAATTCCAGTTTATCTTTATAACGCATCTTCTGAATCGTAAGATAACTTCGTACATATTCAATTTCTTTGTCTATACTCACAGTCTCGGCCTGATTGCTAAAACTCTGTCTCATCAGTTTTGCAAGTGAAGATGTCATAAGTACAACTTCTTTTGTTTTTCCTCCTTCAGCCATCCAGATAATGGAATCCAGCGTATTATAGAGAAAGTGAGGATTGATCTGAGATTGAAGCGCCTTTAACTCGCTCTTTCTTTTTTGTCTCTGTTCGACGATATTCTGTTCCATCAAATTCTGAATTTCCTGGGTCATGACATTGAATGAATTACTCAGACTTCCAATCTCGTTTTTAGAATGAAGTTCAATATTGGCACTTTCAAAGTTTCCTTTTTCTACCTCTTTCATAGAATCTTTTAGTACCTTAATGGGTTTTGTAATTGTGGATGACATCACGATAGCAATAATGACGGCTACCGCAAGCAGAATGCCGGTGGTTAAGAGATAAATCAACTGGGTCTCTTCTTTCCCCTTCATCAGCTCTGCTGTGTACGCTACCCCTACTACGGTCCAGCCTGTCTTTTCTGATTTTGATATCGTATATAGTCTGCTGTGGTCTCCTTCATTAGTAACAAAATACCTGCTATCAGATTTCAGGACCTCCTGAATTCGTTCTTCTTTTAATCCGCTGTATATAAGTTGTTGCTGAGGGTGATAGATCACATTACCTTCTTCATCCAGAATGTAAATGTACCCCATATCCCCCATACTGTTATTCTCACAAAGATCACTGATGATGTCATAATTTAGATCAATAAAAAACAGTCCGGCTCTTTCATTGGTATAGGGATTTCGAATAGCTCTGCTCAGTGTTACCACCCATTGGTACTTATTGCGTATCATATTCTGCACATGGGATGAGGAAAGTGATGTACCATCATCCCTTTTGATTGCTTCCATTGCCCACTCCAGATCGTAAAGACTGATATACTCATTCAACACTTCATTTCCAGTATTTACGATACTTCTACCGCTATTGGAAAAAACAACAATGTTTGAGATGTCACTACGACTTTCAATAACTGTTTTAAACTGGGCCTGAATTCTTCCATACAATGTCTTCTGTTGTTCAGGACTTGTTGTCTGTGCAAACAGATATTGTTGAACATCATTATTGTTTGAAACCAAAAGCGAAATATTCTCCATATAGTCTATATAAGAATCGATATCGTGATTAATCAAGTCAATAATCTGTGTTGTATAGGAAATAGAGTTATTTAAGATTCTATCCTGGGTATAATTTAAAGAAACGAACAAAAACACGAGCAATGCGGATAAAATAAGAACCGAAAACGACACGATCAGTGATGTACGGATACTACTGAAGATTTTATCCCATATTCTTTTTAATTGTTGAAAAAACAATGGACTACCTCACTTCTTTCGCGTATTCCTTCGGGGTCTTACCTGTTGCTTTTTTAAATGAAATGCTAAAATAATGTGGATCTGTAAACCCGACACGTTCTGCAATTTCATAGTTTTTAAGATCTGTACTCTCAATTAGCTCTTTTGCTCTCTGCATTCTGATCCGAATCAAGGATTCCATGAATGTCTCCTGATACGTATTTTTAAAGACAGCACTAAATCTGCTGATACTGATACCAAGATAGTTACAGATAAAATTCAGGCTAAGTTCTGGATTGTTAAAATTTTTTTCCAGATAATCCATTGCCATAACTGCATATTTTTTTTGACCGATATTTTTTTGACCTAATATAGCTTCTCCAAGTTCATAACTAAATCGTTTTAAATATCCAGCTGCTTCATCTATGGAAACTGAAGTTGCAATTCGATAAAGAAGTTCTTCTTTTTTTATTCTTATCACATTATCATAATCCTCGATTGATCTTGCTAATTCTATTACACTCTGCGCAAGTTCTTGTAAATAGAGAATTGTTTTCGCAGGCTCAATATAAGCAGCCTTTATTTTATAAACTGCCCTTTCTATCGATGTTTCAATTTTTTCCTTTTCATTGAGTTTCACAGATAGTGCAAGTTCCTGGGCATCTTCACTGATATTTACACTTTCTTTTATTTTATCATGGAGAAGTTCCATATCAATGACCTGTCGGTCCTGAAATTTCATTCCATAATGAAGTGCCTGTATCGCACTTTCAGTTGATCTTGCCATGTCACCAATGGAATACACATAACTCCCAATCCCAATGATAAGATACAGACCAGTATGTTTTTTTACCGTTTCCATGATTTCATCACAGATTGCTTTTGATATCTGAAGAAATTCCTTCGGTTTATTGGTATGAAAAACAATATATACTTTATTATCGTTTTCCATAAAAACATTTCCAATATCAGCTTTAGTAATGATCTCATCGCTAATATTATAAACAACAAAATTCATCAGAGCACTTTGTTTTTTTGCGTCTTCCAGACATTCATTCACACTTGCCTCTTCTGTATGAATTACAGCAACACGATAGGCATGATATGTAAGTGAAATTCCGATTTCATCCAGTTCTTTCCTGATTTCAGTTTCATTCTGATTTCCTTTGATCAGATTCATAAGTACATTTGACTTCAGATATAATCTGTTTTTGTTATAAACCTTTCGGAGTCTTTGTATTTTATTCTTCTGTTCCAGATCAAGATCCATAGAATGTTTTAATTTTGTCAGAACTTCAGACAGCTCAAAAGCCGTTACTGGTTTTAGAAGATAATCTTCAACATTGTATCGAATGGCTTTTTTTGCATATTCAAATTCATCATATCCGCTGAAGATAATAATTCTGGTATTCGGTATATTGGTGTGTATATATTCACTTAATTCCATACCATCTACATAAGGCATACAAATATCTGTAAGAACTACATCCACATCGTTTTCTTCCAGAAACTCTATTGCACTTTTTCCATTTTCACAATTACCAACCAGTTCATATCCAAGATGACTCCAGTTTATATTTTCACATATCGCTTCTCTTACGAGAATTTCATCATCAACCACGATCACTCTGTACATAAAATGCTCCCTTACAATCTTGCAGAATGGATTACGCATATCCCATTATAACAGATAATCTGGTAACTCACTTTTGATTGAACTAATCACCCTGAATTTATTCTCATGAATCAAATCTGAATCCGCTTTCAACTTCTGGTCAGGAAAATCTGTACTTTCTTCCATGAGCCCAGATTCTATTTTTGCTCGTTTCGCTGATTGTGTTTCTCTGATGGAACCAGCTGCCCGCTGTATACTTTTTTTACCTACTGCCATACTCTGCAACCTCTCTTGCAAGAAGTGCATACTCTGTAGCACTTCTGCTATATTTTTTAAAATATGCCACTGGCATACTATTATCCTGCGCCCATTCAACTGCACTGTCTACTCTGATTACAGAATCAAAAATCCTGACATCCTTCAATTCTTTTAGTGTTTCCAATGTCTGCTTATAATAATTTTTTCTAGTATCTGCTTTTGTAATTGCTACTCCAAGTACAGAAAGCGCCGGTACTATTGTTCTCACATCTTCTAAGAATTCAAACATATTTGCCAGTCCAAACAATCCCCATGGGCTGGCTTCCACCGGAATAACCAAATGATCTGACGCACAAAGCAAATTCATGACCCACCCTCCAAGCGTAGGTGGTGCATCAATTAAAATATAATCATACACATCGGATTGCTTAATTTTTTCTATACACTTTCTTAAAATAAACTCCCTCTGCCACTTTGTAAATAATTCATATTCAATAGAGCTCATTAAGGTTGTGGAAGGTATCATATCAAGATTTTCATAAGAAGTATTATAAATATACTCTGTTAAATCTTCCTGCTTTTTTATTGCCCAATAAATATTTTTTTCACTTCGTGCCATCTCCAGAACAGTCTCTTCATTAAAAAAAGACAATGTTAGATTCATCTGCATATCTGCATCCAGCAATAATATTTTTTTACCTTCCTGACTCAGGCAATATCCTACATTTGCACATGTTGTTGATTTTCCACTGCCACCTTTATTGTTGGCAAAGCATATAATCTTTGTTTTGCTCATGACCTCCCGCTGTCTTCCTTTCCGGTACTATATTCGTAATCTCATTATAGTCAAGGATAAATTGAAATGCAATCTTTAAATACAAACAAAAACCAACAAAACAGTCACAAAAAAAGAGAAAGAGACATCTGCCTCTTCCTCCTCAACTTAGTATTTTAAGAGAACATAATCTGATTTAACAGACTTTCAAGATATTCCTGTCTCCCAGATCCAGGAAGCTGTGGTTTTCCAAGTTTTTCTGCATAAGCAGCAAGTTCTTCCAGTTTTGCCTCTCCACTTCTGATTTTTGCCCCGATTCCTTCAGAATAGCTGGCGTATCTCTCTTTTACAAATGTATCAAGTCTGCCATCTTCAATCATCTGTGCAGCTTTTAACAATCCAAGTGCAAAGGTATCCATTCCCAGGATAAAACCATAGAACATGTCTTCCATCGTATAACTGGATCTGCGATTCTTTGCATCGAAATTAATACCACCATATTTAAATCCACCTGCTTTTAGCACTTCATACATAGCAAGAACAGCTTCATACACATTGGATGGAAATTGATCTGTATCCCATCCAAGTAAATAGTCACCTTGATTTGCATCAATACTTCCAAGCATTCCATTCATGGCACTGACTCTTAAATCATGTTGGAATGTATGCCCAGCAAGTGTTGCATGGTTGGCTTCAATGTTCATTTTAAAATCTTTATCAAGTCCATACTCTTTTAAAAATGCGATTGCCGTTGCAGCGTCATAATCATACTGATGTTTCATTGGTTCTTTTGGTTTTGGCTCAATATAAAAATCACCATCGAATCCAATACTGCGTCCATACTGTACTGCCATTTTCATCAGACTGGCTATGTTTTCCTGTTCAAATTTCATATCTGTATTCAGAAGGGTCTCATAACCTTCTCTTCCACCCCAGAATACATAACCCTTACCACCAAGTTTTACTGTGACATCAAGCGCTTTTTTCACCTGTGCTGCTGCAAAACAGAATACTTCTGCAGAATTTGAACTTCCTGCACCATTCATAAAACGCGGATTACTGAACATATTCGCTGTACCCCAGAGAAGTTTTTTCCCAGATGCATCCATTTTTGTTTTTATATAATCTGTAATCTCATCCAGTCTCTGATTGGTTTCTTCCAATGTATCTGCTTCAGGAATAAGATCAACATCATGAAAACAAAAATACTCAATTCCCAGCTTATCCATAAACTCAAATCCTGCATCAACTTTTGCTTTTGCATGTTCCATGGTTCCTTCTGTTGCGCCAAATTTTTTATCTGCTGTGCCACGTCCAAACATATCTGAACCTGTTGCACTCAGATTATGCCACCATGCCATTGAAAATGGCAAATGCTCCTTCATTGGTTTCCCAAGAACGATCCGTTCCGGGTCATAATATTTAAATGCGAGTGGATTGGTACTGTTCTTCCCTTCATAAGGGATCTTTGGAATGTTACTAAATAATTCGTTCATGGCTTCCTCCTTTATTTATGTAAAATTATATTGCTTCCACTTCAAAAAACAGATTCAGATTTTTATTATCATTTATATTCCCAAATCCAAACCCTATACGCTGTGCAACCCTCTCAGCTTCGATCGCATCAGCACCTGATATCAATACTGCATATTGATGCAAATTGATTTTAGAGGCTATATCCCCATTTCTTAAACTCTGATTAAGAACCTGACGTAGTTTCTCTAATGCCTCTTCCAATTCATATATTTCATTTTTACCACCAACTGCCTGTAGCGTAAACAGCAACAGACTCTGCATTTCTCCACTACGTTTACTCTTTCTTTGCATTAATTTATATATTTTTTCAAACTCCATCGTATCAACATGATATACACCCCTGATACTAATGCTTTCAGAAAGCATAACTTTCAGATGCCAGATGTCTATATCTTCTTCTGCTTTCAGTCTGTCACTGATTTCATTTTCCTGTGCTTCACAATATATAAAGTAATCTTTTTTCTTATCCTGCTTGATAAAATAAACTGCTTTATCTGCATTGTGGTATAGCTCTGAATAATCACTTCCGGATTCAGGTGCCATAGATGCCCCTATTGATATTCCAACTTTTATTGCAAGACTGAGTTCTTTTATCAAACTTTTCATGTTCTTTTGCAATTTTAATAATTTTGCTTCCAGTTGATCCTTATCAATATTACATAACAAAATTGCAAATTTATCATCCTCAATTCTGCCCGCAAGATCTGTTGATTTTAATTCTTTCCTGATTCCTTCAGCGATACATACAATCATGGCATCTGCACTCCCATGACCGCAAATCTGACTAACTCTCCTGTAATTATCAATATCAACCAATACAAGCGCTTTCCCTTGTGGTGACTTTTGAAGCGTTTCGTTTATCTGCATCTGCAAATATTGTTTATTACAAAATCCTGATAGCCTGTCTGTCTGCGCTGCTTTTGAATATTCATGTAACACTGCGGAAACCAGGTGCGAACCAATCGGTTCCTGCTCCTCTTCCTCAAAGTCAATTCCTTCTCTCAGAATCTCTATCATGATAGGAACAAGTTCAGGATCAAACTGCGTGCCGCTACACCTGTTTAATTCACTGATCGTTTCTTCTACACTAAGACCTTTCCGGTAAGAACGTGTGGATGTCATCGCATCTACTGTATCTACAATCCCTACAATTCTTCCGACCAGTGGTATTTCTGTTCCTTTTTTCCCCATCGGATATCCTGTTCCGTCATATTTTTCATGATGATTTCCAGCACCAATGCTTAGGTAGGGAACTACTGTTACTTCGCTTAATATTTCACCGCCGATGACAGGATGTTTCTTTATAATGGAATATTCTTCTTCTGTCAGCTTTCCTGGTTTGTTTAAAATATAATCTGGCACTCCAATCTTCCCAATGTCATGAAGCAATGCCGAATAGTATAGATTTCTAATTTCTGCTCTTTCCCATCCAAGTTTAACCGCCATTCTTTCTGCCAGTTTTGCAACATGTTGGGAATGAAATTTGGTATAACTGTCTTTTGCATCAATGAAATCCGCAAAAGAAGTAATCGTCTGAACCGTAAGGTACTCGATTTCTTTTGTTTTTCCTGTACCAGATTTTCCAGGTTTTTTCTAAGTTCATTTAACTCCAGAATTCTTCTGATTCTGACCAACATACCTGGCGCATAAAAAGGTTTCACAATATAGTCTTGTGCTCCCAGTTCAATGCACTGCGCTTCAATTCTCGAATCGTCCAGACCAGTCAGAAAAATAACGGGAATTTCTGATGTTTCTGCTACACTTTTAATCTTTTTAAGAGTTTCAATCCCATTCATCACAGGCATCTCAATATCCAGCAGAATCAGATCAACTTCTCTGCTTTCCAAAAATTTTAAAGCCTGAATTCCTGAGTTTACAACACTGACTGAATAAAATGACTTAAGTGTATCATAAGCCAGAACAAGATTCAGACGGTCATCGTCTACTACCAAAATATGTTTCATAGGCTCATCCCCTTTCCTGATAAGGACGAAGGATATTTCTTGTTATTATTTTAATTTTGCTGTATTTTCTTCCACTTCTATGACATCGATTTTACGTTCCAGAAAAACTTTGAACTTCGTAATTCCACTCTGCTTAATTGCAGAATCCAAATCTGGCATCTGTTCTGATAATCTCTGTTTCAGTTCACCAATATTTAATTCTTTGGCCTGAGACGCTTTAAAAATACCTAAGATTTTCTTCTCAATATCTTTGACCGGTGAATTATGCAACGACACCCAATACGCATTATTTATTTTTTTTAGCTGCAAGCTGTCAAACTCGCTCACAAATTCAGATAATTTACTATAATGGTAGTTTCTCACATCAAAATCCGAAAAGACATTTCCCAAAAGTCTTCCAATTTCTCCGAGTCTGATTTCTTCTGCCCCGCTGTCTAGAATCATATCAATAATCGTTTTTTCAATCACTGATTTGTCCATGATCGCTTCTTCTTTCTGCGACAGTGTTACAAGATCCAGTTCTCCATTATCTATATTGTCATCCAATACATCTAAAAAAATGAACTTCTCACAAGAGGCTCTGAATGATTCAGGTGTTTTTCTTTCACCCATTCCAATGACCATACTCCCTGATTCTCTAAGTCTTTTCGCCAGTTTATTAAAATCTGCATCACTCGATGCAATGCAGAAACCATCTACATTACCTGTATAGAGAATATCCATTGCATCTATAACAAGCCCAATATCTGATGCATTTTTTCTAGGCGTATCATTTGCCTGCATGACAGGTGTCAGAGAATGCTTTGCCGAATATTCCAGCCACGATTTTAATCTGTCCTGGGACCAGTCTCCGTACATTCTTCGAATTGTTACTTTTCCATATTTCGCAAGCTCTCCTAAAATATTTTCAATATAGGTAGGCGCAATATTATCTGAATCAATTAACAATGCTAAATTTTTGTCTTCCATTTCACGTTTCCTTTTCTGAAAAAATACTGTGAAAGTTATCTCTCACAGATTTTTCTGTTCTTCTGTGTATTTGTTGTAATAGCTTTTCCATTTATTTCTAAACTCTCTCGAGATCTGGCTGATTCTGATTACCGTTTCTCTTTTTAAAAACTCTTCCGCGCACTTTTTATCCCATGTCCATATCATATTTTGAATCTGCTCCCATAGGATTATAAACGGAAGAATAAAACTATCTGGCATTGCGATTGAAAAAGCTTTCATAAAATGATCTTTGGAAAGATCTGATTTTCCATTCTTTGCATAACATAAAGAAAGGACTGTCTCCACAATAATCAATGCATAGATAGATTTGGATTCCATAAGACTTAAAGCCAGTTTTTCTCCCATCTCAACTGCTTCTGTATAACGTTCCGTTCGAAAACATGTATAAAATTCTTTCAGATGCCCCATCACAATCATGGTCCAAGGAATACAGGGTTTTTCATCCTGTATATCAGAGTGTTCCTGTAACCAATTTTCTTCTCCCATAATGAAATAAATTGTTTTCTCAATCAGAATTTTCGTCAATTCTGTAGAACTTCCTGGCCTGTCATTCTCATTCGGGATTTTATCCAAAAGTTGTTTTGCAGCTTCATATCCATCTTTTCCACCGATACAAATAGATACCAAACTAAGTATTGTCTGAATCGTCTTTCCCAGACTTCTTTGCTGGCTGCTTTCTGCCAGATATGCTGCTTTATAACAATAAAGAGCTGCTTCATCAAAAAATCCTTTGCATAATGCTGCTTCTGCTCGAAGCAATGCGCCCGAACCACTGCCATTTCCATCACTTATTACGGAATAAAGATTCATGGCTTCTTCATATTTCTCTACCACTTGATCTAATTGACCAGACTTGACATGGGCAACCAGGAGAAGCATTGGAATTTCAAATATAAACGGATCATCCCGTTGGATGATGCATGACTTCCCATTTAGCATTTCGGCAACATCATTCATTTCATGAAGCATCGCATCCATATCAGGAAAAAGTGTAATGGCGTGTACTAGCATCCACTCGCCCAATAGATGATTTTTTTCTTCCTCTTTCAAATTCATCTTGCTAAATACTGAAAACAGATGCTGCATATACTCTTTTTGTTGTTCTCTTACATCTCTGCCGCATAGGTTTTTAATTAAGATCAATATCTGTTCTGGGTATTTTGCTATCAATGAATCCGGACAATTCTGAAGTACATCCTCTGCCATTCTCCCAAATCTGATATCTTTACAACTTTCACATGAAAGTTCTCTGATATCCGTTGCAAGAATTCTTTCATAATCTCTGTTTTTCCAAAACAGACAAACAGCGTCTTCCAGTTGTCCACTCTCTTTAAAACAATCACCTGCCCGAAGTTCAATTTCTTTTCTTTTATCTTCGTTTCCTTCCGTCAATCTTTCCTTTAATAATTCCTGAAGGATTGGATGGATTTCATAACGTAATGGCGTATCCTGTTTCCAGATAAATGGAATTCTTCCAAGTAGTTGAAACATTTCTTGTGGAATTTCTTCCAGATCAAAAATATAAGCAATCTGTTCTGCCGATACTTTTCTAAATGGCGCAATTGCAAGCAACAATTCCTTCTCTTGTGTTGAAAGCGCATCCCAGACTACACTTTTCATTAAAAGAGTTGCTGCTTTTGCATGCAGAATATCACCAGTCCTCTTATACGAAAGTTGCTGAAGGTATACAGCTGCAATCCATCCATCCGTATATTCATACAATCTGGTTGCATCCTCATAACTTATATACAAATTTGCAAGTTCAAAATAATTTTTTATATGATCAGGTCGCAGAATAAGATCGTCTCTTACAATACGAAACAAATCAGATGTGCTTCCTAACCATTGATATTTTTCATCATTAGATATCAACATGATCTGAATTGGTATACGTGATCTTTTCTCGATGCCCTGCCAAATCATTTTCAAGAATTTTTCATGTAATAACTCTGCATTGTCAATAATCAGAATTGTTTTTATTTCTTTATTGTTGTAGGAATCGATTTTTTCAAAGGTACTCAGTATACGAAACTGAATTTTTTCGTCCATCTCGCTGGACGCAGTAATCCACTCTGCTTTGAGATTTTCTTTTTGTTCCATACGCTTCATCAAATCTCTGATGGCAGTCGTTTTTCCATACCCCGCCGGAGCAAGAATCAGAGTGACATCTGAATTGAAAGCTTGCTCAAGCTTATGAATTAATGTATCTGAATAATAATGTACGGTATCATCGGTCTCTTTTATCATAAATCCACCATCCCCGTAATATTTCTAATACTATCTTACATTTTATAATATCAGACCAGATTTGTAAATCCGAAAAAGGTATTACTCCTGAGTTCTCTGATAATTCAGCAATTGAATTGCTTCCTGTGACGCGATTGGCTTTCCATATAAAAATCCCTGAAAGTAATCACAACCCCGGTCTATCAGATAGTCAGCCTGATTGTTATTTTCTATTCCTTCTGCAACCACCTGATAACCAAGTTTGTGCGCCATAGAAATAATATCCTCTGAAATATCATATCCAGCTTCTTCATTCAGCATATCCACGAAATACTTGTCTATTTTGATATAATCAATGTTCAGTTCCCGAATTCTTGACAATGAAGAGTATCCTGTCCCAAAATCATCAATGGAAATACCTACACCAAGTGATCTGATTTCATCAAGTTTTTTATTGATTTCATAGTAGTTGTTAAGAAAAACTGATTCTGTCAGTTCCATAACCAGCATTCCCGGTAAGACCTTCGTCTCCTCCATAATTTTTCTTATGATTTCAATGAAATCATCTCTAAGAATCTGTATGACCGATACATTGAAAGAAACTCGGACATCATTATATCCAAGTTCTGACAACTGCTTTGTAAACCGAAATACCTGATACATAATTCTTCTGCCAAGCATTATAATCTGCCTTGATTCTTCTGCAATTGGGATGAACTCTACCGGCGAAATCTGCCCCATTCTCTCTGTCTCAAATCTCGCCAAGGCTTCGAATCCAGAAATCTGATTCGTACCTGCTTTCAGTACTGGTTGATAATTCATTGAGAGGCGACCATCATCATTCGTCGCAAGGTAATCAGCTAATGCATATTGAATCATTACTTCACGCATTAGTTTTTTTGACATTTCCTCATCAAAAAAACGATATCTCTTACTCATATTATCATTCACATGTTCTGCAGCCAGTGTCACATTTTTTAAGATTTCTTCCTGGTTCTGATAACCAGTGATTTCATAAATTCCTATTGTCGTTCCCAGAACGCCTGAAGAATGTGCTGTATTTAATACATTGACTACTTCTTCTGCAAAAAGTGCCAGGTCGTCCACTGACTGATATTGCCTGATATAAAATACCAGACTGTCAAAAGAAAGATCAAATAGAATGATATCCTCTGAACAAAGTTCTGTTAATTTCATGGAGATATCTTTCATCAGTTCTTCTCCGAACTGATAACCAAGTGTAAGATATACCATATTAAATTGACCAAGTCTGATTAAAAGAACTGCTTTTTTTGTATCTGGTTCCTGTTCTATTTCACTTTTGATTGTTTCTTCAAAATATCTGCGGTTATAAAGACCGCTGACGCTGCTATGTTCATTTCGATATTTTAGTTCAAGTTCATACTGTTTTCGCTGAGTAATATCAATTAAAAGACCTTCAAGGGCTTCCACTTCTCCCTGTTCATTTCTTATTCCCACGCCTTGTTCGTAGACCCATTTGGTTTCACCATTCTTGGTCATTATCTCATATTCAGCCTGTATTTTTGTATTCTTTTCCAAAGCTTCTGGCCATAAATCCCATAAATACTGCCTATATGTTGGGTGTATAAGATCATTGAAACTTTTCAGACTATTGTCAATCAGCTCTTCCGGATGATACCCTGTTAAATCATAACATCCTTCCGAAATGTAATGCATCGTCCAGTCTCTGTCATAGTTACAACGATAAGCAACACCTGGCAGGTTCGATAACAATACATCCTTACTTTTCTCGCTTCTAAGAATTCTCTGTTCTGAAACTCTAAGTTTCTTTTCTTCATGAATCATTCTTCTGTTAATTGTGTAATACATCCATAGTCCGGCATATGCAGCCATGAGACTTACTACGACTGCAACCGAAAGCAATGTCTGTGTAAGTGCTTCCTTATCCCATGTACCTGCCTCATAATCCAGTCCCAAAACACAAATAACTTCCTCTGTGCTGCTATCAATGACAGGAATTAAAATAACATCCCATTTCCCCCACCTATCTGTTACCGATTGTGCGATGATCGTTTTCTTCGTTTCCGTCGGTTTTAAGAAAACCGGGTCAGCTTCTGTGTATTCCTGCCCAGGTGGTGAATAATCTGGTGACGTTTCATTCTCAGAATCAGCAAGTATATATATATTGCCATTTATATTCTTATATAAATAAGCAAAGCTAATCTCATTCTCTTTCTCAACAAGTGCACGCAGACCATTCTTAACATCACTATATTCCTGTTTTAACAGATCCGTTTCGTCTCCATCAAGTACTTTTAAAAAAGAGGGTGGCATCATAGACTGTGCTCCCTCTGCCATCTGACGCGCCTGAGATACCATTGACTGATATGCATGATTCCATACAATCTGTATATATAAAATGCCCGCAAATAAAAGGACTAAAAACATGGTTGCAAAAAGCAGATTTCCTGATTTTTTTTGTTTCATTCCCGGCTCCCTGATCACATTTATTTTTAGTTCAAGTTTCATATTTATTCCTATTTTTTTATTATAGCACAAATTATTTCATGAAAACACCTGTCAGCTTGACAGTGTCAGCTTGACAGTGTCAGCTGGAAAGTATTCATACAAAAAGAACAGATCCATCTTTGATTTCTTGATAAGATGGTATCTGTCCCTATATGTTAATTAATATGATGTTTTGTTGAAATTCTTAGCCTGTTCATTGCTCTGTTCAATGCTGCCTTTGATTCATAATACTCTTTAATGCTCTGTTGTTGTCTTAGTCTTTCCTGCGCACGCATCATTGCAGCACTTGCCCGTTTCTCATCAATCTCTTCTGGTCGTTCAACAGTATCTGCCAGAAGTACAACTTTATCTCCAGTAGTTTCAATGAATCCTTTACTTACTGCTGCTGCCTGCCAGCCTTCTGATGTTTTAAATTTAAGTTCTCCCGGACTAACACAGGTTACCATGGATTCATGGTCTGCAAGAATTCCATGTTCTCCATCCATGCCCGGAAATATCAGACTTTCGCACTCGCCTCTAAAAAAGATACGTTCACAGGCAATGATCTCTAATTGAAATGTTTTTGCCATATAGCACCATCCCATCTATTCCATTGCGGCTTTTATAGATTCTGCCTTTTGTTTCACTTCTTCAATGGTTCCAACCATTAAAAATGCGGCTTCTGGATACTCATCCATTTCTCCATCTACAATTGCCTTAAACCCTCTAATGGTATCAGAAAGAGATACGAATTTACCTGACATCCCTGTAAAATTTTCCGCAACATGGAATGGCTGAGATAAAAACTTCTGTATTTTTCTGGCTCTGTATACTGCGGTTTTATCTTCCTCTTCCAACTCTTCCATACCAAGGATTGCAATAATATCCTGAAGTTCTTTATATTTCTGAAGAATCTCCTGCACTCTTCTTGCTGTCTGATAATGCTCTTCTCCTACAATATCAGGCTCAAGAATTCTTGAGGAAGACTCTAGTGGATCAACAGCTGGGTATATTCCCTGTTCCACGATTTTTCTTGATAAAACTGTGGTTGCATCAAGATGTGCAAATGTAATTGCTGGTGCTGGATCCGTTAAATCATCTGCAGGAACATAAACTGCCTGTACGCTTGTAATCGATCCATTTCTGGTAGATGTAATCCTTTCCTGTAATTCACCAACTTCATTTGCGAGAGTTGGCTGATAACCAACTGCGGAAGGCATTCTTCCCAAGAGTGCTGATACTTCAGAACCAGCCTGTACAAATCTGAAAATATTATCAATGAATAAAAGAACATCCTGATTTTCTTTATCACGGAAGTATTCTGCCATAGTAAGTCCTGTTTGTGCAACACGCATTCTGGACCCTGGTGGTTCATTCATCTGACCAAATACAAGTGCTGTCTTATCAATGACACCGGATTCTTTCATCTCTGTCCAAAGATCATTTCCTTCTCTGGAGCGCTCCCCAACACCAGTAAAGATTGAATATCCGCCATGTTCTGTTGCCACGTTACGAATCAACTCCTGAATCAGAACTGTTTTACCAACACCGGCACCACCGAATAACCCGATCTTTCCACCTTTCGCATACGGTGCAAGCAGATCAATTACCTTAATTCCGGTTTCCAGAATTTCAGCTACCGGGCTTTGATCCTCAAAAGCAGGTGGTGTTC
Source organism: Clostridia bacterium (assembly GCA_003246295.1). Classification (GTDB taxonomy): domain Bacteria; phylum Bacillota; class Clostridia; order Lachnospirales; family Lachnospiraceae; genus SZUA-378. The sequence goes on along the minus strand of QKAS01000001.1, from coordinate 82,580 downwards.
TGTGTATTTTCCACTGTTCATCTCCCGTTACGGTTTCTCCACCGTCAATCACATCCCCTAAAACATTAAACATTCTGCCAAGCGTTTGCGTTCCTACAGGAACTTTTATACAATCTCCAGTTGCAATGACTTCCATTCCTTTTACAAGGCCATCACTGGAGGCTAGCATAATACATCTTACTATATGATTTCCCATATGACTTGCTACTTCCATAACAACTCTTTTACCCTCATGCATTACTTCCAGGGCATCTTTAATCATAGGGAGTTTTCCACTCTCAAATTCCACATCCACAACCGGACCCAGAACCTGAACGATTTTACCTTTTTCCATCGCTTCCCTTTCTTATTTTCTTATACTTTTTGCTCCGCTCACAATTTCAGTAATTTCCTGTGTGATTGCAGCCTGCCTTGCTCTGTTATATGCAAGATTCAGTTTTTTCAGCATATCTTTTGCACTTTCAGTCGCTGCCTGCATTGCCATCATTCTGGCATTCTGTTCACTGGAATAGGATTCTACCAGTGCGCCATAAATCAATCCCTTTAGATAATCTGGAACCAGATGCTCCATAACCGCCTCCGGTGATGGTTCAAATGCAGCATATTGTGCCTTGACTCTTCTTCTTTCAACCCATTCTCTTTTTAATGGGAGTAATCTCTGGCAAACGACTTCCGATTTCATAGGGGTCACCATTTTACTATATATAATATATACATCATCCAATTCCTTTTGCATAAAAAGATAGATCATAGTTTCTGATATCATCTCTGAACGATACAACGACGGATTTTGTGCAGTATACATAAACTCAGCATCTACACTGACACCTTTTTTAAAAAAGTACTGTCTACCGACCTGACCGACTACGAATAAAAAATTATTTTTATACTTCTCCATCTCTTCTTCTGCACATTTGATAACTTTATGATTATAGGCACCTGCCAACCCTTTATCTGCGGTGACTACGAGGAACCCCACCTTACGTTCATCCTCCGGAATCTCTTCTCGACGCTTAAAAAATTCATGCTCTACATGAGGAGCACGCATTAAAATATCATAAATTGTATCTTGCAGCTTTAAAAAGTATGGTTCTGTCTCTAGTAGTTTTTTTCTCGCTTTTTTCAGCTTGGACGATGAGATCAGATACATGGCATTCGTTATCTTCATAATATCCTGAATACTTTTAATTCTTGTATAGATCTCTTTCATATTCGCCATATCAGTCCTCCAGTCCGCCGAAGTCAAGTGCAGCCTGTATGATTTTATTTTTTAAGTCATCGCTAATTTCTTTTTTTTGATCCAGTTCATCCAGTAAGTCTCTGTGATGAATCTGTATATATTCCATTAAGTCACTTCGATATTTTTTTATTTCTTTCACTGGAACTTCTTGGAAAATACCTGCATTTGCAAGACAAAGCAGAACAACTTCCTCATGGAGTGGCAATGGTTTTGACAAAGGTTGTTTTAACAATTCAACAAGACTATAACCTTTTGTTAAAAGATCTCTGGTTGATCTGTCCAAATCAGAGCTAAACTGCGTAAAAATCTCCATTTCTCTAAACTGTGCAAGATCAATTCTTAAACTACCTGCTACCTTTTTCATTGCCTTTGTCTGTGCCGCACCACCAACTCTTGAAACACTCAAACCAACATTTACTGCCGGTCTGACCCCCGCAAAAAAGAGTTCACTTTCCAAGAAAATCTGTCCGTCTGTAATAGAAATAACATTCGTAGGAATATAAGCTGATACATCTCCTGCCAGTGTTTCTATAATAGGCAATGCGGTAATAGATCCTCCGCCATGTGCATCATCCAGCCTGCAGGAACGCTCTAGTAGTCTTGAATGTAAATAAAAAACATCTCCGGGATATGCTTCACGTCCTGGGGAACGTTCCAGTAAGAGTGACATTGTTCGATATGCAACAGCATGTTTGGAAAGATCATCATACACGATCAACACATCTCTTCCCTGTTGCATAAAAAATTCTGCCATTGCCGTTCCGGAATATGGTGCAATATATTGCAATGGTGCAAGATCACTTGCTGTTGAAGAAAGTACAATGGTGTATTCCATCGCATGACTCTTTTCAAGCGTTGATACAATTTTGGCAACGGTCGATGCCTTTTGTCCAATTGCAACATAGATACAGATTACATCCTGACCACGTTGATTAATAATGGTATCAATTGCAATCGATGTTTTTCCAGTTTGTCTGTCTCCAATAATCAGCTCTCGCTGTCCTCTTCCAATAGGGAACATTGCATCAATTGCCAGGATTCCCGTCTGAAGTGGAACTGTAACAGATTTTCTTTCACATACGCCTGCTGCTTCTGCTTCAATTGGGAAATAAGCATCTGTCTGGATTGGCCCTTTTCCATCAATAGGGCTGCCAAGCGCATCAACTACTCTTCCAAGAAGTTGATCAGAAACGGGTACGCCTGCACGTTTTCCCGTCCTGAAAACTTTGGATCCTTCACTGAGACCATAATCAGAACCAAGTAACACACAGCCTATTGTTTTTAATTCAAGACTTTGAACGATTCCTCTTACACCAGTCTCGAACTCAACAAGTTCTCCATACATCGCCTGATCAAGTCCATATATTTTTGCGATTCCGTCACTAATACTAATAACAGATCCTGTTTCTTTTACTGAAATTATATTTTCGTAATCATTAATTTCACTTTTTAATACAGATATAATGTCCGATGGACTAAAAGTACTCAAATTCATCACCTCCCGGAAAGTGCATTTTTAAGGCGGTTCAAAGTCCCTTTGATACTACTGTCATAAACAGTATTCTCTATGACCATTTCATAACCTCCTATTAAGGACTCATCTTGAATCAATTCAAGAAAAACCTCTGTCTTTCCAAATTTTTGTGCTAGCATTTTTTTCATATTTTCAATTTCTTCAGGTGTCGGAAGACTCACATATCGAATCTGTGCTCTCATCATATTCTTCGCACAAAGTACAAGTCTGTCATATTCCGATGAGATTCTGTCACTTAATTCAGTTCTTCTCTCACTACATAATACTTTTACAAAGCTCCAGACTTCATTTGGAAACAATTTCTCAATGACAGAGTGCTTTTGTTCTTCATCCATGACAGGATGATCCAGTATTTGAATGAGTTCCTTATTCTGTAACAAAATCAAGGTATCTTTTACAACTTCCGGATTCAGCTCAAGCTCAAAGAGTGCTTTGGCAAAATAATATGCTGCTGTCTCTTCTTTCATTGACCTTCACCCACCTCTTTTAAAAGTTCATGAAACATTTGATGATTTGCTGTTTCGTCAACATGTTGTCCAATAATCTTTGAAGTTGCAAGAATTGCAATTGCTGCGATTTCATCCTGAACCTGCTTTAGTGATCTTACACGTTCTTGCTCCATAGCAACTCTAGTTTCCTTAATAATCTGTTCTTGTTCCTGTCTGGCTTCTTTGATTTTATTTTGGAATTCTTCTTCTGCCGTGATTTTTGCTCTTGCAATAATATCATCGGCCTCCTGCTGTGCATATGTAATTTTTTGTTCGTACTCTCTCTTTAATTTTTCTGCATTCTGTCCTTCCAGTCCTGCTTTTTCAAAAGACTCCTGAATTGCAGCAGTTCTTTTCTCCATAATTGCTGTAACTGGTTTGAATAGAAATTTCTTTAGAAAAAAATAAAGAATCAGTATATTTAAGATTGTCCAGACTAAATTTAAATTTAACTCTAACACTCGGATCGCCTCCTGTTTTATTTGAGGAACAGAATGATTAAAATTGCAATAACAAATCCATAGATCGCCGTTGCTTCTGCAAGTGCGCATCCAAGTAGAAGTGTCTTACTGATATTAGCCTGTGCTTCTGGTTGTCTTGCAATTGCCTCTGCTGCCTTTCCTGTTGCATAACTGATACCGATTCCTGCTCCAATTCCTGTTAATACAGCTACTGCTGCTCCTATTGCTACTAATGTCATGGTTTTTTTCTCCTATACAATTACTTTTAAAATGAATATATTCCGACGATTATTTTAAGAACAGAATAATTAATATTGCAATAACGAACCCATAAATCGCTGTTGCTTCTGCAAGTGCACATCCAAGTAGAAGTGTTTTACTGATATTGGCCTGTGCTTCTGGTTGTCTTGCAATTGCTTCTGCTGCTTTTCCTGTTGCATAACTGATACCGATTCCTGCTCCAATTCCTGTTAATACAGCTACTGCTGCTCCTATCGCTACTAATGTCATATGAATTCTCCTTTTCTCATGCTTCGTGTTCTTCTTCCTCTTCCATTTTATGGCTCATAAAGAGTGAGGTAAGAAAGATAAAAATATATGTCTGAATCAGACCGTCAAATATGTCAAAATAAAAACCGAATATCACCGGTATAAACACCGGAACTAAAATTTTCAACATTTCCATTACGATAAAGGAACCTAATACGTTACCATAAAGTCGCATACATAAAGAAAGCGGCCTAATGGCGATCTCCAGAATATTGATAGGCAGTAATAGCGGAATGGGTTCCATAAAACTTTTAAAATATCCTTTCCAGCCTCTTTTACGAATCCCTGAAAGTTCTATCACAAAGATTGCCATAAAAGCCAATGCCGCTGTTACGTTTAAGTCTTTTGTTGGAGATGTCAGTCCAAAAACCCCGCAAAGATTAGAAAATGCAATATATATTGCAATTGTTCCCAAAAATGCAAGATAGGGGCGTCCATTGTTTCCCATAATGTCCAGAAAAAAATGATTGAGAAACTCCACAAGAGATTCCACATAGTTCTGTGTCCCTGTAGGTACCAGTTTTAAATTTCTTACAAATACAAGTGTCAGAATCATGATAATTCCCATAATCACCCAGGTTACAACAACAGATTCCGGAACTGGAATCCCTCCCGCGTAAGGAATTGTAAAACTGGCTTTATTATCCAGTTTACTCATAAGTTCTGCTGCAAATTCTTCCATTTCATCACCTACTTTCTAATCTATTAAGTGAGGTTTTATATCTTTTTTTACCATCCTTGTCTTGGATATACTGATTCATATTCATCCTGAATATCCTTCGTGCACAACCAATCCTACTCTTAATCAGTCTTCCTGCTCTGTTGTGATTTGATAACAAGTATGATAATACAATCAAGTACTCCAACAGCTCATATTCGACGTCATGCGGACATAAAAACTTCTCCATTTTAAATTCTATTGTCTTTATATCTGACTGATTCATTTGACTACGAATCATCCCTGCGCGAACCGTCTGATTCTCTATCAGATTTCCTGCATTCAATTCATGGATCCGGCTTTGCTGTACTGGAACTATGCTTCTGTTGATCTGTGGTATACGGTTCGTGTGAAATGTAAAAGAAAAAGCCACAGAAAGAATTAATAGCAGGTGAATCATATATCTTTTCGTACGATTACTTCGTATTTGTTGTGTTAAACTACAAAACCACTGATTCATTCGAGCTCCTTTCTTATACATTAATATTCTTGTTTCTTCGTTAAAGAATTTCTTAAAATTATTATCCTAAACGTAAAAGAATACAATCCCACATTTTCACAAATAGTATGTCAGGATTTGAAAAAAAATTGTTGTTATTTCATATATATTTTATTCAATTTAGCAAATATAACGCATGTGCAGAGTTGAATTATTGGTTAACATAACGCATATATCCTTGTTGAAATCCAACGATAGTATCTTGCAATTCAATCCCATATTTCCTGATTTTTTCGAGACTCATACCTAAATTTCTTGCTTCATCAGAAAATGTTTTTTCGTCTTTTCTTATCATGTTATGCTCAACATTCATAATATCCAGCATCCTGCCCACCAAATCATAGGTTGTAAATTGGTTTTCACTTCCAAAATTATAAATTCCACCTGGAAGCTTAAAAGTTTTCTCGATATTTGTGACAATTTCTCTTACATAGGTAATGCTTCTGATATCATTCACTGAAAACGATAATACTTCTTTATTTTTCATGGCATTTTGTAATAAAGTATATAACTGGTCATGTTCTGACTGGTACTTTTTTTCAAAGTCATACATCCAGCTCAGTCTTAGACACACTGTGTCTTTTGCATGATTCGTCATCCATTCCTCTGCTTCTTTTTTCTGCTTCCCATAGTGATGAGGTGGCATTAATTCTTCAGATTCTTTGTGTGGTGTCTGAATTCCATTTTTCAGATACACTTGATCCGAGCTGCAAAAAATCATCTTCGTTCCACATTTTACTGATGCTTCTGCCAGATGAAGTGAATCTTTCACATTTACCTGATAAGAGCCATCCGGATCCGCTTCACATGAACTCAGATTCGAAATTGCAGCACAGTGAATAAGATACTCTGGTTTATTTTTATCCATAAAATGTAATAATTCTTCTCTATCCGAAATATTAGGCTGGCCCCTATGCGTCTGAATCACCTCATAATCCGATTCCGTACCAAAATACTCACATAATCTGCTTCCAAGAAATCCTCCTGCACCAGTTATCATTATTTTCATTGTCTGTTTCCCTTCTGTTTTGTAGTGTTATGTGGTGTTTTTTGTATCCTAATGTCTCTGTTGCTCATGAGAGAGATTCAGCAATTATTTTTGCTGTTCTTGTAACAGCAAGACCACCTGTACCTGTTTCTTTCAGACATACAGGCATTTCTCTCCCGATAGATGCCATAGCACCAATGACTTCATCTGGTGGAATTACACTTCTGATACCAGCCAAAGCCATCTGCGCAGATACCACTGCATTCATGGCGCCTGCAACATTTCTTTTAATACAAGGTACCTCTACCAGTCCTGCGACAGGGTCACAAGTAAGTCCAAGCATATTCTTAAGCGCAAGTGTAGCTGCATGCAGAATATCTTCCATGGTTCCACCCTCAAGATATGTTACACTGCCTGCAGCCATAGCGCTTGCTGATCCAATCTCTGCCTGACAGCCTCCGACTGCTCCTGAGATGCTTGCATTTAAAGCAAGTATTTCACCAATACCAGCTGCTACAAACAATGCTTCTACTATTTTATCCTCATGGTAACCCTTCTCTACCTCAAATACCTGCAGTACGGCAGGGAGTACACCACAGCTTCCTGCTGTAGGTGCTGCTACAATTTTTTTCATACATGCATTTGACTCCGCTACCATCATCGCTGTTTCCATGATTTTAGAAAGCAAATCACCTGCAATTGTCTGATGCGTCCTTCTATATTGTCTCATCTTTTCTCCATCACCACCCGACATTCCACTTGGAGATTTTTGTCTGGAATCATATTGCGTAATAGACTGTTTCATTGCATGATACATTTTTCTCATCTGCTCAAAAATCTGACTTTGATTGACATTCTGTGATATCGCCTCTTCTCTTGCAATAACCTCCCAGAATTCTAAAGATTCGCTCTGTGCCAAATTTACAATTTCCTGTAATGATTTATAATTCATCTGCTTCCTCCAGTGAGTAGTATGTAACTTTTTCAATTCCATCCATTTCTTCAAGCGCATCAATTCTGTCTTTTGGAACTTCCTGATCGCATTCCAGAATCATGACAGCATTCTGTCCACGCCCCTGACGATATAAACGCATTGCTGCAATATTGATTCCCTGATTGGACAGTAAACTTGTCACTTTGGCTATATGTCCTGGTCTGTCTGAGTTATGAACGACTAATGTTGGAAAGTCTCCACTGAAATTTGCTTCCAAACCATCAATTTCAGCAATGTTGATTCTTGATCCGCCTATGGATTCTCCTATTACTTCTAAAATTCTTCCATGTGCTCCTTCCAGAATCAACTGTACAGAATTAGAATGTCTCTCATGCAAATCAACTTGTCCAAATTTCAGCTTCATTCCTTCCTTTTTGGCAATCTCAAAACTATCTGGTATCCTCTCATCGTCAGGTTCCATTCCTAGCAAACCAGCAACAAGTGCTTTCGGTGTTCCATGTCCTTTCCCTGTTGCATAAAACGAACCAGATAATAACAACTGTGCATTTATAATCTTCTCTCCCATTAGTTTTCTTGCTGCTTTTCCAATCTTTACTGCACCCGCTGTATGGGAACTGGAAGGACCTACCATGACGGGTCCGATAATATCAAATACATTCATATTTTTATACCTCACCTTAAAGTAATCTTAAAACATAAAACAGCAAAAGCTCCATTTTCAGCGCTTTTGCTGCCATTCACGATGTCTCCAACAAACTGGTACCAATCCATTTTTGACTCAAAAATCTAATTGTAAAAATAATTCCTCGAATCGTCCAGTCCGCAAACATTCCAAACCACACTGCCATAGGTCCCATATGAAATGTTCTGACAAGAAAAATACATAAAGCAACGCGACAAAACCACATTGTGATGGAAGATACGCTCATCGAGAACCTCACATCCCCTGCTGCTCTCATTCCATATGCTGGAATAAATGAAAGGCACCAGACAATTGGTTTGACAATCGTAATTGCACACATCATCTGAAAACACATGGCAGCGCTTTCTGCTTCCATTCCTGCGATCCATGTGATTGGCTTTGTCATTAAAAATGTGAACACACAGGAGATGAGTACGCCCACATACCCGATTCCTGTCAGTTTTACAATATAGTACTTCGACTCTTCAATTTTACCGGCCCCAATACACTGCCCTACCACCGTCATCAAGCAAATCCCAACGCCAATACCCCATGTGCCATTCAAGGCTTCAAGGATGTTCGTCATAGCCTGTGCAGCAATTGCTTTTGTTCCCATTGTTGAAACCGTTGACTGAATCGCAAGCTTGCCAAATTGAAACATACCATTCTCAATGGCAGAAGGAATTGCAATTGCAAGTATCGTCGTAATCATCATTAAATCTGGTCTTAATTTCATATAATTACGAAGACGGATCTGTTGTGAACTTTTCCTAAGCGAATAAAAAAGAATCAGCATACAGAATACTCGTGATATTAATGTAGAAATCGCCGCACCAGTAACACCAAGATCCATTCCAAAAATGAATACTGCATTTCCTATAATATTAAGAATATTTGATAAAAATGAAATTTTCATGGGATATCCGCTATTGCCCTGTGCACGGAATAAGGCTGCATATGCTCCTGAAAGCGCCAGAAACGGATATGACATGACAGTAATCGTAAAATATCGAACTGAGTTCGTCATGACTTCTACCGTAACCTGTCCAAAAATTGCAGACAGCAGAGGGTAACGAAATATCAGGAAAAGTATGGTGATTATCATTGAAATTGAAAATACTGTCAATATAATCTGTCCCGCAGCTTTGTTCGCTTTTGGCAGATCTCCATAGCCGATACATTGAGAACAAAGAATCGCCGCACCTGCTGCAAGAGCAGCAAAAATCTGAATGACAAGTACATTTACTGCATCTACCAGTGAGACTGCTGATATTGCAGCACTCCCTACATTACTTACCATGATGGTATCTGCCATACCCATAAATGAATTTAATAGTTGTTCTACCACAATAGGTAATAACAACCCCCACAATGCTTTTGATAAAAATGGCATCTGATTGTAATTTATCCTGTTCTCATCGTAAAATCGCATCTTTAATTTAGACCACATTCCATAACTCTTTCTGCTATTCGTCTATGCCTGTATTTATCCTAAAATCTTAGTCCTGTCTTGATTTTTTGTCAAGCAGCATTGTTCTTCCCTGTCCGGCGTGATAAAATTTAAAAATATGAAATCATACGGAGGAAGTATACTATGATAACACTTATAACAGGTGGAGCAAGAAGTGGAAAAAGTACATATGCAGAATCTTTATATCAGGATAAAACTGATGTTGTCTATATTGCAACATCCAGAATTGAAGACTCAGAAATGGCCGATCGTGTCATGCTGCATAAGTCTTCAAGACCTGCTTCCTGGCGTACTTATGAAGGTACTTACAAACTTAAGAATGCAATCGGTCAGGAATCCTATTATCTTTTAGATTGTATGACAGTTCTTTCTTCTAATATTATGTTTGATCTTACAAAAGACATGACACAAATCGACATAAAAACACAGCAAACAGTCGAAAAAACTATTTGCTGTGAATTAATTGATTTAATGGAGGCAATCCGTGAACAGGATAAACATCTAATTCTGGTCACCAACGAAGTAGGGCTTTCCATTGTGCCAGATCATCATATCAGCAGGGTTTACCGCGATATCCTTGGTAAAGTGAACCAAAGAATGGCTGCTTTGTCTGACGAAGTCACAGTTCTGTTCTGTGGTCTTCCATTAAAGCTAAAATAATCTTATAAATTTTATTTTGGAAAATTAAGTGCTGCCTGTGCTGCCGCGAGTCTTGCAATTGGCACGCGGAATGGGGAGCAGGATACATAATTCAGACCAATCTTATGGCAGAACTCAACGCTGGATGGATCTCCACCATGTTCTCCACAGATTCCAAGTTTAATCTCAGGTCTGGTTTTGCGTCCATTCTCAGCTGCCATCTGCACCAGTTTTCCAACACCGTTCTGGTCAAGTCTTGCAAATGGATCTGATTCAAAGATTTTTGCTTTATAGTATGCATCAAGGAATTTTCCTGCATCATCTCTTGAAAATCCAAATGTCATCTGTGTTAAATCATTGGTTCCAAATGAGAAGAATTCTGCCTCTGTTGCAATTTCATCTGCCAGCAGTGCTGCTCTTGGTATCTCAATCATGGTTCCGATAGAATATTTAATATCGGAATTCATTTCTTTCTTCACTTCTTCTGCAACTCTGACAACAATATCTTTTACATATTTAAGTTCTTTTTTCTCTCCAACTAACGGAATCATGATCTCAGGAACGATGTCATATCCTTTTTCATTCTTCACTTCAATCGCTGCTTCCATGACTGCTCTTGTCTGCATTGCCGCAATCTCAGGATAGGTAACAGCAAGACGGCATCCTCTGTGTCCCATCATTGGATTGAATTCATGAAGACTGTCGCAGGTCGCTTTTACTTCTTCCACTGTCAGGTTCATATCAGCTGCAAGTGCTGCAATATCTTCTTCTTTGGTTGGAACAAATTCATGCAATGGTGGATCTAAGTAGCGAACCGTCATTGGTTTTCCTTCCAACGCTTCATACATTGCTTTAAAATCATTCTTCTGGAAATCAATCAATTCCGCCAGAGCCGCTTCTCTTCCTTCTACTGTCTCTGAAAGAATCATTTTTCTGATTTTATGGATTCTTTCTCCTTCAAAGAACATATGCTCTGTACGGCAAAGTCCGATACCTTCTGCACCAAGTTTCACTGCATTGATTGTATCCTGCGGTGTATCCGCATTCGTTCTTACCTTTAATGTTCTAAACTCATCTGCCCAGCCCATGATCCTGCCAAAGTTACCACTGACAGATGCTTCTACTGTTTTGATATCTCCATAATATATTTTTCCAGTGGAACCATCCAGTGAGATATAATCTCCTTCTACGATTCTTTTTCCACCAAGTTCAAATACTTTTGCTTCTTCATTGATTTTAATTTCTCCACATCCCGATACGCATGCAGTTCCCATTCCTCTTGCAACAACTGCTGCATGAGATGTCATACCACCACGTACAGTCAGAATACCTCTGGCTGCACTCATGCCTTCGATATCTTCAGGTGAAGTTTCAAGACGAACCAGAATCACTCTTTCTCCACGTTCTCCAGCTTTTTTTGCATCTTCCGCTGTAAAATATACTTTTCCTGCAGCCGCACCTGGGGAAGCTGGAAGCGCTGCTCCAATCACTTCTCCTGCCTTTAAAGCTGCCGGATCAAATGTCGGATGGAGAAGTTGGTCGAGGGATTTTGCATCGATTCTAAGTACCGCTTCTCTTGGTGTGATTTTTCCTTCATCCACAAGGTCACATGCGATCTGAAGTGCTGCTGGCGCTGTTCTTTTTCCATTTCTAGTCTGAAGGAAATATAATTTCCCTTCCTGAATTGTGAATTCCATATCCTGCATATCGCGATAGTGATTTTCCAGTGTATTGGCGATTTCCATAAATTGCTGATAACATTCTGGAAGATCTTCTTTTAACTTAGTTATAGGAAGTGGTGTACGTATTCCGGCAACAACATCTTCTCCCTGCGCATTGATCAGATATTCTCCATAAATGCCATTTTCTCCTGTGGATGGATTTCTGGTAAACGCAACACCTGTACCTGATGTATTTCCCATATTTCCAAATACCATTGCCTGCACATTGACCGCTGTTCCCCAGTCACCAGGGATATCATTCATTCTACGGTATACGATTGCTCTTGGATTATCCCAGGAACGAAATACTGCTTTTACAGCCTCCATCAACTGCACTTTTGGATCCTGTGGAAATTCTTCTCCCATTTTTTCCTTATAGATCGCTTTATATTTTACAATCAGTCCTTTTAGATCATCTTCGGTCAGATCTGTGTCAAATTTGGCACCTTTTTCTTCTTTTAGTTCATCCAGGATGCCTTCAAAGAAAGTTTTACTCATTTCCATAACAACATCTGAAAACATCTGTATAAATCTTCTGTAAGAGTCATATGCAAAGCGTGGATTGCCTGTTTTCTTTGCAAATCCTTCTACAGCTTCGTCATTGAGTCCAAGGTTTAAAATAGTATCCATCATACCCGGCATGGAAGCTCTTGCTCCAGAACGCACTGAAACCAAAAGCGGATCACTGACATCTCCGAACTTTTTACCCTGCATGGTCTCGAGTTCTGCCAGTGCTTCAAAGATCTGTGTTACAATCTCATCTGATACTTTTTTTCCCTGATCATAATAATCCGTACATGCTTCTGTCGTTACTGTGAATCCTTGTGGTATAGGAAGGCCAAGTCCTGTCATTTCTGCAAGATTAGAACCTTTTCCACCTAACAGGTTCTTCATCCCGGCATTGCCTTCTTTGAACAGATAAACCCACTTTTTCATAAAATTTTTTTCCTCCTGAATTAAAATCTACCGACCGAAATTGTCTGTAACATAAATAGTTTATCATACAATAAATGAAATATAAATCGTAAATTATTTTGATATCTGGTAATTTTATTCGACTACCACACCTTTTTGTAGCAATACATTTGCATACAATGCTTTTTCTGAAGTTGCAATGATCAGATAAGCCTTTTTTGCTTCTTCATAAAACGCAAAACGTTCAATATTTCCAACTGTGCTCTCTCCACGGTCATCATAATCTGCTACTATTTTTTTATATATGTCCCAAATTGGAGTCTCAACGGAATCTCCTGGCATTACTTCCATTAAATTGACTGCTTTGTCAACATAGCCGTCTAGTGGGAATACTTTTAAGATTGCCTCTAGCAACTCTGGTACCCCATGTCCGTCGCATCGAATTACTTTTGCATTCTTACCCATTGATTCTGCAGGAAAATTGCCATCAGCAATCACTAATGTGTCACTGTGTCCCATTTCGCAGAGTGTCTTTAACAATTCTGGTGATAAAATCTGTGGAATTCCTTTTAACATGTTTTTCTCCTCTTTCTTTTCTGCCTGTCTTTCATCAAAACCTTACAAGATTACAGTCAGATTTACAGGCTTCTACTTATTTTATAGTATACCTTGCTTTGTGCCATAATTTAATAGAAAATCTTATGGAAAATGGGTATTTTCTTACTGTTTCATATTAAGAAGTCAAAACCAGCCCCGGTCATTTATGACTGAGGCTGGTTTCAAGTATTGGCATACTGTAAATATATTTATTTATACATAGGGCCGTATGTTTCGCAAGCTCTGTAATCCTGTCCTTCTTTGTCCATTCCAAATGCATTCCATGCTGCTGGTCTGAAGATTTTTTCTTCTGGAACGTTATGCATACAAACTGGTATTCTTAACATGGAACACATAGTGATCAGATCAGCTCCAATGTGTCCATAACTAATTGCACCGTGGTTTGCTCCCCAGTTATTCATAACATCATATGCTGTTTTGAATGCACCTTCTCCTGTTGTTCTTGGTGCAAACCAAGTACAAGGCCATGTATAATCCGTTCTTTTCCATAATGCATCCGTCACTTCTTCTGGCAAATTAACCGTCCATCCTTCTGCAATCTGAAGAACTGGTCCAAGACCTTTTACGAGGTTGAGTCTGATCATGGTCACAGGCATTTCTGCTGATGTATAGAATCTGGATGAGTATCCGCCTCCTCTGAAGTATCCATTATCTGCCGGATTCCATGTTGTTGCTTTGAGGATTGCATCCTGGTCTTCCTGTGTCACTTCGTACCATGGTTTAATCACACCATTTCCATTTTCATCTTTGGCAGCTCCACAGCCATCCAGACATGCTGCTCCGGAATTGATCAGATGAATAAACCCACCTGATTCCTTTGCAACACCTTCCAAATCAAATCCTGTTGCTTTTTTTACTGCTTCAGGACTCCAGTAGGTACGAACGTCAGCAAAAATCTGAGCACTATTTGTCAAGAGTTTCATAAATAACATGCCAATTCCATTTAATACATCATTTTCTGTTGCAAGAATATAAGGCTCTCTTGCTCCATTCCAGTCAAAAGATGTTGTCAGGAGTGCTTCTGGAAAATCACAGTTCGGATAAAAGTCTGTCCATTGTCTCTGTCCCTGGAATCCAGCTGCAATTGCATTATGGCCTACCATTTCTTCCTCACATCCTGCTGGAAGATTTTCATTTCCATTCATCAAATCTTTGATGATACACATCATTTTTACAACAAATTCCCAGTCAGCATCTTTTTCTTCTCTGGATTTTTGAACTTCAGCTGGGTTCTTATCAAATCCTTCTGTACATTTTTCTTTTGTCCATGCAAGTGCCTTTTGGAACTCAGCTTCATCATAGATTCCCTCTGACATACGACGGATAATTTCTACCTCATCTACTGATTCTACTCTCATTCCAAGATATTCTTCAATAAATGCAGGGTCAATAATGGAACCAGCGATTCCCATACAAATGGAGCCGATCTGAAGATAGGATTTTCCTCTCATTGTCGCGCAGGCAACTGATGCACGTCCAAAACGCAATAATTTTTCTACAACATCTGCTGGAATCTCTGTATCCTGCGCATTCTGTACATCATGTCCATAAATACCAAATGCAGGTAATCCTTTCTGTGCATGGCCTGCAAGAACTGCTGCAAGATAAACCGCACCTGGTCTTTCAGTTCCATTAAATCCCCAGACACCTTTTATTGTCATCGGATCCATGTCCATGGTTTCTGAGCCATAACACCAGCATGGTGTAACAGTCAGTGTAATGGAAACACCTTCTTTTCTGAATTTATCAGCACATGCAGCAGCTTCTGGTGCACGCCCAATGGTGGTATCAGCAATCACTACCCTGACTGGTTCTCCATTTGAATACTTTAAATTATCTTCAAACAATTTTGCTGCAGCTCTTGCCATATTCATGGTCTGTTCTTCTAATGAGCCTCTTACATTTAAATAACCTCTTCTGCCATCAATTGTAGGTCTGATTCCAATCACAGGATAATCACCCACAAGTCTGTTTTTCGCCATTTGTTTTACCCTCCATACTCTTTCACTTGTAATTAATTTGTATACTTTATCCTTATTTTTCATCATAAGGATCTCTCTCTGTACTGATTATATAATGACTGAGTTTCTCTGTCTTGAATCTTTCTGTTTACTTATGGACATTTATTGTCATTTATGTATTCATAATCATGGAATTCCCTATGTACTTATGTTATGCTTATATTGTAGTTAGAAATAATAAGAAAGGACAATCATATGAAGGCATTTCACGAAATACGAAGTTATTCCTCAGATATTATGATTTGGCACAGAGAATTCAGAAATATCAGTTTTCTTGCACATTGGCATCAGGAAATAGAGCTGATTTATATGAGATCAGGTTCTGCTGAAATTAGTGTTATGGACCATACTTTCACTGCCAATGAAGGTGACTTTATCATCTGTGACAGTGGTGAAATACACTTTAGCGATTCACAGGGGCGTGAAAACAGTATGGATTTTATTGTGTTCGATCCTACTTTGATTAGCTCGATCTATGATGGTTCTCATTTTTTGCATCCCTTAATCACAAAGTCAGCACTTGACGAGTATCAGCTTCGTGAGCCACTTGACAGGATGATTGAAACAATTGATTATGAACTGGCAGAAAAAAAGCCCTATTATCAGGACATCATCAAAGCTTCATTGCGTGAATTCTGGTACCTTCTAAAACGCAATCTTCCTATCAGTACAGTAAACCTTCATGAAGATAAAAAAAGAGTCCACTATCTTCAGGATTTTCAGCTTTTACTTTCTGAACTTGAAGACCGTTATTCTGAAAATATAAATCTCGAATATGCTGCCAGCTGTATGAATTTCAGTCCAAGTTACTTTTCCAGGCTATTTAAAAAGCTGACTGGTACGCATTTTATTTCTTATCTGAATACAATACGAGTTGAGCAGGCGGCTTCTATGATACGAAATACTGATCATCGTATGATCGACATTGCCTTTCAATGTGGATTTAATAATATACGCTCGTTTAATCGTGTTTTTAAAGATGTCACTGGCTTCACACCTTCTGCATTCTTATCATTGCCAGGATCAGATGTCGAATCTATGTCATGCTTTAACAGAAAGTCTCATGCTATGAGTTTTGTTGAAAACGAACCGGTTACCGTTATTAAAAACAACTAAACTGGACTGTTTGAAAACTTTCAAATTGGCTATAGCAATGATGCCACTTTTCTATATAATGACACTTATATCATTCATATATTAAGAAAAGAGGTATTCACATGAAACAAATGAAACTTTTAAAACTTGTATCCACTGGTCTGATTGCTGCGTTATCCTATATTGTGTTTACATTTTTGCAAATAAAAATCACTTTGCCCGGCGGTGATGCTACCTCCATTCATTTAGGAAATGCAGTCTGTGTACTGGGTGCGCTCATTCTTGGAGGTCTGTATGGTGGCTTTGGTGGCGCTCTTGGAATGACGATTGGTGATCTACTGGATCCTGTTTACATTGTTTATGCACCAAAAACTTTTATTCTAAAACTATGCATCGGACTCATCACAGGACTAATCGCACACCGAATTGGGAAGATAACCCTTTCTACTGATAAAAAACATATTGCTAGGTGGACCTTCTTAGCCGCAGCTGGTGGTCTGTTATTTAATGTGATTTTTGATCCCCTTGTAGGATATTTTTATAAATTATTAATCCTGGGAAAACCCGCTGCTGATATAACACTTGCCTGGAATATCACTGCAACTTCAATCAATGCAATTACTTCTTTCATTGTTGCAACTGCTGTATACCTTCCATTAAGCCGGGCACTGAAAAAAGCTGATCTCTTCTTTGTTCTATCCTCAGATACAAAATAATGAATCCTCTTATAAAGGAGACCTCATGTCAGATCGTTATACCAATACTATAAAACAAAAACCAATGAAATTAGCGGTTGTGAACGACATGGCTGGATACGGCAGATGTTCTATGGCAGTTGCACTGCCAGTTATTTCATCCTGCAGTGTTCAAGCCTGCCCCATACCAACCTCTATTTATTCTAACCATACGGCATATCCAGAACATGTCGTTACGGATCTTGCCGAAACACTACCATCTTATTTAGATATGTGGAAAAAGCAGGCCTTCACTTTTGATGGCCTGCTTTGTGGGTTTCTAAATTCTCACTTCCAGATGGAAGCAATCAGTGACTTCATTCAGTATTTAAGACCTCAGGGCAGTCTGATCGTTATTGATCCAGTCATGGGAGACCACGGAAAACGATATCGCATGGTATCCCCCACTTTCTCAGACCATATGAAACAGTTTATAAAGCATGCCTCACTCCTCACTCCTAATCTGACCGAAGCGTGTATCCTGACTGATACAGACTATAAAGAAAGCCCCTGGTCTGAACAGGAGCTTTGCAGCATTGCAGAAAAACTAAATCGAATGGGTCCGGAAAATATTGTAATTACTGGAATAAAAAACCAGGAAAGTCTCGTTAATTTTATTTTTGAATCAAACACAGGTCATAGTCTCCATCAGGTAACCCATATTGGTAATGGAAGACATGGAACCGGCGACATTTTCTCCGCAATTGTTTCATCACTGATCCTAAGGAACTTTACATTAAAAGATGCTGTAAAAATTGCGTCAGACTTTATTGTGACAATTTTGGAAGCTTCGAATGCCTTTCAGATTCCTGTGATTGAAGGCGTAATGTTTGAGCCATTCCTTGGGATGCTTACCAAATTATAGATGATAGAACTCGGTTGCTAATTCTTCTGCATAACGTTTTACCAGGTTGAGATCTGTCAACGCCTGAAGAATTCCAAATCTATTTCTAAGGTCCTTTGCGTAAAGAATACTATCTATAAAATCCTGTCTATTCACACCTGCCTGTATTGGAAGATATTTTGCAGATAACATTTTTAGTATCTGCGTAATTTTTTCTGAATCAGGTAGTTTTTTTACCCAGGCTGCAAGCATTTCCTGTTGCCTAATAAGACATTCTTTTCTCTTATTCATTTCATAAGGATCATTTTTTTTACTCTTATTTTCAAGCGTAATAACAGAATCTGCTGCATCCATATAGACTCTCTTTATCTCACTCTTCCAGTGATCAATATTGATTACAGTTTCATCAGACTGTATTTGCTTTCTGGTTACCGGATCTGTCAAGTCCTGCATCAATTTTTCATATAGCTTAAGACCACATATGGTTCCAATAGCAACTTTGGTTCCATGTAATTCAATCTTTCCACCTTTTAATAAAGCCATCATTTCCCAATAATGAGAAAGATGGTGTTCACTTCCTGAAGCCGGTCTCGAGTTCCCAATATAACTCATACCTATCCCAGACAGAATCAACCCCTCCATAATACTTGCAATAGCATCCTGATCACGACTTAGAAGTTTTTCAGTCCCCTGCATCACTTTATCTATTGCAGTATCTACGAGATCTATGACCTCCTGACAGATATATTCACCAGTAATACAATTTGAAAGTTTCCAATCCATCAGGCAGACATACTTTCCTAGCACATCCCCCACGCCTGCTGCAATCATGTTCATTGGTGCATCCTTTAAAACATTAAGGTCTCCAATAATTGCTTTTGGCATCGACGCCTCATACGTTACTTTTGCATGATTCGTAATGAGCGGTGCAACATTTGATGCATATCCATCCATTGAAGGCGCTGTAGCAATGATCATATAGTCCAGTTTCATTTTATAGCTGATAAATTTACACAAGTCATTGATTGTTCCTGATCCAACAGCCAGGATCAAGTCAGTATTCCTATCCATATCGGTAACAACTTTTGCAAGCGCAATTTCATCAGGAATCAGAAAATCATCTTCAAAACATATCACCTGAGGTATCAGTCCTGCCTCTTTCAGCAGTCTCTCAACCATCTCACCTGCTGCTTTACTTGTATGTATATCTTCCACAATACAAAGCTGCTTCCATTGATTCTTCTGTAAAATGGGTACGATCTGATTCAAGGCACCAGGTTCAATGATAATCGTGTCGATTTCACATCTGTGAACCCTCCCACAACTGCAACTGTTATCTCTTTTCAAATAATCTTGAAATTCCATCCTTCGCATTCGTCCTCACCTCTCCAGGTATTTTTGTAATCCCGCTTCACGTTTTTTCATCTGTTGATAACCATGCTCATAAAACTGGTTGAGTTTTAACTGATTTCGTTCTGTTCTGGAGATGCATTTTATTCTAGGTCGTATCACAAATATTTCCTGCTCTTTTTCCAGTCTGTCAATCAGATCCATTGTCTGATTATAAATTCGGGCTCTGTTTTCTAGTACATCTATCAATACAGGATATTTTTTATAAACTCTCTTGTATAATTCCATCATACCAGAAGATGTTTCTTTTCTATAACCTTTGTTTCTGGTCAGAACCACAATGTTTTTTTGATATCCCTTTTCCATACTATGCACAATAGGAACTGAATCTGTCAGTCCTCCGTCCAGATAAGGTATTTGATCTATCATAACAACCGGACTTACAAGTGGCATACTACTGGATGCTCTACACAAATCCATCAATTTTGATCGTTCTCTGTGTTCTGTCCTATACTCAGGCAGTCCAGTCAGACAGTTTGTGATAACAATTTCGCATTCTGACTCAGAGGCAAAAAATGTTTTAAAATCAAATGGATAAATTTCTCCTGGAAAATCAACAAAAACCTTATTTAGATCATATAAATCTCTTCCTTTGAGCATATTTAGCACAGAAAGATACTTGTTTTCTTTTTCCTCTGGGATAAAACATTTCTTTGTTCTTCCTATCTGCTTTGAAACATAATCAACTGCGTTGCAACTTCCTGCCGATACTCCCACGACATAGTTGCAGTAAAACTCCTGTTCCATAAGATAATCCAGTACTCCTGCTGTAAAAACACCTCTCATGGCACCTCCCTCGAGTACCATCCCGGCATTGACCATTGTTGTCATCCCCTTTTCTAATTGCTTTATAGTATGATTACTTCATAACCTGCTTCAAATAAATCACCAGACTCCAGCTGATTTCCCCATTCCCGCTCTTCAAGTGTGCCCGAAAAATTCTGTCCATCACATCTGCCATACCACGGTTCGATACAAATAAAAGGAGCCTGAATCTTTGCTGGTGACCATATTCCAAATAACGGAGCCTCAAAAACCACTTTCAGATAAGCATCTCCATTTTCATCTGTGAGTGCCACCCCCTGCGCCTGATTTCCTTCTATTACAAGAGCATCATCATCAAATAAATGTTCAGAAATCTTTAATTTCCCCTGATCAAGAGAGAATTTTGTTTGGACTGGTCCCGCAAGCCCATCTGATGTAATTTGTGTACTAATGATCTCATCCTGTCTCGTATCAAAGGATAAAAAGCAATCTGTCTGCTTGGATTCTTTTCCTGGCGGGCAAAAAAATGCAGGATGTCCACCTAACGAGAAATACATGGTGTCTCTACTATCATTATAAACCTGCCAAAAGACTTTCACTGTTTTCCCTTCAATTTTATACCCTTGTCTTAATCTGAATGCAAAGGGGTATTGTTTTAAGGTTTCAGCATCTGATGTCAGTTCAAACCAAAGTTCTGAAGTAGTCTGCATCATTAAATTAAACTTCATACCTCTGGCAAACCCATGCTTATTCATGGTAAATGTTTTTCCCTGATATTGATATTGACCATTTTTAAGTCCACCTACCACTGGAAATAGAATTGGAGATGTTTTTCCCCAAAACGCAGGATCTGCATTCCACATATATTCCCTATCTGTTGAAATTTCCCTGATTGAGACTAATTCTGCACCCTTTTCTTCTACAATGATTTCAATTTCAGATCCTGTCAGTTTATAACGACTCATAGATTCCCTCTTTTCTATATGCTATCTGTACTCTAAGCTTCTCAATCATTTTGGTAATCAGAAATCCTAATATAACACCAAGCATATTTAATATAATATCATCCACATCAAATGCCCCAAACCTCGTAACAAGCTGAAATAACTCAACATCCATTATGAACACAAACGAAAAGAAAACGAGCCATACAGGATGGTTGAATTTATAGAAGGCTCTGGGTAAAATAAATCCAAGTGGTATAAAAACCAGGATATTCCCAATCAGATTTTCAAAACTGTTCATTGTTTCATAGTATTTTATATACATCATAATCGTCTTAAATGGAATGAAATTTGCAGATGCGATTCCATCACGAATAAACCCTTCTCCCCAGCTTTGAGATATCACAAGAAGTTCTGAAATTGGATATTTAAATATAATCAGCTTTATAATAATCAAGCTATAAATGAGATAACAGATTCTCCATCTTTTTTTCTTTTTCAATAGTTCACTTCCATGAGGGAAAGCCCTTGCGCTGGTACCAGTGGACCCGCGTTTTCTCGATTACCTGACATCATAATTTCTGATATCTCCTCTGGTTGTCTATTCCCTTTTCCAATCTCTAATAATGTGCCTGTCAATATTCTGACCATATGATGCAGGAATCCATTTCCTGTATATGTAAAAATAATATCATCTTGCTGTTGTTCGATTTTAACTTCGTAAATAGTCCGTATTGTTGATTTTTTTATCTTTTTCAAAGATGTAAATGCCTTGAAATCATGTTCTCCCGTCAAATACTCAGAAGCCTTTTGCATTGCTTTGACATCAATCTTGTTCTCAACACGAAACATATATTTCCGTTGAAACACATCAGGAATTCTACTGTTTCTGACTGTATATCTATAGGTTTTTGCTATAGCACTCAGTCTGCTATGAAAGCGTCTGGATACTTCTTCTATTTTGATCACAGCAATATCATCAGGCAAATACTGATTCAGATAATCCTTGATTTCTTCCATACTCATAGATGAATCCAGTATAAAATTTGCAACCTGACCATGCGCATGAACACCTGCATCTGTTCTTCCAGAAGCCTGTATACTAATAGGATGCCCTGCCATTTTCTCCAATATTGCCTCAAACTTTCCTTGAATTGTATTGGTACTGTCACCAAGTTTCTGCCATCCCTGATATCTGCTGCCATCGTACTGTATTGTTATTTTTACATTTTTTTCCATATAATTCTCAATATTTCTATTTTATATTTTTTTATTTTGATCAGGTTCATCAGGTAAACTATCTTGATTTAAATCATTTTCTAAATACTGCATATCCTGGTTGTCATATTTTCTAAAATCATTTACTGTTTTAATCAGAAGTCTGATACTGGTCTTTGCATTATCAAATACGCCAGCCTGATTCAGATTCACTAATATAATTCCTATTGGAACCGCAAATATCATTCCTGCCACGCCGCCAAATTTAAATCCAAGAAATAATAGAAATAAAGTTGGCATAGGTGCGATACCGATAGAGTCTCCTACGATCTTGGGCTGTAGTAATTGACGCCCTAATAAACCTGCTCCATACATAATCAAAAACCCCACAGCAACAATATAATCCGAACTTAAAAGTTTGATCAATGCCCATGGAATCATAACTGCACCCATCCCAAAAATGGGGAAAAAGTCAAAGATGGCGATTCCAAGCGCAATCAGCATCCCATATTCAATGTCCAGAATCATGAATCCTATCACTAACATTATATAGATCCATATTTCTATTTTAAGCTGAGCAAGGAAGTAACCACCAACAGCCTGTTTCAGACTTGCATAAAAAATATGCCACTTTTCCTGAATTCCTTTTGGAAGATGTTCCTTTAAAAAAAATGAAATTTCTTCCTTTTCTGCAATGAAAAAATATGCTGATAGGATTCCCATAATAATTCCAATCAATGCGGAAGGGAGATTTTTTGCAAAGCTTCCTACAGCTTCTACAGTTGGCGTCCCCATGTTTTCTATCAAGCCACCTAAAAAAGTGCTTACTGTCGTCCCTATATTTGTAAATGCATCTCTGATATCAGGCGGAAGTTTTGTAAGTAGCAAATTCAGGTTTTCTGCAATCTGATCAAGGTCTCCTTCAAAACTTTTATAAATGTTTGGAAGATCGTTGATCAGCCCTATACTTTCTGAAACCAGTTTAGATATAACAGCATATAAAATCAGTACTAAAATAGCAATAACAGCAATAATGACCATTGCTGATCCTGCTTTTCGTTTCATCTTTATTTTCTTCTCTAAAAACTTCACAAGTGGATTTGCCATCAAAGAAATCACCCATCCTATGACAAAAGGCATAAAGAATCCTAAAATCCTTGGGACTGCAATTACAAAGAAAAGAACTCCACCTATAAACAATGAAAGATTGACAATAATTCTGGCGAATCTTAACCCGGTATCTTTCATATCTGCCTCCATCAGCAATCTGCTGTTGAATCATCCTCATTTTGACCAGTCAGTTTGTCTATCAGATCATAAATCTCTTCTCTTCCCTGTTTAGAAGACGCCGAAAAGGGAATTACTATGGTATCCTTCAATACATTTAAGCCCGTTTTAATCATTTTAACATGTTTTAAAATCTGACTGCGATTTATTTTATCAAGTTTGGTTGCTATAATGATTGGCTGGTAACCTTGTTCCAAAACCCACTGATACATATTCTTATCATTCGCCGATGGTTCATGTCGGATATCAATCAGAAGAAAAACAGCTTTTAACTGTTTTGAACTATGGAGATAATTCTCAATCATCTTTCCCCACTTTTCTTTTACTGACTGGGCAACTGTTGCATATCCATAACCTGGTAGATCAACAAAATACAATTCTTCATTGATGTTATAAAAATTGATTGTTTGTGTCTTCCCCGGCTGGGCACTTGTTCTGGCATAATTTTTCCGGTTCATCAGTGCGTTGATCAGTGACGACTTTCCAACATTACTCTTTCCTGCAAAAGCAATTTCCGGAAGTAAATTTTCAGGAAGAGTACTCGTGATACCGCATACCGTTTCCAGATTAATATTTTTAATGACCATTTAATAACCATACCTTTCCATATAGCAAAAAACCTAATTTCACATTGTCAGTCTGTTTTATCCAGAAAATGCATGTCCGATGACTTCTTTCATCGTTTCCACAAAATGAATCTCCAGACCGGATTTGATTTCTTTTGTTATTTCTTCTACATCTTTTTCATTCTCACGTGGAACAAGAACTATTTTGATACCAGCTGTCTTTGCAGCAAGAATCTTTTCTTTTAATCCTCCGATTGGAAGAACTCTGCCTCTGAGCGTTATTTCACCAGTCATTGCGACATCAGCTCTGACCTTTTTCCCTGTGATTGCTGATAATACCGCAGTTGCCATCGTAATACCTGCTGAAGGTCCGTCTTTTGGGACTGCTCCTTCCGGAATGTGAATGTGAATATCATGATCCTTGAAATAATCCTGATCCATACCATACTCCTCACTCACAGATCTGATATAGCTGATGCCTGCTACTGCAGATTCTTTCATGACATCACCAAGCTGTCCGGTTAATTCAAGATCTCCCTTACCGGGCATTACATTGACTTCAATCTGTAATGTGTCACCACCAACACTCGTCCATGCAAGTCCTCTTACAATTCCAACCTCATCTTCAAGATTGGCTTTGTCCAATGTATATTTTTCTTTCCCAATATATTTGTTCAGATTACTTCCTGTAACTTTAATTCTACTCTTCTTATCACGCAAAATCTCTTTTGCGGCTTTTCTGCAGATTTCTCCAATTTTTCGTTCCAGATCACGCACGCCGGCTTCTCTTGTATAATATTCTATAATATTTCGGATTGCCTGATCGCTGATTGAAAGTTGCTCTTCTTTCAGACCGTTTTTCTTTAACTGTTTCTGTACCAGAAATCTTCTTGCGATATGAAATTTTTCATTTGAAGTATAGCTATTGATTTCTATTAATTCCATTCGATCAAGCAATGGTGCTGGTATTGTAGAAGTTGCATTCGCTGTTGCAATAAATAAAACCTGCGAAAGGTCAATTGGAAGTTCAACATAATGATCTCTGAATTTTGAATTCTGTTCTGAATCAAGTACTTCTAGTAACGCTGAAGCAGTATCACCTTTGTAATCACTGCTGGTTTTATCAATTTCATCTAATAAGATCAGTGGATTTTTTACTCCTGCATTTTTTAGGGAAGCAGCAATCCTTCCCGGCATAGCTCCGACATATGTTTTTCTGTGCCCTCTGATCTCAGCTTCATCGCGAACACCACCCAGACTAATTCTGACATATTTTTTATTCAAAGCATTGGCAACGGATCGTGCAATTGAAGTTTTTCCTGTCCCTGGAGGTCCAACAAGACAAAGAATCGGACTCTCTCCCTGACTTGTGAGGCTTCTGACTGCAAGAAACTCCAGAATTCTTTCTTTTACTTTTTCCAGTCCATAGTGTTCTTCATTCAATATCTCTTCTGCTCTGTTTAAGTCAAGATTGTCCTTTGACATTTTATCCCAGGGAAGTTCCAGCAGTGTTTCAACATAAGCACGCTGCATGCTGCTTTCTGAGCTATTCCCTGATATTCCTTTGAATCTCGAGATTTCTTTTTCAATTTTTTCTCTGATCTCTTTTGGTGCCTTTATTTTCTTTAAATCTTCCGTAAACTGATCTGCATCAGAAAAGGTGTTTGTTTCACCTAGCTCTTCTCTGATGAACCCAAGTTGTTCTCTGAGAAGATATTCCTTTTGATTCTTTTCAACCCGGTTTCTGACCTGCTCTGTTAATTCTGTTTTGACACGTGCAATTTCAATCTCGTTAAATAAAACCTCTGACAGATACTCATAACGTTCCCTGACATCCAGTGCTTCCAGAACCGCCTGTTTTATATTATAACTCAGTGGAATATTGATTGTGATTGTATCAAGTAATCTGCCAAGTCCATAAGCATGATCAAGATGTGTAAACAGGGTTTTTCCAACCTTTGGATGGTATGCTATGTACTGTTGAAAGAGTTCTTTGATTTCGCGCACCATAGCCTCTTCTTCAATTGGTTCCTGCACAGTGTCATATGAATTCACTTCTTCTATCGATGCCAAAAGAAAAGCCTCTATTTCGTTATTCATTTCATAAAATACTGCACGGGATAGCCCCTCCACCAATACTCTGACAATATTATTAGGAAGCTTTGTAACCTGTTTAATCATTGCTATTGTACCTATGTGATACAAGTCTTCTGTGTCTGGTTCTTCCTTATCCGGGTCTTTTTGTGTAATCAGAAAAATTCTCTGATCCTGCGTCATGGCATGTTCAATTGCCTGTATTGATTTCTTACGGCTTAAGTCAAAATGGATAATCATTTCCGGTAAAACAGTCATTCCGCGAAGCGCTGTTGCAGGAAGCCATTCCCTATTCATTTTTTCTTTTATAATTTCTGCCATATGGTATGCCTTTCTTGTCTCTTTTTCTAAAAACAAACGCCGCCCGCTAACGGACGACGTTATTTGTTCCATAGTATTACTTCGCTTTTCTGACTTTCTCACGATGAACAATTAACGGTTCGCTCGTTCCTTCTACAGCACCCTTGGTAATGGTACAGCTTTCTATTGTTTCATCTGAAGGAATCCGGTACATCAAATCCATCATAACTCTTTCCATAATGGAACGCAATCCTCTTGCTCCGGTCTTTCGATCCATAGCTTCTTTTGCAATCAGTTCAATAGCTGCCGGTTCAAAGTGAAGTTTTACATCATCAAATTCAAATAATTTCTGATATTGCTTTATTAAAGCACTCTTTGGTTCTCTTAAAATTCGAATCAAAGCCTCTGTGTCAAGTCCTTCAAGCGCAACGTTAATCGGTACCCTTCCCACAAACTCTGGAATAAGGCCAAACTTAACAAGGTCGTGTGGTGTCACAGCATGTAATAGCTCGCCAATTTCTTTCTCGCTCTTGGATGCAATTTCTGCATTAAAACCAATAGATTTTTTATCCAGTCTTGCTTCCACTATTTTTTCAAGTCCGTCAAACGCCCCACCGCAGACAAACAAAATATTGCTTGTGTCGATCTGAATCAGTTCCTGGTGAGGATGTTTTCTTCCGCCCTGTGGTGGAACCGATGCAACAGTACCCTCAATAATCTTAAGCAGCGCCTGTTGTACCCCTTCTCCAGAAACATCTCTGGTAATAGAAACGTTTTCGCTTTTTTTTGTGATTTTATCAATTTCATCAATATAAACGATTCCAAACTGTGCCCGTTCAACATCATAATCTGCTGCCTGAATCAGTTTTAAAAGAATATTTTCAACATCTTCACCTACATAACCCGCTTCTGTCAGTGTTGTTGCATCTGCAATTGCAAATGGTACATTAATCACTTTTGCAAGCGTTTGTGCCAGCAATGTTTTTCCTGAGCCTGTTGGTCCTATCATGATAATATTACTTTTTTGCAATTCAACATCAGGATCTTTCTCAGCTGTAATTCGCTTATAGTGATTATAAACGGCAACTGAAAGTACTTTTTTTGCTTCTTCCTGACCAATAACATATTCATCCAGAAACTCTTTGATTTCAACCGGTTTTAACAGATTGATTTCCTGAGAAGGAGCATCAAATTCCTCCTCATCAAATTCTTCCTCGATAATGTCTGCGCAGATTTCTATACACTCATCACAGATATAAACCCCAGAAGGACCTGCAATCAGCTTTTTTACCTGATCCTGCGTTTTATTACAAAAAGAACATCTTACTTTATCGTCGGAATTTTTTCCTGCCATCTTACACTCCTATCCATTCTATCTGCTATTTGGTATCCTCAGATCCACTGGCACGGAATGTGATTACTTTGTCAATCAGTCCATATTCCTTCGCTTCTTCGGCAGTTTTCCAATTATCTCTGTCCGTATCTGCAGCAATGATATCAATCGGCTTGCCTGTATTTTCAGCAAGAATTTTGTTTAATTTTTCTTTTGTATGAAGAATGTGTTTTGCAGCAATTTCGATTTCTGTTGCCTGCCCCTGGGCACCACCAAGCGGCTGGTGTATCATGATCTCAGCATTAGGAAGTGCAAGTCTTTTGCCCTTCGTTCCCCCTGCAAGAAGAAACGCTCCCATGCTTGCTGCCATACCGATACAAATTGTTGAGACATCACATTTGATAAACTGCATTGTATCGTAAATAGCCATTCCTGCAGTTACAGATCCTCCTGGACTATTGATGTATAAGTGAACATCTTTTTCAGGGTCTTCTGCTTCCAGAAATAATAACTGTGCCACAACAAGGCTTGCTGTTACTTCATTTACTTCTTCACCAAGAAAGATAATTCTCTCTTTTAATAATCTTGAATAAATATCATAGGATCTTTCGCCTCTGCTTGTTTGTTCAATAACATAAGGTACTAAACTCATTATGATTCCTCTTTTCTTTCATGTACTGTATTGTTGTACTGTTTTTTCATCATAACGCACTCTTTGCAGCTTGACAAGAAACCCGCTTTTTAATTAAGAGTTTTTTAATATTGTTTATTGAATTTTTGCGAATTTCAATATTATTTTTCTTTTGCGGATTCTACCACAAATTCAACAGCTTTCTGGATTGCAAGATCATCTTTCATCTGTTTTTTCTCATGGTCTCCCATCAATTCTTTGATCTTATCAAGTTCCATCTTATATGCGTCAGCCATTTTCACAAGTTCTGCTTCAAGTTCTTCTTCTGTAATTTCAAATTTTTCTGCTGCAGCAACTGCTTCTAATACAAGTCTTGATTTGATTCTTTTTTCAGCCTGAGGTTTTACCTGTTCCATAAATTTATCAGGTGTAAGTCCTGTAAACTGGAAGTACTGGTCAATACTGAGTCCCTGCTGCTGAATTCTCTGTGCAAAGTCTTCTACCATCTGTCTCTGCTGTGTTGCAAGCATTGCTTCTGGAATATCCATCGCTGCATCTTCTATGATCGCATCGATGACAGCGTCTTCTTTTGCTGCTTTTGCGTCAGCTGCTTTTTTATCTTCTAATTTCTTTTTGATATCTGCTTTATATTCTTCAAGTGTATCAAACTCAGATACTTCTCCTGCAAATTCATCATTCAGTTCAGGAAGCTCTTTCTGTTTGATTTCTTTTACTGTGCATTTGAATACTGCTGCTTTCCCTTTTAATTCTTCTGCCTGATAATCTTCTGGGAACGTAACATTTACTTCAGTTTCTTTTCCGATTTCAGCTCCAACAAGCTGTTCTTCAAATCCTGGAATAAAAGATCCTGATCCGATTGTTAAAGGATAGTCTTCCCCTTTTCCACCATCAAAAGCAACGCCGTCAACAAAGCCTTCAAAATCAATCACTGTCTGATCACCATCTTTTACAGCACGGTCTTCCACAGAAACGATTCTTGCATTATTTTCTCTTTCCTTGTCAAGGGCAGCATTGATTTCTTCGTCTGTAACAGAAACTTCGATTTTATCAACTTTTACACCTTTATATTTTCCAAGGGAAACTTCTGGTTTGGTTGCGACTTCTGCTGTAAAAATAAATGGTTTTCCTGATTCAAGCTGAATCACGTCAATTTTTGGCTGAGATACGATATCAAGTTCACATTGTTCCATTTCATCTGCATAAGCATCTGGAATCAGAGCATTTGCTGCATCTTCGTAAAAAATTTCTTTTCCATACATTTTTTCAATCATTGCACGAGGTGCTTTCCCTTTACGGAATCCTGGAATGCTGATTTTGCCTTTATTTTTGTTGTAAGCACCCTGAATTGCTTTTTCCAGTGCTTCTGCTGATACTTCAATTGTCACTTTTGCCATGTTCTTTTCAAGTTTTTCTACCTGTAAACTCATCCTTTATATCCTCCTTAAATTACATCTGTGATTCTTTGTTTTTATGAATAAAACATCATGAAATTATTTTCAATCTGTATACGAACCCATACTCACAGTCATTTTACGATTATAGCATAGGAATCCCCAAAATTCCAGCATTTCTTTTCTGTTCATGCTTTTTTCATGATTCTTTGTATGATGCCATATAAATGACACTATGCTTCTTCTTATTTTTGTACTATGCATATTCTTATTTTTTTGTTTTCAACTTTATAAAAATAAGTTATAATGAAAAAAGCCTGTTATAACAGTATGATCTATTATAACAGCCTGCATGTGCAAACAGATACCTTTCTAAAACCAAGGCAAAACCTGACGTCAAGAAAATCTGCTACTTAGACGTCTTTCGGCTGGCCCGTGGGACTTTTTTTATGCTTTCCAATTTTATGAATAGGAGAACGACTATGGAAGACAAAATTGCAATCATTGGAATTTTTATACAAGATCATACCATGTCAGGCAAAGTCAATGAGTTGCTGCATGAATATGCGCCTTATATCATTGGGCGAATGGGAATTCCCTATCAGCAAAAATCTGTTCATGTCATCTCAGTGATCATTTGTGCTCCTCCCGGCGTGATCAGTGCCCTATCTGGAAAGCTCGGTCGTATTGATGGAATTCAGTCAAAAGCGTTACAGGCTGCAATCTGATTTGTTTTCACAGGCAGTACCTTATTATTATACTATATGTATCAAAAGGAGACTGAACATGAAAAAAATCACAACGAAACAACTTACTACAACAGCACTACTGCTGGCCATTTGCATTTTAAGTCAATACTTTAAGAATCTCTCGGTCTATATTACGGGAC
Source organism: Clostridia bacterium (assembly GCA_003246295.1). Classification (GTDB taxonomy): domain Bacteria; phylum Bacillota; class Clostridia; order Lachnospirales; family Lachnospiraceae; genus SZUA-378. The sequence continues at coordinate 51,559 of QKAS01000001.1, read as the reverse complement.
CCATTGTGAATTCTGTCTTGATCATTGCCGCATTAGGTGCCGGATTATGGAGTGGAATCCTGATTGCTGTCATTTCACCTATTACCGCTTTCTTTTTTACCGGTTCTCCCATCATGGCTGGAATTCCTCTGATGTTTCCAACCATTATGATTGGAAATTTGATTCTTGTTTTATGCGCATATTATTTTGGCGCAACCAAACGTTCCTCCCTGCATTTACCTGTCGGTCTTGTGATTGGTTCTGTTTTAAAGGCCGCCTTTATGGGGATTGTCGTTATCTATGTTCTATTCCCATTATTTGGAGAAAATATTGCTCCAAATCTTCCAAAACCAGAAATGTTACCAAAGATACTGGCAGCTGCGAAAATTACGTTTTCCCTGACCCAGCTAATCACAGCGCTTCTTGGAAGTCTCCTTGCTTTTCTTATTTGGATTCCTCTGAAGAAAGCAATAAAGAACGAAAGCTCATTATAAAAATATATCCCATTTTAATCTGTTCAGGATTAGAATGGGATTTTTATTAACATTGATAAACAATTTTTTCTGCAAGATCTTCTGCTGTTTCTTTCCCAACCAGCTTCTCTATGATTGCCAGTGAAAATGCAATCGCACATCCCATACCTCTGGATGTAATAATATTACCAGAAATTTCAACCTCGTTATGTGTTACAACTGCTCCTGTCAGATGACTTTCAAATGTAGGATAACAACATGCGATTCTTCCATTTAAAAATCCCTTATGTCCCAGAATCGAAGGCGCTGCACAAATGGCGCTGATATCCTTCCCCTGCTCATAAAATATATCAAGTGCTTCCATTAATGGTTCACACTCCTCCAGGTTTTTAGTCCCTGGCATCCCTCCTGGAAGAACAATCATATCTACACTTGCAAATTCAATCTCTTCTATCAACTTATCCGCTCTGACTTCTATTCCATGGGACCCTGATACCATGATTTCTGAGGTAACTGAAACCAGATCTGTCAATATTCCCACTCTGCGAAGCATGTCCACAACAGTCAGTGCCTCAATCTCTTCAAACCCTTCTGCTACAAATACACATACATAACTCATAGTATATTCTCCCTTCTATATTTTCCTCCAGATAATAGAAACTTACTCTTCTTGACATGAAACTCTTCAAAAACTATAGTGATAGTATACAACAAACAAAAACTATGGGCAATCCAGAACGGAGTCTGTTATGTCAAAACAATATGAAATCGAAAAAAAATATCTGATCAAAGAAATCCCTTTCAGCCTGGATTCTTATCCTAATCATAAACTTGAACAAGCCTACCTTTGTACCGATCCAGTCATTAGAATACGTCGTGAAGATGATCAATATATTCTCACATATAAAGGAAGCGGTCTTTTGATTCGTGAAGAATATAATCTGCCACTTACAAAAGAAGGCTACCTGCACCTTCTTCCAAAAGCTGACGGTAACATCATCCGAAAAACAAGATATCTCATTCCAATAAAAGGCTCCTCCCACACAATCGAACTTGACGTGTTTGAAGAACCTTTTTCATCTCTTATCCTTGCAGAAGTTGAGTTCAACTCCGTTGAAGATGCCACTTTGTTTTCCGCTCCCGATTGGTTTGGAAAAGAAGTTACAAATGATACAAATTATCATAATTCAACGATGAGTAAAATGAACCTTTCGGCTGAATAAAACTATATTTTTTTTGCTGACTCTCTTATCACAAGTTCAGCTGGAAAAATCCTGTGTTTATGAACACTTTTTTCAGAGAGTACTTCAAACAGTAATTGTGCAGTCGCTTTCGCCATATCTTCAACCGGCTGCCGTACTGTTGTCAGCGATGGATGATAAAACGCACCCATCTCTGTTCCATCGAAGCCGGCTACAGAATAATCTTCCGGTATTTTCTTCCCTTTGTCAAAAATCGCTTTGCATGCTCCAATTGCCATCATATCTGAAATTGCATACACCGCAGTAAATTCTGTGTTTTTTTCAAGCAACTGCGTTGTCAGATCATAACCACTCTGCAAAGAATACTGTTCCATGTCTGGGCGCATTGGCATAATCAGTTCCAAATTGACTTCAATCTTATTCTCAAGCAGTGCTTTTTTGTATCCTTCCAGTCTCAGCTTACCTATACTTTCGTCATCTGGAGAGGCGCAAAGAATAGCAATGTTCTTATGTCCATTCTGAATCAGCCAGTTCACCATGTTATAACTTTCCTGTTCATCATCAACTGAAATAGAAGAATAACCCTTCTTGCTGAAATTTTCTGGTGGGCACCCTATGGTACTTAATACAAAAGGAACGTGCAGCTTCTTTAGTTTATCTTCTGAATGGTGAAAATATCCTCCCAGAAAAATAATACCTGCAAGTCTCTTTTCTTTTACAAGCTGAAGCGCAACATCTACTTCATCTTCATTAAACTCTACATGGTGCAGTACCATAGTATACTTTCTTTTCTTGATTTCTTCTTCCATTACTTTAATCATTGAACTAAAGAAGATGTTTGAAATTCCCTTGACCAGTACTGCAATGGACTTTGCTTCCGTCCGTTTCAGATTCCTTGCACTATTATTTGGGATATATCCATATTCCTTAATGGTGGCATTGATCATTTCTTTTGTTTCCGGATTAATATCCGGATGATTATTGATCGCACGTGAGACTGTGCTGATTCCGACTCCACACATTTTTGCAATGTCTTTGATCGTCATTTCACCCATAGCAGAATCCCTTTTCCATAAAGCTTTCTTATCTTATTTTTTTACACTATACAGTCTGCCATACAGTTTTGTCAATTGCCTGATTTTCTGCGCAAGTTCATCTGTCAGCACATTTTTTCCCATTCTCCACTTCCAGTTATCTCCAAGTGTTGAAGGGGTATTCATACGCGCTTCGTCTCCAAGTTCCAGATAATCCTGCATAGGTATCACTGCTGTATCAGCAACGCTTGAAAGTGCAGCTCTGATAAATATCCATGCTATATTTTTATTTCCAGTTATATTCAGATACCTCTTAGCAAACATTTTGTCTTTTTTATTCAGTGTCTTAAACCATCCGGTCGTTGTCTGATTATCATGTGTTCCAGTATATACAACACAGTTTTTCTCATAATTATGAGGAAGATAATCACTTTCTTCTCTTGAGTCAAAGGCAAACTGAAGAATCTTCATGCCTGGATAGCCTGTTTTCTTCACCAGTCTGATGACACTTTTGGTCAAAAACCCTAAATCTTCAGCTATGACTTGTTTTTTTCCAATGACAGATTTCAATTCGTTAAAAATCTCAATCCCCGGACCTGCTTCCCATTTTCCATGTTCTGCTGTCGGATGTCCGAACGGGATGGCATAATACTCATCAAATCCTCTAAAATGATCAATTCTTACAACATCATATAATTTATAGCAATAAGCAATTCTTTTTTTCCACCAGTCATAACCAGTTTCTTTATGAAACTCCCAACGATATAAGGGATTTCCCCAAAGCTGTCCGGTTGCTGAAAATGCATCAGGAGGGCAGCCTGCTACTGCAACAGGTGTGCAGTTCTCATCAAACTGGAATAATTCCGGATTAGCCCAAGTGTCAGCACTATCAAATGCAACATAAATTGGAATATCTCCAACAATTTCAATTCCACTTGCATTCGCATAATTTTTCAGCTTCATCCATTGTTTTGAGAATAGAAACTGTTGGAACTGATAAAATTTGATTTCCTGTTCGCATTCTTTCTTATAATTTTTTATTGCAGAGGGTTTTCGCATTTTAATGTCATCATCCCATTCTGCAAAACTCTTTCCCTGAAAATGATTTTTTACCGACATGAACAACGCATAATCATCCAGCCAGTAAGCATTTTCCTGAATAAATCCCTGAAAAGCTTGTTCTGCTTCGATATTACTGTTTAAAAATGCTTTTTTTAAAATTAGAAATCTTGAAAGATATATTTTCTCATAATCCGTTTCGTCATCCGTTCCAAAGTCATAAGCTTCACAATCACTTTCTGTAATCCATCCCTCTTCTACAAGATCATCTAAATCTATAAAATATGGATTACCCGCAAAGGTTGAAAATGACTGATACGGTGAATCTCCATACCCTGTCGGCCCCAGCGGCAGAATCTGCCAGTATGTCTGTCCTGATTTTTTTAGAAAGTCAATAAAATCATATGCTTCTTTCGAAAATGCTCCAATCCCATATCTGGATGGCAGGCTGGAAACGGGTAATAATATTCCGCTTCTTCTCATAATTACCTCCTCTTTCAGATCAACCTTTCACAGCGCCTGCAACAACGCCCTCAATAATATATTTCTGGCATGCCAGATAAAAAATAACAATCGGAATAATCGCAAGTACGAGTAATGCCATCATGGCACCCATATCTTTGGCTCCATAGGAACCAACCAGATACTGTACTACAACTGGTATCGTTTTATAATTGGTGCTGACACCGATAACCAGATATGGAAGAAGGTAGTCATTCCAGATCCACATTGCATTCAATATTGCTACTGTAATTGCTGTTGGTTTTAAAATTGGCATAACAACACCAAAATATGTCTGAAGTGGTGTACACCCATCGATCATAGCTGCTTCTTCAATTTCAAGTGGTATCGATTTTACAAAACCACTGAACATAAATACTGAAAGTCCTGAACCAAATCCAACATATAATATTACCATTCCCCATGGATTATTTAAATGTAATGAATTGGCAAGTTTTGACATTGTGAACATAACCATTTGAAATGGTACGATCATAGAAAACGCAAACATATAGTATATCAGGCTTGTAAGTTTTGATTTTACACGCGTAATATAATACGCAGTCATAGAGGTAAATAATATAATTGCAATGACTGAGAATATTGTAATAAATAAAGACCATCCAAATGCCGAAAAGAAGTTTGTCTTTTCAATACCATTTATATAATTGGAGAGACCTGCAAATGTTTCAGCAGTTGGCAGTGCAAAAGGATTGTCGCTTATAAATAATTTTCCTTTGAATGAATTTAATATAATGAAAAAAATCGGTGTCAGGAATAGAACAATTAAAATGCATAACAGGACAAAAATAATATTATTTACAGCTTTTCTTGTCTTCATTATTGTTCAACCTCCTTACTTCTTGTAAAACGCAGCTGGGTCAAAGCAATGGTCGCAACCACAATAAAGAACATTACAGCCTTCGCCTGTCCAACACCTTCAAATCCGCTTCTTCCATAAAATGTATTATAAATGTCAAGTGCCATCATGGCTGTTTTCTTTGATGGAGCACCTGCAGTTAATGCCAGGTTCTGATCAAACAGTTTAAAGCAGTTTGATAATGTTAAAAATAAACAAATTGAAATAGATGGCATGACCATTGGTATCTTAACCCTGAATAAAGTCTGCCCTGCTGTCGCACCATCGATCTGAGCTGCTTCGATCAGATCCGTCGGTACATTCTGTAATCCCGCTATATAGATAATCATCATATATCCAATCATCTGCCAGTTCATAAGTACAATTAATCCAATATATCCAAATTTTGCATTTGCAACAAGTGTTGTTCCATAATTGACCAGAATCGCATTAATCATTGACTGCCAGATATATCCAAGTATAATTCCTCCGATTAAATTTGGCATAAAGAATACAGTTCTGAACAAATTTGTTCCTTTGATTTTTCTTGTTAATAAAAGTGCCATTACAAATGAAAGTATGTTAATACTTAAAATTGCTATCACGGCAAACTTTACAGTAAACCAGGTTGCATTTAAAAAATCAGGTTCTTCGAACGCCCTGAAATAATTCTTAAGTCCTATAAATTCTGCATTCGTTACTGTTGTGAATTTGCAAAAAGACAGATATAGTCCCATAACAAAAGGAACTATGAATGCAAGCGCGAACGCAATCAAAGTCGGTACAGTAAAAACCACAAAGTATTTCTTTAAAGTTTTCTGCATATAAGATCTCCTTTTCCATGAAACATATCTCTTTTATGCTTCATTCATTCCCCTCGTAGTATTTTACTACATTTCCCATATTCTTTCAAAAAAAGGGTGAGAAGAGGTTGCCCTGTCCTCACCCTGTCTATTATTTTGCTATTCGGCTTCTGCTGTTGCTGCTTTTTCAGCTGCCCATCTTTCTACTACAACTGCTTTTACATCATCCCACGCAATGCTTCCTGCTGCATACTCAAGAAGAGCTGCACCGAAATCATCTTTGAACTGCTGGCTTGGGAAAGAAGTAAAGTTCCAAGCTACGCTTGTTTTAGAAGAATCTGCCATATATCTTAAAACTTCCTGTGCAAGTGGATCAGTAGGTTTTTCATCATCTTCAAATGTATTGAAAGGTGCAATAAATCCTAATTCGTTTGTTACTGCTGCTTTACCTTCGTCTGAGCTGAAAATCCATTCTACAAATGCGATGGATGCTTTCTGGTCAGCTTCTGATGCCTGGCTGTTGATACAGAAGAAATTTTCTGTTCCAGTGCAAAGGCCCTGTTTTTCTTCTCCAGAAACACCTGTATAGATTGGCATGAATTTTACATCATCTTCTGTAACTGTATTTCCTTCAACACCTGAGATCTGTCCCCAGCCCCAGTTACCATTCTGTACCATTGCTGCTTTTCCAAGTGCAAACTCTGCCATGGAATCGTCAACGGATTTACTTCCAAGTAAACCTGGTTCTGTACAGGAATTGTTGATGTAAAGGTCAAAAATGTTCTTGTAATTGTCACTGTAAGTGAATTCAAGTGCATCTGTATCGCTGATGCCTTTATCCTTGTATTCATAATATACTGGAAGGTTCGCAAGATGTGTCTGCCATCTCCAGTCTTCACCTGGTGTCAGTGATGTAGAAGCAAATACGCCTTCAATTCCAAGATCTGCTGCTTTTGCCTGCATATCTTCTACAACAGATTTTAATGTATCAAAATTTGTAATTTCATCAGCAGATTTTACAAGTGCTCCATCCATTGCTGCATATTTTTCCATGATTGCGTTATTGTAAATAATACCATATCCTTCAACAACATATGGAATTCCGTAAACGCCGCCATCTTCTCCAGTAATTGCAAGACTTGGATCAAGTAACCAGCTATAAAGATCTGTACCTTTCAGATCCAGGCAATAGTCTTTCCAGTTCTGGTATCCAACCGGTCCATTAATCTGGAACAGAGTCGGTGCATTTGCATTTGCAATTTCTGATTTTAATGTCTGTTCATAAGTTCCACTTGCTGCAGTAACGACTTTAACAGGTACACCTGTTTCTTCTGTATATTTTGCTGCAAGGTTCTGCCATACTTCATCTACTTCCGGTTTGAAGTTAAGGTAATAAACCTGGCCTTCTCCAGCTTGTGCAGATTCTTCTGCAGGGGCTGCTTCTTCTTCCGGCGCTGCTTCTTCTGCTGGTGCTGCTTCTTCAGTCGCTGCTTCTTCCGCTGGCGCTGCTTCTTTGCTTCCGCATCCTGCCAGAAGAGTTGCTACCATAGCAATACTTAACAATGCACTGATAACTTTCTTTTTCATAACTAATACCTCTCTCTTTCTCTTTCCCAACTTTTTCGTGAACTTTTTATGGTCTGGTAACCTTCTCGGTACCGTTATCGGTATCGATGTCGGTAACGTTTCCGTTAACCACAAATTCATATTACCACACACTGTTTCTGTTTGCAATATCTCATGTGAAACTTTGTTAAATACGATGAATTTGACCTGGTTGTTTTTGTGAGAAATAACGAAAAAAAGACTGTTTCTAACCTTATAGGTTAATCACAGTCTCTCTTCTTCCGGTAAAACAACTCAGTTCCCGGTAATTATTACAATCTTTTTATGCGTTCAATTGCCTCTACTGTATTCTCATAACTTCCAAAAGCAGTCAGTCTGAAATATGTTTCTCCACTCGGTCCAAATCCTGATCCAGGCGTACCCACTACATTTGCTTTTTCCAATAAATGATCAAAGAACTCCCAGCTTGTCATCTGATTTGGTGCTTTCAACCAGATATAAGGCGCATTCACACCACCAGAAACTTCATATCCAGCATTTTTCAGACCATCATAGATATACTTTGCATTGTTCATATAATATGCAACCTGTTTTTTCAGCTGTTCTTTTCCTGCTTCTGAATACACCGCTTCTCCTGCGCGCTGAACAACATAAGGTGCACCATTATATTTTGTTCCATGCCTTCTTGCCCAAAGAGAGTGTAGCGATACCTCACCTGCTTTTAATTCTTTAGGGATGACGGTAAATCCTAATCTTACCCCTGTAAATCCAGCATTCTTTGAAAAAGATCTCAGCTCAATTGCACAGGTTCTTGCACCTTCGCATTCAAAAATTGTGTGAGGTACATTATCTTCTGAAATATAAGCTTCATAGGCAGCATCATAAATAATGACTGCGCCTACCTTATTGGCATAGTCTACCCATTCCTGTAACTGATCCTTTGTTATTGTGGACCCTGTTGGGTTGTTGGGGAAGCATAGATATATGATGTCAGGCACTTCCTTCGGAAGCTCAGGTGCAAAATTATTATCGGCAGTACATGGCATATAAATCACATCACTCCAGGTTTCTTTTACGGAATCATACGTTCCTGTTCTGCCTGCCATAACATTCGTATCTACATAGACTGGATAAACCGGATCACAGACTGCAATTTTATTATCCTGGCTGAAAATTTCCTGAATATTTCCCGAATCACATTTTGCACCATCAGATACAAATATTTCATCTGCGTCTATCTGACATCCACGTGCTTTATAATCATTTTGTGCAATTGCACTTCTCAAAAACTCATATCCCAGGTCAGGCGCATATCCACGGAATGTATCTGCAAAAGCCATTTCATCTACTGCTTTGTGAAATGCATCAATGATTGCCGGTGCAAGTGGCTGTGTCACATCACCAATTCCAAGTCTGATGATTTTCTTATCAGGATTCGCCTGGGTAAAAGCACTTACTTTTTTTCCAATCGTAGAAAAAAGATAACTTCCCGGCAGTTTGAGATAATTTTCATTCACTTTAAACATAATATGCTCCTCTCAGTCACTTCAAAAATATTAAATTTCAATCGTACCTTCAAACACAGTCTCGGCAGGACCCGTCATAAATATCTGATCCTGTTCACGATCCCATTCAATCACGAGACTGCCACCTAACAGTTTAACAGTAACTTTGTTTTCCGTCAAACCATTTAAGATGCATGCTGCTGCAACAGCACATGCACCTGTTCCACAGGCTAAGGTTTCTCCTGATCCTCTTTCCCATACGCGCATTGTGATATTTTCTCTATCTACAACCTTTATAAATTCTGTATTGATTCTTTTGGGAAAATACGGATGATGTTCCATGAGTGGCCCAATCTTGTCGATTTCAATCTCCATAGGGTCATCTACCTGAATTACTGCGTGTGGATTTCCCATGGACACAGCGGTAAAACGGTACTTTTTTCCATCCGCTTCGATCAGTTCTTCCTGTATAGCAACTTTTGTCTGATCAAAAAGAACCGGAATATGCTCTGGTTTAAAAATAGGACTACCCATATTGACCTTAACAGCTTTCACTTTATCATTCTCAGTTGTGAGCCAGGTTGTTTTGATGGAACCTGCACTTTCTATTTTTAGTTCTTTTTTTGATGTCATTTTCTTATCATAAACGTATTTTGCTACGGATCTGATTCCATTGCCACACATTTCAGCCCGGCTTCCATCTGCATTATACATCTCCATTTCAAAATCTGCGCGTGTAGAAGGATTAATAAATATAATACCATCGCCTCCAATTCCAAAATGTCTGTCACTCAGTCTGATTGCAAGATCCTTTTTATTTGTGATGTTATATTCTTCTCCGTTGATGTAGACATAATCATTTCCACAACCATGCATTTTTGTAAAAGAAAGTTTCATAATATTCACCATACCTTTCATCGAATCACTCTGTCAGGAACAGAATAACACAGCTCATCTGATTTTTGAGATCAAATAATGCTGTGTTATATGCATAAACTGCTTTTATGAAATCTGCATGACAGTTAAAATCATCTGCGCTGTCTCTACCATATTTGTACCACTATCCATACTACATTTCTGTATATATCTGTGGGCTTCCTCTTCCGTCATATTATTTCTGACACGTAAAAGACTTTTTGCCTGATCCAGAATCTCCCTGTCTTCACGATTTCTTTCTTTTGGAAGATTTTTTTTCTTACGTTTGCGTCTTTCCACTGTCTGTACAAGCATTTCCAGTGTACTAATTAGTTCATGAACCTTTAACGGCATTGACAAACAAACTACCTGATCGCTTGCTTTTTCACGTAAATGTGAAGGTGACGCCATTAATAACACTTCAAAACCTTCCGGAAGACACTCTATGAGTTCCGTGTACATCATATCAGGAAGTTTATAAGCACATATAAGGATTCCCGCATTTAACCCATCTGCCATACCAATCGCCTGTGCACCTGTTGAACAGGCTCCCAGAACAGGATATCCGCTCCGAAGTAAAAGATTTTTCATGCTTTTCGCATCTTCAATTTTTGGAAATGCGATGATTACATTCGTCAAGTGCACACCTCCTGTCCCGCTTGGATTTTATCTATGTACTGCTTGCTGGCTCAATTTGTTTTTAGAACTTATTCAGATATTGGTTGATTTCCCATTCTGAAACCTGTGCACAATACTGATTCCATTCATCTCTTTTGGCCGCAATATATTTTTCAGAGATGTGTTCTCCTAATGTTTCCATTAGAAGTTTATCATTCTCCAGTTCAATAAGCGCTTCCTCTAATGTTGATGGAAGGGATTCTATTTTCAGCTCTTTCTTTTCTGCATCTGTCAGTTCAAAAATATTACGATTCACACTGGAAGGTGGATCTATTTTTTCTTTGATTCCTTCAAGCCCTGCTTTCAGGCAGACCGCAAGTGCAAGATACGGATTTGCTGTTGGATCCGGGCTTCTGAGCTCAATTCTTGCCTCTTCTCCTCCAATCGCTGGAATTCTGATCAGCGGGCTTCTATTCTGCGCGCTCCATGCGATAAAAGTAGGTGCCTCAAATCCAGGAACCAGACGTTTATAAGAGTTTACAAGTGGATTGGTAATTGCTGTAATTCCTTTAATATGCTTCATCAGTCCACCAATAAAATAATATGCTTCCTGACTAAGACCATATTGATCCTCTTCTTTATGAAAAATATTAACACCATTTTTTGACAATGACATATTAATGTGCATTCCCGAACCATTAATGCCATACTTAGGCTTTGGCATAAATGTTGCATGAAGTCCATGTCGTTTTGCAATTGTTTTCACAGCAAGCCTGAATGTCTGAATCTGATCTGCTATTTTCATAGCTTCGTCATAATGAAAATCAATCTCATGTTGTGCCGGCGAGATTTCATGGTGAGAAGCTTCAATTTCAAATCCCATATCTTCCATCGTCATGACCATATCTCTTCTTGCATTTTCACCAAAATCCATTGGCCCAAGGTCAAAATATCCAGCTTCTTCATGTGTAAATGTTGTAGGAAGTGTATTCTCGTCTGTGTGAAACAAAAAGAATTCACACTCTGGTCCAACATTAAATATATAGCCCATTTCGGCGGCTTCCCTCACAACTGTTCTAAGTATATATCTAGGATCTCCTTCAAATTGCTGTCCATTCGGTCTGTATACATCACAGATGAGTCTCGCAACTTTACCCTGTTGTGGTCTCCATGGAAAAATTGCAAATGAATCATAGTCTGGATAGAGATACATGTCTGATTCCTCAATTCTGACAAAGCCTTCAATTGCCGATCCATCAAACATGCATTTATTATCCAGCGCCCTCCCCAGCTGACTGGACGTAATTGCAACATTCTTCAGATTCCCAAAAATATCAGTAAACTGCAACCTTATGAATTGAACATCTTCTTCTTCCACAAGTCTTATAATATCTTTTTTTGTATATTTGCTCATAATCCCTTTTCCTTTCTGTTTCGCTACACCCATTTACAAAAAAGGCGCTCTTACTCTGTAAGAACGCCTTTGTCCGGTAACATCATAACAGCTGATCCATGCGCTTGTCAATACCATCACCGGTATTTACGTTGCTTTATTAATTGAGTTTCCAGATATCTCTGTTATATTCTTCTATTGTTCTATCAGAAGAGAAAAATCCGGCTTTTGCAATATTAACAAGCATCATTGACTTCCATTTTGCTTTGTCTTCATAGTCATGAAGCATACGATCTTTCGTTTTGATATAATCTTCTAAATCAAGAAGTGTCATGAACCAGTCTTTATTTAATAATTCATGATAAAGACGTTCCAGATTATCTTTATTTCCAGCAGCAAGTGCCTGTTTACCAACAATAAAATCAACTGCTTCTTTTATTGTGTGTGACTTATTATACAACTTTTTGGAAACATAATCTGCTTTTTCATAATGACTAATAATCTGCTCACTTTTTTCTCCAAAAATATAAATATTGTCATCACCTACAAGTTCATGAATCTCAACATTTGCTCCATCGGAAGTTCCAAGTGTTACTGCTCCATTCAACATGAATTTCATATTTCCAGTTCCACTTGCTTCTTTAGATGCAAGTGATATTTGTTCAGAAATATCACAAGCTGGAATGAGCTTCTCTGCCTTGCTGACATTATAGTTCTCAATCATAACAACTTTCATATATGGGCTGACATCCGGATCATTGTTTACAATCTCCTGCAGCACCAATAATAGATGAATGATATCTTTTGCAATTACATATGCAGGTGCAGCTTTTGCACCAAAGAAAAAGGTAACAGGTGTGTTTGGGCGCACACCAGACTTAATCTCCAGATATTTATGAATGATATATAATGCATTCATCTGTTGGCGCTTGTACTCATGAAGTCTCTTGATCTGAATATCAAAAATGGAGTCTGGATTGATTTCAATGCCTTGTGTCTCTTTTACAAATTTGGCAAGTTCTATTTTCTTCTCATACTTAATTGCCGCTATTTTATCTAGAACTTCATTGTTATCAGCATGTTCTAATAATTTTTCGAGTTGAAGTGCATCTTTTTTGTAACCATCTCCAATTACATCATCCAAAAGTGACGTAAGTTCTCTGTTACAGGATAAAAGCCATCTTCTGAAAGTGATTCCGTTGGTTTTATTGTTGAATTTCTCCGGATAGATATCATAAAAATGTTTAAGTTCTGATTCCTTCAGAATTTCTGTATGAATCGCAGCAACACCATTAACACTAAATCCATAATGAATATCAATATGAGCCATATGTACTCTTTTATCTTTGTCAATAATCTGAACTCTTGGATCAGAATATTTTTTTGCAACTCTCTTGTGTAACTCTTTGATAATCGGTATCAATTGTGGAACTGCTTTTTCGAGATATTTTAATGGCCATTTTTCCAACGCTTCCGCCAGAATTGTATGGTTTGTATAGGCGCATGTCTTACTTACAATATCAATTGCTTCGCTCATGGTAAATGCTTTATCTTCTGTCAGTATACGAATGAGTTCAGGTATAATCATCGTGGGATGTGTATCATTGATCTGGATCACTGCATGATCATACATCCTTCTAAGATCATACTGTTTTTCTTTCATTTCCTTCAAAATAAGCTGGGCAGCATTGCTTACCATAAAATACTGCTGGTAAATTCTTAAAAGTTCACCTGCTTCATCTGAATCATCAGGATATAAAAATAAAGTCAGGTTTTTTTCAATATTTGTCTTATCAAAACCTATCCCGTTTTTTACAATAGATTCATCAACACTTTCTATATCAAAAAGACGTAGTTTATTCAGCCCATTTTCATATCCAATAATATCTATATCATATAATCTTGATTTTACTTTTCTTTCACCAAAGCTTACTTCAAACGTAGTATCGGTTTTATTCAGCCAGGATAATTCTTCAATCCAGTCATTTTTTTCTGCTTTCTGCAATTTATTTTCAAAGACCTGCTTAAATAAACCAAAATGGTAATTAAGTCCGATTCCTTCTCCAGGCAGACCAAGCGTCGCGATAGAGTCAAGGAAGCAGGATGCTAATCTTCCAAGTCCACCATTTCCAAGGGATGGTTCTGGTTCCATCTCTTCAATCATGCTTAAAGTTCTTCCTTTTGCTTTTAGAATCTCATCCAGCTTGTCATAGATCCCCAAATTAATCAGGTTGTTTGACAGCAGCTTTCCAATTAAGAATTCTGCTGAAATATAATAAACTTTTTTATCTCCTGTAATTGATGGTGCTGCTGCCATTAAATCTTTCGACAACTGTAATATTGCATAATACAGTTCCTGATCAGTGCATTCCTCTATTTTCTTATGATATTTAAATTCTGTAATTTCTGATAATTGCTGTTCTATATTCATTATCATAACCTCCTTTTGCATTCTTAACTGTAATGACATATTGATTCCTCCCACTCTTCTTTTCATCAATTGATAGTGATACCTTACCACAGGAAAACGTTTTCCGCAAGGGTAAATATTTATCAAAATTAAATTTAACAAATAATGTCCAAGTATTGCATTCTGACCATTTCATATCCAAGTTTACATTCTCTTCCAACAGATCCTCCAAGTAAAGCACGTAATTCATTCACTGACTCTGCCGAGATATTAAAAAAATTCTGACGTACCGTATTCATCTGTTTTCCAACATAACCCATCAGTGTGATTCCATCAAATCCACAAACCGGTCTGAAAATATCCATTTCTGTAAGTGCATTCATCGCACCAATTGCCATAAGATCTGATGCACATACAACAACATCTTTATGCGCTCCATACTGAAAGGTCAATTTTCTTGCTTCCAGTTCACTAAACAGACCTTCTCTTATCAATAGTGTAAGTTCGAGATCTTCTGCCAGTTTTTTCATTCCTGCAATTCTTTCGTCTGTCACATATCCATTTCTTTTCCCTGCAATGTACAATACCCTTTTTGCATGATTCTCAAGGATTGTTTTTCTTGCAATATCATACTGTGCCTGTTTATGATCGATCCAGACACAAGAGGTAGTATGATTTACAATTGGTGCATCGATCACAACGATTTTGAATGTCATGGATGCAATCAATTCGTGTAAAACAGCATCATCCTTTGATAGCCCGTAAACAATAATCCCTTCAATATTCTGGGATTTAAAATATGTTTTCAGCTCTTGTCCTGACTTGTCCCTGATCATAGAAAAAAATACAGTAATTAAATCCATTTTTAGTTTTTCTGCCTGCCAGATTGCACCCGACATATATTGCATTCCAATCTCGTCAATAGCCTGTGTCTGTGTTGTCAGGTTCATTAATAAGGCAATCCTTCCTGATTGCTTGGAAGAAAGTGCAGCAGCGATTGAATTAGGAACAAACCCCAACTCCTCAATGGCCTGATTGACCTTTTTTTTCGTTTCTTCACTGATATTCGGATAATGATTCAATACTTTTGATACCGTAGAAATTGCTACTCCGGCATGTTTTGCTACGTCTTTAATTGACGGCATCTGCATTTTTTAAACCCTTTTTCCCTTTTGTGATTGTTTGCGCTCCCATCTTCATAAGAAGGAGTAATGTCTGATCCAGAAATTTTATAGTTTCATCATCCAATTCCTTCCTGGCTCTGATCATCGATGTTAATACCGCCTTCCACTCCTCCGAGAGTTCATTGACAGTCTTAATCTCATTCGCATCAAATAAACCAAAAATAAGATTTACAAATTCTTTCCGATCCCCATCTTCCATATGTGCAATCCATTGATTCAAGGTTCTATTCATAAGAAGTGCATTGGAAGCAACTTCCTCAAGTTGAACAAACTTACCATGATGAACGACCCATGAAAATGGATCATGCTGTAATATGCCAAAATTTTCGCTTTTGACTACTTTATAGATTTCCTGATGCTGCAATAGTAATCCTATCACGGAAGACTGGGGAATTGTCTTATGAATGCGCTTTTGAATCTCCAGATAACCTGGATGATTAAATAGTTCATCCTTAAATCCAGGACCATCATGGCTAAAAATATCACAAATGCGATCTCGAATGGTCTGTTTGGCCTTCATGGAAGCATACACCGCTATATTACCGCCCTTAGAATGCCCGCCGATTCTAAATAATCCCTGGATATCTTTTGCCACCTGCTCCAAATAACGTATCCCTGCCTCCTGTGCCGGTACCGGATACATAAATGCCATATTAAAATCTTCTTTCCAACCAATCAAAGTCTCATCCGTTCCTCTGATTGCAATATATGGCAATTCGTTTTGCGGGAAAAACGTAACTGCTGAAAACTGCAATTCCTTATCTTCATCAAGAATATTACTATAGTAATTGATGGCTGTGTTCTTGAATCGCTCTGCATTTGCAGCAGCAAGGATCAAAGCCCGATTATTAACTGTGTCTGGTAACCCTTGAAATAAAGCTTCAAAGTACGGTGAATGGCTCATTTCATTAAAATGAAGCGGCTTGTCAGAAGCAGCATCTCCTATAAAAAAACTGTCAAATTTTAAATAAGATAACTCTGAGAAAATAAGACTGTCCACTTCATTAAATGATTTTTTATTAAAATCGTATTTTCCATACTGATTTACATAATCAATGATATTATTCATAATGATTCCCTGCAAGATCAGGATAACCTGTTCTTAAAGTCCAAATAATGAAACTGTTTTACAAGATGAACTTGTGCATCTTGATCCACCCTTGCAATTGCTGGAAGCGGCATTCCGTTAAAAGTATTGTTCTTGACCATGGAATAAATTGCCATATCGCAGAAAATAAGCTGACTGCCAATCGAAAGTTTTTCATCAAAAGAATAGTCTCCTATGACATCCCCTGCAAGACAAGTGGGACCAGTCAATCGGTAGCAGTGAGGTTTTTCACCTGATTCTCCTGCTCCAATAATCTGAGGTCTATAAGGCATTTCAATCACATCAGGCATATGACATGCTGCTGAAGTATCTAAAATAGCAATCTGAATTCCATTTTCTATCAGATCGACTACCGTAGCAACCAGATATCCAGCATGATAAGCAACTGCCTCTCCGGGTTCCAGATATACTTTAACATTATATTTTTCTTTAAACTTTTTAATGGTTTCTATCAATAGATTACAATCATAATCACTTCTCGTGATATGATGCCCTCCACCGAAATTAACCCATTTCATTTTGGGAAGAAACTCACCGAATTTATCTTCAAAAGCCTGAAGGGTAGTAACAAAATCATCACTATTCTGCTCGCAGAGTGTATGCATGTGAAGTCCCTCAAGCCCATCTATCATATCTTCTCTAAACTGGGCTCTTGTAACGCCAAGTCTGGAACCCGGTGCACATGGATCATAAATAGCATGATCCTGTGTGGAACATTCCGGATTCACTCTCATGCCACAGCTCTTGCCAGCTTTTAAAACTTTCTCCTTGAATTTCTGCCATTGTCCAAATGAATTAAATACAATATGGTCACATATTTCTATAATTTCATCGATATCGTTCTCCGTATATGCCGGCGAAAAAATATGATTTTCTTTTCCCATTTCTTCAAAACCGAGTTTTGCTTCATAAAGGCCGCTCGCGGTTGTACCACTTAGTGTTTCCCCAATCTGAGGATAGAGTGCAAACATTGAGAATGCTTTTTGTGCAAGTAAGATATGACAATCTGCTTCTTTTGCAACACGGCCCAGAACCGCAAGGTTTTGGGCCAATATTCTTTCATCTGTAATATAATAAGGTGTCCGTATTTGATAGGTATCAAAATCTATTTTTTTCATCTTTATTCCACCAATGTAGGATTGAAATCTTCTACCCATGGAAGTCCCCATTGATTCAATGCTTCCATAAATGGGTCCGGGTCAAATTCTTCGATATTATAAACACCTGGCTTCTGCCATGTGCCATTCATGACTAACATTGCACCAATCATAGCCGGTACCCCTGTGGTATAAGAAATTGCCTGTGACTCAACTTCTTTATAACATTCTTCATGATCACATACGTTGTATACATAATACGTCTTCTCTATCCCATCTTTCATTCCTTTGAAAATACATCCTATATTTGTTTTTCCTTTTGTTCTAGGACCAAGTGTTGCAGGATCTGGAAGTACAGCCTTTAAGAACTGAAGAGGAACAATTTCCATTCCATTATACATGATAGGCTCTATAGAAGTCATCCCCACATTTTCAAGACATTTGAGATGTGTCAGGTAACTTTGTCCAAAAGTCATAAAGAAACGGATTCGTTTAATTCCTCTTAAATTCAGTGCAAGGCTCTCGAGCTCTTCATGATGAAGAAGATACATATCTTTTTCACCAATTTGTGGGAAATTATATACTCTTTTAATTTCCATCGGCTCTGTCTCTACCCAGTCACCATTTTCCCAGTAACTTCCATTCGCAGTCACTTCCCTAATATTGATCTCTGGATTAAAATTTGTTGCAAACGGATACCCGTGATCACCTGCATTGGCATCCAGGATATCAAGTTCATGAATTTCATCAAAATAATGCTTTTGTGCATAGGCAGAAAATACTCCCGTTACCCCAGGATCAAATCCACTTCCAAGCAATGCTGTGATTCCAGCTTCCTCAAATTTCTTACGATATGCCCACTGCCATTTATACTCAAATTTTGCTGTGTCAAGAGGTTCATAGTTCGCTGTATCCACATAGTGTGTCTTCGTTGCAAGACATGCATCCATAATTGTAAGATCCTGGTAAGGGAGTGCCAGATTAATAACAACATCCGGTTTGAAATCATTGATCAATGCAACCAGTTCATCCACATGATCTGCATCTACCTGTGCTGTATGAATGATTGTTTTTCCACCATCCAGTTTTGCCTTCAGGGCATCACATTTGCTTTTTGTTCTGCTTGCAATCATGATTTCTTCAAAAACTTCACTGTTCTGACAACATTTATGTATTGTTACACTTGCTACACCACCGCAGCCAATAATTAACGCTTTTCCCATTTTATCTTCCTCCTATCGCTAAGGCGATCTCTCTTACTAATTTACATGCGACTGCTGTTGATACACCACTTTGATCATATTGCGGAGATAACTCATTCATATCACATCCAACAATATTCAAATCTTTTAACTGCAACACAGCATTTAATAATTCTTTGAATGTCACTCCACCCGCTTCTGGTGTTCCTGTCCCTGGAAAAATTGATGGATCCAGGACATCAAGGTCCAAAGTAAAATATACAGGTTTCCCTTTCAGATAATCGATACAACTCTGAAAACCTTCCAGATCAAACTTTCTGATTGTATTGTGCTCTCTTGCAAATTCAAACTCATATTTTTCACCGCTTCTGATTCCAAATTGAAAGATTTTTTTATCTCCCACCAGATCCCAGACACGTCTGATAACCGTTGCATGTGACAGCTCTTCTCCAAGATAATCATTCCTCAAATCAGTATGTGCATCCAGGTGAATGATATGAAGATCTGGATATTTTTCAAACACAGCTCTTACACTTCCTAATGTAACAAGATGTTCTCCTCCAATCATAAAAGGTATTTTATGATCTTCAAGAATCGTTCGGGTTGTTTCCTCTATTTTCTGCAAAACACGATTCGTATTTCCAAATGCAAATTCAAGTTCTCCTGCATCAAAAAGGTTCAGTTCACAAAGATCTCTATCCTGGTATGGTGAATAGGTTTCTATTCCCATCGATTCGCTTCTGATTGCCTTCCCTGCAAAGCGGGTACCTGGTCTAAATGAAGTCGTTCCATCAAAGGGAGCTCCAAATAATACAATGTCTGCATCCTGATATTCACTATCAAACCCTATAAAAGCTTCAATATTTTTATTCCACATCTTCCAGCATCTCCTCAACATAATTAGGTAAGTAAAACGAGCCTTTATGCAGGTTCGTATTATAATATCTAGTTCTGATTCCGCGCTCTTTCCATCTTTTTGCATCTAGGTCTTTTAACGGATGGTATTTTTTAGAGGCAAAACCAAATAACCAGTGACCTGACGGATATGTTGGAATATGTGCCTGATAGACTCTGCTGATTGAAAAAGACTCTACAATCCTTTTATGTGCCCTTCGACAGGCATCTGCATCTTCTTTATAAAATGGACTCTCATGCTGATTGACCATAATGCCATCTTTTTTTAATGCCTTATAGCAGTTTCCATAAAATTCTTTTGTAAATAATCCTTCCCCCGGACCAAACGGGTCTGTAGAATCTACAATAATCAAATCATATTCATCCTCATGACGTCTGATGAATTTCAAGCCATCCTGGAAAAAAAGATTTACTCTTTTATCATCAAAACCGACTGCTGTAAAGGGTAAATACTCTTTCGCAGTACGAACCACCATCTCATCTATTTCAACAACATCAATTTCTAGAATTTCTGGATATCTGGATAATTCTCTTAATACCCCACCATCACCTGCACCTATGATCAGTACCTTTTTTACGTCGGGATGCACTGCCATAGGAACATGAACAATCATTTCATGGTAGATGAACTCATCCTTCTCCGTCATCATCATATAACCATCTAAAGTAAGGAATCTTCCAAATTCAGGAGACTCGAAAACATCGATTCTCTGATACTCACTTTTTGCTGCGTATAACTGTTTATCAACTTTAATTGACATTTTAACATTCTTTGTGTGATATTCACTATACCATAGATCCATCAGATACCTCCTTTCAGTACATTCAGTCTCTTCACATCCATATCTTCAGGACCTGTTAAAAAGCAGCCCTTTTCTTTTGCATATAAAATATAATCTATGATTTCTACTGTAATTTCTTCCCCTGGTGCCAGAATTGGAATCCCAGGCGGATAGCACATAACAAACTCACTACAGATTCGACCTGCGCTTTGTTCTATTGGAAGAGATTCTTTTTGGGCATAAAAAGCTTCCTGTGGTGTAACGATAACTTTAGGATTGACATACTCGTAACTAAGCATGCCTGCTCTGTCTTTTTTATATCTTCTTCTGATTTCAGATAATGCACCGATCAGCCTTTCAATGTTTTTATTACTGTCACCGACTGAAATATAAGCAAGTATATTCCCAATATCACCAAATTCAATTTGAATATCATATTCATCCCGCAATAAATCGTACACTTCTATCCCGGCTAAGCCAACATCCATTGTATGTACCGATAGTTTTGTCAGATCAAAATCGTAAACGGAATCTCCATTTACCAGTTCACTGGAATATGCATAGTAATCTCCAATCAGGTTGATCTCTTCTCTCGCATACTCGGCAAGTTCAGTTACTTTCCGGAAAATCTCTTTCCCATTGATGGCTAAATTTTTTCTGGACAAATCAAGACTTGATAACAGCAAGTAAGAACCGCTTGTCGTCTGGGTCAAGTTGATAATTTGTCTGACATAATTCGCATTCACATTTGGTCCACAAAGTAAAAATGAACTTTGCGTCAGAGAACCCCCAGACTTATGCATACTGACAGATGCAAAATCAGCGCCTGCTTCCATTGCTGAAATCGGCATGTTCTCACCAAAATAAAAATGTGTGCCGTGTGCTTCATCTGCGAGTACAAGCATCCCTTTTTCATGGGCAAGTCTGGTGATGGCCTTCAGATTAGAACATATTCCATAATAAGTAGGATTATTGACCAGCACTGCTTTCGCATCCGGATGTGCATTCATTGCAGCTTCCACATCTTTTAATGTCATTCCAAGTGCAATGCCAAGGCGGTCATTCATACTTGGATTGATATAGACTGGAATCGCTCCACAAAGAATTAATGCATTGATTACACTTCTGTGAACATTTCTTGGGAGTATGATTTTATCTCCTCTTTTGCAAACAGATAAAACCATGGTCTGAACTGAAGAAGTTGTTCCGTTGACCATAAAAAATGCATGCGCTGCATGAAAGCTTGCTGCTGCAAGCTCTTCTGCTTCTCTGATCACGCTGACCGGATGGCATAGGTTATCTAGAGGTTTCATAGAATTCACATCTACAGACATGCATTTTTCGCCCAAAAATTCTGTCAACTCTTTGTTCCCTTTTCCACGTTTGTGACCTGGAACATCAAATGGCACGATTCTCATTTGCTTGAGTTCTTTCAGTGCCTCATAAATGGGAGCTCTCTCCTGTGCATATTCGTTCAATATATATTTCCTCCTAATAAACGTTCATACCACTAAATATTTCAATCATTTCCTGCCTTAGACTATTTGTGATATCAAGCCTTATTTTAGGTGCTATCTCATAAACATCAGCATTAAACAGATAGTTCTGTAAATTTACTTCCTTAATCAGCATTTTTGTATGGAAGATATTTGACTGATACATATTCACATCAATGGCATCATAACGCTCCATCGTCTTGGGATCAATATAATCCTGAATAGATGTAATCTTATGATCCATAAACAGCTTTTTCCCTGATACATCTCTTGTAAATCCTCTGACACGATAATCCATCGTGATAATATCTGAATCAAAACTGCCAATTAAATAATCAAGGGTACTTAATGGAGTGATTTCACCACAGGTCGCAACATCTATATCAACACGGAATGTTGCAATTGAATTATCTGGATGAAATTCCGGATAAGTATGCACAGTCACATGACTCTTATCAAGATGTGCAACAACAGTTTCTCCAGTTTGTGATGGAACCATGGACTCCTCTGCAATTAAAAAAGTAACACTAGCCCCCTGTGGGTCATAGTCCTGCTTGGATACATGCAACACATGTGCGCCGATCATATCTGTGACTCTGTGTAAAATACTGGTGAGTCGCTCCGAATTATATTGCTCATCAATATAAGCAATATAATCCCGCTGCTCCCGTTCTGTTTTCGCATAGCATACATCATAAATATTAAAGCTAAGAGACTTGGTAAGATTATTAAATCCATATAATTTTAACTTGTTTTCCATTGCTGCCTCCAGACAAAAAAATCCCAGGATATTGTGTTGTACCACAATACTACCTGAGATTGGTCTTCTAAATTCAGCGCATTATTTATTATTGGACAAAAAGTCCATTTTATTTATTCACATATTAGAGGTTTAGAGTCTATATAGCAAGAACTACTTTTACTACTCTTATTGACCGTTTCACAAGTGTGTATTAGGTACACGCGGTTATGAAGTAACCAACTTATAAAATTTGAGCTTCTAACTCAATCAATAACGCAATGATTCATTGCGATCGGCAGTTGACCCGGCTGTCCGTATGGCCTCAATTCCAGAAGGAATGGTCAGTGTTCTTGTCACTGGCTATTTCGCTGTTTCAATCAGAACCAGCATGCCCATGACTCTAAGATTCATGTGAATAATATCAAGTATTCTCTTCCTTGTCAATACCATAACTCTGTAAAATATTCTACAACTCTGTAAAAAAGTATGAGTTTTTCAAATAAGGTTCAGGATATTTTTCTAATAAACGGAATAAATATCTTTTACTCTTCGCTACATCGTTTTTATGCTGATCATATTCTTCAAGCATAGTCATAAACTTTTTCTTTTCCTGTTCTGTGACCTGGTCTTTAAAATAACCCCAGACATGCTGTAATGCATTTCTTTGTTGCCCAATGTCCACTGGTGTCTGCATTGCGCATTCCAAAAGTTTATAAAATTGAATAACCGGATATCCAGACTTATCTTTTAAAAGGCTACGGATTTCCAGATAAATGGAATGTGAATGCTCCAGAACGTTATACTTATAAAGACTCCACTCGTTCTCAAGACTTTTTATATTCCCTTTTTTATCTGTTGCAAGAATACATTTTACAGCAGATAGATTTTTATCTTTTACTTCCAACATGATATCAACATCATTTGGCTGGATTTTATAGAAAAAATCCATAAAATCTGATAAGGATATTGTCTCAGAATGTGCTCCCGGCTTTCCATGTAATAATTGCTGAGAATAGTGAATCTTTGGAATTCCATCCTTCTTTTGCCAGGTTTTTTTTACAAGTGAAAGCCATTCCAACACTATTTTGTTCTCTTTTGGCGGGTTAACTTCATGATGAAATACATCAAAAATAACCGGTATCCCGAGCTGGTCCGCTATCTCTAAAACATCCTGAATATGATAAATTTTATCATCATTTTCTATCACCAGTCTGTTTTTTACATTTTGCGGGAGTAACTTATAATTTTTAATAAACCGTTCTTTTGCTGTGATTTTATCCCCATATGCACCTCCAATATGTAAGATGATTTTGCAATCACTTTTCATATGACATAGGTCTAAAAATTCTGTGTGATATACCAAATCAAGAACTGCTCTCTCTACGACATCCGGATCCGGAGAGTTTAATACCGTATACTGCCCTGGATGCATAGAAAGTCTGATTTGATTCTCTTTTGCTTTTTCCCCTATTCTTTCAAGTTTTTCTTTCATTAGGTCCTGCCAGGGAAATATAACCTCTTTTTTAGAAGCAAAAGGCACGATATCAGAACTAATCCGGAACAGTTGAATCCTGTTCCGGATATTATATTCAAGTATTTTTTCTAATATATCAAGATTATATGCTGTTATTTCCTCAAGTTTGTCTGGTGTTGCATTCTTTAAGGTACAGCTTTTCAAAGATAATTCCTGATTTCCTGCAACGATACAGGCATAACCAATGCTCATAAGTTTGATTCACCTTGCCTTTTTCAATTATCTTTACATTTATCCGATATATCTGATTCTACCATCAAGTGGTAAAAATTCCTTTTCACCAGGCTGCGCTGTTGGTTTTCCAAAAGGCATTTGTGCAATTAATTTCCAGTTTTCAGGTATCGACCATTCTTTTTTAATATCAGCCTCGACAATTTCATTATAATGCTGTAAAGAAGCTCCATATCCTTCCAGTTCCAACGCACTCCAGACAACATACTGGTGCATACCACTCGACTGCTGTGACCAGACTGGAAAATTCTGACTGTATAACGGAAATGCTTCCTGTAATCCCTTAACTACATCCTGATCTTCAAAAAACAGAACAGTTGCATATCCATTCTGAAAAGAAGTAATCTTCTCATCTGTTGATTGAAAGCTATCTGCTGGAACTATCTTTCTTAAGTTCTCTCTTGTAATATCCCAAAATCTGTCATGTTCATTTTTCCATAGCACAACCAATCTTGCTGTCTGAGAATTAAATGCTGAGGGTGTATGAAGAACAGCTTTTTCAATCACGTCTTTTATAACTTCATCCGTTGTGACTGCTTCTTTACTGATCGCATATACTGTACGTCTTTCTTTTAATACCTGATAAAATTCTTTACTCATAGAATTCTTCCTTTCTATAGATAAAATGTTAATAAGAATAAATTTTAATTGTAATTTATTTAGATTGCAATCAATTAGATTGTTTTCTATCTTTATCAGTATTATAGCATGTTATTTTATTTTGTCAGTATATTTTATGATTTATTTATAAATATTATGATTGTTTTAGATTTACATCAGCAATTACGTGCAATCTATTCACGGCTTATCAGTATTTTTCTGTGCCTTCTTTCCCAACTCTGGCATAAATCAGAGGGCGCTCTTTTGGTACTACATCCGTAATTTCAAATGCATCTTTTACCATTCTGGCGGCTGTCTCAAACTTATTTTGATTTTCTGCATATAAAACTGCTATGACTTCATCTTTACGAACAAAATCTCTATATTTCTTTTGTAAAATAATCCCTGCAGCATAATCAATTTCACTTTCTTTCGTTTCACGACCTGCGCCTAGCGCAACAGAAGCAATTCCACACGCTTCAGTGTTTATATGCGAAATATATCCAGACTCTTCTGCAAGCACCTGGTATGAATATGCAGCCTGTTTAAACTTTCCAGTATTTTTAATCACTTCGCTGTTTCCACCCTGCATCTCAACCATTTCAATCAGCTTTTGGATTGCTCTTCCGCTTGTGATTGCATCTTCTGCCATTGCAGTACATTTATCAAGACTTCCCTGATCTGCCAGATACAGCATATTCGCTGCCAGGCTTATGCAGACCTGTGTCAAATCGTTTGGACCCTTTCCAAGTAAAGTATCTACAGCCTCTGCTACTTCCATAGAATTGCCTATCGCATATCCAAGGGGAATATCCATATCCGTAATCAACGCAACTGTTTTCTTTCCAGCATGTTCACCAATTGCTACCATTTTTTCTGCTAATAAAATAGAATCATCAAGGCTTTTCATAAAAGCACCGCTGCCTGTTTTTACATCCAGTAAAATACAGTCATTGCCTGCTGCAAGTTTCTTGCTCATAATGGATGCTGCAATCAAAGGGATACTGTCCACTGTTGCTGTAACATCGCGAAGCGCATATAATTTTTTATCTGCAGGTGCAAGATTTCCAGACTGGCCAACAACCGCAAGGCCAGTTTGATTTACCGCTTTGAAAAATTCCTCCGGCTCCAAAGAAGTTCTCATTCCTGGAATTGCTTCCAGTTTATCTACAGTGCCACCAGTATGACCTAACCCTCGTCCTGACATTTTAGCTACTTTCACACCACAGGAAGCTACAATTGGTGCAATAACAAGTGTTGTTTTGTCTCCGACGCCACCAGTACTATGTTTGTCTACCTTGATTCCATCAATCG
Organism: Clostridia bacterium; assembly: GCA_003246295.1. GTDB lineage: Bacteria > Bacillota > Clostridia > Lachnospirales > Lachnospiraceae > SZUA-378. Next base: position 25,037 of record QKAS01000001.1, on the reverse strand, counting down.
CAGACAAATCAACCATATCTCCTGAATGTGCAACCGCATCTGTCATGACTGCTGTCTCAAGATCACTCATCCCTTTAAAATAGACTGCCATTAACATTGCTGACATTTGATAATCAGGAATACTCCCTGCAACATATTCGCTAATCATATATCGAATTTCCTGTTCTGCCAGCTCTTCCCCGTTCCTCTTTTTCATAATGAGATCATACATTCTCATAAGTTGCTTTCCTTTCCCAGATCAACCGGACCAAATCCTTCCGGTAGAAGTTCTTTTAACGTATATGTCTTATATTCATCTTCGCTCTTTGCAAGCAATACCAAAAATGTTTCAGGATCACAAAACTCCATCATTACCTGCCTGCAGACTCCGCAAGGAGCGCAATAATGATCCAATATCCCGCTTTTCCCTCCAACAATCGCTATTGCCTTGAATTTGTGCTTTCCTTCACTGACTGCCTTAAAAAAAGCGGTTCTTTCTGCACAGTTCGTTGGTGTATAAGATGCATTTTCAATATTACATCCTGTATAAATTTCATCTTCTGATGTTACAAGAGCCGCTGCAACTTTGAAATCTGAATAAGGAGCATATGAATACTGTAATGTGTCGATTGCCGCTTTGATCAGTTTTTTGTTATCCATATTTTCTGCCTCTGTTTCTTCCATATTAATATCCGGATGTCTTCTCATTCTTTGCCAGTTTTACAATTCTGCTGGTACCCAGTCTGGATGCGCCAAGTTCAATGAATCTAATGGCATCATCAAAAGACGAAATCCCTCCGGCTGCTTTAATTTTTACATGATTTCCAACATGTTTTGCAAATAAAGCAACATCGTCAAATGTTGCACCGGAAGTAGAAAATCCAGTGGAGGTTTTGATATAGTCTGCTCCGGCATTGGTTACGATTTCACACATTTTAATTTTTTCTTCGTCTGTCAGAAGACAAGTCTCTATAATTACTTTTAAAATTTTATTTCCACATACTGCCTTTAACGCTTTGATTTCATTCTCAATTTCATGGTAGCGTTTATCTTTCAAATCCCCAATATTAATTACCATATCAATTTCATCTGCACCATTTTCAATTGCATCTTTGGTTTCAAATTCTTTTACCTTCGTCGTGCTGTATCCATTTGGAAATCCTATCACAGTGCATATCTGCATGTTATTTTCAACATAATCCTTTGCACGTTTTACATAAGAGGCTGGAATGCAAACAGATGCCGTCTGATATGTCATTGCATCATCACAGATTTGTTTGATTTCCTCCCAGGTTGCTGTCTGTGTCAATAGTGTATGATCTACCTTTTCAAATATTTCCTTTTTATCCATATATGCTCCATTCTGCCGGTCAACTCCGGCACCGCGTAATTATGCAAGTTCCAATGCAATCTTCATCATATCCGTGAATGTGTCTTGTCTGTCCTGTGCTGAGAGTGCTTCTCCTGTAAATATATGATCTGAGATTGTCAGAATACATAATGCTTTTTTACCGGCTCTGGCAGCATTCATATAAAGTGCTGCTGCTTCCATTTCAATTGCAAGAACATTCATTTTTTTCCACTGTGCTGCTGCATCCATATCGTCTGAATAAAAGGTATCCGATGATAATACATTTCCAACGACAACTTTAATATCCTTTTGTTTCGCAACATCTACTGCTTTCGCAAGTAACTCATAATCCGCAATTGGTGCAAATATTCCCGGTAATTTATACTGCGCCTCAAAATTAGAGTTTGTTGATGCTCCCATGGCAATCAGGATATCACGTACTTTCAGATCATCTCCCATTCCACCAGCTGATCCTATTCTGATTATGCTTTCTACGCCATAGAAATGATACAGTTCATAGGAATAAATTCCAATTGATGGCATTCCCATACCACCTCCCATAACAGAGATTTCTTTTCCCTGAAATGTTCCGGTATATCCAAGCATATTTCTTACTGTATTAAAACAAACTGGATTTTCCAGAAAATTTTCTGCAATATATTTCGCTCTTAATGGATCTCCTGGCATAAGGACTGTTTTAGCAATATCTCCTGGTTTTGCATTGTTGTGCGGTGTTGGTGTATTTGACATATGTATTTCCTCCTTTATTGTCTCTTTATTTTTTCATAATTCTTTTATATCTTTCTATTTGTATGACTATTCTTGATTGTAACACATTTAACCATTTCCTTCAATTATGTACAGAATATAAAACTGCCTGCACGTAAAGTGCAGGCAGCAATATTATGCTTTTACTTCAATATTATTTACCAAACTGGCAATTGTTATTTCCACTGTCTGATGTCCACATTTCAAGCATGTTTACTGGATCGTTGTAATCTGCAATCCATCCGTCACGTGCAAAGTCAAAGTTACCTGCTTTACGTTCTTCAAGGAATACATTCCATTCAACAGTATCAATGACTACATTGATTCCGATGACTGCAAGATCCTGCTGAATTGCTTCTGCAATCGCAACATGTCCTGATGTCTCATTTGTCAGGTAATTCAGTGTCAGTGGTGTTTCAGCTGAAAGCATTCCACTTTCGTCGAACTGATATCCTGCTGTTTCCATAAGTGCAATCGCTTCTTCTACATTTGCATCAGAATATTCTGGGTTGTAGTATCCAACGTTTGCTTCATCTGGATATGTGTATCCATCATCATTTGCACGGAATTCTCCACCATTACCATCCATCATTGACGGTGGGATAAATGTATTTGCTGGCAATTGTCCTGTCTGTCCAATATTTTCAGCAATATATCCTCTGTCAATTAAGAGGCTGATTGCTTTTCTCATATTTGTTGCCTGTTCAGCTGTAAGACCTTCAAAGATTGGGCTGTTTACATTGAAAGAAGCAAAATATGTTCCAAGCTGATCAATGATGTGGAATTCTGGATTCTCAAGTAATGCTGCGATCTCATCTGTTGGTACTGTATCAATGAAATCAAGATCTCCTGAATTATATGCAGCAAAAATTGCTGTATCGTCATCACTTAACATGAAATGAAGTTCTTCGATTTTAACTTCATCTGCTCTGTAATAATTAGGATTTTTTACATATACCATGCTTTCATTGTGTGTCCAGCTTTCAAGTGTGTATGCACCACTTGTCACAAATCCAGCTTCCTGGCACCATGCACCAGGATTTGTCTGCCAGTCTGCAGCTGCTTCTACTGATTCCTGTTTTACAGGATAGAAGCCTGGGAATGCACAAAGATCAAGGAAGTATGGGCATGGAGCTGTTAAAACAACTGTAAATGTTTTTCCATCTTCACTTGCTGTAGCGTTTACAAGACCATCATCACCTTTTGCAATAATGTCAAAAAGGTATGCATAATCTGCTGCTGTATCAGGATTTGCTGCACGTTTCCATGAATATTCAAAATCTGCTGCTGTCAAATCAGAGCCATCGCTCCATTTAAGACCGTCTTTTAAAGTAAATGTATATGTAAGACCATCTTCACTTACTTCATAGCTATCAGCAAATGCTGGTTCAAGCGCGCCATCTTTATTATAAGTATATAAACCTTCAAAGCTGTTTACAATAAGACACGCACCATCAACTGAGCTGTTTAATGCTGGATCAAGTTTTGCTGGTTCACTTGCAAGGTTGATGTTAAGTGTTTCTCTTGGTGTAGACGCAAACTGGAAATATTTAAATCCAAATACATTGGAATATACTCCTGTCACATCTGCTTTCTGCATATAAATATCATTATAGTAATAAATAGGAACTACAGCACTTGTAGACATTAACATATCTTCTGCCTGGTGAAGTAATCCTTCACGCTCAACTGTATCTGTACTTGCTTTGATTTTTGCGATCAGTTCATCATATGCAGCCCATTCTGGTGCAGGGCTTCCTGTTGCTTCTGCATCTGTTGTTTCTGCTGCTTCATCTGTTACTTCTTCTGTTGCTGCTGCGTCTGTTGCCGGAGCTTCTGTTTTAGAGCCACATCCCGCTAACATACTAAAAGACATTGCTGCAACGAGTGTCATTGCTAAAATCTTTTTCATATTTCGTCCTCCTTATTTTTTCGGCTTATGCCATTTATAAATAACGGATAATCATTGACCCTCCGATATTCACTATTTATTAAAACAAGCAACAAAGTGTCCATCGCCTCTGTCTGTCAGACTTGGGCATTCTTTTGCACACCTTTCGGTGGCATACTGACAACGGGTTCTGAAGGAACATCCTGTTGGCAGATTCATAGGACTTGGCACATCTCCTTCTAGTATAATTCGTTGTCTGGAATGTGCTATATGTGGGTCCGGAATAGGAATTGCACTTAATAATGAAAGTGTATAAGGATGCATTGGTGACTGATTTAAATCATCTGCCTTTGCAACTTCAACAATTTTTCCAAGGTACATGACTGCAATTCTGTCTGCAATATGATGTACAACTAAAAGGTCATGTGCTATAAAAAGATACGCAACACCAAGCTTTTCCTTTAGTTCTTCGAACATGTTTATGACCTGTGCCTGTATTGAAACATCCAGTGCGCTGACAGGTTCATCACAAACAATAAATTTTGGATCGACTGCAAGTGCTCTTGCAATCCCAATTCTTTGTCTTTGTCCACCTGAAAATTCATGTGCATAACGTGTTGCATGTTCTGCATTCAGGCCCACCAGTTCCATCAGACTCAGTATTTTGTCTCTTCTTTCTGCTTTTCCGTGATACAGTTTGTGAACATCAAGAGGTTCTCCAATAATATCTTCCACTGTCATTCTAGGATTTAATGAAGAATATGGATCCTGAAAAACCATCTGCATTTTTTTACGAAGCGCTGTCATATTTGAATCTGTAACTTCTTCGCCTTCAAAAAACACCTGACCACCTGTTGGTTTGTAGAGTCTTAAAAGCGAACGGCCAACTGTTGTTTTACCACATCCCGATTCACCTACAAGACCAAGGGTCTCACCTGGTTTGATTGAAAATGATACTCCATCAACTGCTTTCAGGGGTGTCGTCTGGAACATTCCGGTTTTTATCGGAAAGTACTGTTTTAAATCCCTGACTTCTAATAAATTATCTGTTCCGTTCATTTTCCGGTACCTCCTTCTTCCATTTTGGCTTTGAAATTCAACCAGCAGGAAGCCAGATGGGTTTCACTCAATCTCATTTCTTCCGGAATTTCTGTAAGACAAATTTTCATTGCTGCATCACATCTACTGCAGAAAGCACAACCCTTTGGCATACTAAGCAGATTAATCGGTGTACCAGCAATCGGAATTAATTTTTGTTTTGCATTTGTAATGCTTGGTATGGAACGAAGAAGACCCTTTGTATACTCATGTTTTGGATGATAGAAAATATCTTCAGCATTTCCTCTTTCGCACACACGTCCACCATACATGACAATAATCTCATCACACATATCTGCAATAACACCCAGATCATGTGTTACCAGAATAATTGCCATTCCAAGTTTTTTCTGAAGTTCCTGCATCAGCTCAAGTATCTGTGCCTGAATTGTAACGTCAAGTGCCGTTGTAGGTTCATCAGCAATCAGAATATCTGGTTCACAGACAAGTGCCATGGCAATCATAACACGCTGTCTCATACCACCTGACAGCTCATGTGGGTATTGTTTTACACGCTTTTCAGGTTCATTGACTCCAACAAGTGTCAGAATCTCAATTGCGCGCTCTCTTGCTTCTTCTTTGTTTTTATCAGTATGAAGTAAAATTGCTTCTTCAAGCTGATTGCCAATTGTAAAAACAGGATTTAAGCTGGTCATTGGATCCTGAAAAATGATACTGCAGACCTTCCCACGAAATCCTTTTAATTGGTTTTTGTTGTATTTTGCAACATCCTGTCCCTTATACAAAATCTCACCGGATGCAATTCTTCCGTTATCAGCAAGGATCTGCATAATTGAATATGCAGTTACGCTCTTTCCAGATCCTGATTCACCAACGATGCCCAGAATTTTACCAGCTTCTAACGTAAATGAAACACCATTTACCGCCTTCACTTCACCTGCATCAGTATGAAAATAGGTACATAATTCTTTTACTTCTAATAAACTCTCACTCACGATACTACCTCCTTAATTTCGGATCAAATGCATCTCTGAGACCGTCACCCAGTAAATTAAAGGAAAGTACGATCAGGCAGATCATCGTTGCCGGAAAGATTAATTTGTAAGGATAGCTCTGCAAACCTTCTCTTGCTGCATTGGCAAGACTTCCCAGTGAAGGCATAGGTGCCTGTACACCAAGACCTACAAAACTCAGAAAACTTTCTGTAAAGATTGCAGACGGTATCTGAAGTGCAGTTGAAATAATAATAACGCTGAGACAATTGGGAAGGATATGTTTTTTTAAGATTCTTCCAGGTTTCGCTCCAATCGACTTAGCCGCAAGAACATATTCATTCTCTTTGATTGATAAAATCTGTCCTCTGACCAATCTTGCCATTCCTACCCAATAAAGTAAACCAAACACAATAAAAATAGACACCATGTTTGTTCCTAATTTTGCTATAATCGTACCTGTTGAATCTGCCAGCAGCTGATCCAGTACAACGGAAAGTAAAATAATAATCAACATATCTGGAAGTGAATAGATAATATCAACAATTCGCATCATAATCAAATCAGTTCGCCCACCGGCATACCCCGAAATACTTCCATACAGCATACCAATCACTAATACGATAGCACTGGCAAACAGACCAACAAGAAGTGATACCCGTGTACCATAAACAACACGAATAAAGTAGTCACGGCTCATGGCATCTGTTCCCATAATATGAGGAAATACTTCTCCTCCCTGTGCAATATATTCCATTTCTTTTTCAGAATACTCAAATGGCGCAAGATTTTTTGCACCTCTGTCTCTGCTTCCATTTACTTTGATAATCTCTGAATACTGATATGGCACCACCATGGGAGCGATAACGATTAAGAGACATACCAGAATAATAACAATAATACTTCCAACTGCAAGTGGATTTTTCATCAGCTTTTTCATACCATCTTTAAAAAAGGTGGTAGATTCGCTCATAACATCCTGTTGTTTCTTTTCTGCTTCAGTAGCTAGTTCAAATTTTGATAAATCTATTTGCGAACTGAGTAGATTTTTCTTTAATGCCGCATTTTCATTCTGCAAGATCTTTCCCTCCTTTAGTCAAAGTTGATACGTGGGTCAACCACTTTGTAAATAATATCACTGAGAAGATTCATGATAACCATCAGTGTTGCCAAAAAAATTGTTGTAGCCATAATCATTGGATAATCTCTGTTTGTGATACTTGTAACAAACTTTGAACCAAGTCCGCCTATTGTAAATACACTTTCTACTACAAGACTTCCGGTAAGAATATATGCTGTCATAGGGCCTACATAAGTAATAACAGGAATTAACGCATTCCTGAGTGCATGTTTAAAAATAACTTTCCATGGTGTAACACCTTTTGCTTTTGCAGTACGGACATAATCCTGCGAAAGTGCGTCAAGCATACTCGTCTTTGTCAGACGTGTAATGTAAGCCATTGGATACATAGCAAGTGAAATAACTGGAAGCACATAATTGGTATCTGTTGCACTCCATACTTGTACCCAGCCAAGCCATATTGAAAAAATAAGTAACAATAAGGTTGCCAGAACAAAACTTGGAACTGCTGTGAACAAGGTCGAAATAAAGACAATAAGTCTGTCTGGGAGTTTATTCCTCATCAGGGCAGCGATGCTTCCAAGAACAAGACCAAGGATTAACGCAACAATAACTGCCATTCCTCCAATTTTAGCTGAAATCGCAAAAGACTCCATAATTGTTCCTGAAATATCTCTTCCTGTTTTGAGAGAAATACCAAAATCTCCCTTTAACACATTCAGAACATAAATTCCAAACTGCTGAACAACTGGTTTGTCAAGATTATACCTTTCCAATAAAACCGCTTTTACCTCGGGACTTGGTGCCTTTTCTGAATTGAATGGACCGCCCGGGATTGCATTCATTGCAAAGAATGTAATTGCACTAATGATAAACACCGTTACAATTGCGAGCACGATACGCTTGATTACATATCTTTTCAAGATTACCACCTGTGTAAGACTTTCTTACACTTTTCCTTTCCATACCTTTTATTTCTGTTTTGTCTTCGCTTTCGCTTTAAAGTATCAGAACTTTAACGCAGTAAATTAAATAGGAGCAAACGGCAAAAACCATCCACCCCCATTATTTTTTCAAAGCAAAATATTACAAACACACTCTTTATTTTATAATTTACTGTATGCTATGTCAATAAATATTACATTGCATAATCTTCTTTAGTACAACTTGCACAAAAACATTATACTGCCATTGTGTGAATTTTCTGATAAATTCAGCTAAAAAGCAAAAAACTCTGAAGCTTCTCCATTGAAGCTCTCAGAGTAGAATGCGGATGACAGGAATTGAACCTGCACGGTCTCCCACTAGATCCTAAGTCTAGCGCGTCTGCCAGTTCCGCCACATCCGCATTTGTGTTTTACAGGCACGGACATAATTATATCTTAATTCAAGTAACGTTGTCAACCCTGAAGTCATGATTCTGTAAATTTAATTATGTTAGTATGATTATCGTCTAATCTTTCTTCTATATCTGTTTAATAACTTTATGGTATGTCTTATAGAAAAATAATGTACATAAGCTGAGCGACATAATCTCTGCAATCGGGAATGCCCACCATACCGTATGAAGTCCTCCTACCTTAGAGAGCAGATAAGCCACTGGTAACAGAACAAATAACTGTCTTGCAATTGAGACCACCATACTATATACCCCATTCCCCAACGCCTGAAATACAGAAGAAACTATAATACAATATCCCGCAAACAAGAAACTTATACTAATCGTTCTAAGCGCTGGAATCCCAATTTCCATCATGTGTTCTGACGCATCAAATAACTTTAATAACTCCGTTGGTAGTATCTGAAATACCAACAGACCACACATCATAATTGCCATGGCATACCCTATGCTTAGTTTTATTGTTTTCATGAGTCTCTCTTTGTTCGCCGCTCCATAATTATATGCTACAATCGGAATCATACCATTATTCAGTCCAAAAATAGGCATCAGAACAAAACTCTGTAGCTTGAAATAAACCCCAAAAACTGCTGTTGCGGTAGATGAAAACTGAATCAATATCTGGTTCATTCCATATGTCATAACGGAACCGATTGCCTGCATGATAACAGAAGGAATCCCAACTATATAAATTGATTTTATAATCTTGCGATCCGGCTTAAATCCTCTAAAGTCCAACTTAATTTCATGATTTACTCGGTAATTAAATATTATAGCAAGAATTCCTGCACTAATCTGCCCGATCACAGTTGCGATAGCTGCACCTGCTGCTCCCATAGCTGGAAATCCCAACCAGCCAAATATGAATATTGGATCCAGAATAATATTAATAATAGCACCGATTCCCTGTGTAATCATTGTATAAAAAGTTTTTCCAGTTGACTGAAGGAGACGCTCAAACGTCATCTGTGTAAAAACGCCAATCGAGAAAATAAGACATATCGATAAATATGATATTCCTGAACTCACTATTTCTGGTTGTTGTGTTTGTCCTCTAAAAAACGGACCTACCGCAAATATTCCAATGAGCAAAAATATCAGATAACTCATCACAGATAAAAAAATACCATTCTCTGCAGCTTTATTTGCCTTTTCAAAATCTTTCTCTCCTAATGCACGTGATAAGACCGCATTAATACCTACCCCGGTTCCTGCTCCAACAGAAATATATAGAATCTGCATCGGAAATGCCAGCGAAACCGCTGCAAGTGCTTCTTCACTCACGCGCGCCACAAAAATACTATCTACTATATTATATAATGCCTGTACAATCATTGATATCATCATCGGAACAGACATTGATACTAAAAGCCTGTTAACAGGCATGGTCCCCATTTTATTTTCTTCTATAACTCCCTGCTTTGTATTCATTTACACAACACCTCTCATTTCTATTCAGTCGTTTTTCTATCATACCATTACAAACTCAAAATGAAAAGAGAAAGAGTATTCTAGATATAATAAGCCAAAAAAGCGTAGTTCAGAGAACTACGCTTTCATACATTTTAAAATACACCTGTTATATTCTTATCCCTTTACCGCACCGGCAACCATACCTTTAATAATTTGTTTGCTAAACACAAAATAAAGAACTACGATAGGTGCCATCGTTGTAAGCATCGCTGACATAATTTTAGGATAATCCGATGCAAATTGTCCTTTAAACATTGTCATTGCAAGCGGAACAGTTTGTAGCGCGGAATCTTTAATTAAAACGAGAGCAAATGAAAATTCATTCCAACATGAGAATGTCTGAATGATTGCAATCGTAACAAGAATTGGTCTCGCAACCGGAAAAATAATACTAAATAGTGTTCTTGTAAATGAACTACCATCAATTGCTGCCGCTTCTTCTAACTCTACTGGTATTGCCTTAATAAATCCTTCTACTAAGAATACTGCAATTGGAAGACCAAAAGCAACATAGGGGATAATAAGCGTAAACCATTTATTACCAAGACCTGTAGTATTAAATACGACGTAAATCGGTACAAGAAGTGAATGTACCGGAATCAACATACCCATAAGGAATAAAACATATAAGATTCTGTTCCCTTTAAACTTAATTCTTGCAAGAATATATCCAACAATAAAACCAAATAAGACTATGAAAAATAATGATAATGCTGTGGTACGAACACTATTTAACATTGAACCACCAATATGGTAATCAGGGTTTGTAATGATTCGTACATAGTTGGATATTGTCGGCTCTTTTGGAAGTCCAATAATATCTGCATTAAAAACTCTTTTTACCTTTAGAGAAGAATAGAACATCCAAACCAAAGGAAAAATACAGCTTGCCGAGAATAAAATCAGCATCAAGTTTAAAAATCCTGACAGAAGTCCGACTTTTATCTTTTCAGCAGGGGTTTTAACGCTTTTTACCTTTGTCATTTTAACATCTGCCATTATTCTACCCCCTTACCTTTCATCAATGAATTTAATGCTTTCTGCATTCCACCGATCACTATAAGGCTGAGAATAAAAATTCCTACAGAAATTGCGCTACCATAACCCATATTCATTTGCGCAAAAGATACTTTATATCCATACATTGCCATAACCATGGACGAAGTACCTGGTCCACCTTCTGTCATGGTATAAATATGATCGAAAGCTTTCATATTACCTGCAACACATAAAGTTACACATACAAGTAATGTATTTTTAATCAGAGGAAGAACAATATAAATTGCACGCTGGAATGCACTCGCGCCATCTAATTCTGCCACCTCAAAAATTTCACTATCAACTGATGAAATTGCTGACAGCAGGATAACCATATAATATCCAATAAACTGCCAAACTAACGGAATCGATACAAGGGACATAACCAATCCCGGCTCATTTAACCAGACCTTTGTCTGATCCGCGTGTCCAGTTATTTCAAGGATCCAGTTTAAAATACCTCTTTTATAGTCATAAATCATCATCCAGATAAAACCAACCGATACAGCAGATACTGTACTTGGGAAAAATCCAAATGTACGATGAATTCCTTTCAGTTTCACTAATCTTGAATTAATCATTAAAACAAATACAAATGCAACACCAATCTGGCCAATAATACAAAGTATTACCAGGTAAATATTATGGCTAAAAGCCTCCCAAAACGAAAAATCTTTAATCAAGGAAATATAGTTCTCTATACCAATGAAAGATTTCTGTGGTCCACCCTTCCATTCAAACAAACTGTAAAACATCGCTGTAATGAGCGGAATGAACACAGAAAACACATACCACACGACAGGTATACATAGATAAAGTAAAATGGTCCTTCCCTTAGGTTTGATTGATCTCAGCATATAATACGCAGCCTCCTCTAAAGAATACAGGATTTTCACAAAGGCAGGCCTCGTCCCAATCATTGGACGAGACCTCCTATAAAGTGTATCACCAATTCAGTAATAAGTATACCAGTTCTTAATAATTTGCTTCATAAGCAGCCTGTGTATCTGCTGCAAGTGTTTCAGGATCCATATCACCATTTAACATATTCTGAAGTCCTGTGTTAAATACATCCCAAACAGCACTATTTACATAAGAGTCATAAATTTCACATGGAGTTGTATCAACATATGAGTAATTGTAGAAATCCTGTGTAATCTGATCAAATCCACTAAGATCAACATCAGCAACTGCTGTAACACCACTGAGTGCATAGTTCTCTGCGACATAGTTAGAGAAATCAGCGCCTGTGAGTTTGTAAGCAAGATCAACTGCTGCTGCTAATTTATCTGGATCTTCAGCTACTTTAGGATTGATTGCGATACCAAATCCCATACCGATATTCTGAAGATTTGTAGCTGCTGTAGCATCTGCTGGGTTAGGGAATGTAGCAAATCCGATATTGTTGTATTTTGTTTCATCAGCTTCAAGTAATGTAGCCATGATGTAAGAAACATCCCAGTTACCGCCGATGAATGCTGCTGCATCGCCTGCGATATAGTATTCACGTGCATCTTCATTTGTGATTGCATTGAAGTCAGCATTGAAAACGCCTGATGCAAATGCATCCTGAGCAAATTTAAGTGAGTTTACAAATGCTTCATCTGTAAATTTAGCGCCGCCTTTTCCAATAATGGATGTAAACCAGTCTGTACCTGTGTAAAGGTTACCTACTGTTGACATAAGGCATGAATTTGCCTGCCATTTTCCACCATTACCAAATGCGATTGTATCGATTCCGTCAGCTGCAAATTTTTCTTTTGCTGCAACTACATCTTCCCATTTTGTTGGGAAAGTATCATATCCAGCATCTTTCCACATCTGTTTGTCATAAACAACAACTGTACATGTACCACCTGTTAATGCAGGAAGTGCATAAACTTTACCAGCATCATCTGTAAAAGGTGTAAAGAAGTTCTGTTTGTAATCTGCTGCATAAGGAGATTTTGCAATGATATCTGTCATATCAAGTACGATACCCTGTTCAGCCCATGCTTTTGTGTTCATACCCTGAAGTAAGAATACGTCTGGAAGATCTCCAGCAGCTGCAAGTGTAGCGATCTGTGTTTTGTACTCATCATTTGCAAGTACAGTTTCATTTAATGTTACACCTGGGTTTGCTGATTTCCATTCTGCGATCATGGTTCTGAATCCATCAGATCCACCATTTCCTTCTGATTCTTCAGAAGTAGAGAAATGCATAATACTTAATTCACCTGCGTAAGCAAGTCCTGCAGCTGCTTCTTCAGCTGGTGCTGCTTCTTCTGTAGCTGCTTCTTCAGCTGGTGCTGCTTCTTCTGTAGCTGCTTCTTCAGCTGGTGCTGCTTCTTCTGTCTTGCTTCCACATCCTACAAGAAGTGAAACAACCATGGTCGTGCATAACAACATACTTACTAATTTCTTTTTCACTTTGTAATCCTCCTCTAGAATTAAAATGATTTTTGCGTTCTGCTCAAATACCCTGAGCAAATACCTTAAACGTTTTCGCAAATTCATTATATAACACATTATACATAAGTATCAAGTCTTTTTTTTGATTTATTGTTAAATTTTGTTAGTTTATTTTTGGTAAAAAATACCAAATTGACATTAAAAGCACATTGTGTAAGTATTTTTTGAGTTATTCCGTTTATTTTACTTTAACGTATACTTAAACTATTACTTAGAAAACGCCCCATTTTAGGCGTTTATCTTATTTTTCAGCCAATTCATTACGGAAACCGTTTAAATAAACACATTTGTTTACTTGCCATTTTTAGGATAACGTAAAAAAACCAGTAAACTAAAGTTTACTGGTTTCAGACTCGTGAGACATCGGGGATTCGAACCCCGGACAACTTGATTAAAAGTCAAGTGCTCTACCAACTGAGCTAATATCCCATACGTGATAACTGGGCTGGCAAGATTTGAACTTGCGAATGCAGGAGTCAAAGTCCTGTGCCTTACCGCTTGGCGACAGCCCATTAAACATATATCAGAATAGAGAGGGTGGATACAGGGGCTCGAACCCTGGACCTCCAGAACCACAATCTGGCGCGATAACCAACTACGCTATACCCACCATGAAAATATGCCATAAGGCTGCTTCCTATTATATAAATACAGGAAATGTGCTCGAAGGGATTCGAACCCCCGACCCACGGCTTAGAAGGCCGTTGCTCTATCCAACTGAGCTACGAACACATAAGCGGGTGATGGGAATCGAACCCACGTATCTAGCTTGGAAGGCTAGTGTTCTACCATTGAACTACACCCGCAAATTGTTGTTTAAAACTAAATTTTAATGGAACAAAATCGGGGTGACAGGATTCGAACCTGCGACCTCCTGGTCCCAAACCAGGCGCTCTAGCCAAGCTGAGCCACACCCCGCCGCTTATTAAAAACTGTTTGTTTCGTAGCAGCGCAAGACATATTATATTATAGCATTCTATGAATGTCAACACTTTTGAAAAAACTTTTTTAACTTTTTTTCTGGCTGTACCGCAACCCTCTATTCATCAGTTACAGATATCTAATTTCAAATTTTGTATTATTATTTTCATCTACTTCCATAATAATATATGATGGACGTTTCCCCTCTTGTCTTGGGAATGTGAGACTGCCTGGATTCAATGCAATAATATCTTCTTCCATATCAATCACTGGTCTATGCGTATGTCCATATATCACAATATCTACACCTTTACTTTTTGCTTCTTCTTTGAGGACCTGTCCTCCAGTCGATACAAAATAATTATGTCCATGCGTGAGCCAGACTTTATATCTGCCTATTGAAAATTCTCTTTCTCTCGGTAAGTCTGAAAAAAAGTCATTGTTTCCCAGTATGATTTCAACATGACACTGCGCATCTGCATAAATCATATCCTCACTACCTTCAGCGTCTCCACAGTGTATGATAAGGTCTAATGGCGCTTCTATATCCGTTACTTTGAAAAAATTCTCCATCCTGCGATGTGTATCACTTACAATTAATACTTTCATTTTGGCTCCTACGCTAGTCTGTTGACTAAAATTTTCTTCATCTCTTCCAAAGCTTTTCCTCTATGACTAATCTGATTCTTTGTTTTCGGATCAAGTTCAGCCGATGTACTCTGATATTGTGGCAGATAGAAAATCGGATCATATCCAAACCCATTCTCGCCGGAAGAACATTGAGCAATTTCCCCTTCCATAACACCTTGGGTTGTGATAACCTGCCCGTCTGGAAAAGCCGCTGCAACTGCACATATAAATCTCGCACTTCTTTTCTCACCCTTAAAATCTTTCATTCTGTCCAAAATATTTTCATTTTTAATCACATATGAAGTATCCTCACCCATATATCTTGCCGAATAAATTCCAGGTTCTCCATTCAATGCGTCAACAACGAGTCCAGAGTCATCAGCCAGTACAATCTCCTTACAATATTTTGCAATTGCTTTCGCTTTAATAATCGCATTTTCTTCAAAACTATTCCCATTTTCTTCTACATCAACCTGAATCCCTACATCCTTCATCGAGAGAACTTCCCATTGTGTATCTTCAAAAATCATTTTAATCTCTTTTATCTTTCCTTCATTTCCTGTTGCAAAAATGATTTTTTTATCCATGAAAGTCTTTTCCTTCCCTTATTAATGTGCTAAATCAATGATAGGCAGCACAATGTGTTATACTATCATTTCTTTTCCTGCATATCCAATATTTTATAACCCTCTTTTATCGCCTCTGTGATACCCTTTGCCAAATTATTTAAATAAGAAGCTTCTTCTATCATCTGCTCCAGCTCACCCTTTGTTGCATAATTCATTTGTATCATAGTTGCTGGACACTTGAGCATTGTAAGAAGACTTTCATCGACGCCTTCTCCATCCTGTAGCGTTTGAGTTACATTTATAGTCTCTTGTCCTGTTGATTGTGAAACATTATTAATAAGAAGCTCCGTTAACTCGGTATTACCTAAAAACGGAATAAAATATTGCTCATTAAATTCATAACTTAACCCAGTTTGTTCTTTCTTATCTACCTTATTCATCTGAATCAGGATTACCATATCAGGATTAATTTCTTCTGCGAAGGCTGCTACACTTTGTTTCTCAGGTGTTGCCTCATTAAGCCTGCTATAATATACTTTTACATCGTCTCCTAACATGTTTTTGATTAGATCAGCAACTATGATAGAAACGTCTGCATCTTGATTTCCTGTTCCAAGATCAATCAGTACACGCTTATTGTACTTTTCTTTTGGATGCTCAAATTTCAAAAAAAGACACTTGTTCTTAAATAGGACCTCACATTCATAATAATCATTCATTGTTAGTGTCAGATATGTTTTATTACTCTTGAAACTATATTCAATTTTATTGATATCTTTACTGTTTCCAAACAATTGATTATTTTGATAAAAATCGATATCTAAACCATCAATCTCTATCATAACCTTTCGCTCAAGATAATTATTTTCTACAAAAAATCCTTCCTCTGTTACATCAACAGATACTGGGATGCAAAAAAACTGGTTTGTAGGATCATTCTCCAACGGAACCAGTACAATATCATGAACCTGCAAAGCCATTGGCTCATCACCCTCAGTATTTGCAGCTTTTTTCGTTTCTATCATTACAAACCGATCCCGATTTATGATTAGAATACTCATGGAACTCATCGCTATCAGAAAAAA
The DNA here is from genome assembly GCA_003246295.1 of Clostridia bacterium. Taxonomy (GTDB): domain Bacteria; phylum Bacillota; class Clostridia; order Lachnospirales; family Lachnospiraceae; genus SZUA-378. The sequence continues at coordinate 8,350 of QKAS01000001.1, read as the reverse complement.
AAGCGCCCAATAAACTGCCGCTTTTTTCATAAATTGCTCTTGCATTTGATCTGTTCTCCAGAATTATCCGTTTCGCTTTGGTGGTCTTGGACCAAGGAACTGATAAAAATATGTCTTAAGCATACCATTATAGATTTTTCTATTTTTATCTGCTTTTCTACCTATCATTTCTTCCGCTTTTTCGTATGAAGTAATCATAAATAATGACCAAGCATCAAGTTGTGAATATCTTTCTCCCAGTGTTCTATAGAGGGTTGGTAAGTTTTCCTGTTCTTCAAGCCTTTCTCCATAGGGAGGATTGGTAATAATAAAACCATACTTCTTTGGATGACTTAACTGATCGAGGGAGCGTTGCTGAAAGTGGATCATATGGTCTACACCTGCAAGTTTTGCATTCTCCCTTGATATCTTAACCATATACTCGTCGATATCATACCCCTGAATATCTGGTTCAGCAGTATGATCAATTTCTTCACGTGCCTCAAGCATGCAATCTTTCCAAAGATCATTTTCTACAATATGATCCCATTGCATTGCTGTGAAATTGCGGTTCATTCCTGGCGCCATATTTGCTGCCATCATTGCTGCTTCAATTGGGAAAGTTCCACTTCCGCAGAATGGGTCAACCAAAATACGTGATTTGTTCCAAGGTGTCAGCATAATCAATGATGCTGCAAGATTTTCTGCAATAGGGGCTTTTGCCGTTAATTTACGATATCCTCTTTTATGGAGAGAATCTCCTGACGTATCCAGGCCGACTGTGACTTTATCTTTCATAATAAAGACTCTGATTGGATAACTTTCACCTGTCTCATCAAACCATTGTACATGATACTTTTCTTTCAATCTCTCGACGATTGATTTCTTCATGATCGACTGAATATCAGATGGACTAAATAACTTGCTTTTGACACTAGCCGCTTTTGCGACCCAGAATTTCCCATCCTTTTGTATGAAATCCTCCCACGGAAGTGCCTTCGTTCCTTCAAATAGTTCATCATAGGTTGTAGCTTCAAAGCTACCAACCTGGATGAGGATTCGTTCTGCCGTCCTTAACCCAATATTTGCCCTGGCAATTGCTTCTTCATCTCCATAAAAAGTAATTCTACCATCTTCAACTGATAGAACATCATAACCAAGGTCTGTAATCTCTTTTTTTAATACGCTCTCCACACCAAAATGGCATGGCGCAATTAATTCATATTTTCTCATACATTTATATTAGCTTTCACCTATGATACTGTCAATCATTTTCATTTTTGACTTTGATTTTTGATTTTGATTTTACTTCTACTTTTATAAGTTCAGTAGTATATCCAACGGGTTCTAATATAAGCACTATTATGGTTTTATTCTGCATCACTTTGATAAATATATAACAATTTAACACTACTTTACATCAGTTTCTCATTTATTTTATTCACATTATACAATTACCAACTGATACTTTGGTACTATTTTGTTGAAAACGCAAGTAGTTTTTTTCCTACCATTATAGTATAATAACATTCGTAAAGCAGATGTTTCATCTCTTTACATCCCTTATTTATAAGTTATTATACTCCCCTCGAAAAAAGACCATCAACTGATGGTCTTTTTTCCTTGTATTTGATTTCTTTTTCTATTTTATTGAAAATTATTTTTATCTCCAGAAAGATTGAAAAATCCTATAAATTAAGAAAAACAGAAATATAGGAAATAAGACCGGTGCCAAAAATGAAATAACTGTTGTAAATAGACTAATCAAGAGCAATAAAGCCATTATAACGACCACTATGGTCAGTAACGCATTCAATCTTGGAAATACAAAACGGCTTTTAGATGAATGTTCGGTTGAATCTTCATATTCATCATAAATTGGTTCTTTTTCTTCTGACACATTTCCTGCAACTTTGTTAGCCTCGATAATTGTCTTTGCAATGAGTCGTGGATCTCCAAGTTGTTCTAGTACAATCAATTCACTTTTTCCTTTTTTTACTTCCATGTCAATGTAATCATTATAAAACCTGATATTTTCATCAATTTTATTGATGTTAACATTTCCAGAAAGTGCTATCCTTAATTTTTCAATAAACTCTGCTCTGCTCATTTTTCACCATACCATCATTTTCATAAGTTTCTGAAAATAATATTACCTCAACTTCATGTAGAATCCAAGCATTCCACTGCAGATTTAAGTATCTTTTAATAAATGATTTATGGTGTGTTTAGATAGCCTTAACGGATCTTCCCTCCATAAGGGTTCCCTCTATTACAATAGGTTCTACTATGGTTGTTTTTGGTTTTTCTATGATACTGATTAACTTTTCTGCTGCAATTTTTCCAAGTAGCTTTGTATTTTGCTTAATTGTCGTTAACTGTGGTTCTAATGAAGATGAAATATTAATACCATCATATCCTGCAATTGAAATATCATCTGGTATACTCATTCCATGACTTTTAATGACATTCATTCCCCCTAAAGCTGAAAAATCGTCGGCGTAAATAATACAAGTAGGTGGTTCTTTTAGTTGCAACAATTCTTCTGTCATAATACCTGCTTTCACAGTATCACGATAAACAATTTCTTTCATATATTCATCAGGTATTGCCAGTCCAAGTTCTTCAGTCGTTTTATAAAAACTTGCAAGACGACTTCTTGTAACTGATGAGTCTGCACCATGTATATATGCTATTTTTCTATGACCTTTACTATAAATATAGTTTACCAGATCGCTCATTCCTTTAATGTGATTGGATACAACTGCAATTCTATTATTAAAAAGATGGTCGAGTGTAACAACTGGAATTTTAGAATTAACCAGTTCTATCACTTCAGGATCATAAAAGTCAACGCAGGCAATCACAACACCATCAAACCCTCTGTACATGCTATGTTCAAGATAAGACATCCTATCCTTTCTCTTCTTATTACAATTAAGGAATGTAATATCGTATCCTTTCCCTTCTGCAGTAACCTTGAAACTATCCAATACATTTGCAAAATGATCATGTGTAAGACCACTTCTTGATTCATCAGCGAACAGAACTCCCAGATTATAGGATTTGTTTGTCTTCAATGCTCTGGCTGATGAATTGGGAAAATATCCCATTTCCTTTGCTGTTTTCTTTATATATGCACGGGTATCTTCTCCTATATCCTTGTGCCCATTAATTGCTTTACTTACTGTTGCTATCGATACACCACAGGCTATCGATATATCTTTCATTGAAACCATATCTTCTCCTCTCGCTGGCTGGTAAGGTCCAGAGATGATTATTAAAAATAGCAAAACTTAAACGTTTGCGTTTACATTATATTATATTTTTTTATTCGTTTCAATAGAATTACGAATTTTATTTGTTTATTTTTTACATTACTTTCATTAGAATCTTTCTTTTTTATGTCGTTATGAATAATTTTTTACTGTTTTTACAAAAACATAACGACATATAAATATCCTTTACAGAAGATACATCACAATCTGTTCTTATTTCAATTTTCCTTTTCTGATTAAAATATGTTGATTTTAATGGATTTCTTATATATAATAAACTCCGTAAGTACCATTTCGCATATTTACTTAAACGTTTTCTAATTTTTATGGGCCTATGACCCGATTCATTTTAAGCAGTCTCTTATAGAGTAACTGCTGTCACAGAACAAACAAGGAGATAAAGTATGAAATTCGGTTATTTTGATGACGCGAATCAGGAATATGTTATCAACACCCCAAAAACTCCATTACCATGGATCAACTATCTGGGATGTAATGATTTCTTTTCGCTGGTTTCAAATACCTGCGGTGGATATTCCTTTTATAAGGATGCCAAGTTATTACGCTTGACCCGTTATCGTTATAATAATGTACCTTACGATAATAACGGAAAATATTTTTACATTAAGGAAAATGATACTGTTTGGAATCCAGGATGGCAACCTGTCAGAACTGAACTTGATTCCTATGAATGCAGACACGGAATTGGTTATTCAAAATTTACATCTGCAAAAAATAATCTCCAGGCATCCCTTCTGACATTTGTCCCAATGGATGACAACTGCGAAGTCACAAAAGTAACTCTCACAAATCAGTCAGACGCAAATAAAAATCTGACTCTTTTTTCTTATGTAGAATGGTGTCTTTGGAATGCTGATGATGATATGAAGAATTTTCAGCGTAACTTAAGCATCGGTGAAGTTGAAGTAATTGGTTCAACTATCTACCATAAGACAGAATATCGCGAAAGAAGAAATCACTATGCAGTCTATTCTGTGAATCAGGCAGTTGATGGTTTTGATACCAGCCGTGATGCTTTCTTAGGATCCTACAACGGACCAGATTCACCAGATGCCGTAAAAAATGGTGAATGCAGTAATTCAATGGCAAGTGGCTGGTCACCAATTGCATCACACCAGTTGAATGTTTCTCTTGCACCAGGAGAAAGTAAAACATTTATTTTCGTATTAGGATATTTAGAAAATGAACCATCAGAAAAGTGGGAATCTCACGGTATTATCAACAAAATGCCTGCCCTTAAAATGCTTTCAAAATATCAGACAGAAGAACAGGTAAGTGAATCTTTTACAAAATTGAATACCTATTGGAAGAACCTCCTTGCTAAATATAATGTAAGTTCATCAGATGCGCATGTAAATCGTATGGTCAACATCTGGAATCAGTATCAGTGTATGGTTACCTTTAACATGTCCAGATCAGCTTCTTATTATGAATCAGGAATCGGTCGTGGTATGGGATTCCGTGATTCTTGTCAGGATTTACTCGGATTTGTACATTTGATTCCAGACAGAGCAAGAGAGCGAATTATCGATATCGCTTCTACACAATTTGAAGATGGCAGTGCATATCACCAATACCAGCCTCTGACAAAAAAAGGGAATTCAGATATCGGAAGTGGCTTTAATGATGATCCCCTCTGGTTAATTGCTGGTACTTCTGCTTATATCAGAGAAACCGGTGATATGAGTATTCTTGATGAAATGGTTCCTTTTGACAATGATGATACAAAAGCACAGCCTCTTATGGAACACTTAAAACGCTCCTTCGATTATATCGTTCATCATAAAGGTCCACATCTTCTTCCATTAATTGGTCGTGCAGACTGGAATGACTGTCTTAATTTGAACTGCTTTTCTGAACACCCAGGTGAATCGTTCCAGACTTTTGGTCCAAGTGAGGGTCCTGTCGCAGAATCAGTTTTTATTGCAGGTATGTTTGTAAAGTACGGAAAAGAATATGCTGAGCTCTGTCAGTTAAAGGGCGACAACAAAGAATCTGATCGTGCATTGAACGAAGTAAGTATTATGAATGATGCAATTTTAAAAGATGGGTGGGATGGCGACTGGTTCCTTCGCGCTTATGATGCCTATAGCAATAAAATTGGATCGAAAGAATGCAAAGAAGGTCAGATCTTTATTGAGTCACAAGGATTCTGTGTGCTTGCTGGTGTTGGCGTTGAAGAAGGATATGCAGTAAAAGCATTAGATTCTGTAAAAGAACGTCTTGATACCAACTACGGAATTATGATATTACAGCCGGCTTATACCGAATATCATCTTGAACTTGGGGAAGTAAGTTCATACCCTCCGGGATATAAAGAAAATGCTGGTATTTTCTGTCATAACAATCCATGGGTTTCTATTGCCGAAACAACAATCGGACGCGGTAATCGTGCTTTTGAAATTTACAAAAAAACTTGTCCTTCCTATCTTGAAGATATCAGTGAAGTACATAGAACAGAACCTTATGTATATTCACAGATGATTGCAGGGGCAGATGCCAAGTTCCATGGTGAAGCAAAAAACAGCTGGCTAACAGGAACTGCAGCATGGACTTTTGTTAATGTATCTCAATATATTTTAGGAATTTATCCTACGCATAAGGGTCTTAGCATCGATCCATGTTTACCTGATCAGTTCGGTGATTTCACAGTAACGCGTAATTATCGTGGGGCTGATTATCATATCACGGTTAAAAATCCTAATCAGGTTTCCAAAGGTGTTCGTGAAATGATTGTTGATGGTGTTAAAATAGACGGAAATATTGTTCCATATACTCCAGACAAAAAAGTATACGATGTTATCGTGACTATGGGATAATATTCATTAGACCATATACTTAAATGAAAACACATTAATAAACCCGCTATAAGTAATAGGCACCCTCTTTACTGGATCACCAGTAAGGAAGGTGCCTATTATTATTTTAGGTTTTTGGGTTAATATTCTTATTTTATTCACGTTCTTTTTTCAACACCAAAAAATATAATTATCGCGCCTATAAAGGCAATGATTGTGGATGCAAGCAGCATATTGGACACGCCCGCATAGTCAATCAATATACCACCAAGAAGACTTCCAGCAATGCTACCTACGGTATTCGTCACTGTCATGTAGGCTTGTCCCTTAACTTTATCCTTTTCACTCATTAAATGGTTGACATAATATACTGAAGCTGGTACAAAAAGTGCAAAACCCAGCGCCTGGGAAAATTGTGCTGCATAGATTCCAATCATGCTTCCCGCCAAGAAAGTCAACAGAGATTTTATAGTAAAAAAGATTCCTGATACTACAAGCAAAGATGAACTTTTTATTTTAAGTATCACATAGGAAAACAAAACCATTGTTGGTAACTCAATCGCCGCTGCAATTGCCATTGCTGTTCCCATTTGTGCGCTTGAACCGCCTTGGTTTGCTACAATCTGAAACATAAAATTATTTAGTATATTATGGCTTGCAAAACAAATTGTAATTCCAATTAATAATACTCCAAACTTCTGATATCTTCTAAAAAAACGAATTATTCCACTCGTAGAATCCTCTTGTACTTCTACGGCAGATATTTGCTCAAAACTTTTATTCTCATTTACTTCAACACCGTAAAAATGAAATGTAAGAATTGCCACGAACAGAAGAATATAAAATAAGACAACCAAAACAGGAATGACATCCGTGCTAAACTTAGAAACTGCTACACCTGCTATATAAGAAATTGCTGCAAATAGCAAAGATCCCGTTCCCCTTGCGACTCCAAAATTAACTGGTACCCCTTTATTAATCCATTCCATACCAGCTGCATTTACTAACGGCGTTATAATCTGTAATACTGCTACTAAACCGGCATAGACAAAAGCAATCACTATCATATGCAGTTTGGGAACCAATAATACTCCGGCAAGTATCATCATTACAACAGAAAATGAAGCTATAATCTGACGAAGTGATATCAACTTTGCACGATCTGCAATATCTGCAACAATTGGCTGTAGAACTGCAGATATAAGTCCAGCTGCTGCGATTATCATTCCAATTTGTGAGCTTTTAAAACCTTTTGACAACAGGTATACGCTTGCGTAGCTAAATATAATACAAAAACTCATCCAGAAATTCCCTTGAACAATTGCATATCTTGTTGTTGGCATAAAATATTCTTGATGTTTATAATTTTTTTTATCGTTCATATATCTCCCATCTGCATAATAGCTTCATTCATATAACAAAAAGAGCCTTGTTCTGTTTACAAGACTCTACAATGTGGGCGAGAGGATTCGAACCCCCGACCTTTTGGTCCGTAGCCAAACGCTCTATCCAGCTGAGCTACGCCCACTTATAACACAATAGAAAGTACGATATATCTATCTTCTATTGCAATGAATTAAATGCCGGCGACCGGAATCGAACCGGTACGGGAGATTAGTCCCGCAGGATTTTAAGTCCTGTGCGTCTGCCAGTTCCGCCACGCCGGCAAATAAAATGGGACCTATAGGGCTCGAACCTATGACCCTCTGCTTGTAAGGCAGATGCTCTCCCAGCTGAGCTAAGATCCCAAAAAATTTTTAAAACAAACGACCCAGATCGGACTCGAACCGACGACCTCCGCCGTGACAGGGCGGCGCTCTAACCAACTGAGCCACTGGGCCTAAACAAACTTGTGAAAAATGGACCTTCGGGGACTCGAACCCAGGACCGACCGGTTATGAGCCGGTTGCTCTAACCAACTGAGCTAAAGGTCCGCAACCCTTTCGGGAAAAAAGCCGATAATCGGACTCGAACCGATAACCTGCTGATTACAAATCAGCTGCTCTGCCAATTGAGCCATATCGGCTAATTATTTACGGTATATAGTGACTCCGACGGGAATCGAACCCGTGTTACCGCCGTGAAAGGGCGATGTCTTGACCGCTTGACCACGGAGCCTTATCTGTTTTACCCTCCGCTTTTCACACGGTGGTCGAGCTCCCCGAGTAGGACTCGAACCTACAACCCCACGGTTAACAGCCGTGTGCTCTACCATTGAGCTATCGAGGATCATTAGGTATCTTTTTCTTCCATGATACCCTCAAAACCGAATAC
>QKAS01000063.1 GCA_003246295.1 Clostridia bacterium | reverse complement strand
GCATTCATAGTCATTGTGATTATATGTCACCAAATGACTTTGAAAAACTATATGAGCAGAGCCAGGATGGCAGCCTGCTTTTAGCAAGTTAACTTGAGGAACTTTTTCTCATTTTAACTTGTACTAAATCTTGACATAGGACCACACCATCACTTTTGCCTTGTGAGTGCACTTTTTACTATCACTTGGCAAATGTGAGCGCACTTTCTGCTATCACTTTATGGTTATAATTTCTATTGCCTTGACTGCCCCTAAAATGTGAGTGCACTTTTTGCTATCACTTTTGCTTTGTGAGTGCACTTTTTACTATCACTGTCTTATTTTGATAGCACTTTCTGCTATCACAGTTCATTGGAACTTCAAAATCTCGTTTCTTTGCCACAATCCATTCGTTATAGTCTTTAAATCCTGATGGTGGTGGGCTATCCTCCACTTCATATCCGAGTTCATAGTATTTCTCACATAATTCCAATGAAGCCTTTCTTCCTGGCTCGTCATTATCAAGGCAAAATCGTATGGATGATATCTGGGAATTCTCCTTTAGAAATGTAATAAGCGGTGCATCTGCAAGCATTCCAAGTGAAAGCATATTCGATTCAAAATCAGAAAAAATATCCATATAGCTCATAAGATCAATCGCAGCTTCAAACACAACTAGCTCCGTACTTTCAGCATTTGTTACGTTAAATCCATAATTCTTATCATTGCCTGCAACATCACATTTGAAAAACTTGCCTTCCTTATCAAATACACCTCTCATACTTGCAAATCTGGTAATTCCATCTTTGTCATTTCCTTTAAAGACCACATTATGATAGTGTCTGCTCTCATAAATCAGATTCTTTTCAATAAAATAGTTTATAACCTGATCGCTTAATCCACGTTCTTCCCTTAGATACGAATACAAATAAGAATTGTCTCTGGATGGTAACGGAAGAACAAACTCCTTTGTCTTTTCTGGCTCCCTGCTTACTTGATACTTTAATTCCAGCTTCTTATTCTCTTCCTGCACTCTTCGATATCCCACAAAATCCAGAAGCCAAAATACAGCTTCTTTTACTTCCATACCAGCAAACACCCTGAGAAAGTCAATCTGTGAACCACCATTGCTGCCTTTTTCATATTGCCTTGACCATCGAAACCAATGACTTCTGTTGTAAATTCTCACCGAATCCATTTCCTTTAGCGTGTGATATCTTCCCACTCGTTTTACTGTAAATCCGAGACAAGAAGCAACCGCTGTCAAGTCCACACTCTTTGCAACTGCCAACTCTTCTTCCGTAAATCTGCTTCCTTGCAATCACAATCACCTTGCCTTCTCTCTCTCTGCTATCATTGGGGATGGAAAATCCAATGTCATATAGTCTTTCACTAAGGTGATTTTGGGATTGGTTATCAATCCTTTTTCCTTAAAGCTAAAGAACTCTCGATTGTCTCCACCCACAATCACATGATCAATTAAAGGAATTCCAATTAGTTCACATAATTTGTTCATCCTGTCCGTCATCATGGTATCTGCTTTACTTGGTAATAAATTTCCAGAAGGATGGCAATGGACAATCATCATACTTGCAGCGTTACTAAGGATACTTGTCTTAAACAATTCCCTTGGATGTGCCATGGCTTCGTTTAATGCTCCCATACTGGCAAAATGCACATTAATAGGAGTAAGGTCTGTCTTTAGATTCACCACACATACGACTTCTCTATCAAGTTCGCACATGGAATTCCCAAGAGCTGCTACCACTTCATAGGGGCTGTTGAAAGGACGCTCCGAGTATATGGGAGCGTCCTTGACAAGCCTTATCGAAACCACATCCAGCTTGAATTCATTCTTCTTTGGCATTTGTATCAGCCTCCCCTTCAAGCGGAATACTTATAAGAAAATCCTCTTCAGCATTATTGATAAGAGCAATCAGTTCCTGCATGGTAAGTGCTGTTTCTTTATGTTCCTGCTCCATCAAAACCTCCTATCTGGACTGATTCTTGGAATCATAGATAAGCTTTGGTTCCGCAACAATTCCATCTAAACGCTTATTTGGAGTATCTGTAGCTAGACTAAGCTTTCTTAAGTCCTTATCGTAATGATATACCTGATTGGATAATCGCTCATCCAATGCAACCTGATCCATATTGATTTCCGCTACAATCTGTGCAAGTTCATTAGGATCTCCCATAGAAGCAGATACTGCGATAACCTCGTGCAGCGATGAAGGCATAATATATAGGTCTGTTCCGAGATTTTCCGCCAAACCATGAAGCTTATCCTCATACAACATTGAAATCGCCCCATTGATACCTCTGTCATTACTGATTACCCACATCGTCTGTTCTGCTGGCATTTCACCAATCATCATATCTGCAATTTCAGCAGGCATACCATCCTTCATAAACATATCGCGAATAACATCATTCATGGATTTCACCGTTGGTGGGAAAATTCTTCTGGTATTTTCCACGGCAAGTTTAAACATCTGCTCCTCTGAAATTCCAAGTTTCTCTGCAAGGGAATTATGAATCACGGTACTCTGAATCCCCTCTACATCCGTTTTCACAATCCAGCGATAAATAATGGATAAATCCTGAAAAGATCTGTTTGGCATGTCTAGTAACATTTCCTTATTCTGCTCCGTGTTCACAAGCTGGAATACAATGTTATCTTTCGCTGCGGTAAAATCTATCGCTGGCACTACATCCGGCGCTTCCTTTAATGCATGTTCCATTTTGGACGCTGCCATCTGCAATACCTCCTGAAGATCATTTGTCTTTTGATAATGCTCATACATGTCATTGATATAAATAGTCGGTGTTACGGTAATGTTACCTTCTCCCACAAGATTCATTCCATCTAAAGTTACATTTACTTTGTCAACTGGGCGAATCTCCAACTTCATGTCTTTATACTGACCAGACATATAATCCATAAATTTCTCTGTTACTACTTCTTTAAAAATCTCGTAATTCATCATAATAATTCCTCCTGAAATAAAAATAGGGAGATACAAAAAAGCTTGTATCTCCCCGGGTTATGAGTTGCTATTTTTTTTAATTGTCAACTCTATGGTGGTATCTTCTGCCGTTTATAAATTTGCATCTTACTTTCCCTTTCGCTATTAAGTTTAATAAAACAAAAAAACCGCTGATTTCTCAACGGCTTTTCCAAATCTATTTTATTCAGATAATAATCTTTTTTCTCCAGAAATTTCTTGTATTGGTTTGATGTCCTGTGTTACCTCCAAAACTCCAAGGTACTCACCCTTTTCATTTCGAACAGCATAATATCTTATCAAGATAAATTTTTCTCCTGCATGAATCCAAAAATCTTCCTGATCTTTCTTTCCGGCTTTGAAATCTTCCACGATATTTTCCACAATATGCACACTTGCAGGTGGATGACAATTTGATACATTTCGTCCAATGATAGCTTTTGTTCTCGGGAAAGCTCTTTCCTTACCTTCCGAAAAATATTTAACTACATCATCTTTATTAACAAACGTGATGTCAAAAGGAAGAGTGTTTAACATGCATGTTAATTCCTCTATATCAAATATTCCAGATGGTAACTTAATAAATCCAGGTATATCTTTTGATTCCATCGTATCAAGTTGTGAAGAATTCTCATTACGTATAGGCTTCCAGACTGGAATGTTTTCAATAAGATAACCTATCTCCCCACTTTCATCCGCAATAATTTTCCATTCATCCTGTGTTAATTTTTCCATAAGCATAGGAATCATGATATTTTCTTCTTTGAAAATCATTTCTTCTACTTTAGTGAGAACCTCCTCCAGTTTTGTTACAGTATTTTTAGTATCACTGTTCTTGCCTTCAAATAATTCTTTTACTTCCTTTATAGCTGCTCGTATTTCATCATCTACTCCCCACATAACCTTAGGTGGCGCTGTTATACCGTACTTTTCCATATAAGGAAATAGTAAATTTTCTTTCTTCTTATAATGTATTCCTATTTTCCCAAGGTTTTCAATCCCTGAACAAATCTCATTGATACCCTCTTCGCTATTTATCAGATTGAGTTTATTACGTATTTTGTCTTTTATGATTCTCTCGATCTCTCTATTTTCAAGCTTTAGAATATTTAAAGGATGCCCTGGAATTACGCTCGGATCTGTTGACTGATGAATTTCTTCAATAGAACCTTTAAAAACAGAAGCATGTACATCGCATAATTTCTGAATTTCTTCCACTGGAAGCCCTTCTGAAATCAATGCCCCCTCTGCTTCCGATATTTCAGATGCGGATACCCCATCAAAAGCTTCTTCAAATTGAGCTTTGACTTCATCTATCGTTTTTCCTTCATGAAGTTGTTTAATAATATCTTTTATTGTTTTCTGCCTTAATTCTCTATTATTGATTAATTCACTCATTCAATCTCCTCCTCTTCTATTTGAAATCCTTTTTCCTGTAAAGTATTCTTAATGAAATCTAGACTGATTTTTTTCATGGCTGCACCTTTGGGTATTGTCATAAAGCGTCCTGCAGTTTGCATCATGCCTGGCTTCACAATATCGTGAAAGCCCATTTCCTTTAAAAGGTCTGAGATTTCTGGATATTCCATACATAGCTCATATACGGTATGATTAAGGTTGATTTTTTTATCCATAGCTTTCTCCTAACTAAGACAAATTCTACAGCTAATACATCATGTCTAATAATCTTCTTCCTGATTCAGTTCTAAATACTTTTGTTTTTATACTCTCAATTGCATTCTTGTCCATATTATCTTCATATGCATTCACTAAGAAATCTGCTTCCACCAATATCTGATAGTCAGGTTTATCAATATTCTGATAGGTATGATGATGTGCAATCAACCAACATACTCGATCGATAATAGTATCTTCAATCCCTAGACCCTCTAGTAATGTTCTTGCCTCATTAGGACCCTCTAGTTGCTGATAATACCCAGAAGAACTATTATGCCTTTTTTCACTGATTTTTATGCCAATATCATGAATAATCGCAGTGATCTCAAGGATTTTCTGTGTCTTTTCGTCCAATCCTTCCAATTCTCCTATTGTCTTAGCAAATCCATATACTTTAACGAGGTGATTGATACGTTTCAGATCGCCATCAAAATATTTAATTGTTTCTTCCATTACTTGCGCACTTGTATTCATAATATCACCTGCCACTAATCATTCATTTTTCCTATTTCAAATATCGCCTCATCAAACGTTATGTAAAATGAGCACTGCTATTCCACTGTAATTACAGAAACTGGACAACTATCCTGTGCTTCAAGTGCATCCTTTTCCAAATCACTAGGAACCGTTTCTACATATACTTCTGCTGGCCCATCATCTCCCATACGAAACACTCCTGAACATATAGAAGCACACAATCCACAAGAAATACAGCCATCTCTATCTATATCAGCTTTCATTTCAAAATACCTCCTTCTCTATTTATGCCATAAATAATTTGATATCATCTTCAACAGTGCCGATTCCTGCTATTCCAAATGTATCGATTAATACTTTTGCAACATTTGGTGATAAAAATCCAGGCAATGTTGGTCCTAAATGAATATTTTTAACGCCAAGATATAAAAGTGCAAGAAGTACAATCACTGCTTTTTGCTCATACCATGCTATATTAAACTCAATTGGAAGATCATTAATATCTTCTAATTCAAATACCTCTTTTAACTTTAATGCAATTACTGCAAGTGAATAGGAATCATTACACTGACCTGCATCCAACACTCTTGGTATTCCACCTATATCGCCTAATCCCAGCTTATTGTACCTGAATTTTGCACAACCTGCTGTAAGGATTACCGTATCACCTGGAAGGCTTTTTGCGAATTCAGTGTAGTATTCTCTTGACTTCATTCTTCCATCGCAACCAGCCATAACAAAGAATTTTTTAATTGCTCCAGTCTTTACAGCTTCAACTACTTTATCAGCAAGAGCAATTACCTGATTATGCGCGAAGCCGCCCACAATACTTCCTGTTTCAATTTCTTCCGGTGCAGATAATGTTTTTGCCATTGCAATCAGTTCGGAAAAGTCTTTCTTTCCTTTTTCATCTGCAATAATATGAGAACATCCTGGATATCCCGATGCACCTGTTGTAAAAATTCGTTTCTGTACTTCATCACTCTTTGGTGGTACGATACAGTTTGTTGTGAAAAGAATCGGGCCATGGAATGTTTCAAATTCTCCAACCTGTTTCCACCATGCATTTCCATAATTTCCAACAAAGTTTTCATACTTTTTGAAGGCTGGATAATAGTGTGCCGGGAGCATTTCTCCATGCGTGTATACATCTACTCCAGTTCCCTTTGTCTGTTCTAAAAGCTGTTCTAAATCTGTTAAATCATGTCCCGAAATCAAAATAGCTGGGTTATTTCTTACTCCAATATTAACAGAAGTAATCTCAGGATTGCCATATTTTGATGTGTTTGCTTCATCAAGCAATGCCATAGTTTTAACACCATATTCACCAGTTTTCAGTGTAAGGGCAACCAAGTCATTGACTGAAAGCGTATCATCAAGTGTAGCAGACAATGCTTCATATACAAAAGAGTAGATAGAGCTATCTTCCTTCCCAATATTATATGCATGTTCTGCATAGGCAGCCATACCTTTTAGTCCATATATGATTAACTCTCGAAGAGATCTTACATCTTCATTTTCTGTGGCTAATACACCTACTTGTGAAGCTTTTTCAAGCATCTGTACTCTGGATCCCACTTCAAAAGATACGGAATCATGACAGACATCTAGCAATACTTTCTTTCCCAAATCATCACGTACATGAATCATTTTAATAATTTGCTTTTCGATAGCATTTTCGTCGAAATTTGCATTTGTTATGGTCATAAACAAGCTAGTAAGTATTTCTCTGTTCGTCTCCATAATACCAGAAACATCTAGCTTCCCTTTGACTACAAGTTCAGAAATACCTTTTGACACATAGATTAATAAATCCTGTAATTTTGCAACCTCTTCGTTTTTACCACAAACCCCTTTGATTTCACAACCTGTTCCTTTTGCCGTTTCCTGGCATTGATAACAAAACATGCTCATAATAAATACCTCCTGAATGAATTCTCTATCTCAAATTAATAGTTGCCATGAATGAATTACTTTCCTGGTGCGGGCGCTTTCACTACTATAAGCTCCAAGGTGGATTCGTGCATATTCTTAACATTCATTTTTGTGTTTACCGGAATTTTTAATAAGGTTCCTGATTCATACTCATGAATCTCTTCATCGTCAAGTCCAATTGATAATTTACCTCTTACCACAGTCATGTATACATTAGAATTGGAAAAATGTTCAGGTAAACCTTCCTCTTTGTTAAATATCATATGAATATAGTGAATATTATCATCCTGTACTACTTTCTCTACAACCTTTTCATTTCCTTTTGATAATTGAAATATTTGTTCTATCATGTAATTCCTCCCAACTTTACAATTTTAACTACTTATTACATTATAATATATTAGTCAGCTAATTCAAACAATTTTCTTCTATAGTTCGATTTTTTTCTTGTATTTCTTATTGTTTTAATTTATTGTATTGAATCGCTTCTTTAGGACATACCTGACTGCAATTAGTACACTGCAAACACAAAGCCGTGTCAATCTTTGCCTTTTTTTCATTATTTACTTTTATCGCCTCTGTTGGACATACACCTACACAAAGTTTACATCCAACGCATTTATTACTATCTACATTCTTGGAATATCTTGAAAATCTACCAAATGTTTTTTGAAGAATACCAAAAGGACATAGTAAATTATGAAACACATAGGGCCTATATCTTAAAGTCATAAAGATGGAAATAAATAACCAAATAAGTAAAATAGGTAAGTTAATCTGCCAAACTCTTTTCATAGAAATCATCAATGCAATGCTAAAAGTTAATGTAAGCCACGGAATTTTCCCAGACTGCAGCCATTTGGGTGTCTTATTTGTTTGGATTTTTAACTTTTT
>QKAS01000076.1 GCA_003246295.1 Clostridia bacterium | reverse complement strand
TTACCAGACACCAGCGAGCCTCTATTACCCAGCATTGCTAAAAATGGATGAAGACGCTGCATAGGGTAAAGTACACACCTTAACTGTAAATATCTGGTTCATTATAAATTTTGAAAATGGTGTCTTGACAATTGAACCATTATATTGCTTCTCTATCTTATAAATAACTCCATTTATGTTTTTCATGTTTGCATGTTCACTTGTATATAAAGCTAAAATATTATTCGCAATTTATAAAATAATATTACACTACCTATATTCTTCTATCCCCATCAAATTAAGAGAATACTATTATGTTTTGATACGGAATAACCTTTGAGATATAACTTAATGATCATTTATACTCACGCTACTGAAAATCCAAAATTCTTTTCTTTAAATAATTCTCCCAATGAATATGTTGTAGGTTCAGTCTGAATAAATACTTCTGTTATCGGCCTGATCTTTTCATTAAATATCTCTTTATCCATTGCACATGAAAATATCTTAGCCGTATTTCTGGCATCACATAAAGCATCATGCATTCTTCCTGTAAATAGTTCGCCAATCGCTTTAACCGCACATTCTAGAGAAATAATATGTTCAATCCCTAACATGTTGCAAAATTCTTTCTGATAATCTTTCCAATCCGTAGTTAACAAACCAAAAACATCAATATCAACACTTTTCAACTGCATTTCACTCTGCATCTGACATAGATCACTTTCACTCCAGGCATATATGGTTACTTCATCATCTTTGCATTGATCCTCACACCAAATTAAGAACTCAAGCATTGCTTCTTCAAAAGCAGGAGCAGTTGCTACAATTTTATTTGTCACACCTGTTAACCGTTCATATCTTTCAGCAATCACATTGTATTCAGGCTTTACATACATTTTAAAATGTGCTCTTTCTTCATTTTCATCATCTAGTAAGACAGCACCTATTTCAATTATTTCATTTTGACAAATACATCTTGCTTCTGTAAATCTCCTTTGAATCGGATTCATTTCAAAGTCAACAAAGATTCTTTTCATTTGATTAACCATTCCTTTCCTAAAAGTATGTAGTATCTTATATTAGTTGTTATAATCAATAATACCATGATGTCTGTCCAAAATAACTCTCTTGAGTTTCGAACTTAAGTTCTGATTAATAAAAAAGAAGCCATGCTGTAATATAACATAGCTTCTTTGCTAATTTTATTATTTATCCAGTCACATACTGCAGATACATAATCTTTTTTCATTCGTTCTGTATGACCTATTCTCAATAAATTAATCTTATTATTTAATATACAATCTGCTTCCAACTAAGGCATTTTCTTTTTACATCTAAAGGAACATTATTAACTACTTCTCAACAGGCTACCACAATTTGTACAAAATTTCATCCCTGCAGTCGTAATCTTATTTCCACAGTGTGAGCAATATGCATCAACTCTTATTAATCTTTTATCATTAACTTCTTCTATTTTTTCGTTGCTTTCCAATCTTTTGTTAAATGAATTATTGGTTTTTATGTGTGTTTCGATCCATTTTACCAAATAAGGTCTGTCATTGTTCGCATCTGTTTCAAACCATTGGGAACACAACATATATTTTTCACCTCTGATTATAATTGGATTTACATAATATCTTACAGGATCGTAATTCGAATTAGCTTTTACAAGTACGGGATACTGCAAATCAAAAAATTGCTTACTATACTCAGCCTGTTGCATATAATAAACCTCTCCCTCAGTAACTTGACCTTCCTCAAGGATTTTCCGAAATACAACTTGTGCAAGCCTTCCAATTTTTAGTTCTTTATATATACTCTCATTAGTATATTCTATACTACTTGAATCATTTCCTTGGACAGGCCTTGCTATAGAAGTCTGTTTTGTCATATTGGGGACAGCTTTATTGGTAAACATATTAAACATTTGATATGATCGAAGAAATAATTCTGAAGTATCTGCAACTCCATCACTTACTAGTAATATTGGTTGCAAAACTGTGTCATTAAACTCCTCATTCGCTATTATTCTTGCTCTAAACCCAAATCCATGTTTTAAAAAAATATCATTTAAATCTTTTATACACGGTTCTAAATCTCCGTAGACAGCCGAGTTAATTTTAGGTGATGCAAAAATAATATCTGCGTTTTTTGTGCCTAAATACCCCCTAAGACACATTGCAGTCCTTACAAGCTTCGCTATAACCTTCATTACAGTTACATCCCTGGTTCCATAATTTAGTCCAGCTTCATGGAACGCAACATCAACAGTATAAATAACGTTAACGCTATCTTGTAAAGCTATTCCAATAGCATCACATTCTGCTTGTTGAATTATTTGCGAAAGTGAAGAATTCTGCTTAAATATATTATAATTATATTTTGCTCTAAAATGTTTATCCGTTGTAACATGAAGGTTATGCAAATCATCTTCATGCATTAGAGTCCATTTTGGTGATGTTTTCCAGTTTGTTTGAACAACCTGACACTCTTTAACATGTCGTAACCATGAATAAAACAGACTTTCTCCCATTTCTATTTTCATTTACTTTCAAACCCTTCCTAACATTTATATTTATACTTAATTTAATTGTATTGCTAATTTATCCTATTTACAATAAATTTTTCTTTTAATCAACAAAAAACTTGATCATTATCTCTGATCTCACCTTTATACCCCATCCAATCTTTTTAAACCTTATTATCCTTAGTAAGTCCACGAAGCAACCAAAAACAAAAAGCAAAATCTTTTTATCATAGCATTTCCTCCTAATCAAAAATTTATCTTTACTCATTTATGGTTTCCCAAAAATCACGTATAACATTCACTACTCCTCGTAGTCATCTAAATCCATCCCTTCATCCTCCAATACATCCAATAATTCTGTAATATCCATATCTTCAATTTCATCCAGTGAAAGGTCCGACAGTCCAACTTTTGCTCTTTTTCTTTTTTCATTAGTATCCATTGCTTCAGTCATGATAGAAAGACCTGCATTTTCTTCGCATGTATCTATATTGTTGTCATGATCAAAGTTAAATAATTTACACAAGAAGTTAAACATTAAATCCCCTCCTAGTCTGCAAGAGCAAAACCAATATGGACCGTTTCTTATTGCTTGATCTGTACACCAATTACCTGATTGAACAGATCATCAGCCATCCAGTCATCGCTGTCGTATGCTTTGATCCTTCCTTCAACATTCTCAATATAGTTTATTCCGTTACCGGCAAGAGAACTTTCACTCCAACTAATATCTGAATATGTTTTCTTGCCTGGTGCCACTGTTTCGGCCCAGTATGGATCACACATAAAATCATTCACGGATACATCATCGATTGAGAACGTCAGTGTTTTGTCTGTTTTGTTTTCAATCAGACAGGTAAATGCAGCACCCCAGTCTCCATTGGGGTCATATTCAAGCATAGTGATTTTAATACTCTCATTATCGACAATGGTCATTTTATCAAACTGGCTCGTACCTTGCAGACTCGCTTCATCAGTATTATCTGTATTTTCTGACTATGAGTCCTCTCACTGCACCATTTTGCTTGAATCTCCTGATTCAATAACTTCTCCGGTGTCTTTATCAATAAAGTCTACAATGATTGTTTTGTCATCGTTTCCTGCAAGAATCTGATAGTATGCTCCTACTACATAAAGACTCAGTGCATTTAAAGAATCCCAACTTGTATATAACGCTTTATCTACATATACATAGAATTCATTGATGTCTTCATTGTATGTGATCTCTGTAAACGACTCCACTTTGCTTTCTCCAC
The DNA here is from genome assembly GCA_003246295.1 of Clostridia bacterium. Classification (GTDB taxonomy): domain Bacteria; phylum Bacillota; class Clostridia; order Lachnospirales; family Lachnospiraceae; genus SZUA-378. Next base: position 15,814 of record QKAS01000076.1, on the reverse strand, counting down.
TTACCATTTCATCAATTGTTTCATCAATCATAGCTTTCATATTATCAAGCAAATCACTGTATTGTGCTTTCGACACTGTATAAGTCACTGAACCATCTTCATTTAATTTACCTGACTTATATCCATTCTCTTCTACATTTTTCTGTAAGGATTCGTCCGTAGCATCCTCGAAACATGCAGCCGGCATAGTCACATCAACAGTAAACAGGTTCTCATCGACAGCAATGGTACCTTCCATATCTGCCGTTTCATCCTTTGAGTCTGTGTTAACTTCTGATTCATTGATTACATCCGCATTTTCACCTACTGTTGGTGATGATGATGCTGTTGCTGCATCAGACTGGACAGCCTTTTCATTAGTAGAAGTTTCTCCACATGCTGAAAATATTCCTGCCATCATACAAACCATTAATAAACATAAAACTTTCTTCATCTTACTACCTCCATCGCAATTTCCCCATTATTTTTCTTTTCTTCTTGATTTATTCCTTTATTTATTCCATTAATCTTATTATAAATACATCATAGTACGCTTTTCAGTACTTGAATTTCGAACCTAAGTTCTAAAAACGCCTTTTCCACTAGAAAAGCAAAAACCCCATGAATATGCCTCGTTCGAAACATATCATAGAGTTTATAGGTTTACATATAGCATTGCCGGATCGGATCACTTTGTCAGGTCCTGTTATTTTTACCCCTTCTTTAAGGTGTTATCACTTAGCGAAAGTACTGTCTGGCAACAGTTACATTAACATTTTACAGCATTTATTTCTATTCCTTAAATCATAAATTATTATCAGTTTATCATGAATAAGTTCCCATATTTTCTTTAAGCTTTTTCTGCGACTTGCCTGTCTGATCAGTCCATCTTCATCTGGAATCTAACATTCAAAAGCACCAACATATACCTGGATATCGGTCGTCACTTTCAGAATGCTTATAACTATAAATATTCTGTCTCTCATTTAGCAAGCAATAGCCTTTAATTTACCCCTTTTGTTTGAGTTAAAAGTGTTTTTTACTCCGTTCTATATTTCCCCATTTATATGATTTCTAACCACCGTAAAAATACCACAAACCAAGATCAAATCTCAATTTATCAATATTACTTTTGAAAAATCACAAATATTCCTTTAAATCTATGTATACAATCTCTTGAATCTCCCCAGCAATTCTTTGAGCTTTCTTCTCATCCATCTTTGCTTTTTTGGCAACCTCCATAATATCATGCATTCCAGGAGTGCTTCCGTTACCATTCACTGTCGTAGCATGTTCTCCACCAATGGAACTGCTATAGGTCAGATCATATGCTGGTGACAGCTTCCAATCTTTATCCTTATAAATATAAGAAAAGTTTTTAGAATGGTCGTCTCTATTGTGTGCAAATACATTAAAACACATCCATCGAAAAAGCTTCTCTATTTCTTCGTAACTATGTGTTATTTTTAATGTTAATTGCATTAAAATGTTGTAATCAAGGTTAGGAATTCGATGTGACGTCTCTAATAAGCCACTCACTGATGTCATGTGAATTTTCTGACCGTTTTGTCTGTCAAAGCGCTTTGTTGCAAAGTATCCTTCACAAAACTTTGAAGGAATAAGCCTTGTATCTGTCATAGGCAATTGACATTTCTTTGCACAAACGGAGTAATCATATTCTTCCTTTCCGATATTTTTTCTATCGATAGAAGAGGGAAACTTTACAATCCACTCTTCCCCATCAATCTCATAATTCACTTTTGGTCTTGCCCCACCGGTGGATCCACCCAAGCGAAACAGTTCATCTAGGTGTTCTGAATGCTCTGTGTCAAACATCTTTTCACATTCCACTGCAAGCTCATCCAAAGTCATTTCTGTCATTTCTGCCTTCAATTCGTTTGAAGGACGATATTCCAGTGCACCCATACCACGATTTCCTACAACTGCCAGTCTTGTAATCGCACTGACACTTGCCGGGGTAATCTGATTTTTCAATAATAACCGATCCACCAAAAGACGACCCCAACCATCTGGAAGACTATCTGCAAACACTCCAAACAATCCATCAAATGGATCATACTTTTTAGAAATAAAAACACCCTTTTGTAGTGGCAATGCGACTGGGCTGATAGAAAAACCCGATCTTGTCCATTCATCACTATATTCGAATGCCACCAGATGATCCTTGGTTTCTGCCAATGTCCCTACATGATTTTGATTTATATATACTTCTAACTGCTTCTTATTGTTCATCGATTACCTCCTGAATGGATGAATATCCCTTCTTAGAAAATAATAAATCAAAATCTTTCTCCAATCCTAACGCAAATGCTATTTTTATAAGTGAGGATAGTGATATCTCGCCGGTTCTCTCGAATCTTTTAATTGAACCATAGCTAACATCTGCTTTCACACTAAGTTGTTCCTGTGTGATATTTTTTTCCTTTCTCCTTGTACTTACTCTTTTAGCAATTTCAATATTAATATCATTTGGTGATTTTAAAAATCAAAGTTGTTCATAGATAATATTTTATCCATTTTCATGCATATTGTCAAAGTACGGACAATATATTATCCGAATAAATTTCATAACTCACAGAACCTGATTTATCAATATATTTTAATCATATAAATACAACTTGCCCTATTCCGATATATAACCGAGTGTAACCAAAATATCTACCAACAAAAAAATAGGAAAGCCTGTTTTATAGGCTTTCCTATTTTTTTAGCTATGGAGCTGAACCGAATCTTTATAAACCCCTGTCTACATCTGTTCTTTGTCGAAGCAATGGTGATACACTTGACTTCTATATTAAGATAAAGCATATCTCAATTTAGCGATGCAACTAAATTATACACTCTTTTATAATTTCAATCTTACAAAACACACATTCAACCACATTTTTTGCTACTTATTAGGTACACCAGACATCGAAAATCAGTTTATGCTATCTTATTTATAATGTAATTATCTTGATTTCATTTTGTAATTAATTTCAGCAATATCCTGTGCTGCATTCGCAACAATCATAACAAATGCGCAAACCATAAAAGAAATCATTAAATATGCAATTGCAGATATGAACCCATATCCTCCGTCGTATATTTCCGCAACCTTAGCACCAATAAAAATACTAATGAATATATTACCAATAAAATTTATCAGTGATAAAATTTTCAAACCGCGGATCCATGTGCTTGGTTGAAACAAGTCATAGTCAGCACGGTATTTTGTGTCTATTATTTCTTCCTCTTCTTCTATAGCTCCATACTCACGCATGCAATCATTACATATTCCTTTAACTAAAAAATTCACATCTTTACCACACAATTTACATTCCATTTCAATACTCCCCCTTTTAAATAAGTCATTACAATAACTGTATCACTCGGGGTGCTAATTGTCAAAGCTTGTAAGTAGAATTAATGAACAACCGTCTTTATGTTTAATAAAATAATCAATACTGCTCTATTTGTATTGTTTATAAAACATCCGCCAACTCTGCAGCATCCGACTGCGCACTTCCCTGGCACCCCTGGCCAGCATTTCGGCGACGATCCACAGATTTGCGCCGCTAATACTAAAACTGCTCGACTTACTGGTTATAATGTAGCCACTACCTTGCTTCTTGATATCTGCCATACCGTCCTCCTGATCTATGATATGGTTATGGTAGCATCTGGAAGATGGTGATGCAAATAGAAAAAGAGGATTATTTTTGTGCAGATTGTGTATAGTTTAAAACAAGTATATTTACAAATAGCAGACAATAAATTGTCTGCTATTCCATATCGACACTATTAAATTTTTCTGGGAATTTTTTAATAAGCTTATCTTTAAAACTTTCTTTAAGCTTATTAAAATCCACTTCTCCTTTTTCTATTCGATCAACAAACAACCTACATAATGTGCCTTCCGAAAATTTAATATAACTGTTCTCAATATAAGGAGCACAAACAAAATTCGTTATAACCTTCGATATATCAATAACCTGATTAAGACTAAGATCTTCAATATTTACATGATCATCTCTGTAAGCTTCCAAGCTAGTTTCACCAGGCATTTTATCATTCAAGTTTTCTGTTATATTATTTAATTCTTCATCTTTTATAAAAGCAATGTCAATTCCTTGCAAACTGTCTCTTGACTCTGCTAAGCACAAAGCAATATTTTCAATTTTTGTTTTATCACTTTTTGAAATCTTCAATATAGTAGCTTCTGGTTCAGCTTCATTGCATAATTCGACCGCATATACAGACAACGAATTTTTTTTACATGTCTTAATATCATTTGTAATTACATATGGTTTTATTTCTCCGCTTGTTTTAAAAAGATTTGCATAATGTGTCCACTTATTTTTCTCAATTTTTCTAATATATACTTTCACCTGCAAAACTCCTCTATGTCACTTATAACTGTTAAGCGATAGTCTTCTAGCCACTCTTCTTCAAATCTCATTTTATTTATAAATCTTAAAGAATCGTTATTACACCAACTCTCAAATGCTCTTATCAATGCTTCTTTAACTGCTAAATTAGGGTATGAACCAAATGATAATGCTATACATTGTCCTACTGGATAAATTTCTTTATAATCTAAGTATGATAAAAGAGATACAATTCCATAAGAGATATCTTCATCATGATAAAAATCCATGGCCAATCTTTGCAACGCGTTAAGAGTTGCTTCTTTATTCTCATTTAAAAGCTTTTTAAAAACAAAACTTGATTTAGGTTCGTATCCTACGCTAAACTCATCAGAGCTAATATTTTCTTGCATAATTTTATAAAATGTATCTTCAATGCTTTTTATTTCTACATTGATTTTATTTTTTATGTCAATTTCGTTTAATTTTGTATCAGACATATATTTCACATAAATATTTTCTATATTCGTTGAACTATACGTTTTTATTTTATTAATGTAATCTAGAAACATTTCATTTTGTAATTTATATAGTCTTGTAGTCTGATTTGATCTCTCCTTAATGGTATCACTCATCTTTCACTCACCTACTTTTTTAAATTTTTAAGTTCAGAGTTCTCAATTTCAAACAGTTTATCAATCCATTCAGTAACTTCTTCTTCGCCAAATCTTTCAATAGTATTCTTCTGATATGTATTTATATCAAAATGTACTAAAACACCATTAGTAGGTAAAGGCATATTATTAACTATGATAGCGCTCTCATCATTTTTATTAACTTCGCGTATAACGTTAATTTTTTCATCATCAATGCAACTCAATTTTGATATTCTATCACTATAATCAACAATGTTGCTCATTTCAAAGCTTTCATCACTTTTTCTATAACTTTCGATGAAATTATCTTCAAATAAATACTGTGTATTAACCGCAATTCTATAAGCTTTTTTATTTACAATCTTTATCACTTTACAAAGAAATTCTTTAGATCTTTGACAAACATTCTGCTCGATATTTTTAAATGTATAAATACCTTGTTTTTCTTCGCTGATTACCGAGTTAATAATATAATCAATTCTATCAGGCAAAATATTAATAATCTCATTTGTACTTTTATTTATCAACTGCGGTCTTGTTATATTAATGATTTTAGGAAACATCTGAATTTCATTTTTTAATAAAGCAACATCATTTACTTGCATAGCCGAAATCAAAAACCCATCACTATAGAATTGTTCAAATAATATGTGATGTATTTCATTATTATTGTTTAATTCTGGCGTATTACAGAATAAGCTTATCTGCTTATTAAATTCTTTCATTTTGAGTCCTCCATCATATCTTTTTACATTGATTTATATTATAGCACAATTAATGTGAAAAAATGCAATTATTTTTTTATTAATTTAAAAAAGCGGCCACCCCGAAGGATGACCGCCTTATCTTATGCCTTAAGCAATGTTTTGATTGTTGTTTTTCCGACTCCGTACCCGGAGTTGACCGTCCATCCTTGTGTCCGGAAGAAGTCATGCACTCTGGCTGCTGTCTTTGGTCCCCACTTGCCGTCGATATCCAACTTACCAAGCTTGAACTGCAGCCACATAATATGCGGTACCGGTGAGTCATTGGTTATCGAAGTAAATGTTGGTACGTAATCATCCAGGAAGATCCTGATCTGCTCCCTCTCACCGGAGTTATTGCCTCTGGTCCACCGGCCGGAATCGTTATGCTTTGCTTTCCGGAAGTCGTAATATTGGTCAAATGTCATCTCAGTAAACTTTGCCTGCCCTACAGAGTCCCGGAAGAAGTTATATGCTGACTTTGATCCATCACGCACAGAGCAGCTCCATACTGCTTCCTGCCATGCAATTGAAAGGGTGGATATATCAACTTTCAAATTTTTCTTAAAGTGGCCGTTGGTCACATCATAATACATGCTCTTGATGTATGCTCTCTCTGTGGCTTCGAATTTGGTTACTCCAACCGCTTCAATACATGCGAACCAGCACTTCTTTACTTGCTCGATTGTTGAGCAGTAAGTCGTCCCTGGGTATTCTGTTGACTCAAAGTCCTTTTTATTTTTATTGAAATACAGATTGAATGGCTTGCTGGTCCTTGGAAACTTCTTCTGTAAAAACCAGATAACATTGCCCCAGCGTAGCGTCAGCTGGAAGGTACCAAAAGAGGCTCCCCAGTCATTACCACACTGAGCAATGACTTTGCAGCCTCTGGATCCTGATTCAAACTTTTTGACGTACTGTCCTTGTATATAACTCATTCGCTACTCACTTCCTCTGCTGTGACCGCAGATACTGCATCTGTAACCGCCTCAGTGACCTCAGATACGACCGAAGGACTTACATACCTCTTAACTATTGCAATGACATAAGTCCACCCTTCTGACGCAATCAGAGCAACAATAAAGCCAAGCAGCACCGCTCCGACAATGTAATACCATATAATTTTAGAATTCCCGACTGCTACATATATAAAATACCCAAGCTCACTCAGTGCAATGCTGAGAATTACAACCTGCAGCTTTGTCGGTATCTTGGCCAGAAAACCGATATCTTTTGTTACCTGAGTGATGATAGACACCAATGCGGCCAGTCCTCCAAGAATTATAACCGCCCAAAAGATGTATGTTACTAATGTTGTTAATGATAAACTCATACTTCACTTTCCTCGCTTTCTTTTTTTTGTTTTTTTGATTCAACTTTTGATTCCAATCCCTTTAATACTGTAGTGGCACATAGCTGCGTACCCCATAAGGCAAACCATACCTTTGTGAGAGTGGCCGGTAACAAGATCCCATAATGAGCACACAGAATGTATACCGGCAGATACAATGCACACATAAACAATCCCAGGAGCACCACCTTTTTCATAAATCTCATTTGCTTAAATCTACGCATCTTCATCCCTCCTGATCGTGTGCCTGCAGGTTGATATGTTTCTCAATCTTCTTTATTGCTTCGGTTACCGGACCATTACATCCCTGTTCGCTGAGTCCTTTTAGGCAGGCAAGTAGACCGTATGTGATCAAGCATTGTTCGGCTTGTATTGCTTTAGTTACTGCGCCTTGCTCTTCCTTCATTACTTTGATTTCATTTTCCTGATCAGCTTCATGTTGTTTAAGGTCATCACCCATCTTGTTGCACTTGTTATAAAACTTATAGACCGCAATCACTCCCCCGATGATTGTGGCCAGTGCACCTAATACAGCAGCTGCCTTAATGATTGTGTCTGCGTCGATATACATTAACTCCTCCTGTCCTGATTTTACGCAGTAAAAAACACCCTTCCGGATGTTCCTACTCTGCTTCTTCCTGTGCTGCTGTAATATCAATGAAGTACTCTTTTCCGACTTCGATCTGCTTTGCCGCTTCATGGTTTACTGTTCCAAACTCCATCCGACCATATGGTGTGTACTTAAAAAACTCTTCATTTTCTTTACTTCCGCATGTTACGGGTTGCATCTCAATAATAAAGCCTGTTTCTACCTCTTTCTTGGATACACAATTAAATTTACATCTTACTGGCATAGTATTTTACCTTATCCTTTCTTATTTTGTTTGCACATTAAAAAACCACCCGGTTAAGGTGGTCTATGCTCAACTTTGTTTGCTAAAATATGTCGCATCGTATACATCATCATACATTATAGGTTCTTTCCCTGTGTTCCAGTAAAAAGCTATATTTCTCCCTGCTTCTTTTCCCACTTCATTGTATGCTGGCTGTGTATAATGCCATTGGTCTTTCATGAGTCCGCGATCCATCATCTGAGTCAATTTAGTTGATGCAAGTATTAAGTCTTCATTTTCCTTGCATGCTTCCGTTTGCGCTAAGAATATAGAAGCGTATGGGTTTGTAAGACCCGATGTATTGCCAGCATTTGAATTGTTTCCAATTCTGACAATGAACATTTTTTCGAACCCCATATCTGCTTTATACTCACTCCACAGCGACAGCAGTGTTGCTTTATATGTATCTTTGCTCATGCTATTATCACCGTCTGTCTCTCCCTGACACCATACTAAATAAAAATGATTTATGGTATATCCGTTATCAGTAAGCCATGTCTTTGCAAGATTTACTCTCATCAAAATATCATCGTGAAATTTGTATGTACTGCTCGCGGCCATAAAATCAGAAATTGCATGCCCAGTATATGATGCAGGTATTCCAACCATCGGAATGCTTATATGCTTATAAAACTGATCCATTATTGATGTTACCATCCCGCCTAATCTTGTATCTGCATTAAGTCCAATCGTAACATTTGTGTTAATATCCTTAGTCCCAAACGGCTCTTGCGCTGTTCTCAAAACAAAATCAATATCTTTTGAGTTATATGCATCTAAATATCTAAAATGATACCCTTCGCCTTGGTTTAGAACAGTAGCTCCTGCGGTATAATCACCCTGTCCCGACATATTTGACTGTCCAGCAAATACAACTAAATCAATTGTTTTTTTACTGAGCGGACTACTTTTAAAATCCTCCGCCTGCTCTACAGTACTATAATTTGAGACAGAAACTTTTTGTGTTTTGCATACTATCATTCCGTAAGCTGGGGTGGATGCAGTATTTTTTATATATGTATTTACTCTTAAAAACGACGCTGTTGCTTGTGTCGTAATGTAATAAAATCCATCTGCATTGACCGACAGGTTACCAGTGTTGTGTCTTTTGACAATGGTACCGACGCTATTATATTCGCAGGCAATGTGATAACTGTTATAAGATATAAATTTATATTCAGTCGATGGCAATACTGCAATAAAATCAGTACATACTATTCCATTGTCGTTATTAGCAGTCTCCACTCCATCTACAATAAAATAATCCAGTTTAACTCCATTGGGTACATCTACAAGGTTTTGTGCATAATCTCCAATAGATTCTTGCGTAACAGACACCCCGATAATATTTTCAATTTGCTCTTTGTTATCTGCAATATCGTGCGTGTTAACCGCTATCTGCTGGGCATTAGCTGCAATATTCTGCGTGTTAGCTGCCACTCCTGCTGCATTATCACTTGCAGCCTGAGTGTTTGCTGCTATAGCCTGCGCATAGGCTCCAAGTGTTGTCTCGTGTCCGGATACAGTCTGCTGTAGCGTTCCGATATCGGCTGTGTTTATACCGATATCCTCAGTATTAGCCTGCGCTACGACTGCGACATCAGCGATTTCCTGCGCTTGTTCAGCCAGAGCCTCGTCCAATGCCGATATACTGTCGGTATTTGCCTGTACGTCTAATGCAAGACTTGCAACATCCGAATTATCAAGTCTCAACTTTAACTCGTTTATCGCGCCGGATAGCGTCTTTTTGATGGTGTCGAGTACCTCGCTGCCTGCCTGATCAGATAATGCCTGTGTCAGAGTGATAAGAGTATCCATCCTCTCGATGTATGTAGGGTCCACGACACCAAGAGGATCCCGCTCTGCCTCTCCGCTTGAGATTACCTTAATTGCATTGAGCATCACGGCCGGAAGTCTCTTTGCGTTACCATCGTCATAATATCCTACCAGGTAAAGCATGTAATCACCGGTGATCAGGTTGAGGCCGTCATCGACATTGCTCTCATATTTGCCGGTCGTCTCGTTGAGTGTGAGCTCCATGGACAGCTCTTCTTCTGCTCTGGCGAAGAAAGCTTTGATCCTGGTAAACTCTGCGTAGTCAGATGGCAAAGAAAAAGCAGCTGTATATACATACTTGCTGCCGGATACTATTTGGAAGGTGTCGGTCCTTGATATGACCTGACCTGTTACTTTAAATTTTAACTGCATGCTGTCACCTCACTATTCTGCGTAGGCTTCTCCTGTGATCGCTTCGTACTGATCCGCAGTGATAACACCTTTTGTAACGGCCACTGCCACCATCTGCTTATTCCAAAGCTTCTTATCGTAATTTTTCTTAATCATTTCGTATGTCATATTGGTTTCCTCCTACATTGATAATAGATTCTGATATTCTAGTGCCGCTGCAATACGCTCCTCAGCTGTTGGTTCCACTTCCACTACTGGTGGGTTGTTTATTAAATTCTCCATAATAAGTAATGATTCGTCATTTGTTTTATCTGTGAAGTCACATCCATACATAGAAGTAAACATGTTTTTCATCGCATTCAATTCCTGAACAGCTTCAAAGACATTTCCATTGACTTGAACGACATGCGGAAAAACTTTTATTGCTGAAAATTCGATCTCAATTACCTCGGGGGTAGCTAATGCTCCAGTAGGAAACATATATGTTCTTTCTCCAGTATATAACTCTAATTTAATAGCCATAAATCCTCCTTTTTTATGCAGCCTGATAAGCGTCGACTTTTAATACGCCATTTCTTCCACCAGCAAAAATAATTTTATTATTATGCCCTGTACCGACGAGCAAACTCCTAGCACCTTGTAGAGATGTAATTGTTCCTTTTACAAGATTTGAATCGTACGTATCAACTATTGCCGAATAATTTGACGTGGAATACGAGTATCCTCCAGCAAATAATGCATAGTCATCGGTGTTGGCCCCTGCTAAACCATATCTATCTATACTTAGATTGGTTAAAACCGTTCTTACCAAAGAAGCATTGTATGCATTGACTGTTGAAACGGAACCAGAATTGTCTCGACCACCAGCAAATATAGCGTAATTACCAAGGGTACATCCGGCGCCTTCTGATATAGCCGCGCTAAGAGCCGTTGGTATTGTTCTAACTAATGACGAATTATATGCATTTACGACGCTCGATCTTGATCCGCTACTGGTGCCACCAGCAAAGATGGCATATGAACCGTTTTTAGCTGCCATATGCGAAACTTTAGATTCACTTAATGTAGTAGGAATTGATCTTGTTAGGGATGTATTATACGCATCAACAGTCGCGACAGCAGTTCCACTTACCGACCCTCCTGTTATTAATGCATAAACGCCAATATTTGATCCTTTACATCCAAATCGAGATTCACTTAGTGTTGTCGGATTAACCCTTGTTAGGGCTGAATTATATGCATCTACATAAGACTGATTACCAGTGGTAACACCGCCTGCAAATATGGCGTAACTATCGTTTTTGCAAGCGGCTAACTGGTACCTAGCTAATATAAGAGCCGTTGGGTTTGATTTGACGAATGACGAGTTAAACGCATTGACTGTGTTAAAATAACCGCTATTATATCCGCCAGTTATTAATGTGTAATTCCCAATCCATGATGCGCCATCTCCATATATATACTCGCCGCCACTTGTTAAATCGGTAAGTGCTCCATAATAAGAAAGCGTTGTCATGGAACTCCAAATCAATCTAGCAACGCCAGCTACCCCGATGTATAACTTTTTAATTGTTCTAGCAACACCGTCAACACCTACATAGAATTTTTTTATTTTTCTGGCAATATTACTAACACCAACATATGTACTCATAAGCCCTCCTATTCATACATTCCATATAAAACGCCAGTTGTAAGAGATGTAGACCCGGCTGTCATATCGGTAGTCCCAAAATAAGCGTCCCTAACCTGAGCTGTTGTCAATGTTGCTTGTGCTGTTGCATTTGCGTTAACCTGTCCGCCTAATGTTCCGGCTGTTACCGATGAAGCTGCATGTGTATGTGTTGCGGCTGCGTATATTCCCGTATGTGTGTGATTGATTGCTGAGTATAAACTATCGAAGGATGCCTTAAGTAATGCAGCCACAGAACTCAGTAATGTCTTCTTATGTATTCCATCTGTTTGATCAAGAAATACAATATAACCTGTTTCATCTATCGTTCCTGACTCAAGCCGTGATATCGCTTCAATGTATAAAATTGAATCATCAATCGTTGCCGAAACATTTGATACATCACCAACAATAACAGAAAGTGAAATCACCTTTTCTATAAGTTCTGATTCCTGCAATGGTATGTACTCTGCCAAAGAACCAGCATTTGCATAGCAATACAGTATTTCGCCAAGATCCGGATCGGTCGCATATACCCCGAGCTCTCTCCAATAAAATCCTGATGTTATATCCTCGTTTGTGAAATTACCTCTGATTGCAGCAGTTCCGCTTTTTACAATAATCGAACTTATTTCTATTGAAACCTGTGGTTCTATCAATGCATTTAATGTGATCTGTGAAGTACTTCCAAGGCTTCCGGATCCCATTTCCATTCGTGTAAAATTTAGTTGTGTTCCTGCAAGAGCTTTAGACTGCAATGCTCTACCTTTTGTAGTAAACAATAATGATCCAAAACTCATTCTATCCCTCCTGTACTAATGTACTGTACGAAACCGTATGAAGATAAGTTCCGTTTAAATTGTTCATGATCGCATCCAGATTGATTTCAATTGCATCCAGTATCGCGCTTTTTCGTTTCACGCTCTTAATGATTTTATTGAAAAGCTCGATATCTGCTGTTGATATTTCTGAATTTTCTGTTGTGATTCTAAAGTGCCCAGGGGCACCTCCATACTCATACCATTCAGTAACACTTCCGGATCCAAGGACCGCTTCAACGATGTTCTCAACAGCATAATTGGTTCCGGCAAAGCTATATAAAATCAGAGCATTTCTCACAAGCTCTCGTTTTACATCGATGTTCCCTGTTTCGTCATAATACTGTACCCTCAACTCTACTGCCAGAATATCAATAAGCTTTTCTGGTAACGAATCAATGGCAGAATATAACATGACTTTCTGTGAACATGTAAGCAGTTTTTGCATTGTTTTTGATACTGCATAACTTAAAGCTTGTACTTCTGCTGAATCTTTCAAATTACCGGGCAGAATATCTGTAAACTGACCATCATATAGTGATATCATTCGACACCTCCATAAGTTACTGACTGGCTGACTAAAGAAGCTATTTCTGTTTTATCATTGATTACAGTGAATACCGGCGATGTAATCTCAACTCTTTTGGCTCCTGCTGCCATGACCCGTTTTGTAAGTTCTGATGGGTTGATATCTCTTCCTATTTTCACGCCTTGCCACGAAATATAGTCACTAATCGCAGATGCTACCTGTGTTTGAATCGATACTGCACTTGTTGAATTCGATGAGTCAATGTAATACGTCAGATTCAATGAATACTCAACGACTGTTGGCGCTGATACAGTAACGAGATCTGTTTGAGGTTTTATCTTTTTATCTGTGATATAAGTTTCCAGCCCTGCAATCATTTCTGCATCAGGAAGCTCTCCGTCCTGTAAGATGAAATAAATAGCGATCTGACAGGCATCCGGTACATCTATGCTTACATCAAGTATTTCTGTGCTAAATGTCTTTACCCAATATACGTATGCATCATCTGGTCCTGCCACGCTGTAGCTGCTTGGTGCCAGAAATATTTTTCCTGCAAAACTGTCATCACTTTCTTCATCTTCTCCTCCGGAGCTCTTTGTAATATTAACGACTGATGTAGTGTAGTTTAACGGTTTTACAAGAGTAACGATCTCTCCGATTTCAATATCATTTCCTATGGTCCCTGCTTCAGTGCATTTCATGGTAATGGTTATCGAAGTTTCACCTGCAGAGATTATATTATCCTCTGTCGTCTCAAAATAAATGCCTGCTGCCGTGACCCTTGTCCCCGAAGGAATCGTCACATCCGAAGATCTGACTTCCGACAGCGTAAATGTAACTTTTACCGTCGCCTCTTTTGCTTCGCTCTTTGTGACACCTTTCCACGCTCCAAGATTTTCAAGAAATTCGCCATAACTGTATTTTAAGAGATTAAGCTTTCCTGCCCTGTCTATATACAGGTACCCCTGGTATAAATACAAAGCAAATGTATTTATTAGTAATCTGTTTGGATCTGCTTTATTTAATACGATTTCTGTTCCGGTCAATTCTTTGTATTTGTCCTGAAAGTAGTTAATCATCCCAGTCATGACATCATCGAGCGTTATGTTGTCAATGAATGAAATATCCGGAAGATTTTTTATCTGATCAATTGCCATTTCATGCTCTCCTTTACTCTGACCTGGTAATCAGTATTGTAGGAATCAATTCTCCTTCATTCCCCAAAGCAAAGGAAATATCCTTTACTTTAAGATCCGGCTCATACTTCTCCGTTTTTTCAATGATATCAAGAGCGACCAAATTTTTGGCAGCATCAATTGGGTACCCCACATATTCCTGGCTGAGACCGAACCCTCTGTCCATTGGAACTGTGCCTTCTGGTGTACTGTATAATGTTTTCAGACTCCTCGATGTCTGTGCCAGTTCACTGCTTTGATAATCAAATGAGATCACTGCCTTTGTAAGATCAATCAACTTTGTCCCTCCTTACACATATTCTTCAAACGTAAGTGCCGCACTCGCCTTTGCCAGTTCACCTTTATTCATTATCACATCCCAGGTTTCACTCATTGAAGTAATCTTCCATCGGTTAGCACCTATCTTTTTCCCACCAATTACAAGCGTTTCCACCGTTCCCTCTTCAATCAGTTTCTCGATACTTTCAAGAATCGTTCGCGGTCTAACTCCAAGAGAAACATCGAGCATTATAGAAAAATTGATCTTTCGATTATCTGGTCCTAAGAATTCTGATATAGGCTTCTTTTGGATGCGGTCATGTGTTGCCCATCGCCCGGTAACCGTCTGTTTAAAATCATTGAAGGTAAGAATTTTTTCATCGCTTGTTCTAAAAATAATCATTCTCCCAAAATTACCAATCTCCACGCCTACTCACCTCCTAAAACGTACGTCCCGTTCTCTGTAACAATATTGACCGCCGCGTCAGCTTTTATCGTTATAGTCTTGGTATCGGAATCATATCGAATGAATGCTTCTCCTTGTTCCTTGCCGAGTTCTTTCCGGTAAAGACCTTCTCCTGATTCAGCTGGCCTGTTCTTATCATTCCAGAAACTACCCATTACAATTCCCATTGCTGTTCCATTTGACATGTGAAGTACAAGAACCATATCATCGACTGCCGGCATTTTATATTCACCATTGAAATTCAACACAGGAATACTCTTTGTCACCGATCCACTCCTGTCGTTATAAAGGACCTGTACCATTCCTCTTTCAAAATCAATGCTTGATATTCTGCCAATGCGAAAGTTATCCATAGCCTTCTCCTATTCAATATCTGGTATTGTCAGCACGGTCCCCGGATAAAGATATAATCCATTATTTGAATTTTCTTTTCCGAATGTCATTGCTACGCCGTCCAGCAGTATACTGTTGGCATTGTAAATCATGTCTGCGTATGCTATGGAACCATAAAATCTTTGACTGATCAGCTCCAAAGTATCAGCACCATTAACGCTATATTTCTGAACACTTGACTGAGTCATTGCATTTGCTGATAATCTGCTTTGAATCTTTCTGATCTGCAGCGTCATTGTATAGCCATTACTTAAATTATGGGTTACCTTATCGACTGCATATTTACCATTCAATTTACCCAGTCCG
>QKAS01000042.1 GCA_003246295.1 Clostridia bacterium | reverse complement strand
GATAGAGATGTGGCAATACACTCCTACAAAGTAGTTGAACTACAGAAAAAAATCTAAAGTCCACAGCATCTGAATGTATTATAAATCACAATAATAAAAGAAAGGAATTATGATATTTAACTTCTATAAATATCATACAAGAAAGAATGAAGATTCCGGTTTATATCATTAATGGGTTCTTAGACAGCGGAAAAACAGAATTTATTCAATACACACTTTCACAACCTTATTTTGAATGTGAAGGGAAAACACTGCTTTTGCTTGCAGAAGAGGGTGAAACTGAGTACGAAGAAGATTTTTTAGCAGATTATAAAACGGAGAAACTGGAAGTTTATGAAGCTGAGTTTCAGGATTCTTTACGGCTTAATGAGATAGCAGAATCATTTATGCCAGAAAGAATTATTATAGAGTGGAATGGAATGTGGGATTTTAAAAAATTAAAACTTCCAAAGAACTGGGAGCTGCAACAACAGATTACCATGATCGATGCCACAACGTTTCAGATGTTTTTAGGTAATATGAGATCTAAAATGGCAGACATGTTAAGAAAGTCTGATATGATTATTTTTAACAGATGCGATGGCATTGCTGATCTTAGCAGTTTTAAAAGAAATGTGAAAGCGATGAATCAAAGTGCTGAAATTGTTTTTGAAGACAGTACGGGTGAGATGAATCAGATCATGGAGGATGAATTGCCTTATAATTTGCAGTCTCCTGTGATTGAGTTAGGAGGACATCAATATGGTGTCTGGTATTTGGATGTACTGGATCATATTGAACGCTATATTAACAAGAAAGTCAGATTCAAGGCTTTTGTTGTAAAGCCAGCCAGTTTTCCAAAAGATTATTTTGTCCCGGGAAGAATGGCTATGACTTGTTGCGCAGATGATATGGCATTTCTTGGATTTGCCTGTGTTTCAGAGCAGGCAGTTACGTTAAACCCAAAAGAGTGGATAGAAGTGACTGCGGTATTAAAACGAGAGTATTTTGCTGATTATCGTGGAGAAGGTCCTGTTTTGTATGCGGAAGAAATAAAAAAAGTGAAGGCACCTGAGGATGCAGTCATAAATTTTATCTAGGAGGTAGGGCATGCTCGCATATTCTATTTTACAATGGCTTATGTTTTTTTATTTTTATTCATTTTTTGGATGGTGTTTTGAGTCAACCTATGTTTCCATCAGAAAAAAAAGATTTATAAACAGAGGATTTATCAGAGGTCCGTTTCTTCCGTTGTATGGAAGTGGAGCCGTTGTAATGTTGCTTGTATCCATGCCATTTTCAGACAATATAGTTCTTACTTTTATTGCGGGTGTTATTGGTGCTACCGCATTGGAATATGTGACTGGTGTTTGCATGGAAGCTTTATTCAAAGTCAGGTATTGGGATTATTCGAATCAGAAGTTTAATTTTCAAGGACATATTTGTCTAAGCTCATCAATTGCATGGGGATTTCTAACAATATTTATGACAAGATATCTTCATCAACCAGTTGAAAAAACGATACTTGCCATAGATAATACTGCTCTTACGATTTTGGTAATCGTATTGACAATCATGATAGCAGCAGATTTAGCAACTTCATTTAGAACAGCACTCGATTTGCGGGATGTACTGATAAGAATGGAGCATGCGAGAGAAGATATGATTCGAATGCAAAGAAGGCTGGATGTTATGATTGCTGTTCTGGATAATACAAAAACTGAATTTACAGCCGGTCTGAATAGCAAGAAAGAACAAATACTTGAGAAAAATGAGTTCCTGAAACAGGTAAGCCTTCCAAAAACCGAAGATTTGTATAGAGGAATTGAAGACAGATTAGGAAGCTTAAAAAGAGCATTACAGGAAAAACCAACAGAATATCTTGAAAGTATAAGAGACGAGATTTCAGAAATGAAAGGAAGCTTTTATACGCATCTTGAAAAAAGAAGACAGACAGGGATATTGAAGGATTTCCATAAGCGTAATCTGATTCTGGGAAACCCTACAATGATGTCTAAGAAATATAATGCTATTCTGGAAGAATTAAAAAGAGAGATTGAAGAACATAGAAAAAACAACAAATAACTTAAAAATTAGTGTCATTGTCTTACAAAGATCTTTGTTCATGTGTTATAATATGACTGTCGGACCGAAAGTTCGTTTGAATCAATACATTAAATCATTAAGATGGAGGAGAAAGACATGTCAAACTTAAAAGGAACAAAAACAGAAGCAAACCTAAAAGAAGCATTTGCTGGAGAATCCATGGCAAATAACAAGTACTCATATTATGCATCAAAAGCAAAAAAAGATGGTTTTGAACAGATTGCATCTATTTTTGAAGAGACGGCAAAAAATGAGAGAGAACATGCAAAGCTATGGTTTAAATTACTCCATGATGGAATAGGAAGTTCATCAGCCAACCTTTTAGATGCTGCACAAGGCGAACATTACGAGTGGACAGATATGTATGCAAACTTTGCGAAAGATGCCAGAGAAGAAGGTTTTGAAGCAATTGCTAAGTTGTTTGAAGGTGTTGCTGCTGTTGAGAAAGAACATGAAGCACGTTATAGAAAATTATTGGAAAATGTGGAAACAGGTATTGTATTTTCAAGGGATGGCGAAATGTTATGGAAATGTAATAACTGTGGACATATACACATTGGTCCAAAAGCGCCAGATGTTTGTCCGGTTTGCGCGCACCCAATGGCATATTTTGAAATCAAGGCAGAAAATTATTAAATATATTTTATATTCGCTCCAGAAAAAGATGGAATGATAACGAACAAAAACCGGTTTCGATGACAGAAACCGGTTTTTTATGAAAGAAATCTGATAAAGAAATGTGAAATATTACCAAAAAAATATTATCATCAGTTTATAAACTGGACGTTTCGACAAAAAAGAGTTATAATATGTGCTTGTATAGTACTAATTTACTAGTAGTTTAAACTACCTGCTTTTAATTGAGGGTTATGTCATGAGTAAGAGAAGAAATATTGGTGTCATAACAGGGAATCTGGAGGCACCACATTCGTATGAACTTGTACAGTCAATGAATCGTGCAGCAAGAGATTTTAATGCAAATCTCCTGGTGTTTCCTGGTATGCATTCGAAATCATTCTATGAGAAGCGACTTCTTGGAACAAAAGAAGATTATGACTATCAGTTTAATACTGTGTATGACTTTGTTGAAAAGGAAGAAATTGACTTTCTACTGATTTCGTTAGGCACTGTGATAGATTTTCTTGGCTCAGAACGTGCAGAAGAATTTCTAGCCAAGTTCAATAATATTCCATCCATTGTGTTGGAAGATCGTGGATTTGATAAGACTTGCGTGGTTCTTGACAATAGAACGGGTCTGACAAAATGTATGGAACATTTGATCAAAGACCATGGTTATAAAAAAATTGCATTTGTAACCGGAAGAAAAAGTAATTTCGATGCGAAAGAGAGACTGGATGTCTATCTTTCAGTTATGTCCAAATATAAGATTCCAATCGAAGAAGGTATGATTGCGTATGGAGATTTCACAGAGTATTCTGATGAAGTGGTTGCAGGTATTCTGGATAACCATCCAGACACCGAAGCGATTTGTTTTGCTAACGATATGATGGCTCTTGGTGCATACCGGGAATGTAAAAAAAGAGGTCTTGTGATAGGACGTGACATCGCAATTACAGGGTTTGATGATATTCCAAATGCAGTGTCTGTATCGCCGCCGCTCACAACAGTGAGAGTGAAACCTTACAGGATTGGTTATCAGGCTGTGTCGATGGCCATCGATATTCTTGATGGAAAACCATGTGGATCAAGAGTTCTGGGTTCTGAATTTGTTGAGAGAGAGTCTTGTGGGTGTCCTTGCAAAACGAGTGGTATTCATGACGATAACAGAAAAGAAGATCAAAAGAAATGGATTCAGTCCATGAAAAGCTTTTTAATTGGAGAGAGTTTTCATCATTCTGAATCTGAAGATAGAGGAATGCATCTGTGTCATAAAATTTATGATATTGTTGACATTGTTGCAGATGTATTTATTGGTAACAGTAAAAGACAGGATGTATCAGATGAGTTGATGCAAATTTTGCAATATTTATTGTTAAAAGAGCATGTTGAGTTTTTTTCACTGGATAAACTGGAATACGCATTTCGTTATTTTTTTGAAGAGGTTTCTCAAAGAACCAGAAATAATATTCTGCAAAAAGAGCTTTCAAGACTTGCGACTGCTTTTTGCCAGATGATAAGGACAACAGCGCACAACGAAAGCAGCAGACTTGTAAAACGTTATAAGAAGGAAGCCTGGTATTCTACCTATATTGTTCAGGATGCCATGATCTATTCTCTAAACGAAAAAGAGGCATTATACCAGATTGTAGATAAAATGCGAATGTTGCATTTTAAGAGAGCATATATTTTTTTATTTAAAGAGCCAATCGTGAATTTTAATAACAAATATTGGATCTGTCCTGATAAGGTATATCTGGCAGCAAAGCAGGATCAAAATGGAATCGTTTCCTATGAAACGGATGAAAGACCTTATTTAACCTTAAAAGAAAGCATTGCACAGGCGGGAATTGATCAGGAACGATATATGGCAATGCATTTTAATCTTTTTGCAAATGAGACACAATACGGTCTTTTATTCTGCGAAGCAGAACTTCAGGATGCTTCTTTTGCGTATACAATCAGTCTTCAGATTGGTACAGCATTAAAATATCTTCATCTGACACGGGAACAAATGAAAATGCAAAAACGACTGGAAGCAAGTCTTGAATTAATCAGCCGTAAAAATGATCTGCTGAATCATCTGTCCATTTCTGATGAACTGACAGGGCTGTTAAATCGTCGCGGGGTTTTTGAGTCTATGTTAGATAAGATTGCAGATCACACGGGATGTCTTGCTGCTGTCATATACGCAGACATGGATAACCTGAAGCAGATTAATGATACATTTGGACACCAGGAGGGAGACTATTCACTGAAAGGAATTGCGAACGCTCTGAAAAAAAGCCTGAGGATCCAGGATGCAGTGGGAAGGATTGGAGGAGACGAGTTCATTGCATTTACGATAGTGGATGAACCAAATTTGATACCAAATTTCAAGATAAATCTGGAGAGAGAACTGGAAAAGTTGAACAGCAATCAAGATAAACCTTATTTTATCGACCTCTCAGTAGGGATTAAAGAACTGATCTGTTATCCTAATATTGATCTTAAAGATATCCTGAAAGAAGCAGATGAAGTGTTGTATGCAGATAAGAGAAATAAAAAGAAGAGCTGTCTGAAGACTGAAAGAGCTTAATAGATCGAATACTTTTGTTTGAAAGACAAAAATACAAAACATAAATAAATGAAAAAGACACCTCTCACAGTCGAAACGAGTATGAATTGTTCGCGACGTAAGAGGTGTATTTATTTATTTTTTTGAGTTAGCGCGTTCATCCCAATATTGACATTGTGTGCCAATGATTTCTGATGTAAAAGGGGTTTGGTCGTCTTTTTTGTAATGTTTTGTTGCTTTGAATACATAAGCTGATCCTAAATATAAAAGAGGAATATTTGCGAATACAATCAGGATATTTCCCAAGTCGGAAATTGCCCAAAGGTTACCGAGATTAAGGCCAGCCATAGAGCACAGAACACCAAATGCTGTAATAAAAACACCGAGAAGTCTTACAAAAGTAATAAAACCACGATTTTGACTGATTCTATTCGCTGCGATTTCTGAAAAGCTGATCATTCCAATCAATGTAGTAAAGGCAAAAAGGCAGAAGCATAAGGTTAATAAAAATGAAACAATGGGAAAGGCTCCACTTGATGGACTTAATACTTCAGCAGATTCCAGAAAACGTGGTAGTCTGTCAAGTGCAAACCAGGCTTCAGATTGAGGTGTAGTCCATACATGTGCCATGATAACAACAAATCCAGTAAGAGTACAGATGACAATGGTATCTAGGAATACGCCAACAGACTGGACAATACCCTGTTCACATGGATGATCATTATTTGCTGCGCCAGCTGCCATTGTTATCGTGCCCTGGCCAGCTTCGTTTGACATCAGACCACGTTTTACTCCCTGTGATATGATTGTTCCAAGCGTACCGCCAAAGATTGCTTCCATTCGGAATGCGCCTCCAAAAACAGCAGAAAAGAAGTAAGGGAGAGAACTCAGATTAAATACAATCAGCATTAAAACAGTCAGGATATAAACAACTGCCATAACCGGTACAAGAAGATCTGTTACTTTTGTTACTTTTCGAATTCCACCGAAGGCAATAAATCCAGTAAAGAGAATAAGTAATGCTGCAGTTAAGTATGAAATGCCAGAGGTGCTTTCAATAGATGTACCAGATACGATGGTAATCATCTGAAGTGCGGAACTGACAACGTTAAAGCCCTGTGCGGGAAGACAACATACGGCATAGACGATAAACATAACAGACAATGCAATTCCGGCAACAAGACTGTTTTTCAGTAAGCGTTTTCCATAGAAGGGGAGTCCACCCACAAATTCATTTTCTTTTTTTTCTTTGAAAATCTGTGCAAGGACTGCTTCAGTATAGGCAGTAGACATTCCGAAAAATGCAGATATCCACATCCAGAATAATGCGCCAGGACCGCCGACAGAGATCGCACCAGTTACACCCAGAATATTTCCAGGACCAACTCGCATGGCAGAACTCAGCAAAAAGGCAGCCAGAGAAGAGATTCCGGTTTCATTGCTTTTTTTCTTAGCTAAGATTCGAATTCCTTTTGTAAAATGTGTTACCTGTATAAAACCTGTTTTAAACGTAAAGAAAATGCCTGATCCTACTAAAAGAAGAACTGCAAGAGAAAAATTTCCTAAAATCGGGATGGCAGCATACCAGTCCAGATTTGTTGGGAAATCCCAGAAAAAATCTGAAACGGGTGTTACAAAACGGAATACATTATTGATTGCATCAAAAAGCTGGTTCATATAATATCCTCTCTTTCGCACATTTCTGTTCATTTTCCAGAGTTTGATGTCACTCTTTCTTCTTTCTAGTTTAAATGACATTTTTTGCAAAAGATAGCTTCAAAGTGCTTTTTTACTTGCAAATAGTGCGAAAATATCGGATAATAAACAAAATGTAGCATAAGACATAGGGAGCGTGCTGAAAAATGCAGGAAATCAAAGCGGTTGCACTGACTGAATTTGAGAAAAAAGGGTATCTTTGTGAACAGTTAAGATGCTTTTATTTATCCGACTGTTTGGAATTAGAATATGAAAGTCACTACCATGATTTTCACAAAATCATGATATTTCTGCAGGGTGATGTAGAATATACAATTGAAGGGAAATCATATTTGCTGGAACCAAATGACATTGTAATTGTAAATCGTAATGAGATTCATAAATTAAAGATTGATCAAAGCAAACCTTATGAAAGAATTATATTTTATATCGATCCTGGGTTTTTAGAAAAATATATAACAAATGAATACAATCTCATGGAATGTATGGAGAAAGCAAAAAACGAGCATCTGAACGTAATTAGAATCTCAAATTTTCGACAGGGTAGAATTAGTAAAACAGTATCAGAAATGAAATGTTCCCTTGATTCGGACAGAGCCATTAGAGATCCCGAATGCAGGAAACACACGTTTGCACAACCGTTATATCTGCAAATTCTTTTTTTGGAGTTTATGGTTCTCTTAAATAGAGAAGTGCTTGAGGAACATACTGAATATGTAATAACAGATATCTGTAATGAAAAAGTACTAGAGATTATGAATTATATTAATCACAATCTCCAACAGGATTTAAGTATTGAGGTGCTTTCAAAGAAATTTTTCATGAGTAAATACCATATGATGAGAGTTTTTAAACAAGAAACAGGATATACCATAGGTAATTATATCACGAACAAGCGCCTATTCCTGGCAAGAGAACAGATACAACAGGGATCCTCTGTGATGGATGCCTGTTTTGAGTGTGGATTTAAAGATCATTCTACATTTTCAAGAGCATATAAAAAAGTGTTTCTTGAGGCACCTGTAAAATCCAGGATAAAAACCAGATAAAAAACCATATAAAAAACATTTGACAATCATCGCTGAATGCGTTATCTTAATAAACATATTAAGAAAAACCGATGAGAAAGAGTAGTAAGCTATATAAACTATTCCAGAGAGCTGCAGAGGATGGGATTGCAGTATAGGACGTATAGGTGAATGGACTTTCGAGGGCAGTCTGAATCAGAGTAGGCACTGCCGGGACCCGTACCCGTTATCAATTCGGCATGTATGTTAGTACGTGAATGAGTGGACAATTCGTCAATTTGAGTGGTACCGCGATAATATGAATCATATTACCGCCTCAAGCATATGCTTGGGGCGGTTTTTTTGTGTTCACAGGCGTACATGAAATGACAGTAACATAATCATTTATCAGGGAAGAGGAGAACAAGATGAAAAAGAAAATGTTAGCAACAATCTTAACACTAGGTATGGTAGCAACAATGCTCGCAGGTTGTGCAGGAGCAAAAGAAACAACACCAGCTGGAACAGACACGACTGCTGTGGAAGAACAGGCAGAGACAACGGAAATGGATGCAGAGACAGCAGAAGACACGAAGGAAGAAATAGAAACGACAGAGGGTAAAAAGGAAAATGTTACTATAGGAATTTCCCAGTTTGCTGAACATGGTTCACTCGATAACTGTAAAGAAGGATTTTTACAGGGACTTGCAGATGCAGGGTATGTGGAAGGGGATAATCTGACAGTACTTTTTGACAATGCACAGGCGGATACTGGAACAGCATCTACGATCGCTGACAATTTTGTATCACAAAAAGTAAATATGATTTGTGCAATTGCAACACCAAGTGCCATGAGTGCATATAATTCTACCATGAATACAGAGATTCCAGTAGTTTACACGGCAATTTCAGATCCTGTTGGTGCGGGGCTTGCCAATGAAGATAAGACAAGTGTTGGAAATGTGACAGGAACATCAGATGCACTGCCTGTAACGAATCAGCTTGAAATGATACGAAATATGATGCCTGAAGCTAAAAAAATTGGAATTCTATATACAACAAGTGAAGCAAATTCTGTCAGTACAATAGCGGAGTATAAAAAATATGCAGCTGACTATGGATTTGAGATTGTTGAAAGTGGGATCAACACAATTGCTGATGTACCAATTGCAGCTGCTGATATTGTAGAAAAAGTTGACTGCATTTCAAATTTGACGGATAATACTGTTGTGTCAGCGCTTCAGACATTACTTGAAGCAGCAAATAAAAAAGGAATTCCAGTATTTGGTAGTGAAGTAGAACAGGTTAAGAATGGTTGCGTTGCCTCTATGGGAATTGATTATTTTGAACTTGGTAAACAGACCGGAGCTATGGCAGCAAAGATTTTAGACAAAGAAGCAAATGCACAGGATATCCCTTTTGAGATCATCACAGAAGCAAGTCTTTATGTAAATACCGCTGCTGCCGAAAAAATCGGTATGACGCTGGATGAATCTCTTGTTTCAGGAGCAAAAGAAAAATTTGAAGAAATTGTAGTAGAATAAACATTCCGGTTTGTTAGATAGAAAAGAACATATGGAATGATTTTCCGGGAGGACAAGGTTTTGACTTTATTATTAAGTGTACTTGAACAAGGGTTTATTTATTCCATTATGGCATTGGGGATGTATATTACTTATAAAATACTTGATTTTCCAGATATGACCGTAGATGGCAGCTTTCCAATGGGAGCTGCCATAACGGCTGTTATGATATCTAGAGGTGCATTGCCAGCACTCACGCTTCCAATCTGCTTTTTGGCGGGGGCTGTAATTGGTATGCTGACAGGACTGATTCATGTGAAGTTTAAAGTCAGAGATCTTCTATCGGGGATTATTATGATGACAGCACTTTATTCCCTGAATCTTGCAATTGCAGGCAGGGCGAATCTGCCAATCTATAATATGCAGACGATATTTGATAATGTATTTTTTGATGCCTTGATGCCTGAATGGTTAAAAGGATATCAGACAGTCATAGTAGTAGCGCTGATTGCATTTTTGGTGAAAGTAATTCTTGATGCTTATCTGGCAACCAAATCCGGATATCTGTTAAGGGCAGTAGGTGATAATGAAACACTGGTCACATCTCTTGGTAAAGACAAAGGATTTGTGAAAATAGTGGGACTTTCCATCGCAAATGGGATGGTTGCACTGAGTGGATGTATTTTTGCACAACAACAGAGATTTTTTGATATTTCGATTGGTACAGGAACAGCTGTCATTGGTCTGGCAAGTGTTATTATTGGTACCAGCCTATTAAAAAAAATAACCTTTATTAAAGTAACAACCAGTGTTGTAGCAGGTGCTTTAATTTATAAAGCATGTGTAGCATTGGCAGTTCGTATGGGACTTCCATCCAGTTACCTTAAAATGATCACAGCAGTTTTATTCCTTTTGATTCTTATCATTGGAAGTGACAAAAAGAAGAAGGTGAAGACAGCATGATAGAGTTAAAGAAAATCTGTAAAAACTATAATCCTGGTTCCGTCAATGAAATCTGCCTGTTCCATAATTTTGATCTAAAAGTAGAGTCTGGAGAATTTGTTTCTGTTGTTGGCAGTAATGGTTCGGGGAAGACCTCTATGTTAAATATAATCTGTGGCAGTATTGAGATTGACCGTGGTTCTATCATTGTGAATGGAAACGATATTACGGGCATGAAGGACTACATCAGACATAAAAGAATTGGTCGTGTATTTCAAGATCCTTCTAAAGGAACCTGCCCCGATATGAATATTTTGGAAAATATGTCTATCGCTGATAATAAAGGGAAACCATTTAATTTAGGGCGTGGTACGAATCGTCAGAAGACAGATGCTTATAAAGACATGCTTAGACCTTTAAATCTTGGACTGGAAGATAAAATGGATACAAAAGTAGGTGCATTATCAGGCGGGCAAAGGCAGGCACTTTCACTTCTTATGTCAACTATGACACCAATTGATATTCTGATCTTAGATGAGCATACAGCAGCACTTGATCCTAAAACAGCAGAAATCATCATGCAGCTTACAGACCAGATTGTAAAAGAAAAATCTTTGACTACACTTATGGTGACGCACAATCTCAGATATGCTGTTGAATATGGAAATAGAATTCTTATGATGCATGAAGGAAATATTATTCTGGATAAAAGAGAAGAGCAGAAAGCGATTCTTGAAACAGAAGAAATCATGAATATATTTAACAAAATCAGTGTGGAATGTGGAAATTAATTTGAGCACTCTATCTTGACAAAATGAAATTAATTGCGTACAATTTATTTAATTAAATAGTACGCAATTTTTTTATTCTGATACGGGGGAAATGTCGATGGATGAAAGAGCTTTAGAGTTTCAGAAATACTTTAATGATGAAAATAAAGAACAGGCAGTTTCTTATATACTAAGACTTCTCCATGATAAAACAATAGATATCGTATCATTATATGAGCTGATTCTGGCGCCAAGCCTTAATCACATCATGTGTGAACACGAGGATGAGAGAATCTGTATTTGGAAAGAACATATTAAGTCTGGAATTGTCCGAACAATCGTCGAATGTGCTTATCCTTTTGTTATGGAAGAGCGCAAGATGCGTGGAGTGAAAAGCAGTATCACAGCAGTTATTTTATGCCCGCCAGAAGAATATCATGATATAGGCGCCAGAATGGCTGCTGATTTTTTTACGCTTTGTGGTTGTGACGCAATATTCGTAGGCAGTAATACCCCATATCATGATTTTCATCATGCGATTTCCATGATTCATCCGGATATCATTGCAATTAGTGTCAGTGATTATTACAATTTAGTCGCAACAAAACGAATGATTGAAGAAATAAGAAGTGTACTTACAAAACATTGTCAAATTATCGTAGGAGGATGTGCATTTCAAAGGAACAGACAGACAGCAATTAAAATTGGTGCAGATGATTATGTTGAGTCGTTTGCAGATATAGAGCGTATTGTCAGAAGCGGGGTGACAGAATGAAACTAGGATTTCATATTGCGGTACGTTTTTTAAAATCAAACATCGGTCAGACGATTTTGATTGTTATGGGTATTGCGATTGGGGTATCTGTCCAGATTTTTATTGGTTCTTTAATACAGGGTCTACAGAAAAGTCTGATAGAAAAAACAATTGGTGATTCTGCTCATATTACAATTCTTCCAGGGGAAGATGAAGAAGAAATTGAAGAATATGATGCATTATATAAAAAAATACTTGGAGCAGATGATCGAATTGAAAGTATTTCATTTGCAGCAGATTATCCAGCATTTTTTGAATTGGATGATGAGTCAAAATCTGTACTTGTCAGGGGATTTGATTTGAAAAAAGCTGATAAAATATATGATTTCAGTCAGAGAATGGTAGAGGGAGAATTTCCAGATGACCCGGATGAGGTTATGGTCGGTGTTGGACTACGTGATGAATTTCATTTAGAAAAAGGAGATATGATAACATTACTGACAAATAGTGGTAATGTAGATGAATTTGTCATTACCGGATTTTTTGATCTAAAGGTTGCAAGTGTAAATAAGACCTGGGTCATAACAACATTAAAAGTATCTGAAAATTTATTTGGTCTTGACAGAACACTCACATCGATTGAAATACAACTGAAAGAAGATCATGTGTTTGAAGCAGATGAAGTATCAAAAAAACTCGCAGGAATCATTGGAAGAAAGTATAAAACGGAAGACTGGAAAGGACAGAATGAACAGCTTCTAAGTGGACTTCAAGGACAGAGTATTTCCAGTCTGATGATTCAGGTATTTGTATTGGTATCGGTTGTTCTTGGGATTGCAAGTGTACTTGCGATTACCGTAATACAAAAATCAAGACAGATTGGTATTTTAAAAGCGATGGGAATCAGAAATAAAGCAGCAAGTTTTATTTTTATTTCAGAAGGATTTTTACTAGGAATTCTAGGCGCAATCATGGGAATCGGGCTTGGTCTTGGTCTGGCATATTCCTTTACAAAATTTGCAGTAAATCCTGATGGAACACCTGTAGTTGCACTCTACATTTCCAATGATTTTATCTTGTTATCAGGACTGATTGCTGTGATATCATCCGTTGCCGCTGCACTGATACCAGCAGTTCGTTCCTCCAGATTGAATCCAATTGACATCATTCGCAATAACTAGCAGGAGGTTAGTATGGGAACAATAATGGAACTAAAGAATATAAATAAAATATATGGAACACAGATTCAGACGCAAGTGCTATATGATATCAACCTGTCATTTGAAGCAGGAAGTTTTAATTCAATCATAGGACAATCAGGTAGTGGCAAAAGCACGTTATTAAACATCATGGGAACTTTAGACAGACCTACAACAGGAGATGTGTTTATTAAAGGAGTAAATGTAAACGAAATGACAGATAATGAACTGGCAGATATTCGCAATTTATTAATAGGATTTGTATTCCAGTTTCATTATCTGCTTCCAGAATTTACAGCAATTGAAAATGTTTTAATGCCTTATAGGATTCGAAATCAAAAAGTTACGAAAGAAGTAAAAAGTAAAGCAGAAGAATATATGGAACTTGTGGGATTGTCACAAGTCAGAAACAATCCATCCTCTAAAATGTCAGGTGGACAGCAACAGAGAACTGCAATCGCTCGTGCGTTGATTAATAATCCATCTTTGATCCTTGCTGATGAACCAACTGGTAATCTGGATTCTGATTCTACAGAAAACATCTATGAGTTAATGCGAGATATTAATCAGAAGCTTGGCACCACCTTTATTATTATAACGCATGATAGACGAATCGCTGAGAAAGCGGACCGTATTGTTGAGATTAAAGATGGAAAAATCAATTTGGATCTGACAAAATAATTCGATATACAATCATACTGCTTTTTCACGGTTTAATAGAATTTTTCATATTTTTCTTCACAGTATTTACAGCGATACACTTCTTTTTTGTCGTCAGTCAGTTTGAAAATATGAGGAAGTTCCTGCTCTATGGAAGTGATGCATCTTGGATTTTTGCATTTAATTACATTTTTAACTTCTTTGGGAAGAATCAATTCTTTCTTTTCCTGAATCTCTCCGTCTTTAATTACATTGACGGTAATTGTATGATCAATAAATCCAAGGATGTCCAGATTGATAAGTGACGGATCACATTCAACTTTCAGGATATCCTTTTTTCCCATTTTGTTGCTTTTTGCATTTTTTATAATCGCAACGGTACAATCGAGCTGGTCCAGCTGCAGATATTCATAAATAGAAAGACTTTTACCTGCTTTGATATGATCAAGCACAAATCCCTGTTCTATCTTACCTACGTTCAACATAGCAATACCTTACCTTTCTTAAAGAAGTTCTAGCAATGTCAGGATAAGGGCCATTCTGACATATACTCCGTATTGAACCTGTTTGAAATATACTGCTCTGGCATCGTCATCTACCTCTACAGAGATTTCATTCACGCGTGGAAGAGGATGAAGAACTAACATGTCTTTTTTTGCCAATGCCATTTTGTTTTTATCGAGGATATAAAAATCTTTTAGTCGGATATATTCCTCTTCATTGAAGAAGCGTTCACGCTGAACTCTGGTCATGTATAACAAATCAAGATCTCCAATACAATCTTCAAGTCTGACAAACTCTTTGTAAGGGATGTTATTTTTCTCCAGCACATCTTCCCTGATATAATCAGGTATTTTTAGCTCCTCAGGTGATATAAAAATGAACTGAATGTCTGGATATCGAATCAGAGCGTTGATGAGAGAATGAACAGTGCGTCCGAATTTTAAATCTCCGCATAGACCGATTGTAAACTGACTAAGGCGTCCTTTCATGCTGCGGATGGTTAACAGATCAGTCAGTGTTTGTGTAGGGTGTTGATGACCGCCGTCTCCAGCATTGATGACGGGGATAGACGACTTGCCTGATGCAACCATGGGAGCGCCTTCCTTGGGATGTCTGATGGCGCAGATATCTGCATAACATGATATCATGCGGATTGTGTCAGATACACTTTCACCTTTGGAAGCAGAGGAGGAGGCAGCGTCAGAAAACCCTAGTACATTCCCTCCTAGATGATACATTGCTGATTCAAAACTCAGACGCGTTCTTGTACTTGGTTCATAAAAACAGGTAGCAAGTATTTTTCCATTGCAAATTGTGCTGAATTTTTTAGGATTTTTTTCGATTTCTGATGCCAGATCAAATAACTTTTCTAATTCGCTGGTCGTAAAATCGAGTGGACTCATAAGATGCCGCATTCGTTTTCTCCTTTCGTTTGATCAGGTGTTTGAAAAAAGCCCGAAAAAAATCGAAGAGTTTCATCTCTTCGATCAGTTAAAATTAAAAATAATATAAACTTGAAATGTAGAAAAACGAAGCATTCCATGCTTCGCGGTCAGAATGATATGAAAATGTTTGATCTGAAGAAATGGATCTCATTTTAATACCCCACTAATAAATCAAGTTTATTTCTTGATATGATAGCACAGGTCAAACATGTTTACAATGGGAAAATGAACATTTTAAATATTTGCACTTTTTGTAGATTTCTTATATAATTAGCAGATAAAGAGATTGTATTCATACATATCATAGGAGGAATCAGGATGCAGTTTATAGAGAAAAAAAGAATTTTATTATTTGGTCTTCCATGGACATTTACCAGATATACGATTAAGGATGATATGATTACCATTGACGCAGGATTTTTGAACAAAGAAGAAAATGACTGCTACATGTACAAAGTACAGGATGTTAAACTCAAATTATCATTTATGGAAAGAATATTAGGTCTTGGCACAATTGAGTGTTTTACAGGAGATACGACCAATCCAACATTGCAACTGATACATATTAAGAATGCAAAAGTGGTAAAAGATTTTATCCTTCAGGCTTCTGAGGAAGCAAGAAGAAAGAGACGGACACTGAATACACTTGATATCACTGCAGAAGCAGAAGATACATTACTGGATCAATAAATCAATCAATGGAGGTGTGACTTTGTGTCACACCTTTTTTAAAAGAATTCAACACCCTTTCAAAGAGGGCACCACTTGTATTTTCCAAACATTATGTTAAAATAATGTTTGGAATTTGATAAAATAATTCAAAAGATACAAAAGGAAGAGTGGAGTATAGTACATGGAATTGGATATGACAAAAGGCAGTCCGTTGAAACTTATTATTCGTTTTATGGTGCCTTTAATTATAGGAAATATATTTCAACAGCTTTATAACATGGCAGATACCATCATTGTTGGACGGTATGTAGGTGTAAAAGCGTTGGCGGCTGTAGGATCGACAGGCACGATTATGTTCTTGATTATTGGATTTATGCAGGGTTTGACAACAGGCTTTACAATATTAACGGCGCAAAGATTTGGATCAGGAGATATTGACGGGCTTAAGAAGAGTGTTGGAAACGCAGCAGTATTATCGGCAATTGTAACACTGATTGGTACGATTCTTAGCGTTTATTTTATGGATGGCTTATTAAAGCTTATGAATACACCAGCTGATATCTTTCAGGACGCCAAAGAATATATTACGATTATCTGTATCGGCCTTGTTTGCAACATATTGTATAATTTACTTGCCAGTATACTAAGAGCGGTTGGCAACAGCAAAGTGCCATTATATTTTCTGGTCGTGGCGGCAGTACTGAATGTTTTTCTTGATTTATTTTTAATCATTCAGTTTAATATGGGTGTTGCAGGCGCAGCTTGGGCAACTGTTATATCACAGGGAATTTCAGGTGTACTTTGTCTTATTTATATTATGAAAAAAGTTCCTTTGATTCATATTAAGAAAGAGGACTGGAAGCTTGATTACTATTGTGTCAGAAACCAAATTTCCATAGGAATCCCTATGGCTTTACAGTTTTCCATTACAGCAATTGGTACGATTCTGGTACAGAGTGCTTTGAATATGCTTGGATCAGTGGCAGTCGCTTCTTATACGGCAGCAGGAAAGGTGGAACAATTTGTTACACAACCCTTCTTAGCACTTGGTATGACAATGGCAACGTATTGTGGACAAAATACTGGTGTCGATGATGTTGCAAGAATACGAAAAGGGGTATGGATTGCAAATGTTATGTCTGCAGTTTATGGAGTCTGTATCGCATTTGTAGTAGTAGCGGCAATGCCGTATCTTGTGACTCTTTTTGTGACAGGTGATGCAAGGGAGATTATACAATATTCCAATACATATATCCGAATCACAAGTATGTTTTTTGTACCGCTGGGTATGATTTTTATTTTTAGAAATGTGTTTCAGGGCTGTGGATATTCCTTTGTACCGTTAATGGGCGGCACCGTGGAACTTCTTAGCAGAGCTGTGCTCGCTTTTATTGCAGCAAGAATGCTTAGTTTTACAGGAGTCTGTTATGCCAATGCGGCAGCATGGATCACCGCGGGTGGCTATCTTGCGATTGCATATTTGTTTGCAATCAGAAAGTGGCAGAAGGCTGGATCAATTTTTAAAAAGTAAAACAATAGGGAGGAATCTTTTTGAATTATACACAGAGTATGGAATTTGTTGAGGAAGTATCAAAAAGAGGCAGTATTCTCGGTCTTGAGAGTATGACGACATTGTTAGAATATCTTGGGAATCCCGAGGAAAATCTAAATTTTGTACATATTGCTGGGACAAATGGAAAAGGCTCTGTGCTTGCATATCTTTCCTGTATTTTACAGGCTGCTGGTTATAGAACGGGGCGATATTGTTCACCATCTGTATATTCTTATTGTGAAAAATTTCAAGTCAATCAGATTCCTGTATCTAAAATAAAAATAGCAAGCTATATGACAGTCATACAGGCAGCAATGGATAAAATTGAGGCAGATGGGCATAGACTACCAACTGTTTTTGAAATAGAAACTGCAGCAGCATTTTTGTTTTTTAAAGAAAAAAAATGTGACATTGTCATTCTTGAAACAGGTATGGGTGGAAGCACGGATGCAACAAATGTCATAAAAAATACAAAAGTAGCAGTGATTACACCCGTCGGCATGGATCATATGGAGTGGCTGGGAAATCGTCTGGAGGAAATCGCAGATAAGAAATCAGGTATTATTAAAAGTGGATGCATCGCTGTGACAGCTGCGCAGGAAGAGTCAGTACTCGCGGTGATTGAAGAGAGATGTCATGCACTTCATGTACCGTTACTCCAATCTGAACCAGACAAAATTAAGAATAAAACGAATACAAAATCAAGGCAGAAGTTCAACTATGGAGCGCATCACAATATTTCCATTCAGATGATGGGACTTTATCAGATGGAAAATGCAGCACTTGCGCTGGATGTAGTGACTGCTTTGAACATGGCAGGATATAAAATAGAGGAACAGGCAGTCCGGGAAGGTATGAATCAGGCTACCTGGCCTGGTAGATTTGAGATTATTTCAAAAAGTCCTTGTATTCTGGTTGATGGTGCGCATAATGAAGCTGGAGCAAAAAGGCTTGCACAATCATTGCAATACTATTTTCCGGAAAAAAAATTAATTTATATTTTTGGGGTATTTGCTGACAAAGCATATCATGAAATTCTAAGAGAAACCATGCATCTTGCAGAAAGCGTGATTACGGTAGCAACACCTGGGAATGTCAGGGCAATGCCAGCATATGATCTTGCATGTGAAGTGCAAATGTATCATAAAAATGTTACGGCTGCAGATAGCCTGGAGGAAGCAGTTGAAATTGCCGAAATGCTTGCTGATGATAATAGCGTAATTGTAGCATTTGGCACATTATCCTTTATAGGTAAAATAACACAGATTGTTAAATTAAAAAAATCCGGTTCGTGAGTGAACCGGATTTTTATGTGAAATTTTAAGAAAGCAGTGTTTCGTGTCTATTTTTGATTTAGTAGAACTGCATTCTGTGCAGCATCAAAGGTAGTGACAGAGACTGGACCATTTACAGGCGTTTTATATACAGGTACAGGATTGTCAAATTCATTGTAATATACATAAGAAGAAGTGATATTAATTTGTTCAAAGATACCTTCATCAACAAGTTCAGAACCGCTTCCATCCAGATTCATTCGTTTCAGAGCAGGTGAAGTAGGAGAACTTACCTGATAATAAATCATAGCATCGGTAACATTAAAATAATCAATACGCTCCTCGGTCAATACTTCCATTTGACCGGAAGATAACTGGTAACGACAAAGCCTGTATTGGTTACTAACATCCATAAAATAGACATAATCACCCTGAATTACAGGATTCCAAAGGCTGTACTCAAGAACGAGCGTAATACTGTCATCAGCAGTATTTAATGCATAGAGATTATGATCTTCTTCTACCCCATTAAAATAGATGATGCCATTCTGAGAAGACGCAGGATTGATGACTTGTTTTGCAATTTCGGTTTCACCAGTACGATCTATATTTTGTTTATATAAAGTCATTCCGTTTTTTGTATCATAATGCTGATAATACACAAAGTTTCCCACCAAAGAGACGACACCGGAAGGATCGCTGTTGAAACATGTCATTTTACTTCCAGTTTTTGTAGCACGATAGACACCTGACATGCTTCGGACGGCACCAAGTCCGGAACGGGCAGAGGAAGAAGCCTGGTAGTAATAGATAAACTTTCCAGCGGCGTTCAGATACTGAACTTCTACATCTGCGATTTTTTTCATATCTGTTTCATCCACATTCATGGAATATAATGCACCATTATCATAAGGATTTGCAAAATATACAATGCCTTCATCCTCACAATACAGACCATTGTTATTCAGATTTCCTGCAGTATTACCAGTGGTTCCGGAAGGATTTTCTGGAATCCTGCTAACATAAATATTTAAAAAAAGCATTGCGGATACGATAACGGTCACGACAATCAGGAAAATGATAGTAGTTTTGCGGTCACGCATGATAGGAACCTTCTTTCGGAGTAAAGAATTATGATGGTTTCAGTTCGATTCTATTATAATTGGTTTTGGGATAGATGCAAAGTGATATTTCTATTGTATTGATACAATCATGAAAATTTTATTAGTATATCTGCTGGGTAAGTGAATCTTCGAGGCCACCAAAACTGGAAATGTAAAAACTGGTATATATTCTTGATATCGGCATAAGAATAGTTTAAGATAACAAAAGACAGACAAATTAGGAGGATTTCCCAGATGACTGATTTATCAGAATTAAGAAATAAAATAGATGAAATAGATCACAATATTGTTCAGCTTTATGAACAAAGAATGGAAATTTCAAAAGAGGTAGCAACCTATAAGATTAATACAGGAAAAAAGGTATTTGATAAAGAAAGAGAAGATCAGAAACTACGTGCTGTCAAAGAACTGACACATAATGATTTTAATAAACATGGTGTGGAGGAACTCTTCG
Organism: Clostridia bacterium; assembly: GCA_003246295.1. Taxonomy (GTDB): domain Bacteria; phylum Bacillota; class Clostridia; order Lachnospirales; family Lachnospiraceae; genus SZUA-378. The sequence goes on along the minus strand of QKAS01000042.1, from coordinate 40,076 downwards.
AACAAATCATGTCTATGAGCAGAAAATTGCAGTATCAGTTACTAACAGATTCAGGAACACTTGGGAAATTGCCATTTATTGGAGTAGATAAACTGGATCTTACCACCGCAAGAGTCGTATTTCAAGGTGCACAGGGAGCATATTCGCAGGCAGCGATGGAACAATATTTTGGAAATGACATTAAAAGTTTTCATGTGGATACTTTTCGGGATGCCATGGTAGCAATCGAAGAGGGAAGTGCTGATTTTGCAGTATTGCCAATAGAAAATTCTTCTGCCGGGATTGTAAGTGAAATTTATGATCTTTTAGTAGAATTTGAAAACTATATCATTGGAGAACAAATCATTGAAATAGAACATTGTTTGCTTGGTATCCCTGGAACAAAAAAAGAAACGCTCAAGTCAGTATATTCTCATCCACAGTCGCTGATGCAGTGTGAACGATATTTATCAGGGCATACACAATGGAAGCAGATCAGTATGCAGAACAACGCATTTGCAGCAAAGAAAGTTGCAGATGACAAAGATCTGACACAGGCGGCAATCGCTGGCGCTTATGCAGGTCGGGTATATGGGTTAGAAGTTCTTGAAAAAGGAATCAATGACAGCAATACAAATTCTACGCGTTTTATTATTGTATGCAATCAGAAAATCTTTTTAGAAGACGCAAAGAAAATCAGTATCTGCTTTGAAATACCACACCAGAGCGGATCTTTATACCATATCCTGTCGCACTTTATTTATAACAACCTTAACCTGACTAAGATAGAAAGTCGCCCTATTGAGGGACAGAATTGGGAATACAGATTTTTTGTAGATTTTGATGGCAATCTTTCACAGAGTGCAGTAAAAAATGCACTCAGAGGGCTTCGTGATGAGTCCCGAAATATGAAAATTCTGGGAAATTATTAGGTGATGATGATGCGAACCAATGAACTGATCTTATATAAACTGAAAGAACAAGATGATCTGATTAGAAACATGTCAGAATTAATGGAACATTTTGACAAAACTTTATTTTATGCTTGTATGAATCGCATCCTGGAAACAGCGTCTTCAAATGGGTTTTATGGCAACCTTTGGCACTGCTATCTTATGGATTTCCTTGTGAACCATGAAAATGCCTATTCTTTATCCTGCGAAATCAGAGAAACGTCTCATTATTCACTTAAGGAACTCGTACAGCATGATTGTGAGATCTTGTTGGAATTGTTCCATTTTGATATGAGTGATTATTTGTCGGATGATGAATTGAAAATTTATAAACACATCGTAGCTTATCAAACAGGCGATGATGGCGGGAGCATATATAATGACAGGATTCGTCATATGATCTGTGAAACCGCTGCCCTTTTTGGGCATGCGACAGATGCAATACAGGCTGAAAAAATCCTTTCTGAATTTTACAGAAAATATGGAGTTGGAAAATTTGGACTGCATAAAGCGTTCAGAGTACAAAAAAGTGGAGAAGATAGTCAGATTGTTCCAATTCGAAGGATTGCACATGTACATCTGGATGATTTGGTGGGTTATGAGATTGCCAAGAAAAAACTAGTAGAAAATACTGAAAGCTTTGTTTCTGGCAGGGCGGCAAATAACTGCCTGCTATTTGGAGATGCTGGAACTGGAAAATCCTCCAGTATCAAGGCAATTGTAAATGAATACTACGATCGTGGACTCAGAATTATAGAGATTTATAAGCATCAGTTTGGAGAACTGAATCAGGTTATTTCACAGATCAAACACAGAAATTATAAATTTATAATTTATATGGATGATCTTAGTTTTGAAGAATCAGAATTGGAATATAAGTATTTGAAAGCAGTGATAGAGGGAGGCATGGAGAAGAAACCAGACAATGTATTGATCTATGCTACTTCTAACAGAAGGCATCTGATTCGCGAGACATTCCGAGACAAAGAGGACAGACGTGATGATGATATCCATAAAGGGGACACGGTACAGGAGAAGCTATCTCTTGTTGCAAGATTTGGTGTAACCATTTTTTATAGTGCACCAACAAAAAATGAGTTTCAAAAAATTGTTTTAACGCTTGCAAAACGAAATCAAGTCGATATGCCGGAGGAAGAACTGCTTGCGGAGGCAAATAAATGGGAGTTATTTCATGGTGGCATGTCTGGCAGAAGTGCGCAACAATTTATCAATTCAGTTCTTGGTAGAATGTAAGGATATTACTAATAATGCAAAGTGAGGGATTTGTATGTCAGTCGTTATGTTCGCAGCAATTGATGTGGGTTCTTATGAGCTTGCAATGAAAATTTTTGAATTTACAAAAAAAAATGGAATGCGCGAAATAGATCATATCAGGCATAGAATTGATCTTGGTACTGATACTTACGCAACCGGGAAAGTAAGTTACGCAAGAATGGACGAATTGTGCCGGGTTCTTCGCGAATTTTCCGAGATTATGAAAAGCTACAAAGTTGAGCATTATAAAGTATATGGTACGAGTGCGATTCGTGAAACTGAAAATACCAATATTATTCTTGATCAGATTCGAATCAGGACAGGAATGAAAATAGAGATTTTAAGTAACTCGGAACAAAGATTTCTTGATTACAAATCGATTGCTTCAAAAGGTGAATCGTTCCATCGGATTATTGAAAAAGGAACTGCTATTGTAGATATTGGGGGAGGCAGTATTCAGTTATCATTGTTTGATAAAGATTCTCTGATTACAACACAGAATCTAAGGCTTGGAATTTTGCGTATCAGAGAAAAACTGGCAAAAATAGAGCCAGTTCGTTCTCAGATTGAAGGTTTGGTGGAAGAAATGGCATTGAGCCAGCTACTTACCTTTAAGAAGTTGTTTATCAAGGATCGCGAAATAAAAAATATAATCATTGTAGATGATTATGTGTCCACGGTATTACAGCGAAAAGGTTCTGTTACAAAGGAGAAGGGATTTATTTCTTCTATTGATTATCTGAGCTTTTTTGAAATACTTAAAAATAAAAATATAGAAGAAATTGCCATTTTTCTGGGAATGCCAGCTGAAAATGCGAAACTACTCTATATTTCCTCTATTCTGATAAAACAGATGTTGCGCATCACTGATGCAGAGCTTTTATGGGCACCAGGCGTTAGTCTTTGTGATGGAATTGCTTATGAGTATGGGGAAAGGAATAAACTAATGATACATCCTCATAATTTTGAGCAGGATATTGTAGCCTGTGCTAAAAACATAAGCAAACGTTATATGGGAAGTAAAAAACGCGGTGAAACGCTGGAACAGATAGCAAAAACGATTTTTGATAGTATGAAAAAAGTGCATGGTCTTGGTAAAAGAGAACGACTATATTTACAGTTGGCATCCATATTACATGATTGTGGGAAATATATCACGCTATCGACAGTTGCAACTTCCTCCTATAACATTATTATGGCAACAGAGATTATAGGTTTATCTCACACTGAACGAGAAATCGTGGCAAATATAGTGAAATATAACCATATAGAATTTGAATACTATGAAGAGGTCAGCAAAACATCTGCCATGGATAAACAGTCCTATCTGACCATTGCCAAACTAACTGCAATACTAAGGGTTGCCAATGCACTTGACAAGAGTCACAAACAGAAATTCAAGAATTTTAAGACAACATTGAAAGAAAACCAGCTTACAATTCTGGTTGAGACCAATGATGATATCACACTTGAAAAAGGTTTATTTCAGGAGAAAGCGGATTTCTTTGAAGAAGTATACAGTATCAGACCAGTAATTAAACAAAAGAAGATTAATCAGATCTGAGCGTACAAATGAGGGATGAGTGCATGGAAAATAAAAGAGATTTTAAGAATCCAGCTTTTTATACAAACAGAGAATTGAGTTGGGTACGATTTAATGAAAGAGTATTAAGTGAAGCAAGAGACAAACAGATACCGCTTTTTGAACGTTTGAAATTCTTAAGTATTACGGCTTCAAATCTTGACGAATTTTTTATGATACGGGTTGCATCCTTAAAAGACATGGTGCATGCTTCCTATGAAAAGCCTGATTTATCCGGAATGTTGCCAAAAGAGCAACTGACACTGATTAACAGGGTAACACATGAACTTGTGAATCAACAGTATTCAACCTACAACAGATCACTTGTTCCTGCATTGTGCCAGAGTGGAATTAAAATTGTAGAATCACATGAAGATCTGAATCAGGAAGAGGGAGAATACGTAGATCGTTATTTTCAGGAGAATGTCTATCCTGTACTAACACCTATGGCTGTGGATTCTTCGAGGCCCTTTCCTTTGATTCGCAATAAATCTCTAAATATTGGTGCGCTGGTGACCAAAAAAGGAGAAGTAGAACTGGATTTTGCGACGGTACAGGTACCAAGCGTGCTTCCCAGAATTATATCGATTCCTCATAATGGTAAGGGGAAGGTACTTATTTTGCTTGAAGAAATTATTGAAAGGAATATCCAGAAATTATTTCTGAATTATGATATTATTTGCGCGCATCCTTTTCGGATTATGAGAAATGCGGATCTGACAATAGAAGAGGATGAGGCAGAAGATCTTCTGAAAGAAATAGAAAGACAGCTGAAAAAAAGACAGTGGGGAGAAGCAATCAGACTTGAAATTGAAGAGAAAGCAGACAAAAGGCTGCTTGCCATGCTTCAGAATGAGTTAGATATCGTTAGTGATGAGATTTATTATATATCAGGGCCTCTTGATCTCACATTCTTAATGAAGATGTATTCTATTGAGGGTTATGACCATCTGAAAAATCAAAAATATTTACCGCAGCCGGTGCCAGGACTTTTACTGGATGAATCTGTTTTTTCGCAGATCAGAAATCATGATATCCTATTGCATCACCCTTATCAGACTTTCGAGCCGGTGGTAGAATTTATCAGACAATCGGCAAAAGACATTCATGTACTGGCCATCAAACAGACACTCTACAGAGTCAGCGGTAACTCTCCAATTATTGCGGCACTGGCTCAGGCAGCTGAAAATGGTAAACAGGTTTCTGTATTGGTTGAATTAAAGGCTCGATTTGACGAAGAGAATAATATTGTCTGGGCAAAGAAGCTTGAAAAGGCCGGATGTCATGTTATCTATGGATTGGTAGGATTAAAAACACACAGTAAAATAACACTTGTTGTTAGAAAAGAAGAAGATGGAATAAGACGTTATGTGCATCTTGGAACAGGAAATTATAATGATGCCACCGCAAAATTATATACAGATATGGGTCTTTTGACCTGCAATGAAGAAATTGGAGAGGATGCAACTGCTGTCTTTAACATGCTTTCAGGATATTCGGAGCCAATCAGTTGGAACAAGCTATCGTTGGCGCCACTCTGGTTAAAGAATAAATTCATATATTTAATCAGACGAGAGAGAGAGAATGCAATCAATCAAAAACCAGCGAAGATTATCGCAAAAATGAACTCTCTTTGCGATCCAGATATTATGGAGGCACTTTATGATGCAAGTGCGGCAGGTGTTAAAATAGAACTGATTGTAAGAGGAATCTGTAGTTTGAAAACGGGAATCCCAGGTGTGAGCGAGACGATTACAGTTCGATCCATAGTTGGAAATTTCCTTGAGCATTCAAGGATATTTTATTTTGAAAATGCTGGAAAATATGAAATATATATGGGAAGTGCGGACTGGATGCCAAGGAATCTGGAACGACGAGTCGAGATTCTGTTTCCAGTTGAAAAAAAAGAATTGCAGGATCAGATACTTCATATCCTTGAATGGCAGTTAAGGGATAATATGAAAGCACATATTCTGATGCCAGATGGGACCTATGAGAAAATAGACAGAAGAGGAAAGGAATCTTTTGATTCACAAATGGCATTTTGTCTTGAGGCAATGGAGGCTGGCAAGCCAAAAGAGGCTGAATTCATAAACAACAGAGTTTTCATACCGGAAACACATATTGAAGAGTCATAATAAATATTAAGAAAAGATGGAATGATAATGAATAAAAAACTAGTTATATTTGACCTGGATGGAACTTTAGCTGATTCTATAGAATCTATTACCTATTGTGGGAATGATGCACTTTTTAAAGAAGGACTCCCCAGTTTCGGACATGAGGATTATAAATATTTTGTTGGTGATGGAGTCGCGGTTCTCGTCCAAAGAATGTTAGAGGCTGCTGGAGACAAAGAGATGCAACACTACGAAGCTGTTAAAAAAAATTATGAAACGATATTCAAAGAATATTGCATGTATCAGGTGAAGCCATATGAAGGGATTCCAGAGCTTTTAATAGAATTAAAGAGGAAAGGTATCAAGACGGCAGTTCTTTCCAATAAACCGCATTTAAGAACGATTGAAGTCATAGAATCTTTATTTGGGAATACTATGTTTGATATTGTCAGAGGGCAAATGGAAGATATGCCTAAAAAACCAAGTCCGGATGGTGTTTTTGCAATCGTTGAACAGGCAGACTGCACGATGGAAGAAGTTCTATATCTGGGTGATACAGGTACAGATATGCAAACAGGGAAATCGGCGGGTGCCTATACCTTAGGTGTACTTTGGGGATTCCGTGAAGAAGCTGAATTAATAGAAAATGGAGCAGATGCCATCATAAAAAATCCGCTGGAAGCACTTACTTATTTATAATGTAAAAAACAAGTGGAAAGATACTTAAATAGTCTGCAAATCCGTGAATTAATCTGATTTTAAAAATCGTATTGATATGCATTGACAAATAGATAGTGGCATATTATAAATATTAAATAAATAAATTATTTACGGATAGGAGGGAGATACATGCACGAGTTTGATGATGCGGTTTTGGCTTGTTTTTTAGAGAACCAGTCACAACTATTTCCTGAAGATGTTGTGAGCAATCTTGAAGAAGCAGAAGCTTACCTGGAAGAATGTATGGCAGTTGTCGTAAATTCTGTCAGCGAAGTAATAGAGTACTTTGAAGAAGAAGGCATAGATATTGCCGGACAGGACGAAGAAGAGATTCTTGAAGCAGCAGAAGTTTTTGATGTTGGCGACGGCAGATATTTGATCGTAGCAGGTTAATAAATAAAACATCTCCAGTCATTGACAGGAGATGTTTTTTTATTACAGTCCAAAAAAAGAAATGATAAAGGGAAGCAGTCCATCTTCATTGTTGCTATGATAAGAAACAAAGTCGGCTGCTTCTTTTAATTCTGGTTCTGCATTAGCCATTGCAATTCCGGTTCCAGCAGCTACTATCATTGACAGATCATTTTCAGCATCACCGGCAGCCATACAATCCTTGATTGGGATGGAAAGATGTGCACAGACAGCCTTTAGGGCCTCTCCCTTTCCTGAGCTGGCAGGTAAAAATTCAAGATAACTTGGATTAGAAAAGACCATCATGATTTTTCCATCAGCCCAAGTGCGCAGTGCTTCAATGAATGCAACAAGTCGTTCATGGTGATGCAGATCTACTGCAAGTGCTTTAAAAGGATCTTTTGTTAATGTGCTTTTCCAGTCTGATGAGAGAATCAGAGGAAGTTTGATTGTCTGCCGATAAAACTTAAGTTCAGGTGTTTCTGATTTTGAGACGATGTGTGTTTCTGTATAGGTATGACAATGGATTCCCATCTGTCCTGCAACATCTGAAATATGAAGAATATCATCAATTGAAACTCGTTTTTCAACCAGGACTTCTCCGGTGGAACAATCAACAACATAGCTTCCATTATAGGCACTGATGTATACATTCTCATTAGGTAACTCAAGGTGTTCTTTAACAGCCGCAATGCTGTCAAAGGGTCGTCCGGAGGATAATACAAGCTTATTTCCATTTTTCAATAACTGAAACAATGCTTTTTTTAAAGGTTCAGAAATTGTTTTTTTATCATTTAAGAGTGTTCCATCCAAATCGGTAAATAATATTTTACTCATTGTTTCTTCCTTTTCATTTCTGCAGCAAGTTTTAGTTCATCCAGTATGGTTGATGGAATCTTCAAACTGCCATATCCTATCGCGAGATCCAGACCAGGTTTTGCTGTGCCGTGAAAGTCAGAACCGCCGCTAATGGCAAGATTATATTTTTTAGCCAGGGCACGCATCTGACGTTCATCAGCTGCGCTGTTTGTACAATATACAGCTTCAAGACCGACCAGACCATGAGTGGCAAGAAGAGAGACCAGTTCATCCAGTGCATCGTTTCCCATATGGTATAAAAGTGGGTGTGCCAGGATTGGAATTCCACCAAATTCCAGTATAAGTGTAATCGCCTGCAATGGAGTAATCTTTTCGCGTGGGACAAAACATGGGGCATAATCACCAATAAAACGATCAAAAGCCTCATTTCTGCTTTTTACATGTCCTTTCATCAACAAGTATTCTGCGTAATGGGCTCTTGTGATCACAGAATCTGGAAAGAGCTCTAATAAGGCATCGTACTGAATATCAATACCGTGCTCATTCAGTGCATGACACATCTTATGATTACGAACGGTTCTTGAATCAAGGAATCGTGTTAATTTCTGTTGAAAATCCAAATTAGAATAGGGTAGATAAAGCCCAAGAATATGGATATCTCTTCCTTTGTATTCTGTGGAAAGTTCTATTCCCGGAATAACTTCAATTTCGCGACCCCTGGCAGCGTTAATTGCTTCTTCAATACCTGCAGTTGTATCATGATCTGTCAATGCAAATGCCATAAGTCCCTTTTGTATAGCATATTCCACCAGGTCTGACGGTTTCATGGAACCATCAGACCTGGTGGAATGTACATGCAGATCAACGATTTTTAAATTAGTCTTCATCGTCTTCTTTCTCCGCGTTATATACGAATCTCTTACGTGCAAATTCATCATTTTCAAGATATTCATCATAGGTTGTAATTTTATCGATCATAGTTCCATCTGGAAGTAACTCAATAATTCTGTTAGCCGTCGTCTGGACAATCTGATGATCATGGGAAGCAAATAACAAAACGCCAGGGAATTTAACAATACCATTATTTAAAGCTGTGATAGATTCCATATCAAGATGATTGGTAGGCTCATCAAGAATAAGGACATTTGCACCAGAAATCATCATTTTGGATAACAGACAGCGTACTTTCTCACCACCGGACAATATTTTTACTTTTTTAACACCATCTTCACCAGGGAAGAGCATACGTCCAAGGAAACCTCTTACATAAGTTACGTCTTTGACGGGTGAATATCCGGTCAGCCATTCTGTAATCGTATAGTCGTTGTCAAATTCTTCTGTACTGTCTTTTGGGAAGTAAGCCTGTGTCGTTGTTATGCCCCATTTGTAAGTACCTTCATCTGGCTCAAGTTCTCCTGTCAGGATTTTGAAAAGTGTTGTTTTTGCAAGTTCATTACCACCTACAAATGCTACTTTGTCATCTTTATTCAAAATGAAAGAGATATTGTTCAGAACTTTTTCACCATTCACAGTTTTACTGATTCCTTCAACAGTAAGAACTTCATTTCCAATTTCACGGTCAGGACGGAAGTCAATATATGGATATTTTCTGCTGGAAGGGCGAATGTCATCAAGTTCAATTTTTTCAAGCGCTTTTTTTCTTGAAGTAGCCTGTTTCGATTTAGAGGCATTTGCAGAGAAGCGGGAGATAAATTCCTGAAGCTCTTTGATTTTTTCTTCTTTTTTCTTATTTGCTTCTTTCATCTGTTTTACAAGCAACTGACTTGATTCATACCAGAAATCATAGTTTCCGGAGTAAAGCTGAATCTTACCATAATCAATATCTGCGGTATGCGTACATACTTTATTTAAAAAATAACGATCATGAGATACTACGATTACAGTATTTTCAAAATTGATCAGGAATTCTTCCAGCCATGCAATGGCATCCAAATCCAAATGGTTGGTAGGCTCATCAAGTAGCAGAATGTCAGGATTACCAAACAGCGCTTTTGCAAGCAATACTTTTACTTTTTCACTACCATTGAGATCTTTTAACAGAGAATAATGGATGTCGGAGGAAATGCCGAGTCCATTTAATAAGGAAGCAGCGTTGGATTCAGCTTCCCATCCATCCATTTCAGCAAATTCACCTTCCAGTTCACTTGCGCGAATGCCATCTTCGTCAGTAAAATCCTCTTTTGCGTAAATAGCTTCTTTTTCTTTCATAATCTGGTATAATCTTGCATTTCCCATTACAACAACATCAAGGACAGGGAACTCATCATATTTAAAATGATCCTGTTCTAAAAAGGAAAGACGTTGTCCTGGTGTAATCACAATATCTCCATTCGTTGTTTCCAGTTTCCCGGATAAAATCTTTAGAAATGTTGATTTACCTGCACCATTAGCACCAATCAGTCCATAACAGTTTCCTTCAGTAAATTTGATATTTACATCTTCGAACAGGGCTTTCTTTCCGATTCTCAGGGTTACATTATTTGCACTTATCATAGTATGACCTTTCTTTCATCGTTATCACATTTTTAGTTTAGAAGCATACTGACAGATTTTGTTTTCCAGACTGCCTTATGCCACCGCTTATATTTTACATGAATAGAACGAAAATGCAAGAGAAATTGAAGAAAGTAGATTGACAGTAGATATAAGAAGTGATACAATTTCACCAATTAAACAGATAAAATCAATGATCAAAAAGAGTACTGAAAGAAGAAACATTACAGAGAGTATACGATGGGTGGAAGTATACATGGTTCACTTTTAGGAATGGGTTTGTGAGATGCCAGGGAAAAGCAGATGCAAGTATCCGCGGCCGTAATCTCTACGTTACAGGAGAAGGATATCGAGGCATAGTGGCTTCTGTATCTGGTTAAGATGAATTCGAATGGTGGCAGACATTTCCATAGGGAGGTGTCTTTTTTTTATACTTTTTTACCCACATAAGAATTCAAACAGGGTGGCACCGCGTGTTAGGACATGTCCCTGCGTAAAGCAGGGGTGTGTCCTTTTTTTATGTCATTAATAGAATCGAGGAGGAGCTGTGATGGAACAATTTCAAAAAGAAGGATATGCAGAGCAAAAAAAATATCGTGCATATAAAAAGACAGTCAGTATTGTGGATGAGTCTGCAATATCCATGTTTCAGGGCATTGCGAAAGATCATATCAGCTTTTTATTGGAAAGCTATGATAAAAACTATGATAGATATTCGTTTTTTGGAGTGGATCCAAAGGCACTGGTCTCATCTACAAGAAAAGGGCTATTGATTCAGTATAGAGATGGAACGAAAGAAGAGATTTTAGGAAATCCAATTGATGCGTTAAAGGTTCTTTTCAATAGATATGATGTTCAAAAGGATCCGGGAGAACTCACAATGATCGGTGGACTTGTAGGCAGTATTGGCTATGATTTCGTAAGATATCTGGAAATACTTCCGGATGAAAATCCAGACGAAATAGGACTAGAAACCATACAGCTCATGTTAGTGACAGAGTTTATTGTTATTGATCATATGGCAGAAACCCTCACAGCAGTTGTGCTTGATGATGACAATGCACAGGGACGGCTGCGAGGAGAAAAAAAAGCAGAAGAACTTGCAGATGAAGTATTTAAAACGTCACATCATAAAGAGGCGGCCTTTACAAGAGATGGAAGTATCATATATAAAACTGACAGCGTTACGCAGTATTGTGACAAAGTTGACCGGATTAAGGAATATATCAAAGAAGGGCATATTTTTCAAACAGTGCTTTCACAACGTTGGACGATAGAGACTGTACAAACAGGAATTGCATTATATAAGGAACTTAGGGAACTGAATCCTTCACCCTATCTATATTATTTTAATTTTGGAACATTTGAAATCATTGGAAGCAGTCCTGAAATGTTAGTGAAGCAGACAGACCAGAAAGTATATACGTGTCCAATTGCAGGAACAAGAAGAAGAGGAAGAACTGACCAAGAAGACAAAGCACTTGCAAAAGAACTTCTAGAAGATGAGAAAGAACGTGCAGAGCATGTCATGTTAGTGGACCTTGCCAGAAATGATATGGGTAGAATCGCAGAATTTGGGACTGTGAAAGTGACAGATTTTATGAAGGTTCAAAATTACTCACATGTGATGCATCTGGTTTCCTTAGTAGAAGGCAAAAGGAGAGAGATGTATCATCCGGTAGATTTGATTTCAGCGTTTTTGCCAGCAGGAACATTGAGTGGGGCACCCAAAATACGAGCCATGGAAATTATAGATGAATTGGAGGAAGTGAAACGTGGACTTTATGGTGGTGCAACAGGGTATCTTGGATTTAATGGTAATATGGATTTTTGTATCACAATCAGAACGATGATAAAAAAGGGAAATTATGTATATCTACAGGCTGGTGCAGGAATTGTTGCTGATTCCGTTGGAGAAAGTGAGTATGAGGAATGCTGTAATAAAGTAATGGCACTGGCAAAAACACTGGTATCGGAGGAAAGATTATGATTCTACTCATAGACAACTATGATTCGTTTACTTATAATTTGTATCAATATATTGGAACATTTACCACACAGATCAAGGTGGTAAGGAATGACAAAATAACGATAGATGAAATCGAAAAAATCAATCCCCGACAGATTATTCTGTCTCCAGGTCCCAAAAGTCCTAAGGATGCTGGTATCTGCATGGAAGTTATCAGGCATTTTTCTGGGAAAATTCCGATTCTTGGCATTTGTCTTGGGCATCAGTGTATTGGAGAAGCATTTGGGGGAACGGTAACGTATGCAAAGCAGGTACTACATGGGAAACAAAGTGTAATCAGGCATGATGGACAGGGGCTTTTTCAAGGGATACCAACACCAGTACACGTGGCAAGATATCATTCTCTGGGGGTACAGGTGAAAGATCTGCCAAAATGCCTTCAGATACAATCACAAACGGAAGATGGGGAGATTATGGCGTTGTCTCATAGAGAATATACTGTATATGGATTACAATTTCATCCGGAGTCAATTTATACAGAATATGGGAAGCGTATGATTGAGAACTTTATCAGAATACAGGGAGGACTGAAAGCATGATATTAGATGATATTGTAGAAGCCAAGAAAAAAAGACTGATTTTGCAGAAGAATGAGTTATCTGAAGATAAAATGATGGAACTGGCAACTGGATGTAGTCGGGAAAGTAATTCTTTTTATCAGGCAATGGCAGGGGAACATTTGTCAATCATTGGTGAATTTAAAAATGCATCTCCAAGTCACGGGATAATGGAACAGAAGCTTTCACTTACAGAAAGAATCAAAGAATATAATGAATCAGTCGATGCAATTTCCTGTCTGACAGAAGAAGATTTTTTTCATGGAGGAGTCAACTATTTTAAGGAAATTCGGGCGATGTCAGATCTCCCTATGATAAGAAAAGATTTTATTATAGACCCGTATCAGATTTTTGAGGCAAAATTAATAGGTGCTGACTGTATTCTTCTGATTGCATCCATTTTAAAGGATAGGGATTTGAAACGATTTTATGAACTGGCATCCTTATTAGGGATGGATGCGCTCGTAGAGGTGCATGATGAGGAAGAAATGAAGCGTGCCATAGGTCTGGATGCTGCCATGATTGGAATCAACAACAGAAATCTCAAGGATTTTACGATTGATTTGAATACGACCAGACAGCTTGCTGCTATGGTACCGGAGGAGACAATATTAATTGCAGAAAGTGGTATTGAACGCAAAGAGGATATTGTATTTTTAAAGCAATGTGGTGTGAAAGCAATCTTAGTTGGAACAGCACTGATGGAAGCAGATTGTCCGGGACAAAAAGCGAATGCATGGAAAGAATGTTATGAAAAAAACGAAGATTAAAATATGTGGGATTACATCAACAGAAGAATTGAAATGGTTGATGGAAGAGAAAGTGGAGTACGCAGGAATTGTGCTTTTTTACAAGGAAAGTAAGCGTTATTGTTCATCAGAGCAAGCAGAATGTATCGTAAAGATGGCAAAGGAGCAGGGAGAGATCATTATGGTTGCAGTATGTGTAAGTCCTACCCTGGAAGAAATGAAACTTGTTTGTGATATGGGATTTGATATGATTCAGATTCATGGTGAAATAAATACACAAACAATATCACAGAGTAAGATTCCTGTCATCAGAGCATATTCTCATGAACATATTCCAGAAGAAGCATATGCAAAGGAGCCAAATCTGTCAGCAATATTAATAGATTCTGTAAGGCCTGGAAGCGGGGAAGCTTACGGATGGAATCAGTTGGAACAAAAAGATATCCAGAAAATCCGAAGTTCTGGCAGAAAGGTGTTTCTTGCTGGAGGACTACAATATGATAATGTTAGCCTGGCAATTCAAATTGTAGGTCCTGATGTTGTTGATTGTAGCAGTGGTGTTGAACGGGATGGATTAAAAGGGAAAGACAGAGAAAAAATCAGAAATTTTGTCAGAGAGGTAAGAAGATATGAGTGAAAGTTATTATGGTGAATATGGCGGACAATTTGTTTCCGAAGCATTGATGAATACCTTACATGAACTGGAAGAAGCATTTCATGAAGCATGTAAGGATCCAGAGTTTATGAAAGAATATCATTATTATCTGAAGGAATATGTAGGGAGAGAAACACCGCTTACGCTTGCAAACAGACTTTCAGAGAAGTATGGATGTAAAATTTATTTAAAAAGAGAAGATTTGAATCATACTGGTGCACATAAAATCAATAATGTAATTGGACAGATTCTGTTAGCCAGAAGAATGGGAAAAACAAAAGTAATTGCAGAGACCGGAGCAGGGCAACATGGCGTCGCAACTGCGACAGGAGCAGCGCTTTTTAATATGGAATGTACAGTTTATATGGGGACAGAAGATATTGAAAGACAGCATCTGAATGTAATGAGAATGGAGATGCTGGGTGCAAAAGTGATTGGTGTTCAGTCAGGAAGCAATACACTAAAAGATGCAACCAATGAAGCAATCAGGACTTGGGCAAAAACAGCAGAGGATACCTTTTATATCATAGGGTCTGCAGTGGGACCACACCCATATCCTATGATGGTAAAAGAATTTCAGAGAATCATCAGCGTAGAAGCCAGGAAGCAGTTTATGGAAAAAGAAAACAGACTGCCTGACACCGTCATTGCCTGTGTGGGTGGTGGTTCGAATTCTATTGGTATGTTTGCAGAATTTATTCAAGACACAGAGGTGGAATTAATTGGAGTAGAAGCAGCTGGAATGGGAATCGCAAGTGGCAAGCATGCTGCAGCACTTGCAGCTGGGAAAGCTGGTATTTTACATGGGATGAGATCTTATCTGTTACAGGATGATGATGGAAATGTGAAATTGGCACATTCTATCTCAGCCGGACTTGATTATCCGGGAGTGGGACCTGAACATGCATACTTAAATGATATCAAACGTGTTAAATATGTTTCTGTCACTGATGAAGAGGCAATGGAAGCATTATCAGAACTTTGCAGAATGGAAGGGATTATACCTGCAATAGAAAGCGCCCATGCATTAGCTTATGCTTTGAAAAAGGCAAAGACAATGAAAAAGAATCAGGCAATTGTTTTATGCCTTTCGGGACGTGGAGATAAAGATGCTGCAACAATAGAAGCTTATTTTAATGGGGAAGACTATTTGAACTAAGATAAAACAGGGAGGAAATCATGAATAGAATAGAAAAAAAGCTGGCCCTGCTGAAAGAAGCAGGACATAAAGCATTTATTACCTACATGACAGCGGGGCTGCCTGATATGGATAGATGTGCAGATGTCATACGAGCACAGGAGGAAGCAGGGACTGATATTCTGGAGCTTGGGATTCCGTTCTCGGATCCTGTTGCAGATGGTCCAGTAATTCAGGATGCGTCTTTTCGCTCTATACAAAAAGGGACTAATCTGAAAAAAGTATTTGATCTTGTTGAAAAACTCAGAATAGAGGGCTGTCAGATACCGATTGTTTTTATGATGTATTATAATACAATATCTTTTTATGGAATTGCAGCATTTGTAGCAAAATGTGCATCAGTAGGTGTAGATGGACTTATCATACCTGACCTTCCCTATGAAGAGCAGGGAAATCTAAAAAAAGTAATTGATAAAACGCAGGATGCACCAATTCTGGTTCCGTTAGTCTCTCCTGTTTCAAAACAAAGAATACCAATGCTCTTAAAAGATGCAAAGGGATTTGTTTATTGTGTTTCATCAATGGGCGTAACCGGACAGGAAGCAACCTTCCATAAAGATATTCTGCAATATCTGCAAAAAGTAAAATCTGTATCAAAGATTCCTGTTATGATGGGATTTGGCATCAGAACGGCACAGGATATCGTACCGATGGGGGATGTCATAGATGGGTGCATTGTAGGCTCTTATTTTATACAGCTAATGGAGAAGAATAATTATAATCTTGAAGTCATAAAAGAATATATTACTACTTTCAAGAATGAGATGAATGGAGTAAAATAGGTAAGAGAGTATTTCAAAATGACTTTAAAGGATGGGTGGGTATATGGACAAACAGATCAAAGAACTGGAGCAGCGCTGGAGAGATCATATCAAAAATTATAATCTTTCCTGCCTTTATGAGATGAATGAGCTCAGGAATTATCTGAAGTGTTTTGCTGCTGTAACAGGTGTGAAAATATTGTTGACAGAACGTCATGGGGAACGTGCTGTGGCAATCGGTGATTTTGAGGGGTTTATTCCTGATGTGGAACATTCTCCAGGACGGAAAATCAGAGTGTATGATAGAACGATTGGTCATCTCTATGTTGTAAATGATTGTGACAGACCAGATAAAAAAGAGAATATAGATGAACTGGTCAACAGTTTGGTTGTTCAGCTTGCAAACCAGGCGAAATTGGCATTTCAGTCAGAAGAAACACTTGCCTATGCAGAAGAACTGGAACAAAGTCTGGAAAAGGAACGGTATCAGGCAAAACATGCTGAAAAAAATGATGCATTGACAGGAGTCCTGACCAAAAATTATTTTATCAATAGAATGAATGTAGTGGAACGGTCTTTTATTGTACCAGTCGCGGCAATCTGTCTGAATATAAATGACTGGAAGTATGTAAATCAACATTATGGTGACGATGAAAGCGACAGATTAATCAAAACAGTTGCTGGAATGATCAAAAAAGAAGCAAAGCCTGAATATATTATTGGACGCGTTGATGGAGATGTGTTCCATGTTTTAATACCAATGGCTGAAGATGGAGAGGCGTATGAGTTTTGTAAAAAAATACAAAATAGATGCGATTTATTTCAGGACCAGGTTCTTGCACCTTCCGTAGCATGTGGCTTTGTACATAAGACAAACATTGAGGAACATTTGTCAGAACTTTTTTCAGAAGCAGAATATGAAATGCTGCAGAATAAAATTGAACTTAAAAGTGCACCAGGATACCAGGAACGTTTAGAGCGTGGAATGGCATTGCTTTCGGAGTAATAATTCTAAAAAAAATATAAAATCATTTTTTTTGTGACTTGATATAATAAAGCGAGAAAAAACGAGAAAAAATGAGAAAACAAGAGAAAAGTGAAAAAATAGAGAACTGAGTGACGTTGCGAAAGAAATATAAACTTACTAATATATGTTTTAGTAATTAGCACTCATATGATGAGAGTGCTAATAATTCATTCGAAACAATTTGATCAAGGAGGTTTTATTATGAATTTAGTACCATTAGGAGACAGAGTTGTTTTAAAACAACTAGTTGCGGAAGAAACAACAAAATCAGGAATTGTATTACCGGGACAGAATAAAGAAAAACCGCAGCAGGCTGAAGTAATCGCAGTAGGCCCTGGTGGCATGATCGATGGCAAAGAAGTGAAAATGGAAGTAAAACCAGGAGATCAGGTTATTTACTCCAAATATGCCGGAACAGATGTAAAGGTAGAAGATGTAGAATACATTATTGTAAAACAGAGCGATATATTAGCTGTTCTTCAATAAAAAAATACGAAACAGATCATAGGAGGTTTTACCATGGCAAAAGAATTAAAATATGGAGCAGAAGCACGTGCAGCATTAGAATCAGGTGTGAATCAGCTCGCAAATACAGTTAGAGTGACACTTGGACCAAAGGGAAGAAACGTAGTTCTTGATAAATCATATGGTGCGCCACTGATCACAAATGATGGTGTTACAATTGCAAAAGAAATCGAGTTACAGGATGCATTTGAAAATATGGGCGCTCAGCTCGTAAAAGAAGTTGCAACAAAAACGAATGATGTTGCAGGTGATGGAACTACAACAGCTACTGTTCTTGCACAGGCAATGATTAATGCAGGCATGAGAAATATTGCAGCAGGTGCGAATCCAATCATCTTAAGAAAAGGTATGAAAAAAGCAACTGAAACAGCAGTAGAAGCAATTGCGAAAATGAGCGCAAAGATCAATGGAAAAGAACAGATTTCAAGAGTTGCAGCGATATCAGCAGGTGATGATGAAGTTGGTGCATTGGTTGCAGATGCAATGGAAAAGGTTTCAAATGATGGTGTTATTACGATAGAAGAATCAAAAACCATGCTGACAGAACTTGATCTTGTAGAAGGTATGCAGTTCGACAGAGGTTATATTTCAGCTTATATGGCGACTGATATGGATAAAATGGAAGCAGTCCTCGAAAATCCATATATTCTGATTACAGATAAAAAGATTTCAAGTATTCAGGAAATCCTTCCTGTATTAGAACAAATCGTTCAGTCAGGTGCAAAACTTCTGATTATCGCTGAAGATGTTGAAGGCGAAGCTTTGACAACCCTGATCGTAAATAAACTTCGTGGTACATTTAATGTCGTTGCAGTAAAAGCACCGGGGTATGGCGACAGAAGAAAAGCAATGCTTGAAGATATTGCAATTTTAACGGGTGGACAGGTAATCTCAGAAGAACTCGGACTTGATTTAAAAGAAGCAACAATGGAACAGCTTGGAAGAGCAAAATCTGTTAAAATCCAGAAAGAAAATACAGTCATCGTGGAAGGTGCAGGGAATAAATCATCCATCGATGCAAGAATCGCACAGATCAAAAATCAGGTAGAAGAAACCACTTCTGAATTTGATAAAGAAAAACTACAGGAAAGACTTGCTAAGCTTGCAGGCGGCGTAGCAGTAATCCGTGTTGGAGCAGCAACAGAAACAGAAATGAAAGAAGCCAAACTCAGACTTGAAGATGCACTTGCAGCAACCAGAGCTGCTGTAGAAGAAGGTATTATTGCAGGTGGTGGATCGGCTTACATTCATGCAACAAAAGAAGTAGCACAGCTTGCAGAATCGCTGGAAGGTGATGAGAAAACAGGTGCGCAGATCGTATTGAAATCTTTGGAAGCACCTTTATTCCATATTGCAGCAAATGCAGGTCTTGATGGTTCTGTTATTGTAAGCAAAGTAAAAGAAGCTCCGGTAGGAATCGGATTTGATGCTCTGAAAGAAGAGTATGTTGACATGGTAAAAGTGGGAATCCTTGATCCTGCTAAGGTAACCAGAAGCGCTCTTCAGAATGCAACAAGTGTAGCTGCAACACTCCTTACAACAGAATCCGTTGTGGCAAATATTAAAGAAGATATTCCAGCTCCAGCACCAGGTGGAATGGGAATGATGTAATTTCATGTATTTTCAGGGGACGTAGATACAATGCATATTATTTATGTGCAGTATCTGCGTCCCTATTATTTTTGTGACTTGCTCATTTATTGATAAAGAATTACCAGAGCTTTCTTGATAAATATTTTGACTTCCTATTTGAAAAATAATATAATGGAGAATGGAATTCGCATTTTGAGAGTAGAAAGTGAGAATGGAAAGGTGAGAACACACGATGAAATTTCAATTTGTTCATAATAATATAAATGTAGTGAATCTTGAAGCATCTCTTCAGTTCTATACCAATGCACTCGGTCTGACGGAACACCACAGAAAAGTTCAGCCAGATGGAAGCTTTATCCTGGTTTATCTTGAAGATGAAACAAGTGGGCATCTGCTAGAACTCACATGGCTTCGTGACTGGGAAAAGGATCATTATAACCTGGGTGATAACGAGTTTCATCTTGCGTTTGAAGTAGATGATTTTGATGCAGCTTATGAAAAGCATAAAGAGATGGGATGCATTTGTTTTGAAAATAAGGCAATGGGTATTTATTTTATAGCTGATCCCGATGGATACTGGCTTGAAATCATACCTGGCAGGAGGAATTAAACCATGAAAAAATTAGAAGAATATGTTAGAAGTATACCGGATTTTCCAGAAGAAGGAATCTTATTCAGAGACGTGACCAGTGTTTTGCAGGATGCTGATGGCTTGCATCTGGCAATTGATACAATGCAGGATCTGATCAAAGATATGGATTTTGATGTTGTTGCGGGACCAGAATCCAGAGGATTTATTTTTGGAACACCAATTGCTTATCTGAATCATAAACCATTTGTATTAATCAGAAAACAAGGAAAACTTCCTTGTGAAACTGTTTCAAAGGAATATGATCTTGAATATGGAACGGCAACCATTGAAATGCACAAAGACTCTATAAAACCAGGACAGAAGGTATTGATTGTAGATGATTTGATTGCGACAGGCGGTACGACACAGGCTATGATTCAACTGATTGAATCTCTTGGAGGAATCGTTGTCGGTGTTGTAGTATTGATTGAACTTGCAGGACTGAATGGCAGAGATAAAATTAAAGGGTACAGAGTAGACGCTGCTCTTACTTATGAAGGAAAATAAAAATTGAATTAAAAGTGACGGTGGTTTTATGGCAGAAGATAATGTGGCAGACATTCGCAAACTGAATAAAGGTGTCGTAATCGATGATGGGCGTATTGAGCCTATCAAAGAATTTTTAAGTCCTGAACAATTATATCAGGACCTTATTACGCGTGTGCGAAAATACCATCCATCGGATGATATTTCCATGATTGAAAAAGCCTATCAGATCGCAAATCTTGCACATCAGAATCAGGTTCGTAAATCAGGAGAGCCCTATATTATTCATCCACTTTACGTTGCCATAATACTTGCAGATCTGGAGCTTGATAAAGAAACAATCGTAGCAGGCATACTGCATGATGTTGTTGAGGACACCATTTTAACGGATGATGAAATCAAAGAACAGTTCGGTGCAGATGTTGCACTTTTAGTAGATGGCGTCACAAAACTTCAGCAGCTCCAGTTTACTGGGGAGAATGCAGATGAAAGATCATCTGATAAAACTGAACTACAGGCGGAAAATCTAAGAAAAATGTTTCTTGCCATGGCGAAGGATATTCGAGTCATTATGATCAAGCTGGCTGACAGGCTTCATAATATGCGTACCCTGAAACATATGCCGCCAGATAAGCAACAGAGGATTGCAAGAGAAACACTGGAAATTTATTCACCGATTGCGCAGAGACTTGGTATTTCCAAGATTAAAGTTGAACTGGATGATCTGTCCTTAAAATATCTGGAACCAGAAATTTATTATGATCTGGCAGAGAAAATCTCCGTCAGAAAAGCGGAACGCGAACAATATGTGGAAGACATTGTTGATGAAGTCAGGGAACATATTGAAAGCGTTGGTATTAAAGCGCAGATTGATGGAAGGGTAAAACATTTTTTTAGTATTTACAAGAAAATGAAGAATCAGGGAAAGACCATTGATCAGATTTATGATCTGTTCGCTGTCAGAATTATTGTTGACAGTGTGAAAGATTGTTATGCTGCGCTTGGCGTCATTCATGAGATGTATAAACCGATCCCCGGTCGTTTTAAAGATTACATCGCAATGCCAAAAGCAAATATGTACCAGTCACTTCATACGACACTGATTGGTTCTACAGGGCAACCCTTTGAAATTCAAATCAGAACCGTTGAGATGCATAAAACAGCTGAATATGGTATTGCTGCGCACTGGAAATATAAAGAAGCTTCAGACGGGAAAAAGATCAAAGCACAGGAAGAGGAAAAATTGTCCTGGCTTCGTCAGATTCTTGAATGGCAGAAGGATATGTCTGATAACAGAGAATTCTTAAATCTGTTAAAAAGCGATTTGGATCTTTTCTCTGATAATGTATATTGCTTTACACCAACAGGAGATGTCAAGAATTTACCAGCGGGGTCGACCCCAATCGACTTTGCATATAGTATTCATAGTGCTGTTGGAAATAAGATGATTGGTGCCAGAGTCAATGGCAAACTGGTAACCATCGATTATGAAATAAAAAATGGTGATAGAATTGAAGTCATCACATCACATAATTCAAAAGGTCCAAGCAGGGATTGGTTAAATGTTGTTAAAAGTACACAGGCTAAAAACAAAATCAATCAATGGTTCAAGAATGAATATAAAGATGACAATATTGTAAAAGGAAAAGAACTTTTACAGGCTTACTGCAAGACAAAGGCAATTAATATGCCTGATATCATGAAACCGCTTTACATGGATCATGTGATGAAAAAATTCGGATTTCATGACTGGGAAGCTGTTCTTGCTGCAGTTGGTCATGGTGGTCTGAAAGAAGGTCAGATTATCAATAAAATGCAGGAAATGTACGAAAGGGATAACCGTAAGGTTATGTCTGATGAACAGATTCTTGCAGAAGTACATGAGAATGCCCAGATCAAACAATCACAGCCACAGAAAAGTAAAGGCGGGATTGTTGTGAAAGGGATTCATGATGTGGCAGTCCGTTTTTCAAAATGCTGCAGCCCGGTACCGGGAGATGAAATCATTGGATTCGTAACGCGCGGAAGAGGTGTATCCATTCATCGCACAGATTGTATCAATGTGATTAATCTGCCTGAAATGGACAGAGCACGTTTGATTGATGCAGAGTGGCAGTCTTTCGGGGATGGTGTCGGTGATGAGAAATATCTTGCGGAAATTAAAATATATGCACATAACAGAAATGGTCTGCTTGCTGATATTACGCGCGCACTGACTGAAAAAAACATTGACATCCTTGCAATGAATACCAGAACCAATAAGCAAGGAGTTGCAACAATGTCAACTTCCTTTGAAATCAGAGGAAGAGATGAACTGAATCGGATTATTGATAAAATTCAGGCAATTGACAGTGTCATTGATATTGAAAGGACCAGTGGATGAGTTATCATACATTGGAGTTTAAGGAAAGGTATGGTACCCCCTATGTCTGAAGTAAAGATAGGAAAAATGATGATTGGCAGCGTTCAGACAAATTTCTATTTTGTTTATCGTGAGGGAAGCAAAGATATTATTTGTATCGATCCAGCTGATCACGGAGAACAGATTTATCAAAAGCTAACGGAAGAAGGATTCATCATCCGCGCAATCCTGTTAACACATGGACATTTTGATCATATTTTCGGCTGTAAATCTTTAAAAAAATTATCAGAAGCCCCAATTTATGCATATATGGGTGAAAAGAGTCTATTAGAGGATCCAGCGTTGAATGTTTCTGATCAGGTCGGACGTCCTTACACAGTAAAAGTGGATCACTACCTTGAAGATGGAGCTGTCATTGAGTGTGCAGATATTAAAATCAAGCTGATTGCGACACCAGGACACACAGCAGGAAGTTGTTGTTATTATATTGAAGATGCGGGACTGCTGATTAGTGGCGATACTTTATTTGAAGAATCTGTCGGAAGAAGTGATCTTCCAACAGGAAACGGTGCATTACTTGGAAGGTCTGTCACTGAAAAATTGTTTGTTCTTCCAGAGGAAACCAGGGTATATCCCGGGCACGGAGATGCAACCACAATCGGACATGAGAAACAGTATAACCCGTTTTTTTGAACATAGCGATAGAATCATTAGATAGGAGCATGGGAATGCTACTTGTTACAATCAATAAAAGACAATATGAATATGATATACACTCTCTGGTAAAGGCATTTTATCCAGAAGAGGAAGTAAAGGTGATTCTTAAAGAAGAATCATCTTGCTTTGTGTATAGGGACTTATTTTTAGACATTGAATTTGAGGACGAAGAACAAAAAACAGAATATAATCATCTGCTTTGTGTGCGCTCTTATCAGGGAGACAAAAGTTTTGAGATAGCGATAGAACCGCATACGGACAGAACACAATATAGAAATATACTCAAGCAGGCGATGTATCACATCCTGTCGGAAATTTCAGGGCAGGTGTTACCCTGGGGGACACTGACGGGAATCAGACCAACAAAGATACCAATGACATTGCTGGAAGAGGGCAATTCGAAGGAAGATGTTTTTCACTTCATGAAGGATACCTATCTGTTAAATGATGAGAAAGCAAAACTATCAATCGAAATTGCAGATAGAGAATTACAGATTTTAAGTGCTGTCAATTATCAGAATGGATACAGCATTTATATAGGAATCCCATTCTGCCCGACCACATGCCTGTATTGTTCATTTACATCTTATCCAATTGGAGTTTGGAAAACAAAAGTTGAAGACTATCTGGATGCACTAGAAAAAGAAATTGATTTTGTTGCAAATAGTATGAAAACGCAAACTCTGACGAGCGTTTATATAGGAGGAGGAACACCGACCACACTGAATGAGATACAACTGGAAAGACTTCTTAAGAAGCTCACAACCTCTTTTGATTTTGAATCTGTGAAGGAATTTACTGTAGAAGCGGGGAGAGCAGATAGCATTACAAAAGAGAAGCTCAAGATTATGAAGCAATATGGTGTTGAGAGAATTTCAGTCAATCCTCAGACTATGAAAGAAGAAACGCTTCGCATCATTGGAAGAGGTCACGGCGTAGGTCAAGTAAAAGATGCTTATTATGCAGCAAGAGAAGCAGGATTTGAAAATATAAATATGGATCTGATTCTTGGATTGCCTGGAGAGACGCAAGAAGATGTATCAAACACCATGGAGGAAATTAAGAAGCTGTCACCTGATAGTCTTACAGTTCATTCACTTGCGATAAAAAGAGCATCCAAACTTCATGAATGGATTGAAAAGAATGGACTTTGGACATTAAAAAATACAAATGAGACCATAGGAATTGCTAGTATGGCAGCACACGATATGGGAATGGTCCCTTATTATCTTTACAGACAGAAAAACATGGCTGGGAATTTTGAAAATGTTGGGTATTCAAAACCTGGAAAGCATGGACTCTATAATATATTGATTATGGAGGAAAAACAGTCTATTATGGCACTGGGAGCCGGAAGTATTTCAAAAGTAGTATATGAAGATGGAAGAATTGAACGCGCTGATAATGTGAAAGATCCAAAATTATATATAGAACAGATTGATGAAATGATAGAGCGAAAAAAGAAGTTATTTTGTATTGAGATATAGAAAAAATCGTTGTAATATAAACTATTGAAGCAAATAGCAACAAAAGAGAAGGAGAATAGCATGGCGTTGAGTAAAAAGCCCGTGACAGGAATGAAAGATATCCTCCCTGCAGAAATGCAGATTAGGGATTATCTGATCGGACTCATCAAGGAAACTTATGGAAGATTTGGATTTTCCTCAGTGGAAACACCCTGTGTAGAACATATAGAGAACCTGAGTAACAAACAGGGCGGTGAGAATGAAAAACTGATTTTTAAAGTGTTAAAACGTGGTGAAAAACTAAACCTGGAAACAGCAAAAACAGAGGCAGATTTGGTAGATAGTGGACTTCGTTATGATTTGACAGTTCCGCTTGCGCGTTATTTTTCAAATAATGCAGGTCAGCTGCCAATGCCATTTAAAGCATTACAAATAGGAAGTGTATTTCGTGCAGACAGACCTCAAAAAGGACGTTTTCGCCAGTTTTACCAGTGCGATATCGATATTTTGGGGGAAGCAACCAGTCTGGCTGAAATCGAATTGATGCTTGCAACAAGTACACTTCTTGGAAGAGTTGGATTTCATGGATTCAAAATCAGAGTGAACGACAGAAAAATTTTAAAAGCAATGGCATCCTATAGTGGATTTAAGGACCAGGATCATGACACCGTTTTTATTATTCTTGATAAAATGGATAAAATAGGCATAGATGGTGTGGCTAAAGAGCTGATGGAGAGTGGATTTGATCAAACAGGTGTTGATAAGTACCGCCTTTTATTTGAAGAAATGACAGTCGCAGAAGATGCACTTACCTATTTAGCTGGTAAATTGTTAGGATATCTTGATGAAGAAGTAATGAGTAGTCTGAAAGAAATAATAACAAGCGTTATTTCATGTGCACAGGCAGATTTTGAAGTGTTATTTGATCCAACGCTGGTCAGAGGAATGTCTTACTATACAGGCACGATTTTTGAAATTGAAATGCCAGAGTTTGGAAGCAGTGTTGCCGGCGGCGGCAGATATGATCAGATGATTGGAAAATTCACGGGAATGGATACACCTGCATGCGGTTTTTCGATTGGCTTCGAAAGAATCGTGACGATATTATTGGATAAAGGATACCAGCCTCCAACACAAAAATTGAAAAAAGCATTTTTGGTTGAGAAAGATGTTCCTGCGGATGAGTTATGCGATATTTTAAAGCAAGCTGGTGAGGAACGGGAAAAAGGAATCCAGGTATTGGTTGCTAAAATGAACAAAAATAAAAAATTCCAAAAGGAGCAGCTTACAAAAGAAGGCTATCAGGAATTCAAGGAATTTTATAAAACACCACTGGCATAGTCTGTGGATACAAGTAAATTTGGAGGAATCGTATGGCAGAGTCAATGAAGGGCATGAAAAGAACCCATAGATGTACAGAACTTACAAGTCAGAATATTGGTGAGATTGTTACCATCATGGGATGGGTACAGAAGCAGAGAAACAAAGGTGGTCTGGTGTTTGTCGATTTAAGAGATAGATCAGGACTGCTTCAGATTATTTTTGAAGAAAGTGATATTGCATCTGAGATGTTTGAAAAAGCAGGAAAACTCAGAAGCGAATATGTGATTGCTGTGACTGGAACAGTAGAAAAGAGAAGTGGTGCTGCCAATGACAGTTTGGAAACCGGCGATATTGAAATCAGAGCGCTTGAACTCAGAGTTTTATCAGAAGCTGAAACACCACCTTTTCCAATCGAAGAAAATTCCAAAACAAAAGAAGAGTTAAGGCTCAAATACAGATATCTGGATCTTAGAAGACCTGACTTACAGAAGAATATCATTATGAGAAGTCACGTAGCTACAACAGTCCGTCTTTTTCTGGCACAGGAAGGATTTTTAGAAATCGAAACGCCTATGCTGACAAAGAGTACACCAGAAGGTGCAAGAGATTATCTGGTACCAAGCAGGGTTCATCCGGGTGAATTTTATGCGCTCCCACAGTCACCACAGCTGTTTAAACAGCTTTTAATGTGCTCCGGTTATGATAGATATTTTCAGATTGTAAAATGTTTCCGTGATGAAGATCTGCGTGCAGACAGACAGCCTGAATTTACACAGATTGATATGGAGTTATCTTTTGTTGATGTAGATGACGTGATTGCAGTCAATGAAAAACTGATTAAAAAAGTATTCCAGGAAACGATTGGTGTGGATGTATCGCTTCCAATCCCAAGAATTACCTGGATTGATGCTATGAATAGATATGGATCAGACAAGCCTGATACACGATTTGGAATGGAATTAAGTGATATTTCAGAACTTGTAAAAGGATGCGGTTTTTCTGTGTTTACACAGGCAATTGAACAGGGTGGCAGTGTACGTGGTATTAATGCAAGCGGACAAGCTGATATGCCAAGAAAGAAAATTGATGCGTTAGTTGATTTTGCAAAAGGATATGGGGCAAAAGGTCTTGCATATCTGGCAATTATGGAAGATGGTACTTATAAGTCTTCTTTTTCAAAATTTATGACAGAGGAAGAATTGACTCCCATTATCAAAATTATGAATGCGAAGCCTGGAGATCTTCTTTTCTTTGCAGCAGATTCAAATAAAGTAGTTTGGGATGTGCTTGGAAATCTTCGTCTTGAAATTGCAAGAAATCTTGGCATTCTCGATAAGAATCAGTTCAATTTTGTTTGGGTTACAGAGTTCCCGCTACTTGAGTGGAATGAAGATGCAAACAGATTTACTGCAATGCATCATCCATTTACAATGCCAATGGATGAAGACCTTCAGTACTTAGAAACAGATCCGGCAAAAGTCAGAGCCAAAGCATACGATATTGTCTTAAATGGAACAGAGCTTGGTGGTGGAAGCGTTAGAATCTTCCAGAATGATATTCAGGAAAAAATGTTTGAAGTATTAGGTTTTACAAAAGAAGAAGCATATGAACGATTTGGATTTTTGCTAAATGCATTTAAATATGGAGTACCGCCGCATGCAGGACTGGCATATGGCCTTGACCGTCTTGTTATGCTCATGGTAGGTGCTGACAGCATCAGAGAAGTTATCGCATTCCCGAAAGTAAAAGATGCATCCTGTCTGATGACAGATGCCCCTAATGTGGTAGATGAGGTTCAGCTTGATGAATTATATCTGAAAATCAATCTGGCAGAAACAGATTCATCAGCAAAAAATATTACATCTGAGGAAGAATAGGAAGCTATGAGTTGCGTTTATGCTGTCTGTATTGATGAAATGTCTGAAGAACTCTATCATGAAATTTATCAGAGAATGCCTGAAGACAGACAGAACAGAACAAGTCGTTATAAACATCATACGGACCAGATGAGAAGTGTAGCTGCATATTATGCACTGGAGAGAGCACTGATTTGTTATTCACCAGCCGCACAGGATGTGGAAAAGCTGCAGATAGGTTATGAAGCATCAGGAAAACCTTATCTGAAAGGGTTTCATGAATTTCACTTTTCTTTATCCCATGCTGGGAAATATGCCATCTGTGCAGTAAATTGGGAAAACAGTATCGGCGCAGATATCCTGCAGATCAGAAGAGCTGATTTGAGAGTTGCAAAACGTTTTTTTGCAAAGACCGAATTGGATCAGCTGATGCAATTACAGCAAGGAATAAAACAGGATCGTTTATTTACCAGAATCTGGACAAGAAAAGAAAGTTATGTGAAATTCACAGGAGAAGGGCTAAATAGAGAATTGTCGGAGTTTAACATGGATCTGAATTCAAAGAAACTTATGATTAAGAGTCAGATTATGCCAGTTCAGTTTTGGGAAATGGAAGAACCGGAAGGTTATATGATTTCTATCTGTTGCAAAGCAGGAATAACAAATAATATTCAATATCATAAAGTACAAACAGATCATAGCTAAAATAGTGGACAGGGTTCGGTAATGCAGATTATTACTGAATCCTGTCTGATTTTTACGTTGATAGGAAAATAG
The DNA here is from genome assembly GCA_003246295.1 of Clostridia bacterium. Classification (GTDB taxonomy): domain Bacteria; phylum Bacillota; class Clostridia; order Lachnospirales; family Lachnospiraceae; genus SZUA-378. The sequence goes on along the minus strand of QKAS01000042.1, from coordinate 10,991 downwards.
TACTAATTTCTGATATACTCTGTTTATGTAATAAGCAACAAAAACAGAAGTAAAATGAATGCCTTTTAATACAGTATAACCAATGATTATCTCAAATCTATCTGACTTCTTCAGATAAAAGGCAAACAGTCTTCGACATATCTTTTTGCTAATCTGTTCATCAAACACAAACTATTACGATAGATACTATCCTAATAGTTTGTTCTAACTGTACATATAATTCATTACAATAAAGATACTTGATTTTGATAAGGAGTATCTATGACATCTTACAATATTGAACTTGGACAGAAAATAAAGGAAGCCAGAAAAAAGAGGAAAATGACACAGGCACAGTTGGCAGAGAAATTATCAATAACGCCACAATATCTGGGAAATATTGAAAACTCCAGAGCAAATCCTGGAGTCAATGTATTGATTTGTCTGGCTAATGAACTTGGTATGACATTGGATTTTATGTTAATGGATCAAGTTGAGGATAAAAAATCAGCATATGAAGAAGAAATCCTGAAGCTTGTTCAAAAATATCCAAAAAATAAGTTGGACAGACTCTATCAATTTATTAAAGTATTTACTGAAATGGAAGAGTAAATGGATAGTGATTAAAATAGTTGATAAGGAAGAAACAATTTGAGAGTTGCTATATGTGATGATTGTAACAACTGCCTGGCCCATATTGAGCGTGTCCTGATGAAGAGAAGGGATCTTGTCTGTGAGTATGAATCCTTTACAAGTGGGAAGGAACTATTACAAAGTATTTCTGAGAATGAGATTCGTTTTGATTTATATTTGTTGGATATTGAAATGCCAGGTTTAAACGGGATTGAGTTGGCAAAAGAAATTCGTAAAATGGATATCAGCGCTCTGATTGTTTATCAGACAAGCCATTCGGGATATATGGAAGAGGCCCTGGATACTGTTTTATTTCATTATATTTTAAAGCCGATTGCTGAAGTGAAACTAGAAGAACTAATAAAAAAAGCGCATACCTATCTTGAAAAAACTGGAAAGAGGTTTCGATTTTTATACCAAAAAAGTATTTGTAATATTCCATGCAGGGATATTTTTTATTTTGAGAAAGACAAAAGAAAAGTAACAATCAATACAGCGACAGGGATTTACGAGACATATTCTAATATGAAAGATATCCTAAACAGACTACAGGATGAAATTTTTCTTGAAGTAAGTTGTTCACATATCGTAAATATGGAATATGTAAAATTGATTAGAAAAAATGAAGTTGTCTTATACGACGGTACAGTTTTTTCTATTGGAAGGACAAAACTGAAAAAGGTAAGGGAAAAACAGTTGTTTTTATACTGCAGATAACACATGAATTTATTGATATCATTTCTGGATTATCTCTGGATTTTCTGGCTATCACATATTATTTTTTTAAGAAGAGATTATATTATGTCAGAAATTTGGATGTTGGGACACTTTACATGTTCTGTATTTCTAATGGCAGGAACATTCCATAATATAGCGTTATATCTACCAAGTATTTTTGTGATTCTGTTTTCAATGATGATATTTTATAAAGAATCATGGTCGTCTAAACTACATGCAATTCTACTCTATATTTTTCTGTGTGTATTTTCGAGAATTCTGGGAAGTCTATTGACACATTCTTTCATTTCACTTGTAAATGAGAATAGAATAATAAACATAACGAGCAAAAGTATCGAGATAATCTTATATGAAAGTGTCTTGTTTCTTATCATACTACTGCTTATTCATCGTGTGAGGCTGTTCCAATTTACAAGAGTGAGCAGTATCTTAATCATAATAATACTGATGATTGGGATTATAGAAAGAGCAATTCGTTTCTACCATATTGAGCATATACTTCAATCATCTCCTGTGATACATCTTATAATGAACTTAATGATATTATTGGTGTGTTTTATACTTTTTATACTAATACAGCATTTTGGAACATTAAACAATCTTCATTTTGAACATAGGATACTGCTAGCCCAATATGCAGAAAGAGAAATATATTATCGTGAAGTAGAGGTACATAATGAACAACTTCAGAAAATAAAACATGATTTTAAGAATCAATTAATTGCATTAAGGGGAATGGTACATCATGAAAATGAACCCTGTTTGGAAGAAATTGATTTATTGATTGAAGACTGTAATACTACTGGAGTTCTATATAGCCGTCATCAGGGATTTCAAAACATATTAAAACAGAAATTTAAAGAAGCAGAATTACTGGGGATTGAGGTCACTCATAATATTTGTATTCCGAAAAACATTAGAATTTTAGGGATCGAAGCAGCAAGTCTGATTGGAAATCTGTTGGATAATGCGATCGAAGCCTGTATTTTTTCGACGGCAGAAGATAGAAAGATAATACTACATATCAGCATTGAGAAAGGATGCTTATTTCTTTATATTCGAAACAACACCCATCTGGATAATACAAAATGTATATCAATAAAAAATGATAACAAAAATCACGGATATGGGATTAGAAATATAAGATCAGTTGTAAATAAATATCATGGAACAATGGAAATGGATATTATTGAGGGTTTCTTTGAAACAAAAATAATGCTCTGCGATGTGTTATAACATCACAGAGCATGTTTTGTTTTATAGTTCGGGTTCTGAGCTTGTAGTTTCCAGGTCACCTTCCGTTTCAGAGGATGACTGTTCGTCTGATGCAAGAGGGAGCAACATATGAACCCATTCGATTCTATTTTGCTTTATGGAGTCTGCTGTCAGAGTGGTTCCATCTTCAAGGACAACACTTTCACCTGCTTGTGGAAGTTTATCTAAAAATTCAATCATGATTCCGCCAATGGAGTCATAGTTTTCTGAATCAAAACTGGTCTTCAGCGCATCGTTGATGTCATCTAATTTCATGGAACCAGTAATTAAATATTCTCGATCAGAAATCTGCTTGATGAATTCATTTTCATCTTCATCATATTCATCCCTGATTTCGCCAACAATTTCTTCCAGAAGGTCTTCCAGAGTGATCAATCCAACGGTTGCACCATATTCGTTCAAAACAAAGGCAACACTGGAAGCGCTTTGTCGCATTTCCATTAATAAGTCAGCCGTTTTTTTGAATTCGTAAGTATAATAAGCTTCTCTTAAAATGCTTCGAATACGGAACTCAGAAGTATTTTCTACCAGTAGCAGGTCTTTGACATTTACAAGACCGATAATGTTCGCCGTATCATTCTCATAAACAGGAATTCTGGTATACATGGATTCTTTAAATGTTTCAAGAAGTTCATCATAGGTAGAGTCAATACTGATTGTCGTCATATCGATTCGGGGGATCATAATATCTTTTGCAAGCGAGTCACCAAAATCAAACACATTGTAGATCATTTCACGTTCTTCAGTTTCTATAATGCCACCTTCGTGACTTACATCAACGATGGTCTTTAATTCACTTTCTGTAATACCGGAATCTGATGCATCAGCATTAATGCGGAACAATCGAAAGAAGATATTTGCAATACCATCAATAATCTTAATGACAGGGGTCATAATCTTCATCAACAGATAAATCGTTGAGCTATATGCAAGTGCAATTTTTTCAGAATTGGTTGAAGCTAGTGTTTTTGGAACGATTTCTCCAAAAATCAGGACAACAATGGTTAAGATACCGGTTGCAAAACCAACAGCATAATTGCCAAAAATACGGATAGCCAGTGTTGTTGCCATGGCTGATGCGGAAATATTAACGATGTTGTTTCCAATCAGGATTGTGCTTAACATGTTACCATATTGATCAATTACTTTTTGCAGGGTTGCCGCATGTTTGAAATCTTCTTCCACTAATGTACGAAGCCGCATACGATTCACCATAGTCAGCGCTGTTTCAGCAGAAGAGAAAAAACCTGACAATAAAATAAGAATCAGGATAACGATAAGCTGGGTGACACTCTGTGTGTCCAAAATAAAATCACTCCTTTTATTATAAGCATAGTATATGCAGAATATACAATAATGCAGACTATATTGTCAAGAAAAGCCGTAAGAGTCTATAGAAAAGCCCAAAAAAATACTTTCAATAGAGAATAAGGTATGCTATACTAAACTAAGTTATGAATAAAGGAGGGCTATGTTATGAAACATATCAAAACATTGAGCACCAGGGATTTAAAAAAATCCATGAAAAACGGTGGATGTGGAGAATGCCAGACATCTTGCCAGTCTGCTTGCAAAACATCATGCACTGTAGGCAATCAGAGCTGCGAAAAAGTAAAATAATGAACGAAGTGATATAAGCAGCGATTTGCGTCGCTGCTTATTTATGCTATAAACGGAATGAAGATCCGGCTGGCGGGAAGGAAAAGAAATTGATTCATCAGTATTACAATAATGGATACCACATCATGTTGGATGTAAACAGCGGATGTGTGCATATCGTTGACGAACTCGTTTACGCGTTGTCACCGATCGTAGAAAAACAATTAAAGAAAGCTGGAATAAAATCAGGCACAGTTATCTCAGAACAAATAAAAAATGAGTTGACACAAGCCGTGATCAAAGAATACCAGACAATCGAAAGTAATGCAGAAAAAGCTTTGATTTTGGAAGCAATGCAGGAAATATTTGAACTCTGTGAGGCAGATATGTTATTTACAGAGGATGTATATGAGTCTTATATTGATGGCTTTAAGAGCAGAGAAACCGTTGTAAAAGCATTATGTCTTCATATTGCACATGACTGTAATCTGGCTTGTAAATACTGCTTTGCGGAAGAAGGCGAGTATCATGGACGTAGAGCACTCATGAGTTATGAAGTTGGAAAAAAAGCATTAGATTTTCTGGTTGCCAACTCAGGAAACAGAGTAAATCTGGAGGTTGACTTTTTTGGTGGAGAACCACTCATGAACTGGCAGGTCGTAAAAGATCTGGTTGCATATGGCAGATCCATGGAAGAGACACACCATAAGAAGTTCAGATTTACACTCACAACAAATGGTGTACTATTGAATGATGACATTCAAGAATTTGCCAATCGCGAAATGAGCAATCTTGTGCTAAGCATAGACGGAAGAAAAGAAGTACATGATCGTATGCGCCCATATCGTGGCGGACAGGGGAGCTATGAACATATTGTTCCAAAGTTCATCAAAGCGGCGGAAAGCAGAGACCAGATGGATTATTATGTGAGAGGGACATTTACACATAATAATCTTGATTTTGCAGAAGATGTAATGCATCTTGCAGAACTAGGATTTAAACAGATTTCTGTAGAACCAGTCGTTGCAGAAGAAACAGAAAGTTATGCACTTCGTCCGGAAGATATCCCGGTTATTATGAATGAATATGACAGGCTTGCAAAAATGATCATCGAAAAGAACAAAAAAGGAGAAGGATTTAATTTCTTTCACTTTATGATTGACCTTTCGGGTGGTCCATGTGTTGCGAAAAGACTTTCAGGATGTGGATCAGGAACAGAATATCTTGCAGTCACACCATGGGGTGATTTTTATCCATGTCATCAATTTGTGGGTAAAGAAGAATTCATTATGGGGAATGTAGATACTGGCATTGTAAATACAGCCATCAGAGAAGAGTTCAAAGCTTGTAATGTATATGCAAAAGAAGAGTGTAAGAATTGTTTTGCAAAGTTCTATTGTAGTGGTGGTTGTGCTGCCAATGCATATAATTATAAAGGAAGTATCAATGGGGTATATGATCCAGGATGTGAATTGCAACGAAAACGAGTTGAGTGTGCAATCATGATAAAAGCGGCTATGGCCGAAGACGAGAAGGAGAACGAAGAATGAAAAAGAGCAGGGGTATCAGTACACTGATTATCGTTGTACTGCTGATTACAGGGCTTGCTTACACAGCAATCATGGGAATCGGATCAGAAAGAGCAGGGTCGGCATCGCAAATCAAACAGGGACTTGACCTTGCGGGTGGTGTCAGCATTACTTATCAGGTAGTGGGAGAGGATAATCCTTCAGCCGAAGATATGGCGGATACAATTTATAAGCTGCAAAAGCGTGTAGAAGGTTATAGTACAGAGTCACAGGTCTATCAGGAAGGCGACAACAGAATTAACATTGAGATTCCAGGCGTTACTGATGCAAATAGCATTTTGGAAGAACTTGGAAAACCAGGGTCTCTTTATTTTATTGCACAGACAGATAGCGAAGGAAATGAGAATTACAGTCTTGATTATTCGACCTATTCCTATGTTCTGAATAAAACACTGGAAGAACTCCAGGCAGATGGATCTGTTGTTCTATCAGGAACAGAAGTAAAAGCAGCCCAGGCTGGACAGATTACCAACGATATGGGCAATAATGAGTACGCAGTTGATCTCGAATTTACAGCAGAAGGAAGTACTAAATTTGCTGAGGCAACAAAAAAAGCATATGAAAATGGTGAAACGATTGCTATTTATTACGATGAGACCTTCGTCAGCGTCCCTACTGTTAATTCAGTAATTGCAGATGGACGTGCCAACATCACAAATATGAGCTCTTTTGAAGAAGCTGAAAAACTTGCATCTACAATCAGAATTGGTGGACTTAAATTGCAGTTGGAAGAGCTGCGCTCTAACGTAGTAGGTGCACAACTTGGAGAGTCAGCAATTAATACAAGCCTGAAGGCGGGTATAATTGGTTTTGCACTGGTAGCAATCTTTATGATAGCAGTTTATCTGATTCCAGGACTTGCTTCTGTACTTGCACTTTGCATTTACATTTCTTTAGTGGTTATTTTACTGGAAGCATTTGATATTACGCTGACACTTCCAGGGATTGCAGGTATTATTTTGTCTATTGGTATGGCTGTTGATGCCAACGTTATTATCTTTGCCAGAATCAGGGAAGAACTCGCGACGGGCAAAACGGTAAGTTCCTCTATCAAAATAGGATTTGAAAAAGCAATGTCAGCGATTGTAGATGGAAATGTTACAACATTGATTGCAGCACTGGTACTTGGTATTAAGGGATCAGGTGGTGTCAAAGGATTTGCACAGACACTGGCACTTGGTATTGTGATTTCTATGTTTACAGCACTAGTAATAACAAAAATGATTCTGAATGCTATGTATGCGCTTGGTCTTAAGGATGTAAAGTGGTACGGCGTCATGAAAGAAAGAAAACCAATTTCTTTTATATCAAAAAGAATTATATTCATTGTTGCATCCCTGGTGGTTATTATTGGTGGCTTTGTAGTGATGGGAATCAATAAATCAACAACAGGGCAGGAGCTTAATTACAGCCTGGAGTTTAAAGGTGGAACTTCTACCAATATTACTTTTAATGAAGATTTATCACTGACTGATATAGAATCAAAGGTTCTACCGGTGGTTTCGTCAGTAACGGGAGATAATAACATTCAGACTCAGAAAGTAACTGGAACCAATGAAGTAATTATTAAGACAAGAACACTTAGCGTTGCTGAAAGAGAATCTCTTGATCAGGCGTTAGTAGATTCTTTCCAAATCAACCCAGATCTGATTACAGCAGAAACGATTAGTTCAACAATCAGTTCTGAAATGAAATCTGATGCAGTTGTTGCAGTTCTGATAGCAACAATCTGTATGCTTGCATATATCTGGTTCAGATTTAAAGATATCAGATTTGCATCCAGTGCAGTGCTCGCATTGGTACACGATGTGCTTGTAGTACTCGCATTTTATGCAGTGGCAAGAGTATCTGTCGGCAGTACCTTCATAGCATGTATGCTTACGATTGTAGGGTATTCTATTAATGCAACGATTGTTATTTTTGACAGGATCCGTGAGAATAAAGCACTTATGACCAAAAAAGAAAGTCTGGAAGAGTTGGTAGACAGAAGTATATCACAGACACTTTCGAGAAGTATTTTCACATCATTAACAACATTTATCATGGTAGCGGTATTGTTTGTATTAGGTGTAACATCCATTCGAGAGTTTGCATTACCACTCATGGTAGGTATTGTATGTGGAACATATTCTTCTGTATGTATTACAGGTGGACTATGGTATATCTTTAAAACAAAATTTGTGGAAAAGAAAGCTGTAAAATAATATGGCAAAATGGTTTGTTACTTCAAAGCGGGCGGATTTTGATGCAATCGCCAGAGAGTTTTCAATCAGTCCAATGTTGGCAAGGATCCTTAGAAACAGAGAACTTGTTACAAATGAAGAAATTAATAAATTCTTATATGGTAAGATAGAAGATTTATATTCTCCATATCTATTAAAAGATATGGAGAAGGCGATCTGCTTGCTTCGTAAAAAAATAAGCGACGGCAGCAGAATTCGTGTGATTGGCGATTACGATGTTGATGGGATATGTTCTTCCTATATTTTGAAGCGAGGATTAAGCGCATGCGGTGCACAAGTCGATGTTGCGATTCCACACAGAATCAGAGATGGTTATGGAATCAATGAGGCATTAATTGCAGAAGCGCATGACGATGGGATTGACACTATCGTTACATGTGACAACGGTATTTCGGCCTTTACGCAGATTGAATACGCAAAACAATTGGGCATGTCAGTCATTATAACGGACCATCATGAAGTTCCATATGAAGAGAGCGAGGCAGGCAGGCGATTTATCGTTCCGCCTGCCGATGCTGTTATTGACCCTAAACAGGAGGGTTGCAATTACCCATATTCTTCTATTTGTGGAGCGGTGGTAGCATATAAACTGATGGAAGGCTGTTTTGAAACGTTTTCTATACAGTCAGATTTATTATCGGAATTACTTGAGTTTGCGTGTATTGCAACGGTAGGAGATGTTATGCCGTTGCTCGATGAGAATCGCATTATTGTTAAAAATGGTCTGAAAAAAATCATAAATTCAAAAAATGTAGGTTTGAGGGCATTGATTGCAGTCAATGGATTGCTGGAAAAAACGCTGACACCATATCATCTTGGATTTATCCTGTGCCCATGTCTGAATGCTACGGGAAGACTTGATACGGCTTTAAATGCATTGGAACTATTTGATGAACAAGATTTTAATAAAGCGATGCAGCTTGCGAACGAGTTGAAAAGCCTCAATGACAGCAGAAAAGACATGACACAAAAAGGTGTTGAAGAAGCATGCCACCTGCTGGAAAGCACTCTGGGGAAACAAGACCAGGTATTGGTACTTTATTTACCGGATTGTCATGAAAGTCTTGCGGGTATCATTGCAGGTAGAATCAGAGAAAAATATGGCAAACCAACTTTTGTACTGACGGATGCAGAAGATGGTGTCAAAGGTTCTGGAAGATCGATTGAAGCCTTTCATATGTATGAGCAGATGTCTGCGCATAAGGAATTGTTTACAAAGTATGGAGGGCATAAACTGGCGGCAGGATTGTCTATGAAAAGAGAAAATATCGATCTTTTTAGAACAAGCATGAATGCTAGTTGTAAGCTTACAGACGATGATTTTCTGGAAAAAATCTATATAGATATTCCGATGCCTTTAAAATTTGCAGATATGCCTTTTATAAAAGAACTGGAAACCCTGGAACCCTATGGAATAGGCAATCCGAAACCACTTTTTGCACAAAAAGATATTTATTTTACTGGAGCAAGGATATTGGGACAAAATGCAAATGTATTAAAATTGTCGATCGAAGATGAAAATGGAACACAATACGAAGGAATCAGCTTTGGAGATACTTCTTCCATGAAAGAAAAGATCGCAGAAAGATATGGGGAGGGTGCGATGTCAGGTCTTTTTAATGGACAAAGACATAAACTTAAGTTTTCCATTGTATATTCTCCTGAAATCAATGAGTTCCGTGGCAAGCAGACAATACAGATTGTAATAAAAGATTTTGAATAAGGAATTATTTTCTTAAGGAATGACTTAGATTTTATTCATAAAGTTCCAGCTTTTTTTATGAAATAAACACAAAATGAACACAATTAATCGCTAAAATAAAATTCAGATAGTTGATGAACTCACTATCTCCCCCCCTCATAAGATGAAGAACACCGGTAACGCAACTGCGGAATCGGTGTTTTTCTATTACTGATATTGCACTTTAAATAGAATGCTTTCGCGGTGTTTAGTTGAAAACAGGGTGTTTTTATGCTATCTTTATTTATGTTATCTTGAAGTATTATGAATCATCAGGGAAAGAAGGAAGTTCATATGAAGCTTGAACAGTTGATCAATCAAATAAATTATAAAATAGTAGGAAACTACAACGATAATCCTGCAGAAATTGAAATCAGCAGCGTGGTTTATGATTCCAGAAAAATAATTAAGAATTGTCTTTTTATATGTATACGTGGTGCAAATGCGGATGGACATGATTATATACAACAGGCAGTAGAAATGGGAGCGGCAGCTGTCGTGGTTGAAGGAGAAGTAGAACTATCAGAGATAAAAACATCAAATACAGTTTTTCTTCAGGTGGATAATTCCAGATATGCAATGGCATTTATAGCAGCTGCTTATTTTGGAAATCCTGCAGAACGGCTAAAGGTGATTGGAGTCACAGGAACAAAAGGAAAAACGACAACGACCTATTTGATCAAATCGATTCTGGAAAAGGCAGGATATCAGGTGGGTTTAATTGGTACTATTGAAACAATTATAAAAGATAAGCATATTCCTGCAAAAAACACGACCCCAGAGTCTTATGTTTTGCAGGAAACTTTTGCAACGATGTTAAAAGAAGGTTGCGAAATTGTTGTGATGGAAGTCTCATCACAGGGTCTTATGCTACATAGAACACAAGGATTCATATTTGAAATTGGAATTTTTACAAATTTGGAACCAGATCATATCGGACCGAATGAACATAAAGATTTTGATGAATATCTTTCTTGTAAACGACTTTTATTCAGACAATGCAGACTTGGTCTGGTCAATGCAGACGACAGTCACTGGAAAGAAATGATTCAGGATCACACCTGTATCGTTGAAACATTTGGTCTTTCAAAAGAAGCAGATCTATGCGCGGACAATCTGAAGCTGGTGAATGAACCGGGATTTTTAGGTGTTGAATTTAATACAACTGGATTAACGAATCTTCATGTGAAGATT
>QKAS01000031.1 GCA_003246295.1 Clostridia bacterium | reverse complement strand
ACAAATTGCATTGGTGGCGCAAAAGTCATCCATCCTGCATCCTTCTTTATAAATGCGATCCATATTGGGCGTCTGAAACACTGAAGACAAAATAGATTCATAACAGCTGATTGCATTAGCCGCATGGTCATCCGACATAATAAATAAAATATTTGGTCTCATAATTTTCTCCCTAATCAATGGTTATTTTTATTCCTACTGGTGCTTTGGTTTTGATATGATCTGCTATTACAGTCAGGTGTTCGGCACATAACTGATAACGGCATCCTTCCGGTGCTCCAAGAACTTCTACGTTTTTGATTACTCCATTGAAAGTCTTTGAATCCTTTCCCAACATCTTAATACGGACAACGCCATCCTCCGGCCATCTCATTGCAAATGCATAAATGTATCCATTTTTATAAGTGAAACGGAAATCCTCTGTGGTAAAGGAATTCCGAAGCACATCTGTGAAATGCCCCTCTTTCGTATGGGTCGGACCTTCTCCATATTTTTTCCAATAACTACTTCCGTATATACCTTCCCCATTTACCTTTAACCACGTACCCATGGCCTTTAAGATATCTTTATCTTCTTTTGGAATAGTACCATCAGCTCGCGGTCCGATATTAAGTAGAAGTGAACCATTCTTACTTACCACATCCACAAGATCACAAATCACTTCATGTGGTTCTTTGTAATCATTTCCTTCTGTATAACACCAAGAATTCTTTGCAACCGATGTATCATTCTGCCAGAAGGCCGGTGAAGTATCCGAAAGCTGTCCCCTTTCAATGTCACGCACTCCTGTTTCAAACATGAAAGCGTCATTCTTAAAATTAATAGTTACCTCTTTTCCCCATTCATTAGCCCTGTTATAATAATAGGCTGCAAATTTTTTCAGATACGGTTTCATTGATTCCACCTGAATCCACCAGTCAAAATACATGATTTTAGGCTGATATTTATCTACAATCTCACATGTTCTTGCCAGCCAATCCTCCATAAAAAGTGTATCCACTTCAAATCCGGATACATCGTTTTGCCCGCCCTGCGGGAACGGTTCTTCATAGCTAGGCCAATAAAAATCCCCATAAGAAAGGTCCTTTGGAATATCACTTTTGGTCTGTCTCATTCCTCCCATAAACCAATAGTGTTCAATCCTATGACTGGAAGCTGTAAAGGTTATATTTCGTTTTTCTACAGCCTGCTTCAATTGTCCGATTACATCACGACAAGGTCCTTTTTTTGATGCACACCATACTGAAAGCTCACTGTCATACATTTGAAATCCATCATGATGCTCTGCTACCGGCATGACAAAACGTGCTCCGGACTGTTCAAAAAGCTCTGCCCACTGATCTGCATCATATTTTTCTGCTTTAAACATTGGAACGAAGTCCTTATAGCCAAACTGATCTAATGGACCATAGGTTTCCACGTGATATTTGTTTTCATTTGTCCCTTCCTTATACATCCACCTTGAGTACCATTCACTTCCATAAGCCGGAACCGAAAACACCCCCCAGTGAATAAAAATTCCAAGCTTCGCATTTCGATACCATTCCGGAACCTTATGAAAAGCGAGGGAATTCCAATTATCTTTATAGGGACCTCTTTCAATTACTTCGTTAATTCGGCACAATGCTTTCTCTAATACCTCTTTACCCATAATGCTCCTCCTAGTTATGTGTTATCATACGTCTTTTAGTATACTATAACAGTTTTGATGGATATAAACGTATCAAGTGCTCTATCCTTAAGCAAGATTCAGCGTTCACAGTGATAAAATTACTCTAAGTTTATCCTGTTGAATACCTTTTCTCTTCGATTACTACGCTTCATTGAAATTCATGATGCATTATTAATGCTTTACCTATTTCTCATTTTTTCAAAAATTTCATTATAATAAAGAGCATTTTCAATCGGTGTGTTGGCTGGAATGTGGTTTCCCACTGCCATAAAGAAACCTGGACATTTTTTCCCTATATCCATACACCTTTTAACTTCATTATAGATGTCCTCCTTTTTTCCGTTTAACAAGATACGTGTATCCGCATTTCCAAAAAACGAGTGTGTCTTCCCATATTTCTCTGCTATATATGCCATATCAGTTGTTGGCTCAAGTACAAACCCATCAACACCACACGCCGCTATATCATCAATAAACTCAGTATAATTACCATCAGAAGTAAAAATTATTTTTTTACCGGCCTCTATTAGTGGAGAAAACATTTTTTTATAGTTTGGGAAAATAAATTCTCGATACCATTGAGGCTTTGTAAATGCGCCCGACGTCCATGTTATATCATCGTGTATCTTAACAATTGGACTTTTACAGTCTGCAAGAGCATTAAAATACTGCTGAATCCATTCTGCATAACGGTTTGCTGTCATTCCAAATTCCTTTGCATCAATACCCATTGCTAACAAAAGCATGTCCCACCCAAATATTTCTAACAAACCTGAAACAAGTGTTATATAAATACCTGTTGTATTTACCGTATCAGGGCTCTCTGCTAATTTTTGGTCGTAATTTTCATTATAGGCTTTTACAAGTTCGCTATGATTTTTTCTACCATACACCTCCATAGGTTTAAACGTAAAGGCATCCTCCGGATCCTGAAACGGACAGCTAATATCATTATTAAAATCTGATCCTCCGGCTTCATAGTTGGCATGTCCCATCTTAGTCCTGCAATTTTCCAAGGCATCACAATGTGTCAATACATTCCAACGAAATCCATAATCCCATGCTTTTCGAAATGCTATACTCGCCTTATTTTGTTGATCACTTGTACTGTTCTGGTCAATGTGTATTCCCGTTACTTTTTCAACCAGACTCCAGTGCCTATCGGCCGAATATTCAGTTCTTGGAACTCTTTTAGGCATTTCAAGGTTAATAGCTGACATTCCATCTTCAAATGACATTTTCCCATCCTCCAAACGTTACTGTTCACTCCCCAACTTAGGTTGTAATCATGATTTAAATAAATGTTTCCGAAGCGGAGCCGCTTTCGCTTAGTTGCATTACGTAGCGGTACATAAGGTTCGAAAGTACCGAACCTAAGTACCGACGAATGCAAATGCTCCTTTTCGGAAATCATTTATCGAAATCATAGAGCTAAAGTTCTGATTGGGGAGTGAACAGTAACCTCCAAACCACTTAATAATGATTTATGATTTTTATTGTATTATATAATATTCTATGTTAGTATACAATTAACTTTATAAAAAGAAAGATGGATATTTTGAATGAATACTAAAATTTCTTATCCTCAATTAACATCTGATTTTAATAATCTTCATTTTCATATTTTAGAAAATGGCATATTTTCGGGTGATACCAGCTGGTTTTTTAACGATGTAAATTCATCATTTAACCGTCTATACTTTATCATCGACGGGAATGCATATATAGAGAATTCTGTTGGAAAATATGATTTGAAACCAGGAAAGCTATATCTAATACCTTCCGGCTCTCAATATACTTATGGATGTACATCGCATATAAACAAGTTTTATCTTCATTTTGAATTACAGATACTTCCTGGAGTTGATGTATTTGAAGGAATTCCTAATTATATTGAAACTGCGTATGACCAGAATGTTTTGAATAATATAATGAATTTCTTATACGATGAATCAATTTCAGGTATTCTTCAAATAAAGTCTGCATTTTATACAATACTATCGGAGCTTTTTAACATTACCTATGTAAATGTCGATTTTTACAAAAATTTTTCAGGCTACTTCAAACAAAAAAAAATATTAGAATTTATAAATAATAACTTAAGAATTGATTTACAAATTAACGATATCGCAAGTGCTTTTGATTTACCCTATTATCGTATCTCAAAAAATTTTAAAATGGATACCGGAATTGGTTTAAAAGCATATATAGAAAAAATGATTTTTCAAAAATCGAAAATCTATCTTCTTTCTACTACTATGACAATTGGTGAAATAGCAGATAAACTGCACTTTTGTGACGCCTACTATTTTTCTCGTTTTTTTAAAAAATTTGAATATGTATCACCCAAAGAATATCGATACCGCCACATGAAGCCAAAGCCTGAAATCAAACCAAATAATGCCGACGAAAAGTAACCCGTCTATATACATTATATTTTTAAGTTAAACCTTAATAGAAGCAGTTATTATACCCTTCATAAATGAATGAACTCAGTCCAAGTAACCCGTTGTGATATAATGTGATAAGTTAAATGATATTACTATATATGTTAGTACAGGCATGTCTTTCATAATACGACATGCCCGTTTTATAAGAACTATAGTAATTTATACCGGTTCTAGGTGTTAATTTTTATCACCATACACCATAGTGTTGAAATAATCCAGTATCACATTCCAGATGCTTATTAAGAACTTTTTCCTTCATCTCACAACAAAGTTCTTTGTATTCAAGTTTATTTGCAAGGTTCTCATATTCATTTGGATCAGTTTTATGATTATATAACTCTTCTTCCCCTGTATCGACTACATAAGTATAACGATAAATATCATTAAAAATTGATATGTTTCTATTTTTCCCTTTTAGGTTATAACAGGTTGTCATCGGTATATTTTCTCCATTATATCCCATAATATCTATGCCTTGAATATGCTTTGGCACCGGAACATTTACTATATTTAATAACGTAGGCAAAACATCCGCATTACTCATCGCTGAAGGTTTGATAATAAACGGAAGATGAATCAAGCTATAAAATGGCTGATCTGTTTTACATAGCATCTCATAATCACCTAGCAGGTCTCCATGATCTGATGTAAATACAATAATGGTATCCTCATACATGTTCTGCTCTTTGAGAGTTTTAACAATTTGACCAATTGCCTTGTCAATCAGGGAAACAGATGCCTGAGTATAACGATATGCCATTTCTATATCCCTTTGTGATGCATGAAGTATCTTCATTGTATCACATACTCCTTTTGGTTTTTCTCCGATTATATTATTTATTTTTGCAAATTCAGGAATTGTGACATCCTCAAATTCCTTTACTATATCTTCTGGTGGAACAAAGGAGTGATGGGGATCCGGAAATCCAACAAAAACAAAAATAGGTTTCTCATAATCCTTTTGAGTTTCAATATACTGGCTTACTTCATTAGCAAGCCACATAGAATTATGTAATTCAGATGGTACTTTCGATGGATAAATATCACCACGCGTTATGCCTTCCGGCTTATCGTGAATATTATTTTTAACCTGTTCTACAACCTCCGGATGATTTTTTCTAAGCCATCTCCCATAATGTCCCTTATTATATCGGCAAGGATCTTCTCCATGTCCTAAAACAGACCTAACATGCTTAAAACCATAATAGGGTTGATTAACATTTTCAGTTTCTGGTTTTTCCCATTCGGCATAACTTTCGTAAAAATGATAAGATATATCTGCGAGAGCCGGAGTTGCATGCAGCTTTCCAAATAAAGCAGTCTCATATCCGGCTTCATTAAGAATATCTGCAATTGTTGGAATTTTATTCGGAACGTTCATACCAAAAAGATTCTGACTTATAATATTATTTTCATCAATGCACCCATTATCTCTTCTCCATAATGGGATTCCGTTCGAGGAAACTCCATGCCCAGGTACATACATTCCCGTAATCAGACTCGCTCTTGACGGCATACAAACAGGATTTGTACTGATATGTCTTGTAAAATTACATCCCTCCTGAGCCAACGCATCAATATTAGGGGTCTTCGCCACTTTATTTCCATTGCATCCCAAACTGTCAAATCGTTGCTGATCTGTATGAAAAATAATAATATTTTTTTGTTTCATAACACCCTCCATGTAATAATTGTGATACACAGAATTTGAAAGCCACCAGCTTTTTAAATCAATCTTCTCTTTTTATGCTATGAAACTAACAAATAAGCTGAGAAATTCTCAGCCTATTTGTTAGTTATTAATTTAAAAAACTATTAGTGTCTTCACAATATCCTGACCATTTGCGAGAGTTTCATCAAATGCTTTCTGAATTTCTTCTACCGGATATTTTCTGGAAATCATAACATCGGCATTAATCATTCCCTCATTAAGCCAAGTCATAACCTTTGGAAATTGGTGGCAGTTCATTCTAGATCCAACTAATGTTAGTTCTTTTTTCGTAATTTTAACCAGAGGAATCTGTGCAGGCTTAGAATCAAATCCAATAACAGCAATTCTAGCTGTTGGACACGCAAGATCTATTGTCTGTTCTGTAAGTGGTGCAATCCCTACAGCATCTATAACGACACTTGCTCCGCCTGGTGCAAATTTTTCTACAGCTTCTTGCAAGGAAGCTGTCTTACTGTTAACGGTTACATCCACACCAACTTCTTTTGCCTTTTCCAGTTTAGAATCTACTACATCAGAAATCAGAACCTTTGCACCAAGTCCTTTCGCAGCCTGTGCAATGCAAAGACCAATCGTTCCGCTTCCCAATATTACCACTTTATCTTTCGCGGTTGTCATCGTTTTACTTAAAATATTTGATGCAATAGAAAACGGTTCCGCTAAAGCTGCCTGCTCATAAGTAATACTTGGATCAAATGTGTATAAATGTCTCTCTTCAACTACAATGTAATCCTGGTAGCCACCATCCATCTGGACTCCATAGCATTTTACATTAGCACAGACATTTTCATGTCCTTCCTGACATATGGCGCATTCGTTACATGCAAATACCGGATCAAGAACAACTCTGTCGCCAACTTTAATATCTTTTACTTCACTACCAACTTCCTTTACCATACCGGAAAGTTCATGTCCCATAACTCTCGGAAGCTCAACATCAGCTCTTTCACCTTGAAAAATATGCAAATCTGTTCCGCAGATACCAACAGCCTTTACTTCTACCAATACATCTTTTGGGTTCTTAATCTTGGGTACTTCTACGTCGACAACTTCAATTGTTTTTGCTCTTACTAATTTTGCTGCTCTCATTTTTCACTCCTCATTTCTATACAACTTTAGTATTCGGAATGTTTGTGATATTACCACAAACAAGACTGTCATAAATCACAATTATTATTTAGGCTGTTTACCAATATAAGCAAGAATACCGCCATCTACATATAGAATATGTCCATTTACAAAATCAGAAGCATCCGATGCTAAAAATACTGCCGGACCCGCAAGATCTTCTGGCTTTCCCCATCTTGCAGCTGGTGTCTTTGAGATTATAAACTGATCAAATGGATGTCTGCTTCCATCCGGCTGTGTTTCACGTAATGGCTGAGTCTGTGGAGTTGCAATATAACCCGGTCCAATACCGTTACACTGAATGTTATATTCACCATATTCGGATGCAATGTTCTTGGTTAACATTTTCAATCCACCCTTTGCCGCTGCATAGGCAGATACTGTCTCACGTCCAAGCTCACTCATCATAGAACAGATGTTTATAATCTTTCCATGACCCTTTTTAATCATGCCCGGAATTACTGCTTTTGACATAATGAATGGCGCATTTAAATCAATGTCAATTACTTCTTTAAAATCTTCTGTACTCATCTCATGCATCGGGATTCTTTTAATAATACCTGCATTGTTTACAAGAATATCAATCGTTCCCATCGTCTTTTCAATATCGGCAATCATTTCTTTTACCTGATCTTCTTTTGTAACATCACAGATATACCCTTTTGCCTCAATTCCCGATTTAGCGTACTCTTCCTTTGCAACTCTCATGTGTTCATCCCCACGACAGTTAAAAGCAATTTTTGCTCCAGCTAATGCAAGCGCTTCTGCCATTGCAAAACCGATTCCATATGCTCCTCCTGTTACAAGAGCAACTTTTCCTTCCAAAGAAAACATATTATATGACATATTGACTCCTTTACTGTACGTAAATTACGCAGTTGAAATTTATTTTTATTTTACTAATATGGTTATTTTACACTCCATAACAAGGTGTAACTCCAAGCGATTTATGGATATTATGTAGAATGTTCTCCACATCTTTCATTAACTTTTATATATCTCCAATTTTTCCCAGTCAAATTCAACACCTACTCCATGAGTTAATGCAGGTTCAATATATCCATCCACAATTTTTAAGGGTTCAATCGTATAGTCACAAATAGGAAAACTATGATACTCCAGAAAACCAGCATTATCAATACCACCTAAAACATTTACATGCAACTCTTGCATTCCGTGAGAGCTTACAACAAGATTTCTTTCCTTTGCCAGTTTCGATACCTTTAAAAATCCAGTAATACCACATACGTTAGAACAGTCCGGAATCGGATACTTGATTCTTGCAATATCGAGTGCCAGTTTGTGTTCATAAATTGTATGGAGGTTCTCACCCATTGCTATTGGGATTGTAGTTGCCTGACCAATTTTTGCATAACCTTCATAATCGTCTGGATTAGTTGGCTCTTCAAGCCACTTAATATCATATTCTTCTAAACGTTTTGCCATACGTATTGCCTGTTCCACCGACCATATCATATTGGCATCTACCATGAACATAGCATCTTTGCCAAGTAAGTTACGAACTGCTTTTACTCGTTGAATATCTTCATCTTCGTTTTTCTTACCGAGCTTAATTTTTATAGCAGTGTGACCTTTTGCTAACTGACACTCAATGTTGGCCAATAGTTCTTTTTCAGTAAACATCAAATCAATTCCGCCATAATAAGTACGTACTTTTTTGTTTCTGGTTCCGAAATAATCTGCTATTGCAATTCCTTCTGTTTTTAGTTTCATGTCCCAGAATGCAATGTCTAAAGCCGAAATTCCAAAGGATGCAATTCCTCCTCTTGCCACATAATGAATACTCTGATTCATGTAGTCATTCAATACTTCCGGAGAGGTGTATTCCTTTCCTATCAGTTGTGGAATAAGATCATTCTTTAAGACATCTACGATAGCAGTTCCGCCAATCCCACCTGTATAAGTGTATCCAGTTCCACAACGTCCATCTTTCATATAAACTGTAGTAGTTATCAGTTCAAAATTATCATGTTTTCCATGAAGTGCATCTACCAGATTCCCTTCCAACGGAACTTTAAAATACTTTACTTCCACTGACTTTATTACATTATCGCCCATAGCATTCCTCTCACCTTTAATAATCAAAATTCATATATACAGTCTTTTTCTGTAAATATCCTTCTAAACCGTACTTTCCGTCTTCTCCACCCATTCCGCTCTTGTTGTAGCCGTTATGAAATGCGTTGATCAATTCTCCATTTTCACGGTTTATATATACTTCTCCAAAATCCAATTCGTTTACCGTACGCATAATATTCTTTGCATTATTGCTAAATAAATATGCAGATAGTCCATACTCGCAATCATTTGCAAGTTCAATTGCTTCATCAAAGCTTTTGACTTTCATCATCGGTGCAATCGGTCCAAAGGTCTCTTGTTGCATAACAATATTCTTATTATCAGACACTTCAATAACAGTTGGATAAAACCAGTTGCCTTTATCCGTCGGCATTGTCTCCGGTGTCATATCAAGAAGAATCTTACCTCCTTCTTCAAGTGCCTTGGCTTTCATCTCATTCAATTTATCTACTTCTGCTTTATTCACTTTAGGTCCCATGGTTGTCTGTGCATCCATCGGATTTCCTACCACGATTTCTTTTGTATATTGAATAAACTTATCCTTGAATTCATCATATACTTTTTCATGAATATACATACGCTCATTACAGGTACAAATCTGTCCGCAGTTAGAGAACTTAGCAATAACTGCACACCTTGCCGCTTTGTCTACATCGGCATCGTCCATGACGATAAATGGAGCTTTCCCGCCCAATTCCAAATGGGTAACCACTACATTTTCTGCCGTTGCTTTTATCACTTCAATTCCCGCCTGAGTACTTCCCGTTAATGTGACCAGCTTAGTTATATCGTTTCTTACAAGAGCATCTCCAACTACCCTGCCTGATCCTGTAATAAAGTTTAATACCCCCTTGGGAAGAGATGATTTTTCTGCCACTAATTCTGCAAATTTCATAACAGTGAGCGGTGTTTCCGACGGTGGTTTAATGACCATGGTATTTCCGCAGACAAGTCCGTTACCAATTTTTCTTGCTGCAAGAGCAAGTGGGAAATTCCATGCAACA
>QKAS01000030.1 GCA_003246295.1 Clostridia bacterium | reverse complement strand
AAAACGCAGGACTTACTTTTTTCATTATCAACAGATATTTTGAATTTAGAAAGTCATAATTTTGAAAAAAGAGTTAATGATATTCTTGAACAGCTGGGAAATTATCTAAGTGCTGACCATCTGCTTATGTTTTCTGGATCACCGAAAGAGTTGCTTAGTCATCAGCTTTGGTCTAAAGACCTTCAACAAGTTTTAACAGAGGAACAGACAAATACCATATATAAGAATCTTTGTCTTAATGAAAGTATAATAGATAAAGACTGCCTGGTAGTTCCAATTCTTCGTAAAGGGAATCAAGCAGGATACTTATGCGCATTGGCACCAAAAGATTCTAATGATTGGAATGAGGATGAAATCAAAATTTTTACAACAGCTGGAAATATTTTAGGAGAAGCAGAAAATAGGGTCAGCCACGAAATAAAAGTGGAAAATATGGCTTATTATGACCAGCTGACTGCAATACCAAATAAACAACTTTTTGGAGAAATTGTAACAAGTACAATTGCATGTCCTGAAGATAGAAAGATTAATTTTTGCATACTATTTCTTGATATTGACTCATTTAAAAATATTAATGACACAAAAGGGCATCAATTTGGAGATCAGATTTTAATCGCGGTTGCACAAAGACTTGGGGCATGTTTAAGAAAAACAGATACAATTTGCAGATTTGGAGGCGATGAATTTTTAATAATGCTAACAGATGTTACGCAACAGTGTGATATTGAGAGAGCAGTTACCAAGATTCTTGAGCAATTTGAAATTCCATTTTCTATTCTGAATGAGAATTTTAAAATCACAGCAAGTATTGGTATTTCAAGATTTCCAAAAGATGGCAGTGATAAGGATACACTTATAAAAAATGCAGATATAGCAATGTATAAGGCAAAAGCCAGAGGCAGGAATCAATTTGTTTTTTGCACCAGCGAAATGAAAGAAGAAACGTCACAAACAGTCTTTATTACAAATGAACTGGAACGAGCATTAGAAAATCACGAGTTAAGCTTAGTATATCAACCACAGATTTTAGTTGAGACTGGCCAAATTATTGCAACAGAGGCATTGCTTCGATGGAATTCCAGAGTGCTTGGCCAAATATCACCAGCAATCTTTATACCGATTGCAGAACAGTCAGATTCTATTCATAAAATTGGAGAGTGGGTTTTAAGAGAAGCTTGTCTACAGGCAAAGAGTTTATCAAATAAGTTGAGTCAACCGATCAGAATGGCGGTAAATGTTTCGGTAAAACAATTACTTAGTACAGATTTTGTAGCATTAGTAAGCAGCGTATTGAAGGAAACACAAATTAATCCTGAGACTTTAGAATTAGAAATTACTGAAAATATCGCAATACAAGACTCACAAGTCATTACGGAAACTTTGTTACATTTGAAAGAACTAAATATTTCAATTGCGATTGATGATTTTGGGATGGAGTATTCTTCACTTGGGAGAATAAAAACATTACCGGTTGACAGAATAAAACTGGACATGTCATTTGTAAAGGGCATACTTTCAAGTGAAAAAGACAGGGTGATACTTGATGCCATAATAAATATGGCTAAGAATCTTGGACTGAAAGTCATTGCAGAAGGCGTAGAAGAGGAATTGCAATATCAGTTTTTAAGAGAAAAGAATTGTGATGAGATTCAGGGATATTACTTCTATAAACCCTTGAGCTTTGAACAACTTACAAACATAATTTTAGAATAAGCTTTTTGTAGAATTTGTTACATTAAGCAGAAAGTAAACTCATGACAAAAGTCAATAGACAGAAATGTGAATGAGTTTATAATAGGAATGTAGTACTAAAACGATAGTATCATGGAAGAAGGAGAGCGAAATGTTAGTAACGTTAAAAGAAATTCTGAAGATTGCTGAAGACAGGAGTATTGCAGTAGGAGCATTTAATACACCAAATATGGAGAGCCTTCTGGCTATTATAGGAGCTGCTGAAGAACTTCAAGTTCCAGTGATTATACAGGCAGCACAGTGTCATGAGACTTTGATTCCAATTTCAGTGATTGGTCCAATTATGATAGAGCATGCAAAAAAATCTACAGTACCAGTTTGTGTTCATCTAGACCATGGCGAGACATTTGAATATCTTGAAAAGGCATTAGAGATTGGATTTACTGGAGTCATGTATGATGGTTCTGTACTTCCATATGAAGAGAATCTTGAAAACACAAAAAAAGCAGTAGCACTGGCTCAGAAATATGGAGCAAGTGTTGAAGCAGAACTTGGCTCTATGGGGAAAAGAGAGTCTGGTTCCGGAGACACAACCAATGAAGATGATACGAAAATCTATACTGACCCAGAGCAGGCAAAACGATTTGTAAAAGATACAGGAATTGATGCATTGGCTTGTTCTTTCGGGACTACACATGGCATTTATCTAACGAAACCACGACTTGACTTTTCAGTTGTTGAAAATGTCAGAGTACAGACCGCAGGCAGCCCTGTTGTAATGCATGGTGGTTCAGGAGTGAACAAAGAAGATTTTCATGCAGCAGTCAAAGCAGGTGTCAGAAAAATCAACTATTTCACCTATATGGATAAAAGCGGGGGAACGGCAGCGGCAGAGTATATCAGCAGTCTAAATGCGAATGAACCTATTTTTTATTCTTCTATTATAATTGCAGCACAGGAAGCTATGAAAGAAAATGTAAAGGAAGCCATGAAGACATTTGCATTGATGGAATAATATTTCAAAACCGGACTCGTAAAAGTCCGGTTTTTGTTTTTTCTGATAGAATTAATTGAGAACTCATAAATCAACGCGATATTGATTTTTGTATTGAGCAGGTGTAAGTTCAGTGTGTTTTTTGAAAATCTGGATAAAGTAACTTTGAGAATGAAACGCTAGTAGTTGCGCAATCTCTATATAAGATTGGTCAGTATAGAGAAGAAGTTTCTTCGCTTCTTCTATTCGCTTTTCTTCAATGTATTGTTTTAGAGTTGATCCGGTTTCTGTATGAAACCGTGTAGATAAATAGTTGGGATTTAGTCCGGTAATTTCCGAAAGTTTTTTCACTGTTATTTTTTGATATAAATTTGTTGCAATGTGGTTCAGGCATATATGTATCGGTCTTGAGTAAGACTTTTTGTTTTTCCTTTTGGAAGAGGATACTTTCTTAGTAAAATCGATTGCCATATGTTCATTTAACAGATTGAGTTCATACAAAGAACGTGAAGCAGCCATTTGACGAATGTAGAAATCACTGAAACAAAAGGCATCTTCTTCATTCATACCACCTTCAATTGCATACCGTGTAACAAGTGTCGTATTTGCAATGCATCCGTAAAGTAATTGTTTTAAAGCGTCTTGTGACATGGAACCATAACGTATTTTGGGCAATGTTCTATAGGTAGACTCAAGACGCCGATAATCCCCATCCCGGACACAGTGTAAAATGGCAAGTTCATGACTATATGGAGTATGGTTTGATACTTCAAACTGAGGATGCAAAAAATAAGAATGAAATCCATGCTGCATCCTTTGGCCATCTAAGTTAAAGTAAGGGGATTGACTCAATGATTCATAAGAAATTCGCTTTTCTGTTAGAAAACAACGGCATAAATCAAGGCTGGAAGCAAATTCTGTCAGAGAAATAATTGGAAGATTTTCAACGAGATGTTTTAAATCTGACGTTTCGATACCATATGAGAAAGAGAGTTCTCTCATTTGTGAAGTACGGTATAGTCCCGTGAGTAACATTGGACCCATAACAACGTTGTATATTTCTTTTTCTTCAGAATAATGAAATACACAGTAATACTCTTTCTCGGCGCAGAAAATAGAAAACTCATGATCTGACACAAGAGAAATTAATTTTAGAATATGTGAAGAAATCATACGATTCATAGAATCAGAAAGATCTGGGAAGAAGGATGCTATGTAATGATTATCCTGATCGAAGATCCAAAGTGGGATATGATTTTGCATATGAATGGCTTCTAGCATGGAGATCTGAAATTGTGTAATCATTAGTTCCTCCCAACAATCTAAAAAGCATCTAAAAAGCAATCTTAAAAGTTATATGTGGTTTACCTGTATTATATCAAAGAAATCGGATATTAATCAAACATATTAGATATGAAAGATCAACATTTTCAATATAAAATAAAAGAAAAAGGAGATTTATGATATGGATATATGCAGGGTAAAGAAACGTGAAAAAGTTGCATACGGTATGGGGGATCTTGGAAATAATATTGCTTATGGTGCTGTAGGCTTCTATTTTGTATTTTTTTTAACAGATGTTGCCGGCCTCTCTCCTTTATGGGCTGGAAATATTTTCATGATCATTCGTCTGTGGAATGCATTTAGTGATCTTATTATGGGTATCATTTCAGATAAAACACGTTCAAAATATGGTAGGCGTAGGCCGTTTTTATTATATGGTGCATTACCTTTAGGAATTTGCTTTGCTCTTTTATGGATGGTACCGTTTGATTCTAAACAATCATTGATTATTTACTATGCAATCGCCGGTTTCTTATTTAATACCTTATACTCTTTTGTGGCAATTCCATATAATGCTTTGTTACCGGAAATGTCACGGGACTATGACGAAAGAACTAGTATATCGGGGTATAAAATGGCATTTTCGTTTATTGGTTCGTTACTATCGGCTATGGGTGTTACATTAATCGTAGATGTTATTTATTCCGGAAAACTACAATATCAAGTTAGCTTTCCCGTTATGGGTCGTATCCTTGCAGGCGTTTTAGTCATTTGTATTATCATTGCTTTTTTGGGGACACAGGAAAGAGTGAAGATAGAAGATACACAAGGTTCAAGTGGCATTTTTAAAAGTATTATTTCATTAATTAAATTAAAGGAATATAGATATGTTCTAGGTGTATTTTTATTTAATATGGTGGCATTTGATATCATTATGGTGATGTATATCTACTATATGAAGTATGCCTTAAATATTTCAGATGACTTTAGTAGCATTTTTATGGCGATTCCGTTAATTAGTGCTGTTGTAGCAACTCCATTCTGGGTTTCACTTAGTAATAAAATTGGAAAAAAGAAGACATACATAGTATCGACTTTTTACTTTATGATTCCTTTGGTAGTCTGCTTAATTCTACCTGCAAACACCATGTTACTGACACTAATTATAACTGTGATGATAGGAATTGGAATTTCGGCCTCTCAGGTTCTGATTTTTTCAATTCTTCCAGATGTTGTAGAAGTTGATCAACAGAAAAATGGAGAAAAAAGAGAAGGTATTATTTATGGCGTCACCATGTTTCTATATAAAATCGGGTCAGCATTTATCATAGCTGCTGTTACTGCTATGATGGGTATGTTTGGGTATATCGAGAGCAATGGAATTGGAATTGTGAAACAGACAGAATCAGCGATTATTGGAATCAGAGTATTAATGAGCCTTGCACCAATTTTTTGCCTTTTGCTTACAATCATTTCAATCAGCAGGTTAAAGCTTGATAAACAAAGTTCTGTTTTATGAAACTATAATTGTAAAATTATATTGAAAGAAGGTAAAACTATGTTGGAGATAGAGAAAGAATATGCCAGGAGCCTTGTAAAACAGATGACACTGGAAGAAAAGGCAGGTCTTTGTTCAGGTGCAACCTGCTGGGATTTGAAGGCAATCAATCGACTTGGATTGGAATCTGTATGTGTTATGGATGGACCCCATGGGTTGCGAAAACAAGTTGGGTCTACTGACAATCTTGGGATAGGCGTCAGTAAACCCGCAGTCTGTTTTCCGACAGCAAGTGCACTTGCTTGCAGCTTTGACCGAAATCTTCTATATGAAGTCGCAAAATCAATTGGAGAGGAATGTATCGCTGAAGGGGTGTCTGGTCTCCTGGGACCTGGAATCAATATGAAAAGAAGTCCATTATGTGGAAGAAATTTTGAATATTTTAGTGAAGATCCATTCCTTGCAGGCGAATTAGCAGTCGCATTTATTCAAGGGGCAGAGAGCACTGGAACAGCAACTTCTTTAAAACATTTTGCTGTTAATAATCAGGAAAAAAGAAGAATGACTGTGAATGCGATGATTGATGAACGGACACTGCGTGAACTTTATCTTCGTGCATTTGAGAGAGCGGTTAAGAAGGGAAAGCCTTCCACTGTGATGTGTTCTTATAATAAGGTCAATGGAATATATGCTAGCGAAAATGAATATCTATTAACAAAAATCCTAAGAGAAGAATGGGGATTTGAAGGAGTCACCATTTCTGACTGGGGGGCAGTACATGACCGAGTTATGGGAGTGAAAGCAGGGCTCGATCTGGAGATGCCCTCAAGCAATGGTGCAAATGATAAAAAAATTGTTGAGGCAGTCCGTTCAGGACGACTTTCAGAAAGGAAGCTTGATGAGACGGCAACAAGAATAACAAACTTTATTTTGAAATCTTTGAAAAACACGAATGATACTTTCTGCGATTATGAGAAACATCATATTCTTGCAGTAAAGGCTTCAAGAGAGTCAATGGTTTTATTGAAAAATGAAAACGAAATATTACCATTGAAAAAGTCAGATAGAATCGCAATCATTGGTGAGTTTGCAATGAACCCAAGAATTCAAGGTGCGGGAAGTTCGAAAATAAATCCAATCAGAGTTGATACGCCTCTGGAATGTATCAAACAGTCAGGGATTTCTTATCTATATGCACAGGGATATCGTCTTTCATCTGAAACTTCGGAAGATATATCTTTGTTAGCAGAAGCAGTGGCAACGGCTAAAAAAATGGATAAGGTACTTTTATTTGCTGGTTTACCTGAGGGAAAAGAATCAGAAGGATTCGACAGAGAAACAATGGAGCTTCCTGCGATACAAAATAAGATTATTGAAGAAGTATCAAAAGTAAATAAAAATGTGATAGTCGTCTTGATAGGAGGAGCCCCCGTCAGCCTGCCATGGAAGGAACAGGTGCAGGGAATTATGCTCGCATATCTTGGTGGAGAAGGTATGGGACAAGCAATCACAGAATTGTTGATGGGTACAGATTCACCATGCGGAAAATTAGCAGAGACATGGCCTATAGCTGTAACAGATACTCCTTGTGCTGACACCTTTCCGGGTACAGGGCATCTGGCAGTATATGATGAGGGTATTTATATTGGATATCGTTTTTATGAAAAAAAGCATACAAGAGTACAGTTTCCATTTGGATATGGGTTAAGTTATACCACATTCCATTATCGTGATATCTCCGTTATGCTAGAAAACGGTAAGATAAAAATTCACTTTATTATAACAAATACAGGAGCGATAAGGGCAGGGCATTCAGTACTGATTTTTATTAAAAATGCAAAGTGTAACACCCATAGACCGGAGAGAGAATTACGTGATTTTGTGAAGGTGTTTTTAGAACCAGGAGAGTCTGAAAAAATAGAATGTATTATAGATGAATCCAATCTGGGATACTATGATGTACAGACAAAATCCTTTGTTACACCTGCTGGAGAATATGAAGTACAGATAGTTGGGGATAAAGCGAAGGTTGAGGCTTCAACAACAGTATTTTTGAAACATCAAAATGAAAATCAAAATAAAGATCAAAATAAAAATCAAAATCAAGAACAGAATAAAGATATATCAGAATCATCGACAGATGTTTCTTACTATGATACGCTAATCGAAACAGAACAAGGATGCAAAAGAAAAAGTTTTGAAGCGTTGATGGGGAAAAAAATATATCATGAAACAACTACATTGAAACCCTATACTACAGATCACACGTTGGAAGATGTTCAGAAAACGTGGACAGCAAAATTATTGATTATGTTTGCAAAACACATGATAAAAAGAGAAACAAAAAAAGAAAAAGAGCAAATGGGAATGATGTTAGCTACTATCATGGAGATGCCTTTATATGCACTTGCAATGTCAAGCGGAGGTATGATTAGCGAGGCAATGATGAATGGACTGGTAATGATGATGAATGGTAATTATTTCAAAGGCATTTGTCTTATTTTCAAAAAGGAGTAAGTGCAATGACTGACAGAACTATAGATGCTATCAATATACTCAGCAAATTTTGCGGAAAACGTGATCTTGATGTGCTATCACAGGATGAACTCGAAAAAAAATTTGGAATAAGGCAGGTGGATGTTGCTGTATTGTTTGGTGGAAGCATTTTATGTGGTGCAGATGAGTTTGCAAAAGTAATTAATTCCAATATGGCCAAAACATATATGATTGTAGGTGGTGAAGGACACACAACCAGTACACTGAGGAATCGTATTTTACAAATGTTTCCAGAGGTTGTAGTAGAAAACAGAACGGAAGCGGAATTGTTTGATGAGTATATCAGAAATAAGTATGGTTTGAAAGCAGATTATCTGGAATGTGAATCTACAAACTGTGGCAATAATATAACGAATTTATTGAATTTACTCAAAAATGAGGGAATTGAGTTTCAATCTATCCTGTTAATGCAGGATGCAACAATGCAAAATAGAATGGATGCTGTTATAAGAAAATATGTTGATGCAGATAAGCAAATTATTAATTTTGCAACGTATACAGCCCAGGTACAGAATCGAGACAATCGTCTTGCGTATACAAAAGAAATACTGGGCATGTGGAAGCTTGAACATTTTATTTCACTATTACTCGGGGAAATTCCCAGACTCACAGATGATGAAAATGGATATGGTCCAAAGGGTAAGGGATATATAGCGCACGTTGAGATTCCAGAACTTGTAAGAAATGCATTCAATGAGCTTGCAAATGAGTATCCGGAACTGATTAGGGAAGCGAATCCGAATTATGCATCAAAGTAAGTTAATAAAGCTAGAAACATAATAATTTAATAAGGAAAGATTGAATTGACTTCGTTACTTAAATTGTGTTAATCTACATAAGCTACTAATATGGTGAAATTGGAAACGCACATTCTCCTGAATGATAACGAACAACACATATTCATGTTCAATATCATTTAGGAGGATTTTTTATGCCCAAAACAAAATTACAAGAAGTGTGTTTTACAGTATTGATGGTGTTAGTCATGGTTTATGTGATGATCTGTTATAACATTGCACAAAACATGGGAGGCATGTCTAATTATGTTTTTTTATCAGCATTTCACGAGCTCTGGTTTATGGGACCGATTGCGTTCATCATTGATTTTTTTCTGGTGTCACATCTGGCGTTTCGTGGAGCGCGGTGTATTGTAAACCCAGAAAAAGAAAACCCTTTTCATTTTGTTCTTGCAATATCGTGTACTTCAGTTGCAATTATGTGTCCAATCATGAGCCTTATTGCCACAATATTATTTAAGCATGCGGGGAGAGAGTTGATAGCTGTATGGGTTCAAACAACGGTTATTAATTTTCCGATGGCATTCTTTTTACAGATATTTTATGCAGGACCATTAGTAAGACTGATCTTTAAAAAGACACTAGAGATTTATGGGAAACATATAATTAATCAATAACATTTATCAGATTGAAATGTATTCTATACATAAAGAATAAAAAGTCCGGCTGATTTTAAATCAGACCGGATTTTTTATTCCTTATTTTCTCGGTATAAACTAGGACTCACACCGTATGTTTGTTTGAAAATTTTTGAAAATGTTAATGGATTATCGTAGCCAATCTGATTTGAGATTTCAGACACAGATTTTTTTGATGATAATAATAATTCAGCAGCTTTTTTTAAACGATAACTTACCAGGTACTCTTGAGGTGAGATACCAAGTTGCTTTTTGAAAATAGAAGTCAGATACGAACGATTGATTCCTATATAGTCAGCAATATCACGGACTTTTATGTGCGAATAATTGTGCATTATAAATTGAAGTGCATAATCAACATAGGTGTCACTTGGATAATCATACTGATTTTGATTTTTTTTATGAGAGTTCTGGGCTTCTATCAACGTCGATAGGATTTCGTAGAGATAACCAACACGTCTGATTTCGTTTGCAAAGGTCAGTTCATTCGTATCTAATATCTTCTGAATCATTGGTTGATAGGTTTTATTTGGAATTGTTGACTGCACTACGGGATGTTCTGCAGATAAACCTGCATACTGTAAGTACGTGACGCTCTTTTCACCTGCAAAAGTAATCCACATATATTCCCAGGGCTGTTCTTCGTCTGCATAATAGCGAATAGGATAATCTTTTGGAATAACAAAAATATCATCCTTTTTAATGTGATAAACGTGATCGCATATCTCAAGGACACCTTTTCCTTCAAGAACAAAATGAAGATGGTATTCGTTTGGTATTTTGTGGTTATACGTATATCCGGGTGTACATTGCTGTTGACCACAATGGACTAAAAATAAATCATTTGTCTGTTTTTCGATATTTAAAAGACACCGGAATCCCGCTACATTCTTATAACTTGTTTGTTTAGCCATACTTTGTAAAAACATATGCATAGAAAATGCATACGTCTTTTCCCCTCTCTGCTTGCAATCAGATGAAATAAATCAATTAATATAAAAAATTATATCATAGATTGATAAAAAGAAAATAAAAAATAGTCATAATTACAATAAAATATAGAAATCAAAGTCATAAATAAGTAATAAACAACAAAAAGGAATGCAGATACGACATTAATCCATGTGAATCTAAATAGAAGTATATTATAGTTATTTCATGGTAAGCAAACAACAGTAACTTAATCAGGGAGGAAAAGTATGAAGGTTAGAAAAGCGTTATCGATTTTACTAGCATCAGTTCTTACATTGGGACTTATGGGATGCAGTGATGCACCAAAACAGGAAGCCAGCAGCGATGCAGCAGCTGAAACTGCAGAACCCGCAGCAGAGGCAGAAGCAGCACCGGCAGAAGATGCAGGTTCTGGCGATAAAATCACAGTAGCAATTTGGGATAGCAACCAACAACCGGGTATTCAGGAATTATTGGACGACTGGAGCAAAGAGTCTGGAATTAAAGCAGAAACGCAGGTTATAAACTGGAATGAGTATTGGACTTTATTGGAAGCTGGAGCTTCAGGTGGTACGCTCCCAGATGTATTCTGGATGCACTCAAATCAGAGCCAGCGTTATATGGAAAATGGATTGCTACTTGATTTAACTGATAAAATTGCAGCAAGTGATAAAATTGATTTAAGCAATTATTATGAAGATATCACTAAATTATATGAGTCTGACGGAAAAATATATGCCCTTCCTAAAGATATAGATACAATCGCATTATGGTATAACAAGACAATGTTTGATGAAGCAGGTGTTGAATATCCAAATGCTGAATGGACCTGGGATGATTTTTATGAAGCAGCAAAAAAACTCACAAAGGATGATGGAAGCCAGTGGGGATATGCGATTAATACCGGAAACAATCAGGATAGTTACTACAATATGGTCTATGATTACGGCGGATATATCATTAATGATGATAAAACAAAATCAGGATATGATGATCCAAATACAATTAAAGCAATGCAGTTTGTAGAAAAAATGCTTCGTGAAGGTCTATGTCCAGAACTTGAAGTGATTTCTGAGAATGGTGCTGACGTATTATTCCAGTCAGGTAAAGTTGCTATGGTTACACAGGGATCATGGATGGTTGCAGGATTTAGAGATAACGAATATACAAATAAGAATTGTGATGTTGCAGTACTTCCAATGGGACCTGATGGAAAAAGAGTTTCAATCTATAATGGACTTGGATGGGCAGCAGCAGCAAATGGCAAAAATACGGATGCAGCATGGAGTCTGATTGAGTATCTTGGAACAGAGGCAGCACAGTTAAAACAGGCTCAGCTTGGAGTAACCATGTCAGCATACAAAGGAACTTCTGATGCATGGGTAAATAGTGTTGATTGTTTTAATCTGAAGGGACATCTTGATATGTTGGATGCAGAACTGGTCATCAGACCATATTCAAGAAATACCAATGTATGGGAAGATATGGCAATTGAGAAATTTAAAGCTGCATGGACAGGTGAAATAACAATGGAAGAAGCATGCAAACAAGTTGCTGAATCGATGAATGCTTCTCTTGCAGAGGAGTAAAGATAAACCAATCAAAAGGCGGGATTTATATTCCGCCTTTTGAAAGTTGAATGGGTATTGCAATATGGAAGGCTGGTGCTTATGAAGAAAGAACTTAATGCAAAAACGACTTCTCGAGAAAAAAGCGAGTTTATATGGGGATGGCTTCTTATTCTGCCAACGATTATTGGTTTATTGATTTTAAATATTATCCCTATTTTCCAAACAATATATCAAAGTTTCTTTAAAACATGTGATTTTGGGAAAGGCAATATATTCGTAGGATTTGATAATTATTCAAAAATGTTTCAGGATCAAGCGGTCTGGCAGGCTTTGTGGAATACGATTAGATACGCCATTGTAGAGGTACCGATATCCATTATACTCGCTCTTATCCTGGCGGTATTTTTAAATCGCAAAATGAGAGGGAAAACCATATACAGAACAATATTCTTTTTACCAATGGTAGCAGCACCTGCAGCGATAGCAATGGTATGGAGATGGCTGTATAATTCTGAATTTGGTTTGATTAACCATATCATAGGACATAAAATCAATTGGATCTCCAATCCAGACAGTGCAATCTATTCTATTGCTGTCATTGGAATCTGGTCAATTGTCGGATATAATATGGTTTTATTTCTTGCTGGTCTTCAGGAAGTTCCAAGAGATTATTATGAGGCAGCTTCTATTGATGGAGCATCTGGAATGCATCAGTTTTTTAACATCACAGTCCCACTTATCTCACCAACGATATTTTTTGTTGCTGTTACAAGAGTCATAGGAGCCTTTCAAGTATTTGATCTTATCTATATGGTAATGGATAAAACAAATCCAGCATTACAAAAGACGCAGTCGCTGGTATATCTGTTTTATAGATATTCATTTACAGAAGCAAACAAAGGATATGGTTCAGCAATTATTGTATTGTTACTATTTGTAATACTATTCATCACCATTATACAGTTAATTGCACAGAAAAAATGGGTACACTACAATTAGGAGGTGAACCGTATGGAGATTAAAAGAAACGCAGCCAAAGTAGTAATACATGTTATATTAATTTTGTTTTCGATTACAATGCTGGTTCCTTTTGTATGGATGATATTAACAGCATTCAAATCAGTAACGGAAGCTACCAGTGTAGATCCATTCATAATATTACCTAAAGTATGGAGAAAAGAAGCTTTTATTAGTGTAAGTAATAACATGAATTTTTTACTGTTATATAAAAATACACTTCTACTAATTGCAGGAAGAGTTCTTGCAGCAATTATAACAGCTACTATGGCTGGATATGCATTTGGAAGATTGAATTTTAAAGGCAAGAATTTTGCATTTTCACTTGTGCTTTTTCAAATGATGATTCCTGGACAGATTTTTATTATTCCACAATACTTAATGGTAAGTAAATTAGGTATGCTGAATACAACATTTGCACTTGTCTTCCCAGGTTTTGTAACAGCATTTGGAACATTTCTATTGAGACAGTTCTATATGGGACTTCCGAAAGATTTGGAAGATGCAGCGAGACTGGATGGTTGTAATATAGGTCAGACATTCTTATTTGTAATGGCACCATTAACAAAGTCGGGAATGGTGGCACTTGGAATTTTCACGGCGGTCTTTGCTTATAAGGATCTGATGTGGCCTATGATTGTCAATCCTGATAACAATAAAGCAACTTTAGCATCTGCACTTGCAAAAATGCAGGGTCAGTATGTAAGCAAATTTCCGGAATTAATGGCAGCATCGTTAATAGCCTGTGTTCCGATGATTGTAATTTATCTATTTTTTCAGAAACAATTTATTGAAGGTATTGCCACTTCGGGTGGTAAATTATAGGACAGGAGTAAACGTATGCCGATTGTATTTCACAGTGGATCTAGAGAATTCCACATTTTTAATAAGGATGTCAGTTATATCATCGAAATTATGGAAAATAATGAGCTGGGTCATCTGTATTATGGAAAGAGACTAAAAGATAGAGAGTCATTTTCTTATCTCCACCAGGAAGAGGCGAGACCTCTGGCGGCGCTTGCAGGAAATACACCATCAAAATTATGCCTGCAGTATGCCAGACAAGAGTATCCTTCCTATGGAAAAGGAGATTATAGATACGGCGCATATAT
Source organism: Clostridia bacterium (assembly GCA_003246295.1). Lineage (GTDB taxonomy): Bacteria > Bacillota > Clostridia > Lachnospirales > Lachnospiraceae > SZUA-378. The sequence continues at coordinate 163,621 of QKAS01000030.1, read as the reverse complement.
TATAGAGCAACCTAATGGTAGCAAGATTACAAAATTCGAGTATATATCGCATAAAATTTATAATGGGAAAAAAGAAATCAAACCATTGCCATCTACTTATGTTGAACAGGAAGGTGAGGCAACCAGTATTGAAATAGTTCTATTTGACAAAATAATCAATACAGAGTTCATTCTAACTTATACAGTATTTGAAAATAGACCTGTCATTACTAGAAATGTCAAATTTGTAAATAAAGGGAATCTGTCGCTTATAATTCAAAGCGCTATGAGTGCATGTATTGATTTTCCGGATCGAGAATTTGAAATGATTCATTTGTCCGGAGCGTGGGCTCGAGAACGCCATGTGAAAACGCGTAAGATAGAACAGGGAATACAATCTGTATATAGTATGCGTGGAGCCAGCAGTGCAGAACATAATCCCTTTATTGCAATGAAAAGGGTTGGTACTATAGAAGACTTTGGAGAAGTTTTTGGATTTAGCCTTGTATATAGTGGAAGTTTTCTGGGCCAGGTTGAGGTATGTTCGCACGACACAACCCGCATTATAATGGGAATTCATCCGAATACTTTTACGTGGATTTTAGGTGAAGGGCAGGATTTTCAAACACCTGAGTTGGTTATGGTATATTCTGATTGCGGATTGAACAAAATGAGTCAGACATACCATGAATTATATCGGACGAGACTTGTAAGAGGATATTGGAGAGATAGAGAAAGACCGGTCTTATTGAATAACTGGGAAGCTACCTATATGGATTTTACAGAGGACGGAATCATTCAACTGGCAAAAAAAGCAAAAGATATCGGGGTAGAGTTGTTTGTATTGGATGATGGTTGGTTTGGTACAAGAGATGACGACACACAGGGACTTGGGGATTGGTATGCAAACCTGAATAAACTTCCAGATGGCATTAGCGGACTATCAAGAAAAGTGGAAGCACTTGGTTTGAAGTTCGGGCTTTGGATCGAACCAGAAATGGTAAATAAGAACAGTGAACTGTATCGTGCCCATCCAGACTGGATTCTGTCAACACCTGATCGGTTTGAAAGCCCCAGCAGATATCAGCATGTTCTGGACTATTCAAGGCCTGAGGTTGTAGATGCAATTTTCCACATGCTGGATCAACTACTTTCTACATCAAAAATTTCATACATCAAATGGGATATGAATCGTTATATTACAGAATGCTATTCCAGAGGAGCATCTTCGCTGGAGCAAGGAATGGTAATGCACAAATACATTTTGGGTGTATACAGCTTGTATGCTAGGCTGCTGGATAAATATCCGGAACTTTTATTTGAGTCTTGTTCAAGTGGCGGAGCGCGGTTTGATCCAGGAATGTTGTACTATTCCCCGCAGGTTTGGTGCAGTGATAATACGGATGCTGTTGAAAGATTGAAAATTCAATATGGAACCAGTATGGTATACCCGGTGTCAACCATGGGAGCACATGTTTCGGCAATTCCAAATCACCAGGTGAATCGAATTACACCATTAAAGACAAGAGGAAATGTTGCATACTTTGGAGCTTTTGGGTATGAACTTGATCTTAATCTTTTATCAGACGAGGAACAGAAGGAAGTAACAGAACAGATTGTTCAGTATAAACAATATAGAAAATTAATCCATCAGGGAACCTTTTATCGAATTGAGAGTCCTTTTGAACAGGAAGACACAGCATGGATTGTCGTATCAGAAGATAAAAAAGAGGCAATCGCAGTCTATTTCTTCAACCTGCATCATGCAAATGTTGGCTGGCTTTGTTTTAAACTGAAAGGATTAGACAGTGACAAACAGTATGTGCTGTCGCTGAATGATAAAGAAGTTAGTATGTCAGGAAGTGAATTAATGTATGCAGGCATACCGTTAGACAGAAACAAAGAAGGAAAGAAGTATGGTGATTTTTCATCATTGTTATTCTATATAAGAGAAGAATAAAATAGTTAGAAAACATTACAGTATCACAGGAGAACAATGGTGTTCTTCTGTGATACTGTGTTAAAGCAATTAAACATACAAATTCGATATATTGCTTGAATTAATTAATTATTCGTGTATAATCATAATTGAGTTTATTGAATATTTATACAGTTTATGAATATTTAATATTCTGAATAATCAATTTTGACATCAATGATGATTAAAACACGAAGGAGATAAGGAAATGAATGGATTAGTAGTAATGCTGATTGCAATTGTGGTTTTGGGAGCCGGTTATCTTATATATGGAAGATGGCTTGCAAAAACATGGGGGATTGATCCAGAAGCAAAAACACCAGCGTATGAATTAAGAGATGGTGTGGATTATGAACCAGCCGACACGCAAGTCGTGTTTGGACATCAGTTTGCATCCATTGCAGGTGCAGGACCAATCAATGGGCCAATTCAGGCAGCTGTGTTTGGATGGGTTCCGGTTTTATTATGGTTATTGATCGGAGGAGTGTTTTTTGGGGCAGTTCAGGATTTTGCTGCTATGTATGCTTCTGTGAAGAACAAAGGAAGAACGATTGGTTATATTATTGAACAGTATATTGGTAAATTTGGAAAAAAACTCTTTTTATTATTTTGCTGGCTCTTCTGTATTCTAGTTGTTGCCGCTTTTGCAGATGTAGTGGATGGAACCTTCATGGGATTCGCAGAGGATGGTTCGAAAATAATTGCGAATGGCTCCGTAGCAATGACCTCAGTTTTATTCATTTTCGAGGCAGTTGTACTTGGATTCATATTAAAATATGCAAAATTAGGAAAAGCTGTAAATACCGCATTAGCAGTTGTTCTTCTGGTAGCAGGTGTTGTAATTGGTCTTAATTTTCCTATATTTATTGATAAAGGGACATGGCAGATCATAGTTTTTCTGTATATTGCAATAGCTTCAATAACACCGGTTTGGGCGCTTTTACAGCCTAGAGACTACTTGAATAGTTATTTATTAGTCATCATGATCTTAATGGCAGTTATAGGCGTAATTGTGACAAATCCGAGCATTAATCTACCTGCGTTTACAAGCTTCTATATAGAAGGAACGGGAACTATGTTCCCGATTTTATTTGTAACAATCGCATGTGGCGCAGTTTCAGGATTCCACTCATTGGTTGCTTCAGGAACTGCTTCTAAACAGATAAATAATGAAAAAGCAATGTTGCCGGTCTCATATGGAGCAATGGTATTAGAATCTTTGTTGGGAGTTATTTCGCTGATTGCAGTCGCGAGTTTTGCTACAGGAGCAGCAGCAGAAGCAGGTTACAATACACCACCTCAGATTTTTGCAGGAGCAGTTGCAAATTTCCTTTCAGAGTTAGGCTTACCACACAATGTTATATTCACACTCATTAATCTTTCGGTATCAGCATTTGCTCTTACAAGCCTAGATTCGGTTGCAAGAATTGGTCGCCTTTCCTTCCAAGAACTATTCCTTGATTCAGATATCAAAGATGAGGAAATGCCATTATGGCGTAAAGTTGTTACAAATAAATATTTTGCAACATTTATGACATTGATTTTTGCTTATATTCTTGCAAAAGCAGGTTATAAAAATATTTGGCCTTTATTTGGATCAGCAAATCAGCTTTTATCAGCATTGGCATTAATTGCATGTGCAGTTTATCTTAAGAGGACAAACCGTAAGGGATGGATGTTATGGCTTCCAATGATTATCATGCTTGGTGTAACAATGACAGCATTGGTACAAAGAATTCTGGCACTTGTAAAAGATCTTACAGCGGGGAATATTCTTCAGCTTGCATTTGCAGTCTCATTGATGATTCTGGGACTTATTGTAGCGGTTGAAGGATTAAAAAAATTAGTACTTAATGAAGAAATAGCATAGTATTTAAAACAATCATTTCAACTGCTAAAAAAATGAATCATAATACTGACAGACTGCCGTGGAGGAATCTTCCACGGCTTTTGTCATATATAAAGTTTATTCTGTATTAGCGTAATATATGATATACTGACAGAAAAGAAACTTGTCTTTGTGAAAGGAGAGTAAGCGTATGTTAGAAGCAGGAATGAAAGCACCAGAATTTACACTACAGGATAAAGATGGAAAAGAGGTTTCGTTGTCTGATTTTGCTGGAAAGAAAATAATCATATATTTTTATCCGAAGGATGATACACCTGGGTGTACCACACAGGCATGCGCATTTGCTGGCAGTTACGCAGAGTTTAAAACGCTTGGTGCAGTCGTGATTGGTATCAGTAAAGATAGTGTTGCATCTCATCAGAAATTTGCTGAAAAATACAACTTGCCATTTCTTCTTCTCGCAGACCCAGAGAAAATAGCAATTGAGGCCTATGATGTCTGGCAGGAAAAGAAAAACTATGGCAAAGTCAGCATGGGAGTCGTTAGAACGACCTATATCATTGATGAAGCAGGCATCATCGAAAAAGTCATGAAAAATGCAAAACCAGATACGAATGCCCAGGAAATACTTGAGTATCTTAAATAGTACATGAGCAATAAAGAAAATAAAACACAATGACTGGTGGAAACTTTTGAACGTATTCATTTCCTTTGATACGATTAATGGTTTCTGCCTTTTTTATTTTCGGGGCTTATTCGTTATTTCTTACAGATTTTTTATCACTATTTTATGTAATATGTCAAAATAATAAAAACATGTTTACAACAAAAACATACTGTGATAACATTTGCATAGAAGTAAAACGATTAACTATACGTAATAAGTGAGTATTTATATATATAATACGGAATATGTGTTTTTTTTTAAAAATAAAGTAAAACGATTAACCATACAAATGCTAATCATCAGAAAGGAAAGTAATGGAAAAACAACTAAAACAACTTGAATTAAAGAATATTCAAATAACAGATCCGCTGTTTGGTGAATATGTGAATAAGGTGAGCCAAAAAATCATTCCTCATCAATGGAAAATTTTGAATGATTTACTTGAAGATGCTGATCCAACCTACTGTATCTGGAATTTTAAAGTAGCAGCAGGAATTGAAAAAGGGGATAGAAAAGGTGTTGTTTTTCAGGATACTGATTTATATAAATGGCTTGAGTCTGTTGCTTTTTGTCTCGCATCAGGCACAGGAAAAGAATTTGAAAACATTGCTGATGAAGTCATTGATTTGATTGGACTTGCACAGGAGGCAGATGGATATATCAATACCTATTATACTGTAAATGCACCTTCAAAAAAATGGAGCAATTTAGTGGAAGGACACGAACTTTATACAGCAGGCCATTTGATAGAAGCAGCAGTTGCATATTATCAGGCAACAGAAAAAAGTAAATTTCTTGATATTGCTAAAAAAAATGCAGATTTAATCTGTAAAGTGTTTGGCACTTCGAATGGTCAAAAACCTGGTTATCCGGGACATCAGGAAATTGAGGTTGCACTGATTAAGTTATACAGACAGACTGGAAACAGACAGTATTTAGATACAGCCAATTATTTTATCAGACAAAGAGGAAAAACACCCAACTACTTTGAAGAAGAAATCAGGCAAAGAGGAGGATATGAATTTTTCCCTGAGTTTAATCATTATGATCTTGCATATTCACAAGCGCATGAAGAACCCATCAAACAAACGACTGCTGAGGGACATGCGGTCAGAGCGATGTATATGTGTGCTGCCATGGCAGATCTTGCAGCAGAGTATGGAGATATAGAATTAAGCAATGCCTGTCAGCGTATTTGGGATAATACAGTGACAAAACGTATGTATATTACGGGAGGAATTGGATCGAGTGGTTTTAGAGAGCGATTTACTACAGACTATGATCTTCCAAACCGGACAAATTATGCAGAAACCTGTGCTTCCATTGGTTTGATGATGTTTGGACAGAGAATGGCATCTCTGACAGGTAAAGCAAGTTATTATGATGTAGTTGAAAAAGCTTTATATAATACAGTACTTGCTGGAATCAATATAGATGGGGATCGTTACTTTTATGTAAATCCTTTAGAAGTAGTACCTGAATTTTGTACTGAGCATAGCTATATGGAACATGTAAAACCAATCAGACAGAAATGGTTTAGCGTTGCATGCTGCCCTCCAAATGTTGCAAGAACACTCGCCTCCCTTGGCCAATATATTTATGCACAGGATGACAATGCACTATATATTCATCAGTTCATATCATCCAGTGTTCTTGCAGACATTTGTGGAAAAAATATAAATGTTTCTATGGAATCACAATTACTTCAAAATGGTCAGATTGAATTAAAAACAATTTCAGATCATAAATCTATGATTAAAGTTCGAAAACCAGAATATGCAAATGAAACTTCAGTAAAGTTGGATGATAAAATCATAATCCCAAGTATGGAAAATGGTTATCTATTATTGCAACTTGAAGAAGGAGCACATGTTATCACAATTGACTTTGGAATATCACCCAGATGGTGTGCATCGCATCGTAATGTTAGAGAAAATACGGGAAAGATTGCACTCACAAAAGGACCGGTTGTATATTGCCTTGAAGAAAAAGATAATGGGAAGTATCTTTCAGAGATTTATGTTTCGAAAACAAACAGAGTATATGAAACAGAATCGATGGAAGGTCTTGTGGGAAACCTGCCAACATTGGAATTTGATGCAGAGCGAATCAGGCATCAAATGATAACCACAGATGATTTATATGGGGAGATTCGTATAAAAGAAGAGGCCGTCAGAATGAAGGCAATTCCATATTGTCTGTGGAATAACAGAGGTATGGGAGAAATGTTGGTCTGGCAGAAGTTAAGAGTATAAACGGTGTTTCTACAAACCGTATTATAATAATGAAAAGGAGAGAAGTGTATGAAAAAGAAACAAGTATTGAGCACAATTTTAGTTGCAGTTTTAACAAGCAGCATATTATTATCAGGTTGTGCGAAAAGCAGTGATGCAGGGGAAGCGGTAACAGAAGAAGCAGCATCAGAGGAAGTTGCCACAGCAGATGCTGAAGCAACAGAGGAAAGCAGTGATTCAGGAAGTGGTGAAAAAGTTAAAATTACATATGCACAGTGGGGTAATGAAACTGAAACTGTAGCGACACAGAAAATCGCTGATAAATTCAACAGTGAACAGGACAAGATTGAAGTAGAAGTAGTTAAAATTGATCATGATACCTATGTAACAAAGTTAAATGCTATGGCAACGGCAGGGGAACTTCCAGACACAGCAATTATGAGTGAAGCAGGTGTGTTAAAATTTGCTGAAAATGGACTCCTTGCAGACATTAGTGGTATGTACGGAGAAGGAGATGCAAAACCACTTGATAGCCTTACATTTAAGTATGAAGGAACGCCTGTTGCATACTCCGCAGCAAATGAAATTCTGAATTTATGGTACAACAATGATTTATTAAAAGAAGTTTGTGACAAACAGGGACTTGACATAAACGAAGTAACACCACCGGCAAGTGCTGATCAGGCATGGGATTGGGATAATTTTGTTAAAGTTGCACAGACATTAACACTTGATATGAATGGGAAAAATGCACTTGATCCAGCTTTTGATCCAGAAAATATTGATGTATATGGATGTACAGTGAATACACTTCCATGGCAGCTTGAAGCATGGGCATTGTCCAATGGTGGTGGTTATTACAGCCAGGATGGAACACAATGTACAATCGACAGCGAAGCAACAGTTGATGCGTTACAAAAAATTGCAGATCTTTCTGATGTATATCATTGTGCTCCTCCTGTAACCAGCGCAGCAAATGCGTTAGAGTCTTCACTTGGAAGTAAAAAAGTAGTTATGGCTACAGACGGACAGTGGAATGTTGGAACTTTCCTTGGTCCTAATGCTGACTTTGAATATGGCGTTGGTGTTCTTCCATATATGAAAAATCCTGTAACAATTTGTACCGGTGGACCAAATGTTGTTTTTGCAACAACAGAACATCCAGCTGAGGCAATGGAATGGCTGAAATGGTATTATCAGGAAGAAAACTCATGGGCATTAATTGAAGCAGGAACATGGATGCCAATCTTAGATTCATGGTATACTGAAGCAGATAAAACTGATAAATGGATTAGTAACCCTAACTTCCCAGAAAAAGAAATGTATAAGAGTGCCGTTGTAGATTACGCTAAAAACAATGCATCTTCTGCAGCATGGTATTATGTAAATGGAACAGAAGAATTTAATGCTACACTTGATACTGTATTCTCTAATGTATGGGCAGGAGAGCAGACCATGAAGGAAGCTATTGCAGAGAACAAAGAAGAATTACAGTCAATCTTTGACGAAAGCAATCCACAATAATAAAATTTTGCAGGTGGGCGGCATTTTGAATGCAGTCCACCTGTTCATTAAGGGGTTCTGAAATGAGAAGGAATAAAACGACAAACAATATATCCAGAGCAGGAAAAAAAGAAGAGCGAACAGCATACCTTTGCCTGATTCCGGCATTTCTTGGTGTTTCGCTGATAAGCTATGTTCCAACACTTGCAGTATTTGTATTAAGCTTTTTCGACTGGAATGGATTGACCACACCCAAATTTATTGGATTTGGAAATTTTGAAAGAATTTTTACAAAAGACATCTATCTGGCTGAATCGATCAAAGCTACCATTCTGTATGCATTTTTGGCAGTTGTCGGAGCAGTTCTCTATTCTTTGATAATTGCTTTGTTATTGAATATGGAGATTAAAGGCAGAACCCTGTTCCGGTCTATTTTCTTTGTCCCTTATCTTTTACCAGCAATAGGAGTTTTTAAGGGCTGGGAGTGGCTTTATGAAGGGAACTTTGGATTATTTAATTTTGTGCTTAGAATGGTAGGTATTTCTCCACAGAGATTTCTTGACAGCCCGAATCAGGTTATTCCGTCATTGGTCATGATTGCAATCTGGACTAGTGGTAACTTGATTGTCATATTTTTAGCAGGGTTACAAAATGTGCCAAGAGTGTATCTTGAAGCAGCAAGAATTGATGGAGCAAATGCATGGCAAAGATTTATTAATGTAACGATTCCAAGTATTTCACCTATCATATTTTACAATGTTTTAACAGCATTGATTACTCATTTACAGGTTATTAATCCTGCACTGGCACTTACAGATGGCGGACCAGGAAAGAAATCTATGTTTATGTCATATGTAATATATCTTTATGGTTTCCAGAAAAATAAAATGGGTTATGCTGCAGCATATTCGGTTATTTTCTTCTTGCTTGTAGGTGTTTTTACAGTCATTTTATTTACAACACAGAAGAATCAGGTATTTGGAGAGGGGGAATAATCATGGCAGCGAAATATGTCAGAAAAAAGACTAGAAAAGAAAAGATGATAAATCTTCTTGCATCCTTGTTTGTTCTGGTATTAGCAGCACTTGTTCTATTGCCGATTTGGTGGATTTTCAGATCCTCGCTCATGAGTACTGCAACAATTAATGAGTATCCGCCTTCGTTCATACCACATGAATGGTTATGGGCAAATTACTCGAAAGCACTTGAAACATTTGAGTATTGGACCTATTTTAAAAATACATTTACAATAATTGTACCTGCAGTTACTTTTGGAACAATAACAGCTATTTTTTGCGGTTATGCATTTGCAAGACTTCGTTTCAGAGGGAAAAAGATATTCTTTAATATTTGCGTAGGCACTATATTGTTACCAGGTATGGTCACCCTGATACCACTTTATGTTATGTGGACAAAAGGATTTGGTCTTGGTGATACCTACTGGCCTCTTATACTTCCGTTTTTAACGGGAGGTGGATTTTTTAATATATTTTTAATACGACAATTTCTAATGACAATACCCATTGAATTAGATGAAGCAGCAGCAATCGATGGCGCCAGCAGGATGCGTATTTTATGGACGATTCTGGTGCCATCTATTAAACCAGCAATTGTAGTAGTTGCTATGATGTTATTTATACAAATATGGAATGACTTGCTACAACAAATCATTTACATCAATAGTATGGACAAGTTTACATTTGCAATAGCGCTTACAAATTTTACAGGTTCTTTTGGAACGAACTGGCCTGTGGCACTGGCAGCAACGTTTATGACAATTTTACCAGGTATCTTTATTTATGTTCTTGGACAAAAAAGTTTTGTTGAAGGTATCGTGCTGACTGGCATGAAGAATTAGGTATAAAATATGCAAATAACAAGCAGGTTTATGAACTGGTATCATGGGAACAATGAGCATGAGAATGAACCACCAAGAAATGGTGTAAAAAGAATTTTTTATGTGCTAATGAATTATACAGGGAAACTTATTTTAATCAATATTATTTTCCTGATAAGTTGTATCCCTGTGATAACAATACCAGCAGCCATAACAGCATTAAATTATTATCTAATCAAAATCTTTCAAAGAGGTTACAATTTTGAAATGATTGATTACTGGACAGAGTTTAAGAGGAATCTGGTGAAAGGCATTCCATTTGGGTTGTTATTTGGAATGCTTTTTGGGTATGCATATTATCTGATGAGTCTTTCGGGAAACTACAGATATCATTCGATGGGAAGTATGATATTTGGTATTGGAATTGCCGTGTTCATGATCGGCGCATGTTTATCCTCTTATAGTTTCGTTTTAAATGCAATGCTGGATTTGTCGTGTAAAAATATCCTAAAGAATGCATCCATCCTTATGATAGTGGAATGGAAAACCAGCGTTATGGTTTTTATTGTACACTGCATCTTTGTTTTTATAGTTTTGACTTTTATGCCATATGCAATATTCATTTATGTTTTGATGGGATTTTCGATGCAACAGCTCTCGGTATGTGCCATGATTGTACCAATTATAATGAAAAGAGTCGTTTATCCATTTGAAAACATTGATGATTGAATGAAAGAATGATAAACTGTAGACAATGAGTTCATTGAAGATTGTGATGAGGTGTCTACGATATGCCTACGATAAAGGAAATTGCAAAAACCTGCAAGGTATCTGTTGCGACAGTGTCAAACGTTATCAATCATAAGGGTAACGTAAGTAAAGAAACGAGAGAGAGAATACTTCAGATTATTAATGAACTGGAGTATACGCCGAATCTGGTTGCTAAAAATCTGAAGACAAGAAACACAAGGAGCATTGGTGTTCTTGCAGAAGATATGACTGTGTTTGCAATCCCCGATATTATTGATGGTATTACAGAACGCTGTGAAAAAGATGATTATCAAATATTGTTAGTCAACATGCGCTTGTATAAAAAATTTGCAGATAGTTATTATCAGAATAATGATTATAAAAAAATAGTCCATAAAGAGTTAAAAAAACTTCAGTCAAAACAGGTAGAAGGTATTATTTACATAGCGGCTCATGAGAGACTGATTAATGTCATTCCGGATGATATTAAAATACCAACAGCAGTTGCATATGGTTTTACGGATAAAAAAGAAATTCCTTCCATTGTAGTAGATGATATGAATGCAACCATTCAGCTGATTGGACATCTGATAGAGAACGGTCACAGAAAGATTGGTGTGATCGCCGGTAAAAAAGATAGTTTACATACTTTAGCCAGACTTGAAGGTTACCAGAGAGCCTTATTTGAAGGAAATATTCTATATGATTTGAGCCTGATCTGTTATGGAGACTGGGATCGGCAAAGCGGGTATAAATATACAGATATTATGCTTGAGAAGGGTGTCACAGCAATTTTTTGTATGAATGACTTTATTGCTGGTGGAGCCTGTGACAGATTGGATGAACTTGGAATAAAGGTTGGAAAAGATATTGCGGTTGTTGGGTATGATAATAGAGAAATGGCATCTTATGAAAAGCCGCCCCTTACAACAATGGGGTTGCCATTGCACGATATAGGATATTGCGCAGGAGATGTTATAATTCATATGTTGGAAAAAAAGGAAAACCCGTCAGAGAACGGTATTTATTATATTAATTGCATTCCTTATTATAGAGAATCCGTAAATAAGATAGAAATAGACGTTTAATACGCCTGTTTCTATTTTTTTATTTCTCCATAAAATCTCCATATTGATACATTATGATAAGTTCAGATAAAGAAAAGCATTGCTTCTTTTATCCGGATTGGGAGGTATCATGATGAAAAGCGAAACAGCAAAACAGCTTAAGATCAGTGGAATGGTATGTAGTGGTTGTGAGATAAATATTGAGAAAAAGGTGGGCTCAATTCCAGGGGTCAAAAAAGTAAAAGCCAGTTACAAAAATGGCACTGCTAATATTATTTATGATGAAAGCAAAGTGAAATTACAAGAAATAAAACGGCAGATTGAAGAAATGGAATACCAGGTAACAGGAGTTGGATTTGATCAAAAAGAATATGAAAAGATAAATTATTCTCAGCTTTTTCTGATTCTGGTCATTCTGGTGGGTGCTTTTCTTATTATTGATCGTCTGGGTGGTTTTACCTTGTTTAACTTTTTCCCAGAAGCAAAACAAGGAATGGGATATGCAACTTTATTTGTCATAGGGCTTCTAACTTCAGTTCATTGTATTGGGATGTGCGGTGGTATTAATCTTTCACAGTGTATTAATGCTACTGGTGATAGGAAACTGGAACGTCTCAGACCAAGTTTTCTCTATAACCTCGGAAGAGTCATTTCCTATACAGTGATTGGTGGTATCGTTGGCGGACTTGGATCGGTCATCAGTTTCAACGGCATCATGAGAGGGGCAGTTGCTATATTTGCCGGTATTTTCATGATTATTATGGGATTAAATATGCTTCATATTTTTCCATGGCTTAGGAAATTTAGTTTGAGGACGCCAAAATTTTTATTCAAGAATATGCGAGGGAAAAGCAATAGTCCGCTCTATGTTGGGATATTAAACGGTCTTATGCCATGTGGGCCGCTACAGGCAATGCAGTTATTCGCACTTTCAACAGAAGATCCAGTCAAAGGTGCACTTTCCATGATGGCCTTTAGCATCGGAACAGTTCCCTTGATGTTCACATTTGGGGCACTAAGTTCTATTATTTCAAAAAAACTGACGGCAAAATTTATGATGTTCTCAGCTGTCTTGGTTATGATTTTAGGACTTGGAATGTTAAATACCGGACTTTCAATGTCAGGGTTTGTTGCTCTTGGAACAAACACATCGCAGACTGAAAACTTTGTACCAGTGATAGAGGATGGGTATCAGATTGTGACTGTAGAAGTTTCGTCAAGGTCATATGAACCAATTACAGTACAAAGTGGAATACCTGTAAAAGTTAATTTTCATGTTGAAGAAGGGGTTTTAAACGGTTGTAACAACGCAATTATGATTCCTGAATATGAAATTCAGCTTCCTTTAGAGGTTGGAGATAATATCATAGAGTTCACGCCTGATAAAACAGGAGTTATCCCGTACAGCTGCTGGATGAACATGATCAGAAGCACAATCACTGTCGTAGAATAAGAAAAGGAGCAAGATAATAATGAAAGAAAATAGAAGTAAGTTAATAGGTATTTTAGCGGTAGTTGCAGTAGTTGCTGTATTTGCAGGATTGGTAATGAGCAACCGTAATGGACTTGAGAGTGCACAGGCAAAAACAGCGGAACTATCAGTGGAGAAAGAGCTGACAGAGGCGACTGATGAAGTCCAGGAAATAAAAAGCGAGATGGATTCTTATTCCTATCCAGAAATAACTGTAACAAAAGGAGTGCCGGTCAGATGGACGATCACGGTGGATGAAGCAGACCTTAATTTCTGTAATAATAAGCTTTCGATACCAGGACTTGGCATTACAAAGAGTCTGGAAGCAGGAGAGAATGTAATTGAGTTCACGCCAACAGAATCAGGAACGATTCCATATAGTTGCTGGATGGGAATGATCCAGTCAAAGATTACTGTTGTAGAGGACGGTGAAGACATTTTGGAACCATCACAATCTGATTCTATAGAAGAACAGAGCGGGTCTGACGCAGTAATACCACCAGCAGGTGGATGCTGTTCGGCGGGAAGCTTATAAAAAAGAGATAGAGGAGGTAAAAAGATGCATGCAACTATGAAAATAATTGGAATGACCTGCGCAGCGTGCTCAGCCAGAATAGAGAGAGTTGTTGCGAAGGTTGAAGGAGTAGAATCTGTTTCTGTTAACTTAGCCACAGAAATATTAAATTGTGACTTTGATGATAGTAAGATTTCGGTGGATACTGTAAAACAGGCTGTGGAAAAAGCTGGATATCAGTGGGCTGAACTGGTCAAAAAAGGAGCGGTTGATGAAGATAAAATCAGAAAAGAAAATGAAATCAAGACGCTTTGGAGAAAGTTCAAGGTTTCAGCGATTTTTGTAATTCCCCTTTTATATATCGCAATGGGAACCATGATTTCGTGGATAAGTGCCCCGGTCCCAACCGTAATTGAACCCATGGCATATCCTCTTAATTTTGCACTGATTCAGATTATTCTGGTGATTCCAATTCTGATCGCTGGTCGTCGGTTTTATTATGTTGGTTACAGGGCAATCTGGCTTAGATCACCTAATATGGATTCCCTAATAGCAATTGGTACAACTGCAGCAATTATATACAGTCTTTATGCAACGGTACAGATTTCATTAGGCCAACTGGCTTATGTTGAAAGTCTTTATTTTGAGTCTGCAGGAGTTATTATTACACTTATTCTACTTGGTAAATCACTGGAAGCGGTATCAAAAGGAAGAACGAGTGAAGCAATCAAGAAATTAATGGGACTCGCACCGAAAACAGCAATCGTGATCAGGAATGACAGAGAATCTGAGATTCCGATTGAAGAAGTTGTTCCGGGTGATATTATACTTGTAAAACCTGGTGGTAAGATTCCCGTTGATGGTGTCGTGGTAGAAGGCACAACAGCAATTGATGAGGCGATGCTTACTGGTGAAAGCCTTCCGGTTGAAAAACAGACAGGCGACAAGGTATATGCGGCAAGTTTGAACAAGAATGGTGCGATTCGATTCCGTGCTACAAAAGTTGGATCGGATACGGCACTGGCACAGATTATAAAATTGGTAGAGGATGCACAGGGATCGAAAGCACCAATTGCACAGATTGCTGATGTTGTATCTGGATATTTTGTTCCGGTCGTATTTGTAATTGCAGTCCTGGCATTTGCTGCGTGGATGCTAAGCGGACAATCGCTTGTATTCTCACTCAAAATATTTATTGCAATTTTAGTGATTGCATGCCCTTGTGCATTGGGCCTTGCAACACCGACAGCAATTATGGTTGGTACTGGTAAAGGGGCAGAAAATGGTATTTTAATTAAAAGTGGTGGCGCACTTGAACTGACACATAAAATTCAGACAATTGTGTTTGATAAAACAGGAACAATCACAGAAGGAAAACCGGAAGTAACAGATATTGTAACATATGGTGGAAATGAGCGGATTAAGATTCTTCAGATGGCAGCCTCAGCAGAAAAAGGAAGTGAGCATCCTCTGGCAGATGCAATTGTAAAAGGTGCAGATCAAGAAGGAATTGAACTTTTAGCGGGAAAAGAATTTGAGGCAATACCGGGACAGGGTATCAAAGTAAGAATAGACAATGATCTGATTCTGATTGGAAATAAAAAACTCATGGAGGTTCAAAATATTGAATCAGAACATGCGTTAAAAGATGCTGACAGATTGGCGGGTGAAGGAAAGACTCCAATGTATATTGCAGTAAATCATAAGTTGGCTGGAATGATTGCTGTTGCAGATGTTGTAAAGACCAGCAGTGCCAGAGCAATCAAAAAATTAACAGACATGGGAATTGAAGTTGTAATGATTACAGGAGATAACAGTAGAACTGCGGATGCCATTGCAGCACAGGTAGGAATTAAAAGAGTGCTTTCAGAAGTACTCCCTCAGGATAAATCAAATGAGGTAAAAAAACTTCAGGCTGAAGGGAAAAAAGTTGCAATGGTAGGAGATGGTATCAATGATGCACCTGCACTTGCACAGGCTGATATTGGAATTGCAATCGGAAGTGGTACAGACGTTGCCATGGAGAGTGCTGATATTGTTTTAATGCATAGTGATTTGATGGATGTACCTACGGCAATCTTACTTTCCAAACATACCATACGTAACATCAAGCAAAATCTTTTCTGGGCATTTGCATATAATGTGACTGGGATACCCGTAGCTGCAGGAATCTTATTCCTGTTTGGTGGACCTCTTTTAACACCTATGTTTGCAGCCGCAGCAATGAGTCTTTCAAGCGTATCAGTACTAAGCAATGCGCTCAGATTAAAACGATTTAAAGCACAACATTAATTCACCGCACGAAATGTGCAGATCGGAGATTTTATGAAAAAATTAATTGTGATAGCGCTTTCCGCTTCCCTGCTTCTTGGCCTTACCGGATGTGCACAGACCGACGTAGTCGCAAAAACAGCAGTCACTTCATTTGTAAGTATTTTAGATAAAAATAGTGATAAAATTTATGAAGAAGAGGATGGATATGCATTTACTTCGCCTTCAGAACTGGAAGTCTTCCATATTGGTGAAGATATTGCCATTTCCTTTGAACTTGCACCATTTGTAGAGGCAGGGCTGGATATAGCACTTCTTCCGGATTATATTGAAGCAAGTGACACGACAATAACAATTGGAATGAAGAATAATGAATATGAATCCAGTGAGAATGCCAATGAAGCATTTGCAGAACTTGTAGCAAATAACAGAGATGCAATCGGATATCATGCTGCACTTGATCATTATGGTGTTGCACTTGGAAATGGTAATATGTTTGAATGGGCTAAGGACACGTCAACAAATGATAAAGATATTGTATTTGTTCTGAATCCACAGCCATTCATTGATGCTGGTGTTGATGTAACACAGGTAGAAGGCTGGGTATTTGCTAAAGTAGAAACAATGGAAGATGGAAAAAAGGTTGAAGTTGATAAACTGCTGAAGCCTTACGACTTGAAATGACCTTAGATTCATGTGGTTTTGTGTAAAAAAATGATATCTTTATATTTTTACCATAAGTAAATATTGCGAACCGCTGCTTATTAATTGTGAATAAAGTATTGATTGGATTGATATTTATTAGAATAATAGGTATTATTAATTAATTACGAGCAATTAATAAGCAATATGGTGGTGAATGCATGAAAGACTTATCAATATATGAGAATAATCATTTTTATAAAGGATACTTTTTTAATATCTTCTATTTAAAAGAGCTCGTCACATTTCCGCTACATTGGCACCATTATGTTGAAGTGATTTATTCAATGCAAAATGGTCCTGTTTATGAAGTGAATGGACAAAAGATACATATGAAAAAAGGTGATATATTGTTTATCTGGCCTGGAGAGTTACATTCGGTTATTTTTCTGCCACAACCGAATCATGTACTAATGCTTCAGTTTGAATCACAACTCCTTACAGACCGTCTTGATTTCCAAAAAATGGCATATTTATTTTACAAAACAAGAATCATTCGGGCAGCATCAGATCAACAAAAAGCGCTGGGACTACAGAAAATATTATTGAATATTTATCATATTTCAGAACAGGAGAGATATTTCCCGGAAATGAAAGTGTGTATTCAGATTTACGAATTAATGCTACAGTTAGGGTCTGCTTATGAAAATATAGAGAAAAGAAGCGAGAAGAGATTTGCTTCACATAAAACGCAGGTGGAACAACAAATGTTACATGCATGTAATTATATAGCAGCTCATTGTACTGAAAAAATCTCTTTAGAACAGGCGGCTTTTATTGCAGGATTTTCAAAATTTCATTTTTCAAAACTATTTAAAGAATATACAGGTCAAAGTTTTCCGGAATTTCAGGCGAGAGAAAGACTAAGAATTGCAGAAGTATTATTAATGGATCCGTCAATATCAGTAACAGAAGCATCCATGGAAGCTGGGTTTGATAGTATATCAACTTTTAATCGAATTTTTAAGCAATTTAAAAAAGTAACCCCGACACAGTTTAGAACAATGTATTTACTGACAGACACTGAGAAGCAGGGAAAAAATAATTATTAGTACATAACCAAAAAAATAAGAAGGAAAACAGTCTGACTGTTTTTCTTCTTATTTTTTTATGTTATCAATCATGGATGTTACCCTTGTAATATCTTCTTTATCAATATTTTTTAGTGCATGAAAGATTTGCTTATATTCAGGATTTTCTGCCAGAAAGAGAGCAATATCACGAAGTTCATGATCAATTTGATAAGGATGCTGACCGAGAGCAAGTTTATTTTCCAATAAATCAGAATTTTCGATATTCAACCAGTTAGAAATACTCTGTATTTTATCCATACGGGGTAATTTTTGACCGGTACACCAATTAGAGGCTGTAGAAGAGCTGACTTTTATAAAATCAATAAGATCTTTTTGAGATTTCCCTCTCAAAGCCAAATAAAAGGTTAGATTCTTTGCAAATATTTTTTTGATTTCACCTTCTGACATTGTGCACCTCCCAAATTAGCTATTACTAACTATATATTATTACATATAATTAACCTATCATATTCGTATTGGAAATTCAATTTTTTTGCTGGAATATATTTCATTTAACGGAAAATAAGTAGCTGGTTACTTTTCAAAACACTTTTCTAAAGACTTAGCCAGTATATGCAGTCCTTTAATAGCTTTTTTTCGGTCTGTGATATCCATGGTTTCAAAAGCCTTAATTTCAAGAGTCTCTAGCTCATTTAAGAGGTTATGTGCATAAGTAGATCCTTCGGTTGTTAGGTTTAGTATTTTGTTTCGTAAATCTTTGGGATTTTTTGTACGATAAAGAAGACCATCTTTCTCAAGAGCATTTACGATCTGTGAGACAGTCTGCTTTTGATAAGAAGTTTTTTCACAAATTGATACCTGAGTGCATGGACCTTCCGTGTGTATTATTTCATATAAAACAAAGAGGGTTTTTTGAGAAATATTGTGATGTCTGGCCCAATCATGGTAGAGCTTGTTGATTGAGAACCAGTCATCATAATATTTTTTTATTTGTAACTTTATATCATCGTGCATAAAATAATCCTTCCGTAACAAAATAATAGATAGGGTCGATATAATCTAGCACGTTTTTATAAGCAAGTAAAGTGAAATTTAGTTAGCTGGTAGCCACGAAGCAATTCGTTCGGGATGAGAACTCATCCATTCTCTTGCAACGACTTCTGGATCTTCACTGCTATCTGCAATTGCACCCATTAAGTCCCCCAATTCTTGGCTTGACATAGAGAAATTTTCAAAGAACTTAGCAGCTTCTGGCATATCTTTGCTAAAGTTATTACGTGCTATTGTGTAGATGGTCTCTGATTCTCCAAAAACGCCTTTTGAATCCTCTAGAAATTTCAAGTCCCATCTTGCAAATTTCCAATGAGGTTCCCATCCAGTTACAACAATAGGGAGTTCCTTAGAAATTGCGGTTTCAAGAGAAGCGGTCATAGCAGGTCCGCTTCCGGGGAGTAATGAGAGAGACAATCCATACGTTTCTATAGCTGCCTCGGTAGTTGACATTATGCCTGCTCCGGAGTCAATTCCTATAATCTGACCTTCCAGATCTGAATTCCAGTTGTTTAACTCATCAATACTTTGAATATTCATATATTCCGGAACAACAAGTCCAATACGTGCACCTTCGAAGTTAGTGCCGATGGTCTCAAGTTCATCTCCATACTCTTTCATATAACTTTCATGTGTTACTGGAAGCCAGGCATCCATAAAGACATCTTGATCACCACTTGCCAAAGAAGTGAAAATTGGCGCAACATCTGCCATGGTGAGATCTACATTGTAATTCATTTTATCTTCAAGCACTACTTTTGCAAGATTGGTCATTGCAATTCCTTCGGCCCAATTAACATAAACCATCTTAATTGTTTTTTCTTCAGATATGGAAGAGTCTATGTTTTGACAACCAATAAGTGAAGCTACGGAAGACGTAACGATTGCTATTGTAATTAGTATTTTTTTATTCATTAGTAGTTAATCTCCTTTTGTTATTTATTATTCTGTTTCCTTTTCTTATGAATTCCTAACGATTGTGTCAAACGATCTAGTATAATTGCCAGAATAACTACAGCAATTCCACCTTCAAAGCCTTTCCCTATTTTCATCTGGGTTACACCGCTATAGACAACTTCACCTAGTCCACGTGCTCCAATCATAGCTGAAATTACAACCATAGAAAGAGAAAGCATTATAGTTTGATTAATACCAGTTAATATTGTTGGAAGAGCAAGTGGTATCTGAACTTTTCGAAGCATCTGCTTCTGCGTACATCCGAAAGAAATGGCAGCTTCAATAACATCTTTCGGAACTTGTCTGATTCCGAGATTTGTTAGTTTTACAACAGGTGGCATTGCGAATATGATGGTAGCAATGGCGCCAGGCATCTTACCGAGGCCAAAGAATATAACGGAAGGAATCAGATAAATAAATGCTGGCATAGTTTGCATGAAGTCTAATATAGGCTGAAGGATTTTTTGTGTGTTATCATTCTTAGACATTGCAACACCAAGCGGGATTCCGATGAGTAATGTAAACAGTGTGGAACTGAGAACAAGAGATAATGTATCTAAGGTCTCGCTCCAAAGATCTAGAGAATAAATAAAAGTAAGACCAAGACCCGTAAAGATTGCTAATTTTTTACCTGAAAGGCTGAAGGCTAAAATGACAAATATCAAGATTAGCATCCACCAAGGAATCCATTGAAGTAAGTTCTCGAAATGCTGAATGATAAATAAAACACTTTCTTTTAAGGCATTGAAAAATGATTCTCCATGGACTTTTAGAAAATCAATTCCACGTTCAAAAAAATCTCCGATGGGTAATCTAAACATTTGGCACCTCCTCACCTGATAATCCTGATAAAACTGCAACACGAGCAACAATACCTAAAAGACGCTCTTCCTTATCAACAATTGCGATCGGATATTTTGATCTCACAGCAGAAGGAAGCAACTCATTTAATGAGGTATCCGGTACTGCCTTTTCAATGTCGTAAAGTAAATATTTCGTGACATCAGTTTCACCCTTTTTCAAAGCTTCTAATGCTGAGTCAATCGTTAGAAGTCCTTGAAGCGTTTTATCTTTATTAATAACAAAAATACTGGACATTTTAGATTCACGCATTTTGCGGACAGCAAGATGCAATCCACCTTTTTGTGTTATGATCGCATCAGGTTTTTTCATAACAGAGGATGCAGTCAGAATTTTAGAGCGATCTACATCTTTGATAAAGGAACGGACATATTCATCGGCTGGATGCTCTAAAATTTCTTCGGGAGATCCAGTTTGAATTATGGCGCCATCTTTCATAATAGCAATCTGATCACCAATTTTTAATGCTTCATCAAGATCGTGAGTAATAAATATAATTGTCTTTTTCATGCTGTCCTGAATTGACATCAATTCATCCTGCATTTCTGAACGTATCAATGGATCCAGAGCACTAAAGGCTTCGTCCATAAGAAGGATATCAGCATCAATAGCGAGGGCGCGTGCCAGTCCGACACGCTGTTGCATTCCACCACTAAGTTCATTAGGATAGGCGTTTTCATATCCCTTCAAACCAACCAGTGCAAGTGCATCACATGCTTTTTGGTGTCGGTATTCTACGCTGGTATTTTGAATCTCCAATCCAAAGGCAACATTTTCTTCTATTGTCTTGTGTGGAAGGAGCGCAAAGTGTTGAAAAACCATAGCTATTTTATTTCTTCGTATAGAAAGTAATTGTTTTTCATCATAACTACAGATATCATGTCCATCAATAAAAACAGACCCCGATGTTGGTTCAATCAGACGGTTCAGACAACGAATTAAAGTAGATTTTCCACTGCCGGATAATCCCATGATGACAAATATACTACCTTCTTCAACCTCAAAATTTACTTTGCAGACACCAATTCCATTACCAGTTTTTTTAAGAAGTTCTTCCTTTGAAACCCCTTGTCTGACCAGTTCGAGGCTTCTTTGAGGCTTTGAACCATAAATTTTGTACAAATTTTTTACGGCCAGTTTTAACATAGCATTCTCCTTTCTGTATTTGGTGATTTTTTGTGAAAATAAAAAAACACTCTAACTCTATTATTTCAATAGAGTTAGAGTGCCTAAGTTTCGCCATAAAATGACTCACATCATACCACCAGTGATAGTATGGCGCATTCCCAAATGAGCCTGCGCAGACCCCAGTTCTAAAATACGTTTTTTCAGTCATAATTTCGTTTGAATAATAATTAAAACTGCGCCTAACATAAATCTATTCAAAAGATCAAACATATTTATGCTCAGAGCAAAAACTACTTTTACAACTTACTTCAACAGTAATTGCTTAACAAGCATATCAGATAGAGGATAAAAAGTCAAATATAGGACTAATTGATAAGCCAAACAACTGTATTCTATGAATCAAAATGGTTATAACTGCCATCAAATCGATATCCATAACCGCGAATGGTATGAATATAATCTTTTGCTTCACCCATTTTATCACGAAGCCGATTCATGTGAGTATCAACAGTTCTGATTCCTGTATAATAATCATATCCCCATACTTTATGTAATAATTCTTCTCTGGATACAATGCGTCCTTGATTTTCTATTAAAGTCAGCAGAATTTGAAATTCCTTTGGACTTAAGCAGATTTCTTGACCTGAAACACGAACGATATGAGAGGCAGTATCAAGTTCCAGACGGGGAAATTGATAACAATGATTGCTTTGCAGCTGTGATCTGCGAAGTAAAGCTTTAATACGTACTGCAAGGATGCTTGGATTGGTGGGTTTCCTGAGATAGTCATCTGCCCCTACTTCGAAACCGTGAATTTCATCAAAATCCGCATTTCGGGCAGTAAGAATTAAGATTGGAAGAGTAGAACGTTTTCTGATTTCGCGACACACGGTCCAGCCATCATAGATTGGCAGAACAATTTCCATAATGATAAGATCAATTTTGTCTTGTTTTGTTTGAAATATTTCCAGCGCACGCGCTCCATCATGTGCTTCTAGTACATAAGATCCTTCTTTTTCTAAAAATAATTTCAAGCTTGTCCTCGTATCTTGATTTTCGTCAACGAGTAGAATATTTTTGTTATTCAGCATGGCATCACCTTTTATTTTTAGAGATTTTTTTGTAGTATAACACACCAATTTTTAAAGGTCTTATATTACACAATTCTTTCACAAAAAAAACACGAAATGATGAAATTAAAATGATGATAACAAAAAAAGAGGCAGTAAGAATTTTTATCCGTAAAGATTCTTCTGCCTTCCTGCATTTACTGCAGACTATGCCTGACCTTGATTCAGGGATCCTTCCGCTGTGTCAAACATAGATTCATAGTGGTGTTTGTATGCCTGTAAAGTTTTAAAAATAAGTTGCTGATATTCTGTAGAAGCAGTGATGTCTTCTGAGGTAAGAGTTTCATCTTCGGATGAAACGACTGATGAAACAGTTGATTCATCAAATACTGGTTTTACTGATCCAGGTTCTGGCATCTCATCTTGAGATATCTCACCATCTTCATTTACATCATACTGTTTGAAGAAGTCCTCTGCAGACAATGCATTTGAAATGCCCATTTGAGCTATCATTTCTTCATACTCATCTGTTGAGATGGTACCATCACCATCAGCGTCAATACCTGAAATACCATTTGCAGTGCCTGTTGCTTTTGATGATTCCAGTGCCTCTGATCTTTTGTCTTCCATCATGGCGGCATACTCTTCAGCTGACAATACACCATCTCCGTCAACATCATATTCTTCCAGTGTTTCTTCATCAACTTCGGAGGCAGAAGATAGTTCTGTCATTTCAGGGGCTGGTTTTCCGCCACGCATCATTTCCATGTGGTCTGATGAAGTATAGTCTTCTTCGGACACTGGTCTGGGAGGAGGAAGTTGTAATTCATCATCTGATTCGAGTGACTGCGTAGTTACAGATGCTGAATAAGTATTTGACTCGTTATCTGTTTTATAGGAGCCAACATTTTGGTACTGATAATACTGTTCATTTCTGATAGAGCTTATCATAGGATTACTCTCCTTTCTTTATTCTGACCAATGTATCGGAAATTATTGTCACAGTTATATTACAAAAGGAACACAGTATGAATAAATTTTCAAAAGTTAATATAGTTTAAAATGAAAGAAAAATCATCCATTGTCTGAAAAATATGGTATGATAATTATAATTTTTGTAAATAAAATACAAATGATATCGGGGGAACTTTATGGACAGATTTAAGTTTCACTTTTGTTTCATGTTTTTATTTTTTATTTTAGGAATGCCTTTGCGTGTTCAGGCAGAACAGGATGTGGATACAGTCCTGATTCTAAATTCATACCATCAAGGATTTGCATGGACAGATGAACAGATGGAAGGAATTCGGGAAGAAGTGAAAGCTTCAGGGAAAGAACTGGGAATTTATGTAGAATACCTGGACTGGAAAAAATTTCCGACAGACCATAACGAAAAAGGATTCTATGATTTAATTCATTATAAATATGCGGATAAGAAAATGGATGTCGTTATTTGTACAGATGATTCGGCTTTTCAATTTGCATTAAAATATCGAGATGACTTATTTAAAAGCGCACCAATTGTATTTAGTGGTGTTGGGGAAACGAGCTATGAAGAACTGGTTGCCAGTCGGGATAACTATACAGGAATTATGCAGGTTATGGATCCGTATGGCACAATTCTTGCAGCAAAACAGATTAATCCGGAATTAAATACAATTTATGTGATTTATGACAATACCAAAAGTGGCAAAACAATTGGTAGTGAGTGCGTAGAAGCCGCCAATCAGATTTCTGAGAATATTCAGGTTGTTTTGTTGAATAATCTGGCAACAGAGAGCATTTTAGAAAAGGTGTGGGCGGCAGATGAGAATTCGATTGTGTTAATGACCAATTATGTTCTTGATGGTAAATGGGTATATCTGAGTCAGGAGAAATTCTGTGAGCAGGTTAGTAAGGTTTCAAAAGTTCCAATTTATCATCTGTATCATTTTGGAATGGGGCATGGAATTCTTGGCGGAGATATGATTCTTGGTACGATTCAGGGAACTGAGGCGGCCAGACTCGCACTTTTAATATTAAGCGGAACAGATGCTGATGAAATTCCGATTTTAAACGAAGATACCAATCAAATGATGTTTGATTATACTGTGATGCAGAAGTTTGGTATCAGTAAAAGTGAACTTCCGCAGGGGAGTATGGTAATAAATGAACCTCCAAATTTTTTCGAAATCTATAGAACGCAGATCGTTGCTGCAATTATTGTATTTATTGTTTTAATTGCTTTTACAATTTCATTATTGTTTTACATTCACAAAATCAGAAGTATGCAAAGAAAGCTGGAAGAGAATCATGAAGAACTGACACAGTTATATGAGGAAATCACAGCATCAGATGAAGAGATGCGTGCACAGTATGATGAAATCATTGAAGCCCATGAACTGCTGGAAGTATCTAACAATAAATTGTTGCGATTAACACAACATGATACGCTTACTGGTCTATACAATAGACATTATTTGTATCATGTACTTGATGTTATTTTAAAAGTAAATCAAATGCCCTGTGCGCTATACTTTTTGGATCTTGATAATTTTAAGTATGTGAATGATACGTTAGGGCATACACTTGGTGATACTTTATTAAAAGAAATTAGTGATAAAATGAACGGGATTATGAAAGATGGAATTCATCTGGTAAGACTTGGCGGAGATGAGTTTGTATTCTTTTATGAGAATATATCTGATAAAAAGGAAGTTGAAGAGTTTGCATTAAAAATATTATCAGTTTTTGAACAGCCATATCAGATAGAGGATAATGCTCTTTTAATTAGTGGTAGTCTTGGAATCGCACTGTCGCCAGACAATGGAAAATCAGTGGAGATTCTATTAAAAAATGCGGATATGGCGATGTATTATATCAAAAGCAGAGGAAAAAAAGGATATTATTTCTTTGATGATTCGTTAGAAGAAATGATGCGTGACAGAGTCGGGATTGAAAGAAAATTTGCATCAGCCTTAGAAAATAATGAATTTTTTGTAGTTTATCAGCCCCAAATTTGTCCGGAACATGAATCAATCTGCGGATATGAAGCGTTGGCAAGATGGAATTCTGAGGGTGCTTTGATTTCACCATTAAAATTCATAAAAATAGCGGAGGAATCTGGATTTATTATTTCATTGGGGGAATGGATTCTTCGAAAAGCATGCACAGACATTGCAAATCTGAATAGAGAATCAAATAAAGAGTATTTTATATCAGTCAATGTTTCTGTAATTCAGTTGCTTCAAAACGATTTTGCAGAGAAAGTAATTCAAATCATTGAAGAAACAAAAATAAATCCTGCACAATTGATTCTGGAAGTAACAGAGTCTGTGTTTATGGAGTCCTCTGAACAAATTAAAGAGCATTTAATAAAATTACGTGAAAAATCAATAGGAATCGCACTTGATGATTTTGGAACGGGATATTCGTCGCTCGCATATTTGAAAGATTTTCCAATAACGACATTAAAGGTAGATAAATTATTTATTGATTCCATCACAAACTCAGAAGAGATGGATAATATTACAGATACAATTATACAGATGGGTCATAATATGAATATGAAAGTTGTAGCAGAAGGTGTAGAAGCAGAAAATCAGGTTCTATATCTGAAAAAGAGTCATTGTGACCTGATACAGGGATTCTTTTACGCAAAGCCTATGGTATTTGAGGAATTAAAGCGCTTTGTCAGTACATTTTAAAATCAGCACAAAGAATAAAGGCAGAAGCATTTTGTGGATGAATCATCAGTGAGAATGTTTGGCAAAAATTTCCGGTAGCAAGTGATATATACTTATCGCTGATGTATATTTTATCAGGGTGATGTATGGCATAATTAAAAAATGATTTTGACACGTGATTGTCGCCTTTTTTCATAGGAGAAAACATAGTACGGTTACGAAAATAGGATTCTGGCTGGAAAAGAGTATCAGTAACCTGAATACCTAAATCATTAATCAAATAAATGCATTCCAGCTCACTATTACAGCAAAGTAAGTCTGTAAAGGATTCATATAGGCAATCAGCCTGACAGGTTAATGCAATGGATTCTAATTGTTCAAATATTTTTTTTCGGATGTCGATGATATTGGTATACTGGCGCATCTTGTTTATAAATTTTTTCTGATATAACTCGGAAATTCTGGAGCATTGTTCCTTGAATGAAAGGGCGTTGACTGCATCTGAGGGGATTGCCGGACTGAAGAAATATCCCTGAAACCAGTCAACACCACATTCGACACAAGTAACAACTTCCTGTTCTGTTTCAACGCCCTCTGCAATCGTAATAGAACCAATTTTTTGACCGAGATCCGAAATTGCTTTAATTACTTCCTGTTTATAAAAATTAAATTGAACTTCACAAATAACTGAACGGTCAATTTTAATAATGTCAGGCCTTGCAAGTACAATTCGATTTAAATTAGAGTATCCTGCACCAACATCGTCCAGAGCAATTACAAAACCATAATGTCGATACAGATTTACCAGTTCTAAAAGTAAAGCGTCATTCGTGGCACGTTTTTCGTTTATTTCAATGACAATTTTGTTGCGTTCAATTTGAAGAGTATCAATCTGGAGAACAATTTCATCGGCATGATCAAGGTAATATTCTAATAATGAGGTCTCCATGTTAATAAAAAGAAGCGTATCCTGACCGGACTTATGATAATCGGAAAGAGCAAGGTTCTGACATAATGAATCCAGTCGTGCAACTTCGTCAATTTTAGCAGAATAAGAAAAAAGAAGTTCAGGTGAAATTGACTCCTCTTTATAGGATGCACGAAGCAGAGATTCATGGCCAATAGAGCAGCATTTGCTAATACTAACAATGGGTTGGAAAAAGACTCTGGTTTCTTGGGATTGCAGAACATGAAGATAGATATCCTTGGAAATCTGATGTATCATAATCGGTCTCCTTATAATGATAAAAGGCGCTCTTCCGTGGAAGAACGCCTTTGTTAGTGTTGATTATAGAGGATGATTCAGGTCGTGTCAATGAGAAGACTGATAATTCAGAAGTGAAAGTTTGCCTTTCAGTTTTGGAATCATGATAGAAAGAATGATTTTCTGTGAAAGATGCGTTATAATGTTGAAACAGTCACAATTTTTATCGAATAGCGTAATGGATGTCAGCAGAAAATATATTCACTGAGTAGGAGCAAAGATGGACCAGAATTTTAACGAAGAAAAATATAAAGAAAACATAATTGAAATAACACTGGAAGAATGGAACAAAATAAATGAAGCAGAAGACACTTTGCTGATAGATATCAGGGATGGGGTCTCTTATCAGCATGGATATATTACAGGGGCAGTCAACATTCCGAGAGAGGAATTGTTAAACAATCTGGATACACTTCCAGATAATAAGAAAATAATTCTTTATTGCATGAAAGGTATCTTAAGTCGTGATGTAGCAGAGCTCCTTAGAGAAAAAGGATACGATGCATATGATTTATTTGAAGGATACGCCGGATGGATTGTCTGGATGATGAAAAAAGAAAAAGAGCAAAATTTACAACTTCGTGTAGATGAAATTGAAAAAAGTATACGCAAAAAATTTCATAAAGATCTGTTTGGGAGATTTGCAAAGGCTGTCAATCAATATGATCTGATCCACGAAAATGATAAAATTGCCGTCTGCATTTCGGGTGGCAAAGATTCCATGCTTATGGCAAAACTCTTCCAAGAACTAAAACGACATAATAAATTCCCCTTCGAACTGGAATTTCTTGTTATGGATCCAGGATATACTGAAACGAACAGACAAGTCATAGAAGACAATGCAAAGTTGATGGGAATTCCGGTTACTATTTTTGATTCTCCAATTTTTGATGCCGTTTTTGAGATAGAGAATTCTCCATGTTATCTTTGCGCCAGAATGCGACGAGGATATTTATATAGTAAAGCAAAAGAACTCGGATGTAATAAAATAGCACTTGGGCATCATTATGATGATGTCATCGAGACAATACTGATGGGTATGCTATATAGTGGCCAGGTTCAGACTATGATGCCAAAATTACATAGTACAAATTTTGAAGGAATGGAACTGATCAGGCCAATGTATTTAATCAGAGAAGAAGATATCAAGCATTGGAGAGACTATAATCACCTTCATTTTATACAATGTGCATGTAGATTTACGGACAATTGTTCTATTAACCCAGATGAAAAAACAGATAGCAGAACTGGTTCCAAGCGGATTGAAATTAAAAATTTGATCCGAGACATGAAGAAAGTTAACCCATATGTGGAAGGTAATATTTTTAAAAGTGTAGAAAATGTGAACCTGGATACTGTGGTGGAATATAAGAAAAATGGAATTCGGCATAGTTTTTTGGAGGAATATTAATAGCTGAAGAATGCAACAATAGATGACAAGAAATATACTAAATAGAGACGGAAGCAGGCATCAAAATAAAATACGGGGATTCGTGTTACAACATTGAGAGTGGGAGAGATCATGAAAGAAATCAGCTTAATCGTACCATGTTATAATGCAATAAAGTATATTGACCATTTTATGGAAGCACTAGAAGCGCAGACAATAGGAATAAATCAATTGGAAGTGATCTTTGTTGATGATGCATCAACAGACGCAACGTTTCAAAAACTTTGTGAATGGGAACAAAGATATCCGGAATCTATCATGGTGGTACATTGTGAAAAGAATGGAAAGCAAGGTGCTGCAAGAAATATAGGAATAGAGTATGCGAGCGCAGAATACCTGGCATATGCAGATATTGACGATGTTATGGATCCATGTATGTATGAAAAACTATTGATTGCCGCAAAGCAGCAAGAGTGCGATCTTGTCGTGTGCAGGTCAAAGAAAGTGAATCCTCACGATTTATTAAATCAAGATTCTAAACGGACAAAAGAAAATGACTGGATCATTGAAATAGACAACGCTGAAAAACGACTAGGGTTTATTCAAATGGATTTAAACATTGCTGTTTGGAACAAATTATATAGAAGAAGTATGATCTCTGAGAACCAAGTATATTTCCCAGAGGGGTTGATATATGAAGATCTTTTTTTCACAACATTAGTTCAACATTATGCCGATAAAGTCTATGTCTTGGAGGAAGAGCTTTATCATCATCTAATATGGGAGGAATCGACAACAGGAGATTTTAAAGACTGGAAGAAAAAGCTTGACTGGCTCTACGTTGAGGAACTAAAAATCATTGAACTGAAGAAAAGAGGAATTTATGATGAATTCAGGGAGCATTATGAAAACCAATATATCATTAACTACTTGAACTTACTTGAATACCTAATATACTACTATGGTTTTATTTCGACGGAGTTAGTTCAATACCTTCAACTCCGAGTGATAAAGTTCTTCCCTGAATTTATGCAGCTTAATACAGTAATACAGCTCTTAAAAAGGGATGAGAACGACTTTATTAGAATTGCACTTGAAGGCTTCATGCAGGAGGTGACGAGCGAGTATATGGAGCGGCTTGTTTATTCGGTTTTGCCGAGAGAATAAAATATAATGTGTTTTTTTCGTATTTCGCTAAAGTCTTTTGGAATCCGTCCGATAAATATTATGAACATGTAGTATATCCATGGAAGGAGGATCTGTCATGCGTATTGAAGCTTATACACAGGTGCAGCAATTGTACAATAATAAGAATACAGCAAAAACAAAGCAGACAACAAAAGCTAGTTTCGCTGACCAGCTTCAGATTTCAAGTCTTGGAAAGGATATCCAGACCGCAAAACAGGCTGTTGCAAACGCTCCTGATATCAGGGGAGAAGTTGTTGCTCCAATCAAAACTGCAATCCAAAACGGAACCTATCAGGTGAGTGGCGGAAGTATTGCAGAAAAGTTATTAGAAAATTACGATGAAACGAGGTAATTCCAGTGGCTAGTTTGATGCAGGATTTGATCACGATATTAGAAGAAGAAAATTCTGAATATGAGATTCTGCTGGAATTATCAGGTCGTAAAACGGGATTTATCGTGGCCGCCCAGTTACAGGAACTGGAAAAAATCACGGATGAAGAACAAATCGTTGTAAACAAAGTTCATCAACTAGAGCAAAAACGTGAAGAATTGATGAATGATATCGCCAACGTAATTAACAAGGATGTTAAAACTTTAAAACTGGTCAATTTAATACAACTGCTGGGAAACAGGCCTGAAGAACAGGCGAAACTTGCAGAGGTACATGAACGGTTAAAAGGCACGATGAAAAACATGGTACGTGTTAATAACCAGAACAGAGACCTGCTTGGCAATGCACTTGAGATGGTTCAGTTTGATCTGAATCTGATTCAGGCATTGAGAAGTGCGCCAGAAACCGCAAACTATAATAAAGGTGCTTATTCATCAGGAAGCATCCTTGCCAATCAAAAAAGCGGATTTGACGCAAAACAGTAGAGACATTACGAGGTGATATTATGCCATTGATGGGAAGTTTATATGTTGGTGCATCTGGTTTACAGACAAACCAGAATGCTTTGAATACAACTGCACATAATATGTCGAACATAGATACAACAGGCTATGCAAGACAGCAAGTCTCACTGAGTACAAAAACATACAATACTCTTTCTATTAATGCGTCCTCTGTTGCCAATCAACAGGTAGGTCTGGGCGTAACCTATTCTGAAGTCAGACAGGTTAGGGATTATTTCCTCGATCAAACTTATAGAAAAGAATCTGGAAGAAGTGCTTTTTATGAAGCCTCATCGGAAGCGCTTGATGAAGTGGAGTCTTTGTTAGGAGAACTTTATGGTGTATCTTTTAGCGAGGCACTGGATAACCTCTGGGAGGCGGTTCAGGAACTGGCGAAAACACCTGAAAATTCTGTTAATCAGGGGCTTCTTATGCAGCGCGCATCGGAGTTCCTAAGCAGTGCGACTTCTGTTTATGATGGTTTGAATGATTACCAGGACAATCTGAATCTTCAGGTTAAAGAAGATGTTGACAGAATCAATGAAATTGGAAAGAAACTTAAAACATTAAATGATGATATACGAAAAATTGAAGTAGGCGGGACAGAAAATCCAAATGATTTACTTGATCAGAGAAATAAATTATTGGATGAGCTTTCCGGTTATGTCAATATTTCTTATGATGAAGATATATTTGGATCCGTCATGGTAAGTATAGAAGGTGAACCATTTGTAACGGGAGATATGGTATATGAAATTGGTCTGCAGCAGGATAGTGTAACAGGTTTTTACACCCCATTCTGGCCACAGAATTCAACGTTCACACTGACCAATGAAGGAAAGAAAGTTTATAATATTGAAGATTCCAAGGTGTTTGATATTACACAGACGATTTCATCTGACCTTGATACAGATATCGGTGGTCTGAAGGCCAGAATCATTGCCAGAGGGGATCACCGGGCAAATTTTACAGATGTTGCGGATGACGCATACTATGATAGTACGATTTCACAATCAGTCATTATGAATGTTCAGGCAGAATTTGATCAGTTGATTCATAGTGTTGTCACTGCGATCAATGGAGTATTTCATGGTGCAGCAGATCCAGCAACAGGATATCTGTGTGGAGAAGATGGGACACCGTTCCAGATTTTTCAAAAAATTGCTTCGGATGGTTATGATGCGGGAGGTTTACCTATTCCTGAAGATACTACTCATCCCGAAACGCTTTATACCATTGCAAATTTACAGATCAACTCGGAGTTGACGGAGCAGCCAAGCAAATTAGGACTGATCAAAGCAGATGGAAGCACTGATCAGGAAACAGCAGATAAGTTGAAAGCACTCTTTACAGCAGAGAACTATAATTTAAATCCGAATGTCACCAAAAAGAATACGTTTACGGGATACTACTCGGATCTGGTGTCACAGGTAGCCAATTCGGGACAGGTCTATAGAAGTATTGTCAGCAGCCAGGAGGATACGGTTGCTGCAATCGAGACAGCAAGACAGCAGGTCATCGGGGTTTCGAGCGATGACGAATTAACCAATATGATCAAATATCAAAACGCATATAATGCAGCCAGCAGATATATCAATGTGATTGATGAAATGTTGGAGCATATTCTGACAGCACTGGGCTGATAATTATATTCATCATGGGAGGTGAATTCATATGCCATCTACATTTTTTGGACTTAATATTGCATATAGCGGATTAACGGCAGCGAACGCAGCGCTAAACACAACAGGAAATAACATAGCAAACGTAGAAACAAAAGGTTACAGCAGACAGACGGTAACGCAACAGGCATATGATGCGCTTCGAACATTTACGACTTACGGATGTGCTGGTGCGGGTGTGGATACCATAGCAATTGAACGAATAAGAGATGAGTTCTATGATGTCAAATACTGGAACAATAATACCACGCTTGGCGAATATGACATTAAGCAATATTATATGGAAGGTATAGAAAATTATTTTGTTGATGATGAAGATACAGAAGGATTTACAACAATTTTTAATGATATGTATGATGCACTTGCTGAGGTGAAGAAAAATTCGGGAGATACTACAACAATTACCCAGTTTCTTGGATTTGCCAAAAATCTGACTGATTATTTTAATAATCTTGCAGGAAATCTTCAAAAAGTACAGACCGATACGAATTCAGAAATTAAGATACAGGTAGATTCCATGAATTCTCTGGCGGCACAGATTTCTACCCTTAACAAACAGATCAACGTCATTGAAGTCTCTGGATCAACAGCAAATGAACTGAGAGATCAAAGGGCTCTTTTAATTGATAAATTATCTTCTATTGTAGATGTAGAGGTAACGGAAACACCGGTATATGATACCAATAATCCAGACCGGGTAACAGGAGCCAACCGATTTGTCGTGACCATTGCGGGAGGGCAGACTCTGGTTGATACCAATGAATATAACACACTTGTCTGCGAGGCACGTTCTACATCAGAAAAAGTAAATCAGTCAGACGTAGATGGATTATATGATATTAAGTGGGCAAATGGTTCTGATTTTGGAATGTACAGCGCAAATCTTGGTGGAACACTAAAAGGCCTGATTGCAATCCGCGATGGCAATAATACAGCCAACTTTAAAGGAAGTGTATCAGCAATTGGGACCAGTGGTACGAACCAAACTGTAACCATTGATGAGCTACCGGATTATCTAAAAGATCTGAATAAATCAACATTGCCTGAAAATGGTGGTGTGATAAATGTAGGGAATAAACTATTAAAATTTGATAGTTGGACATATGACGCGACAAGTGAGGAATATACGTTTGTACTGAACAACAGCAATACGACACAACTTAATACAAACTATATTGACAGAGAAGCAAAAGTTGGAGCAAGCATTAACTATCAGGGCGTTCCTTATTATATGCAACAGATGAATGAATGGATCAGATCTTTTTCAGAAGCGTTTAATGAAATTCTTACAAAACCGGGTTCAGTGGATGGATATGGCAATGCCGCTGATATTTTGTTTACTGGAGTGAATGGAACTGGAACAGGGGAATATGATGTTCCTACAGATAGTTATTATAAAATTACAGCTCTGAATTTTACAATATCGGAAGCAATGATTGCAGATGCGCAAAAATTTGCCACACATACAGGTGCGAGCGAAGGAAGCTCTAAGTATGACATTGTTGAAGAACTGATTGATCTTAAGACGAACAAGGATGAATTCACATTTCGTGGCAGTTCGGCGGGTGAGTTTCTTCAGTGTATCTTATCGGATGTGGCAATCAACGCAAGCAATGCCAACACATTTTATCTGAATTATACCAATTTATCATCGGCGATTGAGACACAGAGAATGTCTGTATCTGGTGTGGATAAAGATGAGGAAGCATTAAATTTAGTAAAATACCAGAATTCATATACTCTGGCTTCAAAGATGATTCAGACTTTATCAGAATGTTATGACAGATTAATTCTGCAAACCGGCGTATAAAAATAAAGCATAATAGCCGGGAAAGGAGTTTTAGATGAGAATCACAAACAAAATCATGCAGAACAATTCTCTGACGAATATTAATAATAATAAAATTCTGCAGGACAACTTGAATACACAAATTTCGACACAGAAAAAAATTACAAGACCTTCTGACGATCCGGTGGTCGCAATCAGAGCGCTTCGTCTTCGAACAAATTTGAGTGAGATTACACAATATCATGAAAAAAATGTAGAAGATGCAAAGAGCTGGCTGAGTGTAACAGAAGATGCACTGGGAACAGTTTCGGAAGTTATCACAGACATGTATGAAGAATGCCAGAAAGGCGCTGAGGAAAGTCTGACTGCTGAGAATAGAAAAGCAATTCTGGAAAATTTAAAAGAACTCAGAGATGAGATTTATAGTACCGGAGATGCAGATTATGCAGGACGCAGCATTTTCACTGGATACCGGACACAGTCAAAACTTTTGTTTCAGGAAGACACCACACAACAGTATGAGATTACAGAAAAGTTGTCAAAGTCAGCGGTAGA
The DNA here is from genome assembly GCA_003246295.1 of Clostridia bacterium. Taxonomy (GTDB): domain Bacteria; phylum Bacillota; class Clostridia; order Lachnospirales; family Lachnospiraceae; genus SZUA-378. Next base: position 128,272 of record QKAS01000030.1, on the reverse strand, counting down.
TTCTATTACTTATGTTGATACGGGTTCACTGAAAGACTTGAATACAACGAATTATGATGATCCAACTGCAACTACAGAACAAGCTGTTGCATCGAGCAGTATTGCGAGAATCAGGTTGTCTTATGATACACTATCAACAGGAGTAACACCTTCTATTACAATAAATGGAACGAGTCATACAATGACTTTGGGAACAACAAATCCATTAACAATTCCTGGAGCTAATGATATTGTCTTCATACCAGAAAGTGGAGAACTGTTACTCGGAAGCAATGTGAATGCAACAATACAGGCATTACCATCGAGCGCTGAAATTAATATAACTTATGAGAAGACATCATGGAGCAAGGGGGATTTACGACCAGAGCATTATTTCACTTGTACAGCAGATTCGACAGATCCAACAAAGGAAATTGACTATTCCGGAGAATCCCAGGTCATGTCCTATGATGTTGGGTACAACCAGACAGTAAGGATTAATACTCTGGCAAATGAGTGTTATACTCATAATATTGGAAGAGATGTTGACGCCTTAACGCAGGCAACGCAGGCAGTCATCGATATTCAATCGGTGATTTCGACATTGGAATCTATGCAGGGTAATGCAAGTTATACACAGGAAGATGTAGAAGCAAGACTGGCAGCGGCAAAAAAAGCAGAGACGTTATTAATTGAGAAAGAACAGTCCTTATATTCTGCAACGATCTCAAAAATGCAGGGCTACCTGGATCAGACGAATTTAGCAATGACAAACTGTGGTAGTAGAAGCGCACGACTCGACCTTGTATCCAATCGTTTGCAGTCTCAGAAGACAAATTTTAAAGCACTTGTGTCTGAAAATGAAGGATGCGATGTGACAGAAGTAGCGGTACAACTAAGCAGTGCAGAACTGGCGTATGACGCAGCGCTTATGGCAACGGGTAAAATAGTGCAAAATTCACTTATGAATTATATTTAATCTTTGATGCGAATGGAGAATAAAATGAAAATTAACACACGTATTTTTGGAGAGATCGAAGTAGAAGAAGACAAAATAATCCATTTTGTGAACGGTATTGTGGGATTCCCTGAACTAAAAGAGTTTGCACTTGTTTTTGACGAAGAAAAGGGTGATCGTTCTGAAATCAGGTGGATGCAGTCTGTTCAGGAACCAAACTTTGCAATTCCAGTCATAGATCCACTTGCAATAAAGCCGGACTATAATCCGGTTGTCGAAGATGAACTTCTTACTTCGGTTGGCGAAATCAAGCCAGAAGAACTGTTGGTTCTGGTTACCATTACAGTGCCAAAAGATATTACAAAGATGTCAATCAATTTAAAAGCTCCCATTATTATCAATGCAGCCTATAAAAAAGCATGTCAGATTATAGTCGAAGGAGATGAATATCAGGTCAAATACCCAATTTACGATATCCTTCAGGCAGCAAAGAAAGTGGGTGAATAGTATGCTGGCATTATCAAGAAAAAAGAATGAAGCACTCGTGATTAATAACAATATCGAAATAACGATACTGGAGATTAAAGGGGAACAGGTGAAGCTTGGGATTACAGCACCAAGAGAAGTGCCTGTATACAGAAAAGAAGTCTATGTTCAGATTCAGGATGCAAACAAAGAGGCTATGACAGGAGAAAGCATCAGTGCGTTAAAAGATTTGTTTTAATATGGTTAATTTTTCAAAGAAATACTCCGATATACTACCTAGAAGGTTGGATAGTCGGAGTATGACTGTCTTTAAGGGATGAATATTTTCACACGGAGGTGGAGAAATGAAGATTGAATCAGTAGCAAATCAGACCGCATCATTTCAGGTAAATAGAGTGCAGTCGGCGGGGAAAACTGAAATTATCAGTAAGGAAGCTATGGATAGCAACCAGACTGGTACACCGGTAGCCGCAGGAAATATGGAAGAAAAGCATATTGCAACACCTGCAGGTACAGAAGAAAAAAACAATAACGACAATGGAAGCAAATCAACACAACAGACAACAAATGAAGAAATCAAGAAGGCGGTTGATCAGCTGAACAAGAAAATGAACAATTCTGAAGCCATTTTTGGAATTCATGAAGAGACGAACCGTGTAACAATAAAAATAGTGGATAAAAATACAAAAGAAGTCATTAAAGAACTACCACCTGAGAAAACGCTGGATATGATAGCGAAAGCATGGGAACTGGCAGGACTTCTGGTGGATGAAAAACGTTAGGAGGTATGTGATATGTCAATCAGACTAACTGGTATGGCTTCGGGCCTTGATACTGATAGTATGGTGCAGGAGCTGGTAAAAGCCTCCAGTACAAAAAAAGAAAGTTTAGAAAAAGCGAAGACAAAACTTGGTTGGAAACAAACAGCCTGGAGTGATCTGAATACTAAAATATATAGTTTTTTCAGTAAATCCTTAAGTAATATGAGACTGGAAGGCTCTTTTAAAAAGAAATCAACTACAGTTGCAGATACCAGTATTGCATCGGTCGTTGCAGGAGATAGCGCAGTAAATGGCACACAATCTCTGGTTGTCAAAAAACTGGCAACAGCAGGATATCTGACAGGTGGAAAACTGGAAAAGACGGATGGAACTGCCGCGACAGCATCGACGACACTCTCTGAAATGAGCACACTGACCTCTACTGATACCGCAAAAATCAATGTAAAAGTCGGGACTACCAATACTGAAATTTCGGTAACAGGTGATACAAAAATATCCGAAGTGATCACACAATTAAACAATGCTGGTGTGAACGCAAGTTTTGATGCGACAAATCAAAGAATTTATGTAAATTCCAAGACGAGTGGTACGGCTGGAGACTTTACGATTGAAGCGGTGAGCAGTGATACAAATGCACCGACAGCGCTTGCGGGCTTAAAACTGACATCGGGAAGTGGCGCGATTGAAATAGATGGATCTGACGCAAGCATTACATTAAACGGGGCTGACTATACCTCAACAAATAATACTTTTACCATTAACGGACTTACCATTACAGCGCAAAAGGAATCTTCAAAAGACACAAATGGAGATTATATTCCGACCAATATTAATACTTCCGATGACATAGATGGAATCTATAAAATGGTCAAAGATTTCTTTAGTGAATATAATAAGCTAATGATTGAAATGGACACTTTATACAATGCCACATCTTCTAAAGGCTATGAACCTCTGACCGATGATGAAAAGGAGTCAATGTCTGATGATGAAATCACATTGTGGGAAGATAAGATCAAAGATGCACTTCTGCGAAGAGATTCTACACTTGGTACAGTAGTTTCAACCATGAAGAGTGCAATGATACAGAGCTTTGATGTAAACGGCACAGAAACTTCGCTGACCACGTTCGGAATTGAAACCATGAGCTATTTTCTGGCTGCTGACAATGAAAAGGGTGCTTACCACATTGATGGGAATTCGGACGATACGGCAACTGCCGGAAACAAAGATAAGTTAAAAACAGCGATTGCAAGCAATCCGGATCAAGTGGCATCTTTCTTTACTAAATTGGCAAATAATCTTTATGATGAGCTGAATAAACAGATGAAGAGTACAGCGTATCGTACTATCTATAAAGTGTATGATGATAAAAAAATGCAGCAGGAATACGATGATTATGATGACAAAATCTCAGATCAGGAAGAAAAACTGACAGACCTAGAAGACCGTTATTATAAACAATTCAGTGCTATGGAAAGTGCAATGACAAAATTAAATTCGCAGCAGAGCGCACTGACATCAATGCTCGGGGGCTGATAGGAGGAACTAAGAATGCAGATGAACAACGCGTTCGCACAATATAATACCAATAAAATACTAACAGCATCTCCTGCAGAACTAACACTTATGCTCTATGAGGGAGCTATTAAGTTCTGTAACATTGCAATTGTGGGGATTGAGCAGGGGAACATACAAAAAGCACATGATAACATCATGAAGACACAGAAAATTATTGAAGAATTTCAAATCACACTTGACCGAAAATATGAGGTGGCAAAAGATTTTGATGCGGTGTATAATTACCTTATTATGAGACTAAGAGAAGCAAATATGAAAAAGGACGCAGCCATATTGGAAGAAGTCCTAAAACATTTGCGAACCATGAGAGATGCGTGGAAAGAAGTGATGCAAGTTGCAAGACGTTAACTTTGATTGGCGGCAATCATTAGAAGAAGGTGGTTTATGGATCAGAATCAATATATTTCTATCTTAATAGAAAGTCTTAACAACAAAATCACAATTCTGAACGAAATTCTTGACTTAAACCTTAAGCAAAGTAACCTGATTAAGCAGGAAGAATTTGACATGGCAACGTTTGACCAGATTGTCACACAAAAATCGGGTCTGATTGAAAAGTTAGAACTTCTGGATAGCGGTTTTGAAAGTGTTTATGACAGAATTCGACAGGAACTAACACTTAACAAGAATCAATACACTGTAGAAATTGGCCAGTTACAAAAACTGATTGCGCAGGTTACGGATCAAAGCGCCAGGATACAAGCGAGCGAAGAAAGAAACAGAATTAAAATAGAAGATTATTTTAAGAATACAAGAGCTGCTTATAAAAGCGCACGTGTTTCTGTCAAAGCCGCGAGTACCTATTACAAGGCAATGAGTAATTTAAATACTGTGGATCCGCAATTAATGGATCGAAAAAAATAATTTAAAAAAGTTAATATTCGGGTATAAAGTATTTCATCTTTTATCCGATATATTATACAAGTAAAGATACTTACTTAACAAACAATGATTCCTAATGGTACGTACGGCTTGATGGAACATTGTAACAACAAAAACCAGAGTGGCAAGGATGCCACCGGATATTCAAGGAGGAAAAAATATGGTAGTACAACACAATCTTACAGCAATGAACGCTAGCAGACAGTTAGGAGTAACAACAACAGCACAGGCGAAAGTTACAGAACAGTTATCTTCTGGTTACAAAATCAACCGTGCAGCAGATGATGCAGCTGGATTAACCATCAGTGAAAAAATGAGAAGCCAGATCAGAGGTCTTACACAGGCTAGTGACAATGCACAGGACGGCGTTTCTTTAGTACAGACAGCTGAAGGTGCACTTGCAGAAGTACATAGCATGTTACAGCGTATGAATGAGCTTGCAGTTAAGTCTTCTAATGGAACTAACACATCAGCAGATAGAGATGCTATCCAGAAAGAAGTAAAAGCTCTTGTTTCTGAAATTAACAGAGTTCAGCAGTCTACACAGTTCAATACATTGAACCTTTTAGATGGTACATTCTCAGGTGGTAGAGCACTTCAGGTTGGTGCTGCTAACACATCAAGTCAGAGAATTCTTGTTTCTATTAAGAACATGAACGCTTCATCACTTGGTATTGGTGGTGTTACACTTTCAACAATTGATAAAGCTAGAACAGCGATCGGTCTTATCACAAAAGCAATTGCACAGGTATCTGCACAGAGATCCAAACTTGGTGCTGTACAGAACAGACTTGAACATACAATTGCCAACTTAGATAACGTTGTAGAAAATACAACAGCAGCTGAGTCGCAGATCAGAGATACTGACATGGCAGATACAATGGTTAACTACAGCAAGAACAATATCCTTGCTCAGGCTGGACAGGCAATGTTAGCGCAGGCTAATCAATCCAATCAGGGAGTATTATCCTTACTTGGATAATTAAACTACTATAACAACAAAAGGAATCGGGTAACCGGTTCCTTTTTTGTATAAAAAAATAATGATTTGTGTTATAATGTTAATAAAAATGGAGTGACGTCTTAAAATGACAGATTTAAAAAATAATATAAACGAAGTTCAAAACTATATTGTAATCATAACGCAATTATTGATAACGGGAAGACATTCTGAAGCGAGTGGAATTTTACCGATTATGACAAAAGCGCTTACAGAAGTTGTGATGGATTTATTTGATATTTTTCAAAAGGATACCAAAAAATTTTCGGAAGATATTAATTTTTGGAGTAGTCAGCTTGATAGAATTACAGGTGTGATTGAGCAGGAAGACTATTTTAGAATGATTGATGTTTTGTATTATGAAACACATCAAAATTTGGAAACATATAAAGAATTTAATTAACGGATGGTAAGAAATGAAAAATAGCATTTTTGATAAAAATATTGCGGCATTAATAACCAATGGAAGAGAAGATATCGTTGATATGCTTAACAACGAGAAAGTGATTGAATTATCGGATTCTAATATAATGATTGCGAACAGTGAAGTGATTCAGGATAGAACTATTTTATACGTTCAAAAAGATGACAGTACTATACAGTTGGATTCTTTATATGATAGCGAGATGTTGATGGATTGTTGGATGAACCAATGTAGTGATATTGTTTTTAATTCAAAGTTATTAATGTTTGGTTTTGGAAATGGAATGTATGTAAGAAAGTTTCTAAGGGAGATTCCAGAGACGGGCGCAATCATTATTTATGAGCCTTCAATTATTATTTTTAAATATGTCTTAAATACATTTGACGTTTCTGATTTGCTTGAAAATAAAAAGCTGGTTCTTTTTTTAGGCGACGAGGTAATAAATAAAAACGTTTTATATAAATATTTTACATACCATGATATTAAAGGTTTAATTTTTTTGGATTATTTAAATTATAGATATTTGTTCCCGAATGAATACAAGAAGTTTTACACAGAATCTCAAATACTTGTTAATTCAATCAATGCGACCAATACAGTTTGGGAGAGATTTGGAGAAGCATATTATTATAATACATTAAGTAACTTTCCATATCTAGTTATGAGTAAGTCTTTATATCATTTATATATATTATTACCCCAAGATATTCCGGCAATATTGGTTTCTTCCGGCCCTTCACTGGATAAAAATATATCTGATTTGAAGAAGGCAAAAGGAAAGGCATTTATTATATCTGTTGATAGTGCGCTGAAAGCATTGCTGAAAGAAGATATCATACCAGATATGTTTATCACCGTTGATGGAAGAAAAATGACGGCACATTTTGAAGATGAAAGAGTTTCAAAAATTCCTATGGTCTGTAGCCTGACCAGCAATTCGGAAGTATTAAATCTACATCATAGTCATAAGTTTTTCGTAAATGACTTAAATACACATATTGATTATATCATTGCCAGTTTGGGAAGCGAATTACCTATTCTGGAAGGAAGCGGATCAGTGGCAAATTCGGCATATTCTTTACTGGAAATACTGGGATTTAAAACAATAATAATGGTGGGGCAGGATCTGGCGTATACAGATAATAAAACGCACGCAGCATCAACGGTCAGAGGTGCGTGGAACCTTGATATTTCAGAAGAGGCATATATAGAGGTTGATGGTTATTGTGGAGGAAGAGTCAGGTCATCAAATGAGTTCTTGCTTTATCTGGACTGGTTTGAAAAAGAAATTGCGGAGAACCCCAATGTAAGAATGATTAACGCGACCGAAGGAGGTGCTACAATCCATGGAGCAGAGCAGATGTCTCTCAGAGAAGCATTGGAGCGTGAGTGTAGAAACGACATTGACCTGACTCTGGTTTTTGAAAATGTTACTCGCTTTTTTTCAGAGGAGCAGGCACAATTGTTTTGTGACAAAATAATGGAAGCAATCAATGAAACAAAAGAAATAATTTCTATTTCAAAACGTGCTGTAGATGATTATTATAAAATGATTCAAATGATTCATGCGAATAAATATCACAGTAAAGAGTTTGTAAAACTGTATGAAAAAACAAAACAGTATGGAAAACGCATAGAGTCGATTTCATCACTATATTATATAGATTGTAGGATTCAAAATAAAATTAAAGAACTAACAGAGAATATATATATTACAAAACAAAACGAGAAAGAGGAACTTTTAGAAGCAATTAATAAGGGGAAAGAGTATCTTGAAGTAATCAGAGATGCTGCCATTGAAATATTACCTGATTTAACAAATAGAATTCATTTAGGGTTGGATAAATTCAATGAATCGAAACAGTCATAGAATGGAAATAGCCATAGAATGGAAACATTCATAAATAAGGCTTGAAAACGATATGAGGAGGGCTTATGAGCAAATTATTTGAAGATTTGTTTATTTTTGAGATGGCAAATAGTCATCAGGGAAGCGTTGAACATGGGATAGACATTATTAAGGAAATGGGTAAAATTGCGAGAAAAAATAATATTAAAGCCGCAGTGAAACTCCAATACAGAGACTTGGATTCTTTCATACATCCTGATTTCAAAGACAGGACAGATGTAAATCATATCCCAAGATTTATGAGCACACGTCTGTCATTTGAACAATTTAATATTCTGGTGGATGAGATACGGAAAGAAGGCCTTCTTACGATGAGCACTCCTTTTGATGAAACTGGGGTGGAATGGTGTTTGGATCAAGGCATCGATATTATTAAAATAGCAAGTTGCAGTGCGCTTGATTGGCCGTTACTAGCAAAAGCAGCACAGTCAAAAAAGCCACTGATCATTTCCACAGGTGGAAAAACACTTTCTGATATTGATAAAATCTATAACTTTTTCACACATAAAGAATGTGATTTTGCATTTCTGCACTGCGTAGCGGAGTATCCGGCGCCTATTGAGGGTTTACAGCTTGATTTTATTGATAGGATGAATAAGAGATATCGAGATACAGTAATCGGTTATTCTGGACATGAAAATCCAGATGATAATATTGTGCCAATGCTAGCGATTGCGAAAGGCGCAAAGATATTAGAACGACATGTTGGACTTCCAACAGAATCCATAACGCTTAATGCATATTCTATGAATCCAGAACAGGCAGATAAATGGGTTCATGCTGCACTTTTAGCGAAAGAAATATGTAAAATTCGAAAAGAAAATGATAAATATGTCTCTCAGGCAGAAATAGACTCTCTTAGATCGCTGATGAGAGGAGTTTATGCTAGGCGCGAAATAAAAAATGGAAGCATAATAAACGAAGAAGACATATATTATGCGATGCCTTGCCAGGAGAAGCAATTAACAAGTGGTGAGTTTAAAGATGGAATGTTGGCTTCCAGAGATTATAAAATAAATGAAAAAATCATTGAAAAACCCAAAATAACAGGTGTTGGTGTAGTGAGAAGTGCAATTCATGATGCAAAAGGTATGTTATATGAAGCGGGTATCGCACTTGGGGATGATTTTGAAGTAGAACTATCACACCACTTTGGCATGAAACATTTTAGGCAACACGGAGCTATTATTATAAATATTATTAATAGAGAGTATTGTAAAAAGTATATCATTGTTTTGCCAGGCCAGACGCATCCAATGCATGCACATAAAATAAAGGAAGAGACATTTCAAGTACTGTACGGAGAACTTGACGTAATCATGGAAGATGGTAAAGTAAAACATTTAAAACCTGGTGAAATGCAGACGGTACTTCGTGGTGAATATCATGCTTTTGCATCAAAGAGTGGTGCAATTTTTGAAGAAGTATCCACACAGCATATGAAGAGTGATTCGTTTTACAAAGATCCTGAAATAAGCAAACTTGACCCAATTGAGCGAAAAACATTTTTGAAAAAGTGGTAATTCAAGCAACATTATAGGAGATATTCTAGGTGCAAAAAGATAAAATAGTAGTGATCGAAGAGCATGATTTGGGAAATTATAGCAATCAATTTGTAGAGGAACTAGGCAAAACAGAAGAAGTTCATATTTTTACTGATTTGGGTAGTTCTATTCATGACAATGCAATTTTACTTACAGCAGCAGAAGTATGTGGCTTTAAGATTAATACTAATCTATCTTTTGTTTTAATTAGTACTGATATCAATCTATGTGAAGTAGCTGTTAAGTACTATGGCAGAATATATAAAAAAGCTATTTTAGTGAATCAAGATGGTGTAGTTAGAGAATTGTATAGCATTTGGAATGAGGATACATATCATTTTGTAGGACACGAACTACATGAAGTAACTATTATTTGGAAAGAAAATTCAAAGTATATTGTATATGAACCTTTTGTTGGAGAAACATTTATTGTAGAGGATAGTAATTTAATTCCGTGCCAGAGACTAGAAAAAGTACATTTTATTTACAATTACCTGGAGGATATTGTTGTATCTTTTGAGCAAATGTGTCAGAGAGTTGTTGATATACAAGAGATTGTTTTTTGCTATCGCAATCTTGAAGAAATATATACAAAAAGAGAGCAAATTGGAGAAGTGCAATTGGGAATGTTTTTAATTGCCCTTGATCAATTCCAAAATAATTTAAGAGGCAAGTCAGATTATTTAAGACTTACGTTAATTTCCTTTTTAATTGCAATGACGGCAAACGGCAAGTATCTTAATGATTTTAACAAAATTGTACTTCTAAATGATTTGAATTTTTCATTATATCAAAAGTATTTTTATTGGAGACAGCAGTGGAGATTTCCAATTAAGTATAGTGGAATGAACTTTGATTCTGAACTCGTTTTGGAAGTCTATAAAAATATATATCAGAAATATTATGATGAATTATGTACAGTTTTAAAACCTGTAAAATACACAGAAAGAAATAAAGATAGAGTTATAGTTATAGTAGTTCAGTTTCTGGAAGAAACACATGCACCAACTAGAACTGCCTTAGAAAGATGTGCTACTCTAAGCAAAATGGGAAAAGAAGTATTTATCATCAATACTTGTGAGCAACTTACGTTATTAGGTATGGTTCCTATTTTTGGTATGGAAGCGGGAAGAATTTTTGAACAATATAGTGAGTTAGAAACATACCAATATAATAATGAAACTTTTCTTTATTATCAGACTAAAAAACGTATGCCAGAATTAGAAGAAACTGAAAATATTCTTAGTATCATAAAAGGATGGAATCCATACCTGATTTTAACAATGGGATCTGGAAGTATTCTTTCCGATTTGGCTGCGAACATAGTGCCGGTAATTAATATACCGTTATTGTTTTCTTCTGTCTTAAAAAAAGAGAATCAACTGGTTGCAGTTGGAAGAAAAATAAACGAAGAAGAGTGGACTATACTTAAGGAGGCTGGATATACACTGGATACTATAATAGAGAGTACTTTTACATTTGATATCAAGCAACAAAAAAAACATTTCACAAGAGAGGATTTCAACCTACCAAGTGATAGATTTTTGTTATTGATTGTAGGAATAAGACTTGATTATGATGTTCAGGATGATTTTATAACAGCGATGAAACCTGTAATTGATAAGGGGGCATACCTTGTGTTTGCAGGTTATTTTGAGAAGTATAAAAACCTATGTAAAGAGTATGCATTTCTTGAAAAAAACTCATCTTTTATAGGGTATCAGGATGATATACTTGCAATTAATGAATTGGTTGATTTATATATCAATCCCAGACGTTTAGGGGGAGGTTTTTCGATTGCGGAAGCCTTTTTCAAAGGTAAACCAGGAATAACAATCAACTACGGAGATGTTGCCGCGGCCGCGGGACCAGATTTTTGTGTTGAATCTTATCAGGAAATGGTTTCACTTATTATTAAGTATATGAATGATGATGTGTTCTATTCGGATATGGCAAAAAAGGGTTTGGAAAGAGTAAATGAATTAACTGATTCCAGACCTGCCTTGGAATATATCTTAGAAGAAGCTGAAAAAAGAAAAGTATTCTTCTGAAAATAGTTATATTATTATTATTCTCTTTAGTATTACATCATATGTGCCGATATAATTATAGTGAAAATAAAATCAAGGATGATGGCATATGGGAAAGAAATTGATTGAGAGAATCAAATATTGGTTACAAATATTGATGTTACCGGTGTATTGGCTCTCTTTTTTTATACCCAGGAATAAGAAACTATGGGTATTTGGATGCAGCTTTGGGAAACGTTTTGCTGAAAATCCGAGGTATTTGTATCTATACATTTCTCAAAACACTTCCGAGCAGATACGACCAGTATGGATTTCTAAGAGCAAGGAAATAGTTAAGTTTTTAAATGAAAATAATTATGAAGCTTATTACTTTCTTTCTTGGAAAGGTATTTGGGCATGTCTTTGCGCAAGGGTTTATATTTTTGATAACTATTCAAAAGATATTAATTTTTGGTTATCAGGCGGAGCGACAAAGGTGAATTTGTGGCATGGTTCAGGTAATAAAAAAACGAATTATGACAATAAATTTGATAAAATTCGTCATCCTAATAGTTTATATGAAGCATGGACTGCATTTCCCAGAAGACTTTCGGATGAGAAACCACATCACTACACACTCGCTACATCAGAAGCTATGAGTTCGATTTTTGTGTCTGCTTTCAAGACAGATATCGAACATATTATGATTGATGGATATCCAAGAAATGATGTATTGTTTGACGAATGCAAAATTAAAAATCTATTTACCCAAAAAGAAAATGAGTTACTTGATATTATTTATAAAAAAAAGAGGGAGCAAATAAAAATAATAGCGTACATGCCAACATTCAGAGACTCAGAAGAAAATTTATTTCAGATTCTTCGGCTGGATGATTTGAATAAATTTTTAAACATAAATGAGTTATTCCTGATTATCAAGTTACACCCAAAATCTAAGATTAAAGATAAGCTTGCAAATTTGAAGTATACAAATATCATACTTGCTGATGCAGAAATTGACGTATATTCCTTTTTGAAGGAAGTTGATTTATTGATAACGGATTATTCGTCAGTTTATACGGATTATATGTTACTGGATCGGCCTGTGATTGCATTTCATTATGACTGGGAATTATATAATCAAAACACTCGAGACAGTTACATTGAACATGATATTTATATGCCAGAAGTGAAGGTTCAGAATATGTATGAACTAGAGGACGCAATCTTGGAACTGTTAAATGTGGACCGCTGTAAAAAAGATAGAATCAGTACAAGAAATCGTATGTTTCGCTATCAGGATGGAAATGCATCCAAACGAATCACAAAAAGGATAAAAGGTATATTGAATTAAAGGGGGGACAGGATTGAACGTAGCACTTATTATTGCAGGTGGAAGTGGACAACGTATGAACCAAGATATTCCGAAACAATTTATTAATGTTTATGATAAACCAGTCATAATTTACACATTAGAAGCGTTTGAAAAACATCCTAATATAGATGCAATTTCAGTTGTATGCCTTGATGGGTGGCAGGAAATATTAAAGGCATATGCAAAACAATTCAATATATCAAAATTGAAATGGATTTATACAGGTGGTGAAAATGGACAGGAGTCCATAAAAAATGGCATCATAGGTTTAAAAGATGAATGTTGTAATGATGATATAATCTTAATACATGATGCAATAAGACCACTTGTTTCTCAGGAAATCATATCTGACTGCATTAGCTGCTGTATGAAAAATGGTTCAGCAATCACAGTGATTCCGTGTGCCGAAGCTATGTTATTGACGAATGACAGAGAATCTTCGAATACTTCAATTCCGAGAGATAATCTGGCACGTACACAAACTCCTCAAGCTTTTTATCTGGAAAAGTTAATCTGGGTGCATTCGACTGCTGAAGAAAAAGGCATCATAAATGCAACAGCGACTTGTACATTGATGATAGATTTAGGTGAAAAAGTATACTTTTCAACAGGATCAGAAAAGAATTTAAAATTAACAACTACCGATGATATTGAAATTTTCAAAGCATTACTTCATTCCAAAAAGGATGAGTGGATGAAATGAATTTACAATAAATGAGATATACACATAAGGAGCAAATAGCTTATGGTTTTAGAGAATCCAGTTTTTTTAGAAGAAATGGAAGATCTATGTAACGAATTTCTTCCATGGGAAGAGATAGATCATAGCACATTTCTGGTTGCAGGTGGCACTGGATTGATTGGTGCTGGACTTACTGATTTCTTGATTTATAGAAATGAATATAAAAATGCAAATATTCAAATAATAGTTATGGCGAGAAATGAAGAAACAGCAAAAAAACAGTTTGGTATTTTCTGCGAGAAAGAATATTTTCATTTTATAAAGCACGATATTTCTAAAGAAATCAATCAGGAAGAATTTAAAAATACGAATCTTGATTATATTGTACATGCAGCAAGTAAAGCAGACCCAGTAAGCTTCGCATCAGACCCAGTCGGTATATCTAATTCAAATTATATTGGAACAAATGAACTTTTAAAATTAGCTTGTAAAAAAAGAATTAAGTCATTTCTTTATATCTCATCAGGTGAGGTTTATGGAATTATTGATGGAGTAATAAATGAAGAGGGAATAACAGAGAATATGCAAGGCACTCTGGACATCGCGTCAGTAAGAAATTCATATGGAATATCGAAAAGGGCAGCCGAAAACCTTTGCAGTTGCTATAATTCGCAGTTAGGGATTTCTGTTAGAATTGCACGCTTATGTCATACGTTTGGAACTACACAGACTCAAAATGAAAGTAGAGTCATATTCCAATTTTTAGAGAATGCTATTAATAATCAGAGTATACTACTTAAAAGTGATGGACGACAAAAGCGCTCTTATCTATATTTACCCGATGCTATTAGAGGATTGCTATATGTTCTTTTAAAAGGCCAAAATGGAGAAGCCTATAACATTTCTAACCCAGACAATATCTTTACAATAAAAGAGATAGCAGAGTTATTGGCAATGGAATTTAGTGTAAACGTTAAAACTGAAATAGAAAATAATATAATGAACCATGTCGATTCTAACATTTATAATGCAGTTCTAAACCCATCGAAATTAAAAGAATTAGGTATTGATATGAAGTATAATATATATAAAGGAATTCATAATTATAATCTGATTAATAATTAAATTGTCAGGAGAAATCATATGAAGAGAAAAGAGTTTTTATTACAGGGCATCAATTTTGAAGACAAAGGAATTGAGATAGGACCCTCATTTTCGCCCATTTGCCCTAAAAAGGAAGGTTACCAAATAGAAATTATTGATCACTTGAGTCGAGAAATGTTGATTGAAAAATATAAAAATGACATTTATGTAAATAAATTTCTTGGGAATATCGAAGAAGTTGATTATATATGGCGTGGTGAAGCTTATGAAGATTTAATTGGGGTTAATAAAAAATATGATTATATCATTGCTTCACATGTTATAGAACATACAGTAGATTTGCTGAATTTCTTAAATGGGTGTTCATTTATATTAAAAGAAAGTGGTGTCATTAACCTTGCTATTCCGGACAAAAGATTTTCGTTTGACTGTTTAAGGGAAATAACTTCAATTCGAGAAGTGATAAACAATAACAGAATGAAATGTTTTGAAAGGCATTCTCTTGGCACGTATATTGACGCATCGTTGAATACATCGGCTGATCGAAATGGAGGACCTTATGTTGCTTATGGTAGTCAAGATTGTGTAGAGAGACTGAATGTTACAGAAGAAATTAGTGCCGTTAATGCTTATGAAGATAAATACAATAGTTCAACATATTCTGATTTACATGGTTGGATTTTTACACCTAATTCTTTCAGTTTATTAATTTATGAATTGAACTTGTTGAAATTAATAGATCTTAAAATAAAGAAATTGCATAAGATACCCAATTCGATTGAGTTCCTGGTACAATTAGAAAAGGGTAAAGAAGAGTATTTTCCGAATAAATTTTTAAGTTTACAGACAAAAAAATGTGAAGATTTCATTGAAGGATATAAATTTTTAGAAAAAATTAAAATGTGTAAAAATGAAAAAATCTATCTGTTTGGCTATGGTACAAAAACAAACAGTTACAGAGACGTTATTGAAAACTGCGGAAAAAAAATTGGCGGAATTATTGTGAGTGACAATTATATTGAACAAACAGAAAAAGAAAATGGGATTATATTATTATCACAAATAATACCATCAGAAGAAGTATTAATTGTTATTTGCGTAGGTGGTGATGCTAGAGAAGAAGTAGAGCAGTTGTTAGTTAAAAATAAATTTTATAATTATATTTGAGTTTACTAAAAGAAAGTGAAGAATTTTATGTTTGTCGAACCTGAATGTAGTATTGTAATTTTATCATTTAATCAAATGGAGTATACAGAAAAATGTCTTGATAGTATTAGGGAATATACAGAAGATGTCAGATACGAAATTATTGTTGTAGACAATAACTCAAACACAGAGACGGTTGATTATTTGAAAAGGCAAAAAGACATTATTCTTGTTTGCAATAGTGAAAATAAAGGATTCGCCGGAGGGTGTAATCAAGGGATAGAAAAATCAAAAGGGAAATATATTGTTCTGTTGAATAATGATACTATTGTTACTCATAAATGGCTGTCTAATATGTTGACTGTTTTTAAAAATGACAATGAGGTATCTTTAGTTGGACCACTTACCAATAATACAGTTGGGAAGCAAATGATTAAAATTTCTTATGCTGATGATGTGGATGAAATGCAGAAATTTGCATATCAAATTGCTGAAACAACAACGAAACCATGGAGAACACTTAGGTTGGTCGCATTCTGTGTTGTGATAAAAAAAGAAGTGTTTGATGAAATTGGTTATTTTGATACTGATTTTTTGATTGGCAATTATGAAGATGATGATTTTAACATAAGATGCATTCTTGCAGGAAAGAAAATGTGCATATGTAGGAATTCCTTTATCCATCACTTTATGAATATCTCTTTTAAGAACAATAATCTTTCGAGAGAAAAGATAATGTTTGAAAACAAGTTAAAACTAGAAAATAAGTGGAATAAAATAGACTGGAACTACTATGCAGCTTTTAATTCTGATATGCTAAAAAGAATAATTAGCAAAGACGCAGCGAGAGTATTACACTTGGGCTGCGGTGTAGGAGCGATGGAAATAGAATTGAAGGACAATAATCCTGATTGTTTTATTGTGTGTATTGAAGAAAATGAAATGAGGAGAAAAATTGCTTCACATTTTGTAGATGTACTTTATAAAAATTTTTTTGATCTGGAAAGTTCAATTGATATAAAGGAAGCGGACTTTGATATTATCATAGTTGAAAGTTCGATTGAACGTTATGGTATAGAAATAATAAAAAAATTAAAAAGTTATCTAGGCAAAGGTGGGCTATTAATTGTTAGAATATTTAATTTTAAACACATATCGTCTATTGAAAAAATAGTTTATGGTAGCGTTGAAGGTAATTTAATATGTTCAGTTTCTGAGGATTTTAGATTTTTTTATATGTTGGATATAGAGCACGAATTTAGCAAGATGAATTTGAAAGTAATTAATAAAAATAATATTGTCAAGAAATTATCTTCAAGGCAAGAAAAATTATTGAATCTTTTTCAAGAAGTTAATAATGATAATTTTATAAATGAGGCAAGGATTTATAATACAATTTATGAATTAGTCGAGGAATAAAGTGATGATAAATTTAATCAGTGCAAGAAATGATAAAAAGAGCGATATCATTTATAAACAGCATTATTTAAAGGCATATGATACTATTTCTCAACTAGTTGATTATTATTACCTTGGTGAAAAAAAAGCAGCAGTATGGGGAGCGGGTCTTAAAGGCACGGCATTTCTAAGAGTATTTGATTTGGAGTGTCACAAAATAAGCACAGTTTTTGATATTTCAAAAGAAAAGCAAGGGAAGACAATGGTTAATGGCCATGTGATACAGGAATGTAGCCAGGAAACTATAAAAGGAATTAGCGCAGTATATCTGATGAATTCCAATTACGAGACAGAAGTTGCAGGTATAATTAGAAATATAGGTATTAATGTCAAAGTGTTTAACATTGATAGTATTATATATGGGAATATGACATTTCGGGAGGTCATTGAACTTTATGAGGGGTTATAAATGAATAAAGAGTCTATAGCAGCACTTGTTATATTATATAACTATAATTATGAGGTTATTGAGAATATAAAATCCTATTCAAAATATGTTTCAAAGGTATATGTTTTTGACAATTCGGACATGAAAGTGGAGAATAATATATATTTGGAACTGATGAAAATTCACAATCTTTTATATTTTACGGAAAACGAGAATAAAGGATTGGCGTACCCAATTAACTTTATTGCAGAAAAAGCAAAAAAAGAAGATATAAAATGGTTAATTACATTTGATCAGGATAGCTATTTGGAAAAAGATGCAATAGCCAAAATAATTACTTTTATAAATGAGAAAATTGAAATTGAGTCTATAGGTCTTATTGGCCCTTTAATTTGTGATGGCAAGACCAACTTCTCTCGGCCAAATACTCCTTATGTGTATTCTGATAAGGTTATTCAAAGTGGTGCTTGGCATAATCTGGATGTATTTTTTAAGATTAAGGGATATGATGAAAATTTGTTTATTGATCAGGTGGACTTTGAATATTGCGCACGAGTATTAAGTAATAACTATAAGATTTTAAAAATAAATACAGTGGTACTAAAGCATAATACAAGGGATATCAGAAGTAGTATTAGATATATAAAAGGAAAGCGATTTACGTTAAATAAGTATAGTCCCATACGATATTACTATATTGTCCGCAATAATTTATATTGCTACGTTAAATATAAGCATATAAACAGAATATACGCAGAAGAATGTAAGAGAAATATAGAAGTGATTATCAAAACAATAATATATGAAGATGAAAAAATTAAAAAAATTTTTACAGTTATTGTAGCGTTAATCGATTTTTTATTTAAAAAAATGGGAAAATGTAATCGACTAATATAGTGCCAGGAAATACAGAAATAAACTGATAAAAAAATTTTAAACTTTTTTATTTGTATTAAAGAAGGTGGCATATAGGTATTGTTCTATAGAAAGGCAGGTGAAACCTTAAAAAGGAAATGTGTTAGCTTAGTGTTATAATTAACAAAAAATTAATCAAAGACTAATTAGGAGTTAACAAGAGAAAAACAAAGATTAATATGGGAGGTTTTATGAAAAGAATAATGAGTATATTTTTGGGTATAATTATTGGTGGGATAGGCATTGGAGCAGTTATCAATAACTTTTATAGTAAAGCGTTACATGAGCAGGAGCAGAAAGTAAAGAAATTCAAACAGTATTATAGCATCTTGAATCAATGGCTATTCTTAAAGCAAGAAGATAGAGGCATTGAGATATTTTTTGAAAAAAATCATTATAAACATATTGCAATTTATGGGATGGGTGAACTTGGACAAAGATTATTAAATTGCTTAAATAATAGTGGTATTAAAGTTGATTATGCAATTGATGCTGATGCAAACTATCTTGATTCTAATTTGAAAATATATGAGCCTGATGATAACTTTCCACAAGTTGATGCAATAATAGTAACTGCAGTATTTGATTTTGAAAAAATTTATAAAGTATTAAGTCAAAACTGTAAATATAAAATAATTTCATTGGAAGACGTAATTTTTGATATAAAGTAATGGAGAAGAAATGATATTAGTGAGTGTTGTAGTTATAACTTATAATTCTGAAAAATATGTAATTGAAACCTTGGAAAGTGTCAAAAGACAAGATTATAAAAAAATTGAATTAATAATATCTGATGATTGTTCTACAGATAATACGATAGAAATAGTAAATAAGTGGAAAAAAAATAATGAATCTCGATTTGAAAAAATAAAAGTAGTTCAAACAAAATCAAATAGAGGAGTAACGCATAATTGCAATTTGGGACTTAAAGAATCCAATGGAGTTTTTGTTCAATTTATTGCAGGTGATGATATTTTATATGACAATGCAATCACCCAAAAAACTAATTATGCAATTCAAAACAAACTAAAGGTAGTTTACACTAAGATTACGGTATTTGGAGCAAACAGTCAAAGTTGTAATCAGATAGAAAAAATATGCAATAGAGGATATGCTGTTTTATCTAAAGAACGTTATTATCAATACAAAGAAATGCTTAAAGGGAATTATATTGTTGGCCCATCAGGTAGTTTTTTTCAGAGAGAATTTTTAATGAAACTAGGTGGGTTCGATAATCGTTTTCCAATGTTAGAAGATTATCCTTTGCATTTAAAAATATTAGAAAGAGGGTATAGAATTCAATTATTAGAACAGTATACAGTGATGTATAGAATTAGCAGTAGTTCACTTTCTACACTAAAAAATCCTAAGTATATCAAGTCCTACAATCACTTCGTTTATAAAGTAATATTGAAACGGTTACTCCGTGAGAAAATGTTCAATTATATCTATCTTCAAATAAAAGAAAGCATAGTTAGAAAAAATATGTTATAAGATTTTAATCCAATCATTTAATTTAGTAGGAGAAATTTTATGCAAGTAATCAAGTACTCATTCCAACAACATGGAGATACGCGTGGTCAGTTAGTATCACTTGAAGAATTTAATGATATACCTTTTAGAATAAAAAGAGTCTATTACGTATATGACACACTTCCGAATGTTAGACGAGGTTTTCATGCACATAAGTCATTAGAACAGATTATGATTTGTATTCATGGGAAATGTAAAGTTCTTTTAGATAATGGTTTAGAAAAAAAAATTGTGTATTTAGAAAAGCCATATGAAGGTTTATATATATCAAATAATATATGGAGAGAGATGTATGACTTCTCAGAAGATGCAGTACTTTTAGTACTTGCATCTGATTTATACCATGAGGAAGACTATATCCGGGATTATGATGAATTTTTAAAATTTATAGCATCTAAAAATTGAGGTTGAAACATGAGGATTGAATATTTAAATTTATCAAGAATTCATAATAGTATTAGAAGTGAACTTGATGCGGCATATAATAGTGTTTTAGATAATGAATGGTTTATCAGAGGTGAATATTGCCTTAAGTTCGAAGAGGAATTTGCTAAATACTGTAACGTTTCTTATTGTGTAGGAGTTGGAAATGGACTTGATGCTATATCACTTATTCTAAAAGCGTTAAATATAGGAAGTGGAGATGAAGTGATTGTACCGGCGAATACTTTTATAGCATCAATCTTAGCAATAACAGAGGTGGGAGCGACTCCAGTTTTAATAGATGCAAGTTATAGCACTTTAAATATAGACATAAGTCAAATTGAGAAAAAAATAACAAAAAATACAAAAGCTATAATAGTTGTACATTTATATGGACGTATGGTAGAAATGTCAGCAGTGAGTAATATCGCAAAGAAACATAATTTGTTTTTAATTGAAGATGCAGCGCAATCGCATGGAGCAATGCAAAACGGAAAAAGAGCCGGTTGCCATGGGGTTGCAGGAGCATTTAGTTTCTATCCTGGTAAAAACTTAGGAGCATTAGGAGATGCTGGGGCTGTAGTGACGAATGACAAAAGTTTGGCGGAAAGAGTAAAGGAAATTGCAAATTATGGTTCAAAAGAAAAGTATGTTCATAATTATATTGGAGTAAATTCCAGAATGGATGAGTTGCAAGCAGCATTTTTATCAGTAAAATTGAAATATTTAGACGAGTGGAATATTGAACGAAGACGCATTGGATATATATACTGTAGCAATATTTTTAATAGTAAAATTAATATTACTATGCAAGAGAACGATTTCAATAGTGATAACGTTGTGCATATTTTCCCAATTCTTGTTGAAGAAAGAGAACGATTATTTGAATATTTAAATGGACTAAATATACAGGCTTATATTCACTATCCAATTCCAGTATACAAACAAGCTGCCTATAAAGAAATGAATTGGTGTGATAGTGATTATATGATAACAAATAAAATTTGTAATACAGAGGTGAGCATACCACTTTATCCAGGACTAACAAACGAAGAGATTAAGTATGTATGCAGTGCATTGTGTAATTTCAAATAATGAGTCGTGATGGGAGAAAAATGAACAAGATTAATATCATTAGGTACAATGTTCAATATAAAAATGACTGGGAAAAATTTATTAAAGAGTCAGTAAATGGGACATTTTTACATACAAGGAATTTTTTGGAATATCACCCAAAAGATAAATTTGAAGATTATTCTTTGTTGTGCTACAACGAGGGAAGATTAATTGCAATTTGCCCAGCATGTAAAATAATTAGCGATAATGAGATTTGTTTTTTTTCACATAAGGGTAGTACATTTGGCGGAATAATTATAAAGAATGAATATTATAAAGCGGAAGCAATTGTAGATTTGCTGAATGAAATTGAGAATTATCTCATTGCAAACTGCGTTAATAAAATTTGTATTCGCCAGACTTCAGAATTATTTAGTAAAATTAACTACAATATTTTAGACTATTTATTTTATTATAAAGGATATCAAGAACAAAAAGAACTTAGTTTATTTGTTGACTTAGTTGAATGCGATGAAAATATATATAATAATTTAAAGCAAGGAAAGAAAACTAATATAAATAATTGCATTCGTACAGGAATGGTTTTTGAAAAATTTGATTCTGATTATAGAATAGAAGAATTTTATAATTTATTAAAACTTAATTTATTGAAACATAATACGAGTCCAGTCCATAGTCTTACTGAAATTCTGGATTTGAAAAGGAATAGATTATTTCATGAAATTGAGTTTTTTGGGATTTTTTTGGATGGAAAAATGTTAGCAGGTGCGATGATATTTATTTTTGCAGAAACTATGATTGCACATACGCAATATCTTGCAGCAGGTAATGATTATTTAAACTACAGTCCAATGTCCTTTTTATATTATAGTATTCTTGTCGAAATGAAGCGTAGAAATTTTAAAAAAGTTTCCTGGGGAATTGTAACTGAAGAATGTGGGACTAAGATTAATTTTGGGTTATTAAAGAGTAAAGAGGCTTTTGGAAGTACATTTACAATTAACAAGACATACATTAAGTATATTGGGTGACAAAATGAGAGACATTTATAGTTATGAGAAAGAATATTTAAAAAGTGATTTTGAAATTCAACAAGTAAAATATAGAAAAAGAAAAATTTTAGAAACAGTAAATGACTGTAAGGGCGGAAAAATACTGGAAATTGGTTGTGGCGATGAACCGCTGTTTCCTTATATAAATAATTATAAAAAATATACTGTTGTAGAACCAGCAGAAACTTTTTATAAAAAGGCAAAAATATTGGCAAAAGGATATCCAAATGTTGTTGTTAAAAAAGATTATTTTAATTATTCATTTATAAATCAGAATGCTGATAAGTATAATTATGTAATACTTAGTGGATTGCTTCATGAAATTGAAGAACCAATAGAATTACTGGAATGCATAAAAATGATACTGGAAGATAATGCTTTTATACATATTAACGTGCCAAATGCGATGTCATTTCATAGATTACTTGCTTTGGAAATGGGTATAATAAATAGCATTTATGAAAAATCTGATACAAACATCAGATTACAACAAACGTCAGTTTTTGACTTAAATAGTTTAGCTAAAATGATTGAGGATGTTTTTGACAAATCAGATTATAAAATATTGAGTAGCGGTTCTTATTTTGTAAAGCCATTTACTCATGAGCAAATGCAAAAGTGCATTGATATGAAAATTTTTGATACTTCAGTATTAGAGGGGCTATACAAAATGGAGAAATGGATTCCTAATTTAGGCTCTGAAATATATATAAATATAAAATATAAAGGAAACTAACTAAAATTTTTAGTGGAGAGATGAGGGGTAGTATGTATAAAGAAATATATAACTACTATAATGATAAATTTATTTTATACCGAGCCAAATTTTTGTCCCCTATTATAGATCTTGATAGAAAACGTAGAATTCTTTTCAGGAACAAAATTAATGTTGCTTTTATCTGTCATAGGCCTGAAATATGGTCATCACTTAAAAGCTTATATGAATGTATGATAAAAGATAAGAATTTTAATGTTTATATTGTAACAATCCCTAACAAAAAGCAAATCCCAGGGATAGGTTTAGGCCATGAAGAATATATTTCGGAAGGTGCTGAAGATTTTTTTGTGAATTATAAGGGTAGACTTATAAATGCATATAATTATAAAAATAAAACATGGAAAAATTTAGAAAAATTTAGATTTGATTATGTTTTTTTTCAAACACCCTATAATGTTTGTAGACCATTTAAATATAGTAGTAAGGTAGTGTCCTGCTATTCTAAAATATGCTATGTGCCGTATGGGATGCAGATGTTTAAAGGAAATGTATTTAAAAGTGTTACTCCGTCAGATTATATGGAGGATGTATCATATACATTTGTGGAGAATAAACCAATTAAAAAAATGTATGTGGACAGATTAAAAGGAAAACCTATTGATAAGAACAAAAAAGTTGTAATTGTTGGATATACTCGTTTTGACAAACTGGAATCCATAAGAAAAAGACATAAAACAATTAATAAAGCGAAAGATTTCAAGATTATTTGGACGCCGAGATGGACAGTACGAGAAGGGAATTGCCATTTTTTTGAGTATAAAGATTTTTTGTTTGAATATGTTACAAATCATAATTTACAATTAATCTATAGACCACATCCACAGACATTTGCAGAGTATATAGAAAATGGCGACATGAGTAATGAAGAGCTAAACAAATTATTAAGTAAAATAGAAATTTCTCCAAATATTAATATTGATTACGAAAAGGAATATATTGATACATTTTTTGAAACATCAGTTTTAATAACTGATACTTCCTCAATTATACCAGAATATTTTGTTACTGAAAAACCAATTATTTATTGTCATAAACTTGATGAATTCAATGAATTTTCAAAAAAAATTGCTGAAGGATTCTATTGGGTTCACAATTGGAATGAATTATATGAAACATTAGAAATGCTTCGTTTAGGAAAGGATCCTTTACTTGATACCAGAAAAAAAATAATTAATGAAGCTTTTTATTTTCCCCCAAAAGGAGCTGGATACAAAATTAAGAGTTTTCTTAAAAGGGATTTTTACAGTAAGGATAATTAACATCAAAGGAGACAAACAATATGATTATTGGATATACAACAGGTGTGTTTGATTTATTTCATATAGGTCATCTAAATTTGCTTAAGAATGCGAAAGGTTTATGCGATAAATTAGTTGTTGGAGTTACAACGGATCAGTTAGTTTCTTATAAAAATAAGAAAGCGGTTATTCCTTTTGAAGAGAGAATAGAAATAGTTCGGAGTAACAAGTATGTAGACTCCGCAATTCCACAAAATTCATTGGATAAGTACGAAGCGTGGAAAAAACTCAAGTTTGACATACTTTTTGTTGGGGATGACTGGTATTTATCAAATCGGTGGGAGGAACTTGAAGCCAGATTTAAGGAGGTAAATGTAAAAGTAATATATTTTCCGTACACAAAAGGGACAAGTTCAACTTTAATTAATGAGATTTTAATAAAACTAAGGGATGAAATTGGTAGTAGTGGGGGAGATATTAATGAAACTTAGTGTAATAGTTACATTTTATAATTTAGAAGAATATGTTGACGATGCATTAAATAGTATTTTAATGCAAGAATTAGATTTTAAATATGAAATATTAATTGGGGATGACGGATCATCAGATAAAACAGTATGTAAGATTCGTGAATGGAAAAAAAGGTATCCTGATATTATTAGGGTATTTAGAATGAGTAGAGATCCAGAAGCGGATTATAATAGAATATTTCGCGCTTCAAAGTTAAGGTTAAGCTTACTTGGTATGGCAAAAGGAGAGTATATTACATTTTTAGATGGTGATGATTATTATACTTGTAAAACAAAATTTAGGAAGCAAATTGAAATATTAGATAGTAATAAGTATAAAGATTGTGTTGCATGTGCTCATAATGTAGCAATTTACAAACAGTGGAATGGAAAAACTGAAATACTTAATAAAGGATTGTGTACCGGCATTATTAATCCAGAAAAATATTGGTGTAATTACTATTTTCATATATCTAGTATTGTTTATAGAAATATTTTTAATAATCTTGAAAATACGAAACTTAATAGATATTTTGATGATAACCTAATTACATTTTATGCATTGCAATTTGGATCAGTTTTCTATCTTGATGAAGTAATGGCGCATTATCGTCAACTAAAAGACTCTATCTGGAATTCTAAAACGGAGATGGAGAAGAGTATTTTAAATTTAATAGATTACGACATCGAAATATTTATAAATAAAAAGATGAAAAAAGAGTCTATCATACGACACTTTAATGATATCAAATTCATTTATTTTAATATAAAAAAAGAAGATTTATCAAAATACCATAAATTGTATAAGCAAGCACAGTGGGATAAGTGTAAAATGTGCTTGAGATTTTTTGAATCAGATAGTAACAATGCTATTAGAAAAGTGTATTTAGTAATAGTTTATAAAACAATATTGCTGTATGTAATGTTTAAAAAGTATTTTAATTTGTTTAATATCCTATAATACGAGGAGGATGATTATGATTAATTTAGACTATTGTATGAGTTTATATTTGGCTTTTAGATGGATTCCGATTCAGAATCTATCATGGAAAGAGGGAGTGACACCATACTACCCTAGTATTGAAGCCCATAACCAAAAACCTGTTGATAATGAAAATGATATAGAGAATTATTTAAGAGAGTATATGAGTGCTATTGTTAATAAACAGACGGGGATATTATTAAGCGGAGGGATAGATTCAGCAATTTTAGCATCTTATCTTCCACCTAATACGAACGCATACACAATTAGATTCATGGCAGAAGATGCAGTTGACGAATCGATACAAGCAAAGATATATGCTAAAGCTTATAGCTTGAATCATAAAATTGTAGATGTTACATGGAATGATTATAAAGAATTTTCAATAGAACTTATGAAAAGTAAAAATGCCCCATTACACCCAGTTGAAGTGGCTCTTTATAAAGCCAGTAAAGTAGCACATTCAGATGGAATAAGATCACTTATAGTTGGTAATGGAGCAGATTCAACATTTGGAGGTATGGATAAGTTACTTTCTAGAGACTGGACCTATGAAGAATTCATAAATAGGTATACATTTATAAAACCAGAACTGATATTAAAAAATCCATATCCTATTGATGATATATATATGAAATATAGATTGAATAATGATCAAATTGATTTTATATCATTTTTAAAATACACGCATGGAATGGGCATCATACAGGCATTTGAGAATGCCATTAAATTTGGAGGCTGTAATTTAATTGAACCATTTGAAAAATTAAAATTGAGAACTACTCTAGATATTCAGCGTATTAGAAATGGCGAACCTAAATATATGCTGTATAATATATTTAATATGAAATACAGTAATGATAAATTAGTGAAGAAAATCCCGTTTGCAAGACCAATGGATAAGTGGCTTAATAATTGGGAAGGTCCAAAGAGAAAAGAGTTTAATATCAATTGTACAAAAGGATTAAACGGCGAACAAAAGTATTTGTTATATTCTCTTGAGCAGTTTCTGGACGTTATCGATAGTTGAGTATGGGGTATACTGAGCACTATATAAAATATATAGAGAGGAAAGTGATATTTACTTATAAATATCATACATATAATATGGAATTAAAAAAGTCAAGTATTGTTAAAGTAGAGAACTATTCTTGGAATGAAGTTAATAAAGGGCTTGATGAAGTTTTGGAATTATTAGGTTTTAACACGACTAATCCATTCGAGTCGTTTATTAGACCGGGTATGAGGGTATTTATAAAGCCAAATTGGGTTGCGTCAAGGTGGAGAGAATCATGTGATCATAAGGGCGATATTTATTCTGTTATTACGCATCCCAATTTAATAGAAGCTGTTTGTGATAGAGTTGCATTAGCACTAGATGGGAAAGGAGAAATTATTGTAGGAGACAATCCATCAATTGACGCTGATTTTAATGAGCTATTAGAGCTTACAAAGATTAAGAAAATCGAAAAAAAATATGCGGTAAAGTGCACAGTTATTGATATGCGACCTCTATTTTGTGATAACTTAGAAAATTATGGAAATAAAGAAGCAATGAAAAAACAATCTGGAGATCCGTTAGGGGAAGTTGAAGTGAATTTGCGAGACAAGTCTTTGCTTTATAACGTAGACTCAAGTTTATTTAGAGGAGTTTTTGATGATCGTACGGATACTGTCAAATCACATACAGGAGATCAGCAATTATACACATTTGGACGTAGCTTGTATGAGGCAGATGTATACATTTCGATACCGAAGCTTAAAACACATCAGAAAGTTGGAGTTACATTAAATCTTAAAGGGCTGGTTGGAAGTATTACGCAAAAAAATCAGTTGGTTCACTGGAGAGTTGGAACACCAGAAACGGGTGGCGATGAATATGCAAGCCGCGCTGAATATGAGGCCAGTAAAAAAAGTTCAGTAACACATAGAGGAGCATGGCCAGGCAATGATACTATCTGGAGAATGGTAGTCGATTTGTATCAATGTATGTTAGAACGGGAAAGGAAGTATTTTACAATAATTGATGGTATAGTAGGCGGTGAGGGACAGGGACCGTTTTGCCCCAATACTAAGGAGTCAAAGGTTATACTTGCAAGTGATGATTTATTAATTGGAGACATTGTTGCAACAAGACTTATGGGCTTTAACCCTCAAAAAATCAAGTATCTTAATTATTTTATGGAGCTCATGGGAATACAATTCGATGATATCGAAATTATTTCAAACATTTATGAAAGTAATAACTTTTTTATAAAAAAAGATAGATATCTTGATTTTAGCATTCCAGAACAATGGGAAGGAATAAAAGTAACAAAATAAAATAGATTGCTTTGATTCCTTATATAATACTATTAATTTTATTGGTTAGGAGATTTATGAAAGACTATAAAGAATATTTGCATAGTATTTTAAATGGTGAATACAAGCCCATGGAAGCAGAAAACGATTTACTGTTCTTAAAAGAATTATATTACAATGACCCTTTTGATGTATATATATATATATGGGACTGGATCACGAGCTTTTACAATCTATCATATGATAAAACAAAGAGGGATTTATGTGAAATATTTCATTGATCACTCAAAAAACAAACATTGAACTGCCTTCATTGACGTACAGATATGTATCTTTAGGGTTGCTTGACATTAGAAAATTTAAGAATAGCCCAGTGTTCAAGAGGTACTATAGCACATAGAATTCAACAATTTGAACCCAAAAGCACATTAGATATTTATGACAAAAAATTTAGAAAAAAATTAGTTCAATATTTATGCTTCCCGGAACATATGGAGGCTTGTCACTATTGTAATGGAAATGATGGTGAAATCATAAATGCAGCGATTCAAATATAGTAAGTGAAACAATTTGAAATAAATTTATCGAGTACCTTAATGGATTGCAAGTTCATTTGACAAACCTTATAAAATGAGCAATTCTTAAAAACAGAATGATGTAGAATCGACAATTGTATGCGAGGTTTAGTATATGAACAATTATAAAAATAAAAATATAAAACATATCATTCGAGGTTTCGGTAAAGATGAAGTCCCGCTTAAAATAGTCATATACGCTGTCTTCATCTATGTTATATCCATGCTCTGGATATTCCCTTTATATTATCAAGACAAATATTACAACATGGGTGAAGCCAAATTCGAATTTTTCAAACATATGTCCATCATATTCTTTTCGATTGCAATTGTCAGTCTGGCATATCACGTTTTCATAACACGTGGTTCTATTCCTTGGAAAAATCTATGGAAACATTTACTAATCACAGATTATTTTGTAATTGCATATGCAATTCTTGTATGGGTTTCATTTATTTTAACGCCATATAAACATAATGCAATTTGGGGATATGAAGGCTGGTATATGGGATTGATTTCTCAGATGATTTTTGTAATGATTTATTTTTTTGTGTCCAGATTCCTGGAATGGAAGATGTTTATTCTTCATGGCAGTAGCATTGTATCGGGTATGGTTTTCTTATTAGCAATTCTTCATAGGTTTCAGATTGATCCTCTTGGTATGTATGACAATTTAACCATGACAAACAAAATATTATTTTTATCAACGATAGGCCAGGCTACATGGTATTCAAGTTATCTGGTAATTGTTCTTCCGTTGGGAATATTTGCATACTGGTATGCAAAACGAATTGAGATGAGGTTATTATATGGTGTTTACCTTACACTGGGCTTTGCATCTTTAGTAACACAAAATAGTGACAGTGCCTATATTGCTCTGATGCTTATGGTCTTGGTATTATTTTTAGTATCATTGCAGACGGCTGAGAGAATGGAACGATTTTTGGAAATTACGTTGATTATGGCTGCAACTTTTAAAATAATTGGACTAATACAAAGAGCAAATCCTGAAAGTGTAGTTCCTTTAGAACCTTTATCTATCGCTGTATCACAAGGAGTAGTAACGTGGGTCTTTTTGTTAATTATAGTTTGTGCCTACTTATTACTTAAATTTCCAGATGAAAAGAAACCTTTTAGAGTCATTGGAAATAAATTGATACCGAAGCTAATTGTAGGATTAGCATTATTGTTCATACCGATTACGTTTGTATTTGTTTATCTTACAACAACGCAGCAACTCCCGACTGTTTTACAGCCACTAAGTTCAATCGGTTACTTGAATTTTAATAATGATTGGGGAAATGGCAGAGGGTTTACATGGAAATATGCAGCAGCGATGTTTGGTGAATATTCACCGCTTCGAAAGCTATTTGGATGTGGTCCTGATTGTTTTGCGGCATATTCCTATGAGTTACACTCAGCTGAGTTAACTGCAAAATGGGGCGACAGCATTTTAACAAATGCACATAATGAGTGGTTCACTTCGTTATTATTCTTTGGTATTGCAGGGGCTGTTGCTTATATTGGTATTTTTGTCTCAACTATTATTACTTCAGTAAAAAACATTAACAAGGAACCATTTCTAATAGCTGTAATTATGTCAGTACTAGCATATATGGGACACAATTTTTTCTGTTATCAGCAGGTCGTGTGTACACCAATAATATTTATATTGATGGGATTTGGAAGAAGTTTATTAAAAGATACACACCAAAGTCCACTAATGAAAATAAAGAAAGCAGGTAAATAAGATGCATTATGATTATTTAATTGTTGGAGCAGGCCTTTTTGGTGCTGTCTTTGCAAGAGAGATGGCGGAAAGGGGAAAGAAATGTCTGGTGATTGAAAAGATAGATCACATTGCAGGACATATATATACCAAAGAAGAACATGGTATTCATGTTCATAAATATGGAGCCCACATTTTTCACACCTCTAATAAAAAAATATGGGATTATGTAAATCGATTTGCGGAATTTAATCATTATATCAATTCGCCAGTAGCTATTTATAAAGATGAGTTATATAATCTACCCTTTAATATGAATACGTTCAATAAAATGTGGGGAGTAAAAACACCTTCTGAAGCTAAGACTAAAATTCAGGAACAGATTAAAGAGTTAAATATAACAGACCCGCAGAATCTTGAGGAACAGGCACTTTCTCTTGTTGGAAGTGATATTTATAAAAAGCTTGTGAAAGAATACACAGAGAAGCAATGGGGCAGAGATTGCACAGAGCTTCCTGCATTCATTATCAAAAGACTCCCGGTTCGTTTTACATATGACAATAATTATTTTAACGATGCGTACCAGGGAATCCCCAAGGGTGGCTACACAAAATTAGTGGAAAATATTTTAAATCATGATGACATTGAAATCAGATTAAACACAGACTATTTTACTGTCCAAAAAGAATGGAAGAATACAAATGAAGTAACGTTTGATAAAGTCCTGTTTACTGGCATGATAGACGAATACTTCAATTATGAACTTGGTGAATTAGAGTACAGATCTCTTTGTTTTGAGGAAGAATATTTATCCGACTGCGATAACTATCAGGGAAATGCTGTTGTAAATTATACAGAGAAGGCGATTCCCTATACAAGGATTATCGAACACAAACATTTTGAATTTGGACAGCAGGATGCTACGATTATTACAAGGGAATATCCGGCGACATGGAAGCGTGGGGATGAACCTTACTATCCAGTGAACAATGAAAAAAATGATACATTGTTTGCAAAATATAAGGAACTCGCAAGTCAGGAAGAACGAATTCTTTTTGGTGGAAGACTTGGACAGTATAAGTATTATGATATGGATAAAGTAATAGAAGCGGCACTTATAATGGTATCAGAACAGAAATCGGTTTAACCGGTTTCTGTTCTTTGCACTTCAGTAAAAAGGATAGTAAAGGGAAAAATGAACATACTAATTTATCAATGGGGTTCTGTAAATGACAATGCTCTAAAATACGAAGCCGAAATTTGGAGCAGACAATATTCAAATATAGAGGGTCCTATCAGATTTTATTTTTTTGCTAAAAAGATGACAAATTATGACATGGACCCTGAGTTTGCCATGGCATTTTTAGAAGAAGTTCATAAAAAGAAGATAGATGCCGTACTAGGGTTTAATTACTTTCCAATGATATCATCAATCTGTGAGGTGGCAGGAATCAAGTACATTTCATGGATCTATGATGCACCGCATAAAACGTTGTATTCTAAGACGGTCTTTAACAGCTGCAATTATATTTTTATTTTTGACAGACAGTTCTATCAAGTGGTTTGTGACATGGGTGTGAAGAATGTATTTTATCAGCCACTCGCAGTATCACCAGATTATTTTGATAAACAAATCATGGCGCCAACACAAGAATGTCCTGAACAGATGGAGGTGGAAAAGATTCAGTCTTCTATAACATTTATTGGAATGTTATATCGTGACCATCATGATTATTATGAACGTTTAACAGGGATGGAAGAAGTAATAAAATCTGATATTGATAAAATATTGGAACGGCAGATTTTTCATTATAAAGAAAATATAGTACAAGAAGAATTGACGAATGCTTTAGCAGTTCAAATTTATAACCAAGCAAAACTTCATTTAGAAGATCCAAGATATCTGAATGACTCGTATGAATTCGCTGCAGATCTGATTCGGAAAAAGGCAACAGCCGTTGAACGAGAAGCCACTTTAGCCGGGTTATCCAATAGATTCCCAGTTGTAATCTATACAGATGTAAAGACGGAAGAGCTTCCCCAAATTGTAAACTATGGCTATGCTGATTATGACAATAAAATGCCACATATTTTCAAAAAATCGGCCATTAATCTTAATATTACACTCAGATCAATTCAATCTGGTATTTCATTAAGAGTACTGGATATATTAGCATGTGAAGGTTTTTTACTCACAAACTGGCAGCCTGAAATTGAAGAATATTTTATAAATGGAAAAGAACTTGTAACATATGATACATTTGAGGATCTTGTCGAAAAAGCAGAGTACTATCTTAAACATCCTCAAGAAAGAAGATTGATTGCAAAGGCAGGCAAGAAGAAAGTTATAGAATTGTTTTCTTATCATAATGCGCTTGATGCCATTTTAATAAAATCAGAAATAAAATAATAATAACATAATACATCTCAACTTCTTACCTTTAATGGACGATATAAAATATAGTTCACTGAAAGCGAGAGGGGAATTTGCAAAATGGTCATAGCCCATAACTTGGCATCCATGAATGCACAACGGTAGTTTGGGATGGTAAATCAACGATTAAAGAAGACAACGTAAACGATCCATAGCGCGTACTTCTAAAAAGTTAACCGCTCCTATGAGCGGCATATTTTATAATGACTTTCTGCAGTTTTCTGGAAGGTTATCTGATCAAGGGAGAGTTCTTCGCAAAAACTGCTGTCCTTTTCAGCCAGATGTTTTGAGATCTCTGTAGGAAGGTGTTCAAAATAATCATAAGGCTTCAAATTATTCACTTTCGCTGTCTCCGTTATGCTGTAAATAATAGCGCTAGAGTCAGCTCCTACGATTGTATCAATTATTATCCCATTTTCTTTCCAACACAGAAAGAGCTAATTGGTTATTCGGCGAATTGTTTTCCTTTTGACAGGAACCTTGCTCTCGCTTTCTTTTGCCCATACAAAATAAGCATCGACCAAAGGTTTTACTCTCATCTAGCGATGTTTCAATCGTTCTTTCGGAATCATATCACAGAGTTTATTTTCTTCTCTGTAAATATCTTGAATCTGTTTCAATGCAAGATATGCAAGTGCATTTTTTTTGATTTGCTTTTTGCAATGCCTTAACGGCCTTATTGAACTTGCGTCTGGCATGCGCCCAGCATCCTGCAATTCTTAGGTCTTCACGCTCTTTTTCAAGCGTGTGGTAGATCTGATATCTATCTGTTACGCAGATGCTAAACTGTTACGCAGGAGATTACCTGGATGCTCCGCCTTTTTAAGTGGTTATCCTTTTTTAACCTTTAAACACCTACATGATGTTCTTTAATTGCAACCTTTGCAGGCGTAAATTTATAGCGGTTGTAGATCTCATCTTCAAGCCGGTACCAGATATCTTTACCAAATTCAGCGATGAGTTCTTCTTCGGACATCATGTGATTTACTGGGACTGCTGGGCAAGAAACAGTTGAAAGATGGTGCTCTTGTCAAAATTATTCAGTTGTTCTTCGGCATATTCAATCGTCATACAGAACCTTCCTTACCTGTCTCTATTATAGCGGATTGTCCTAAATAATGCGAATTTTACAACTTCCCAGTTTCGGCAAATTGCCTATGGTTATTTACTGCTGTGTGACTGCTGAAGAGTCCTTGAATCACAGGCTTCTGAAATGATGATTGTGACTTACAGACGGATAATGGTTTTTTCACAAGCTCATAGCAATAGCAGACACGTTTTAAAAATGTATATTTGCGTGTTGAACGGATGCTGAAAACAATGAGAAAATTTTCTGTTTTGTACAAGTTTCAAGCTAAATACTCGGGCGGTGCTACATGCTTTACTGACTTCTTTGGTGTGACAGTGAGACCTTTCATCAGCTAGCGGAACTGTTGCTGCGTAGGACTCCTCAATTTCGATTCAGAGCGCGGACATTGGAAACTTGCCTATGCTAATCGTTTGCACAAAAGGAGGTGGCCGTCCGATTTCCAGACTAGTTCTTTGATGCGGTCTGATATTCTGCCGCAGAAATAATAAAGTGTGTTTGGCACAAATGGTTTAATTCCACGTTTTGACTCCACAATAGAAGCTAATGTATCAATTCCAGATCTTAAATCTGTGTACCTGGTCATGATATATACGTTTTTAAATCAAGGTTGCATCATTTAACACCAACAGCCACTTCAGCACCATCTTTAAAAGTTCTGGAGAAGGTACATTGGTCACATGGATACAAATATTGTTGATTGAAACTTCTAACCTTGATGTGTATACAGATTGCGTAGCAACACTCATAAGTTCAGCTGGAACTAAAATAATACTTTGTGGAAAAGCATCATATGAAAAATGCTCCAAGCAGGTTTTTACCACTTCCTTAAAACGATAATAATAATTCGCTACGGCAATTTCATGCTTGCTACACCATTCTTTGACGGACATTCCAATAGACCTGTTTTGACATTCTCATATTCGATCAGTCTATAGGAGCATTCTTGTTAAGTACAAATGACAGACTTGCAAAAAATGAGTGTCACCCATAGAATAATGATTGTTAACTAGCCGGTTGACAAAATCATCGTTCAAAGGAGACACCCACAAATGAATTGTAAACAAAATCAGAAAATCAATCAAGTAAAAGAATCAACTTTGGTAGTTGGAATCGATATCGGAAGCACGACACAGTATGCCAGAGCGTTTGACTGGCGGGGCATAGAACTTGGGAAGGTCTTTAAATTTAGCAACAGCAGGGAAGGCTTCGACAGCTTCAAGAACTGGATGCAGTGGTTACAGGACAAGAACAAAAAGTCAGATGTGATTGTAGGTATCGAGCCAACAGGTCATTGCTGGTTCGATCTTGGTGCTTATCTTGAGGATGAGTGCATCCTTCTGGTTATGGTTAACCCTTATGCGGTAAAACAAACCAAGGAACTGGATGACAACAGCCAAAGCAAGAATGACAACAAAGACCCCAAGGTAATTGCAAAACTGGTTATCGAAGGAAGATACTCTGCACCATATACACCGGATGGTGTGTATGCAGATCTAAGAATTATGGCGGCAAATCGGAAGAGACTAAACAGAGAACTGATTCAGATCAAAAACAGATTTGCCAGATGGTTCGCCGTATATTTTCCTGAATACACAGAGGTATTTGGGGACTATGAAGCACAGAGTAGCATGTTGGTATTAAAGAGAGCATGTACCCCGGAAGCAATTGTGAACCTTGGAGCCGAGAACATCAATCAGATCTGGCGAGATGCGAAACTGAGAGCTGTTGGGAAGAAAAGGGCAACGACCCTGTGTGAAGCAGCAAAGCGAAGCATCGGCTTGAAGAAAGGGACTTTGGCAACTGAGTATGAAATGAAACTATTGCTTCAGGACTACGAGTACAAAATGGCACAGCTTGATTCCATTATGGAAGAAATAGAAAGTTTGTGTAAAAAGATACCCGAAAGCGAGCATCTGCTTGCCATCAAAGGTATAGGACTTATTACGGTTGCTGGATTTCTGGCAGAAGTAGGTGATGCGAGGCGTTTCGAATCACCAAGGCAGATACAAAACTGGCCGGACCCTCATTAAGGGAGAATAGTTCGGGAAAGCACAAGGGACAGACGACCATAAGTAAACAAGGTCGAAATAAGTTGTGAGCTGTACTTTCAATGCAGTAATCCCACTGATAGAAAGGAACCCAGAGTTTAGTGCTTTACATGAGTATTACGCGACCAGAATGAATAATCCACTAAAAAGCTACAATCAGTGATAGCTATCAGCTGTAGCGTAAAGAAGAAAACTGTGAAATTCAGGAAGACGTCCACCGAAAGGTACTGGATGAAACAGAAAATATAAATAACATAGAGAGACAAAGTTAGATTTTACACCATTAGAGAACAGACTCAGCATAGGAGCATCATGACGGCCCTTTATGGATAAGCAGAACGAAGGAATTAAGGACCCTGCAATATAGGAGATCCCGTATGATATGGGAGGTTGGGTTGCCGTAAGGATTTAGAGAAAAAATGGCCAATCATAACAAAAGAAGACGACGTCTTATTAAGTGAACCCCAAACATCCAAATATCTATGAATTTAGGCCAAGGGGAATGACACAGACTTAGAGAGCTTAACTATGAAAAAAGAAAAAGCGAGTTAATAAGAGAAAAATAAAGATTAATATGGGAGAATAAAATGTATAATGTTATTTTGTGGGGATTAGGAGTCGGGTATAACATTTTTACTTCATGTCATGGTCATAGCAAAGTGAATGTTGTTGGAGTTACTGATAGCCAAGGTTTACACTATAAAAGTTTTGATGGTAAGCCTGTATTACCTCTAAAAGATGTATTTAAAAAAGTCATTAAATACGATTATTTAATTATAACTGTGATGGACAATAAAACATATAAAGAAATAGTAACAGAAGCAGTGTCAAATGGAGTGGATAGAGATATAGTTCTACCATTGAGAATTTTCCAAATTCCTTTTTTTGATTTTGAAGAATATATTAAGATAAAACAATCTAATATTAGTATTTTGTCAGATTATTGTTTTGCTGGTCTTTTATATCATAATTTTGGATTACGTTTTAACAGCCCAACAATTAATATGTATACTGAAAATGATAATTATATTAAATTTTTATCAGATGTTGAAAGATATATGAAATTACCGATGGAAGAGGTTGAGAATATTGTTGATGAACCATATCTTGGAACATATGCTTTGCCAAGAGGTCGTGTAGGTGATGTGGAATGGAAATTTAATCATGATATTACATTCGATACAGCAGCTGAACGATGGAGTAGAGGTATAGGAAGATTTAATTCGCACAATTTTATTGCTGTAATGACAATAAGAAGTGAAGAAATGGCGTATCGTTTTAATGAATTACCAATTAAATATAAAATGGGTTTTTACTGGAAAGAATTAGGATTAGATTCTGTTGTATGTCTGCCACAATGGGAGAATGAGAAATTTAGAGCAAAGTTTGGATATAACTTTTCGGAACTAGTAAATGCAGTAGCATATGAGAATGCAGGAATTCGAGCAATAGATTGGATGAAAGCATTACAACATAAGGAAGGATATGTCCGTGTTTTTTAATACTAGCAAACTAGATATATTAAATAATATTAGAATACTGTCTTAAAAATTATTTTGCATCATAAATGGCTACTTAATGGCTACGCAATATGATATTTTATGGAGAGAAGATATTTTTGATAAATGGGATTTTTATGATGCATCACAATGTATGGAGTTCATAAAGCGGGGATATAGAATTGTTGTGCCAAAGCAAGTGAAGCCATGGTGTGTACATGACTGTGGTATCTTAAATCTCAAGGATTATGATAATGAGAAAGAAAAGTTTTCTAGAATATAAAAATTAAGTTACATTCTTAGAATAAGGAAACATTGTATAATTCATCTAAACTTATTTCCCTAATACACCGATATAAAATATAGTTCACTGAAAGCGAGAGGGGAATTCGCAAAATGGTCATAACCCATAACCTGGCATCCATGAATGCACAACGGCAGTTTGGGATGGTAAATCAACGATTAAAGAAGACAACTGAAAAATTAAGTTCAGGTTATCAGATTAACCGTGCATCTGATGATGCGGCTGGATTGACGATTTCTGAGAAGATGAGATCGCAGATTAGGGGATTGAATCAGGCGGATAAGAATGTGCAGGAAGGCATCACCCTAATACAGATTGCGGATGGAGCTATGGGTGAAACACAGGACATTTTACAGCGTATGAATGAACTTGCGGTAAAGTCTGCTAACGGAACCAATACTTCGGCAGATCGGGACGCAATTCATAAAGAAATTATAGAGCTAAAGTCAGAGTTAGACAGAATTGCAGGAAGCACAGAATTTAATACCATGAAAATTCTGGACGGCTCATTTCAACGTACGACAACTACGACGGAGTCGAATCAGAAGTTTCTGGAAAATATAAAAGGCAGCTGGGTAACAGATGCCTTTTCAAGAATTGAAGCACAAACAGGCTGGACGATGCAACAGGATATGTCAATTGGATTTGATATCAGAGATCTTGGGAATAAGGTAATTGCATCAACTTCGTATGGTAATGATGAGGATGTGACAATTACATTCAATTCTTTTTTTATGAATGATGATACAACCTATGGACAAAGCGGACCGGAAATTGGAGGATATCTGGCAGACCGACTGATAACAAGTCAGTTAACAGATATCATGATGCGTGAGAATGTGAGTGCGGGAAATATTCCAAACTGGTTTTCGCAAGGGGTAAGTGGAGCACTTATTGGTGAGGAAATCAATTTCACAAGTATCACATCGGCACAAAAGCTTTTAGAGCAGTTTGATTATAAAGGAAATGAATATTCAAGAGATACAGCACTAGCTGGAGTGCTTGCAGTAGGATATTTGCATGAACTCGATACCGACTCGAATGGTACAAGTGAATGGAGCAACTTCATAACAGAACTTAAGACTGCACCAACTTTTGAGGATGCTGTTTTAAACGCATATGGACAACCATTAAATTCAATTTTAGATACCATGAAACAGGATGCTTCTGTTGCTGCAGCGGGAGGGAGTACAGCGCTTGCAACATTTTTCAATAATAAAATGGGATATAACATTGGCAATGCAGATGCGGACTCGCTGATTGATACAGGAAACCTTGATGCGATGGTTCCTAATAGTGGAAGTCCACAGGCAATACAAGACAGTGGTGATCAGGTTACATATAATGGACATCAGATTAGTCTTACATGGCCAGATTACAAAGCACAGAATACAATGTGTATCCATATGGGAGCATCTGCAGATGAGTTTTTAAGATTTGGGATCGGAGATATGTCTGCCAGTGGAATACTGGGAGTTGATTTTGATGTCGATTTGTCTACCCAGGAGGGCGCCAGACGTTCCATTGCTGTTATAAAAGAAGGGATCGATTATGTCTCTGAAGAAAGATCCAGAATTGGGGCAATTCAAAATAGATTGGAATATGCTTCGCGAAATCTAACACAAACCTCAGAAAATACACAGGCAGCTGAAAGCAGAATCCGGGATACTGACATGGCTTCTGAAATGGTGCGCTACTCTAAGGATAACATACTTGCACAGGCAGGTCAGGCCATGATATCCCAGGCAAATCAACAAAGTGCAGGAATCTTATCACTACTTCAATAAGAATGTAAGTAAATAGAGTAAAAGTCTAATCCACTCCGTAACAACACGAAGTGGATTTTTTATAGCATTTTCATTTCCTTCTTGCCAAATAAAACATTCTGGTATATGATACTTATAGTTTGAATATCAAAGCATTTGAAATTCAAACAAATGTAACAGGTAGTAAAGATAAACTGTGTACGAAAGATGAGGAATATAAGATGAACTGGAATGAAGCCATACAGGATCTGCAAAAAAGAAGAACGGCGTCGGAATTGGGCGGTGGACTGGATAAAATAGAAAAACAGCATAAATCTGGTAAGCTGACAGCACGTGAGCGTCTGGAAATTTTATTGGATAAAGATACTTTTGTAGAGGTGGATGGACTGGTAGAATCCAGGATCAATGACTTCGGACTTGATAAAAAACGTGTGCCAGGCGATGGTGTCGTCACAGGATACGGAGAAGTAAATGGAAAACTTGTGTTTGTTGCAAGTGAAGATTTTACAGTGATTGGTGGTACACTAGGAGAATATCACTCCTACAAAATCTGCCGCATTCAGGATATGGCGATGGAGATGAAAGCTCCTCTAATTTTTTTAAATGATAGTGGTGGTGCCCGTATTGAAGAAGGAATTGACTCATTAAGTGGATATGCAGGAATGTTCCTTCGTCATACAAAAGCATCAGGAATGATTCCGCAAATTGCTGTTATACTGGGACCTTGTTCTGGGGGAGCATGCTATGCACCAGCGATCTGTGATTTTATCTTTATGGTGAAAGATATATCCAAAATGTTTATTACAGGACCTAACGTAGTTAAAACAGTCATCAATGAAGAGGTCACGGTTGAAGAACTCGGTGGAGCCAATGTGCATGCGACCAAGAGCGGTGTTTCTCATTTTACGTATGATTCAGAAGCGGAATGTTTGATGGGAGTTCGAAAATTACTAGGTTATCTTCCTTCCAATTATTTAGAAAAACCTATGGTGATCCAGAATGAAGAAAGACAAAAAGCTGTATCACATGTGAATAAAGTGATTTCCAAATTTGGAGAGTTGAAAAAAAGATTTGGGTTCTCGCATGAGGACAATAGTTGTGATCTGACAAAACTTGTTCCGGACAATTCGAGACAGCCCTATGATGTAAAATCCATTATTGGATGCATTACAGATCAGGGATCATTCTTTGAAGTACAGAAAGAATTTGCACAGAATGCAGTTATAGGCTGGGCAAGAATGAATGGAGAATGTGTTGGTATCGTAGCGAATCAGCCGATGGTCATGGGAGGTTCCATTGATTATCATGCTTCGGACAAGATGGCGAGGTTTATCCGTTTCTGCGATTGTTTCAACATTCCGCTGATTACCCTAGTAGATGTTCCTGCATTTTTACCTGGTACTGCACAGGAACATAACGGCATTATCAGACATGGTGCGAAGATGTTGTATGCATACTCGGAAGCAACTGTGCCGAAGATTTCATTAATTATGAGAAAAGCGTATGGCGGCGCTTATATTGCCATGAATTCAAAAGAAATGGGCGCGGATATTGTATATGCATGGCCGATTGCTGAGATTGCTGTTATGGGTGCAGATGGTGCGGTTAATATTGCGTTCAAACGTAAAATTAAAGAAGCAGCAGATGCGGAACAGATGAGAGTTCAGTGTAAGTCAGAGTATGAACAAAGATTTTTAAACCCATATGTTGCTGCGGCAAGAGGTTTTGTCAATGAAGTAATCACACCGGAAGAAACAAGACAGAAGTTGCTGAAAGCATTAAAACTATTAAGGAATAAACAGGTACCGCCAATGCCTAAAAAGCATGGAAATATTCCGCTATAAAGTCTTTTTATTTTCTAATAATGAAAGATTTCATTCATATATTGTTTATTTCACAAACACAAACACAAAAAGCAAACAAGACATCCAAATTTATGGGTGTTTTTGTTTGTTTTTTTTGACAAATGTTCAGATTAAAACTAAAATGAAATCAGTAGATATAAGAATGATGGGGAATGCAGATGAATTATCAGATGGTATATCAGAATAATCTTTCAATCATGCTTTTGCTAACAAGATGCAAGGAAGCAATCAGAATTCAGGATTATGATGGCGGAGTCAGAAGGTTCCGGGAATTTCTGTTCTATTTCCAAAAAACCCTGGAAGAACTGATTAAGAACCAAAACATATTGATCCTGGATGGAATACAGATTGAAAACACCTATATGACGGGTATGCTCGCAGAGTTGTTGGCGGCGCAAAAAGAAAATGATTATATTTTACTGGCAGACTATCTTGAACTTAAAGTTGAGCCATTTTTAGTGATGCTTCAAAATATGTTTTCCAGAAAACAATTGGAACATACTCAAAAGAACTGGTTTGAAGACAATCTGGCTGTATTACAAAAAAAACAGGAGAGGCTTGCTGTATTGCTTAAGACAGAGTATGAAAAGCACGAGTTTGCAGAGATTGATCTTCTAAAGCCTTTTACAATTAATTCTGTTACCTATTCTGTGGAAGAAACACAGAAAGGGTACCTGACAATAAAAATAGAACGCGGTGGACATCATAGATATTATCATTCTAATAAGGATCCCAGAGAAGAAGGGATGTATTTTGCATCGCATTATTATAATGAAGAGGCATCTTCTTATGAAGTTCTGGGAGCGGGACTTTTATATCATATATGGGGACTGGCTGATAAGGTATCCTATGCATTGCCGATCAATGTCTATGAACCTGACTTAATCATACTGATTCTCAATATGATGCATTATCATCTAGGACATGCTTTTGAACATTTTTTAACACTGCACTATGATCCAAATCTTACAAAACTGATCAATGCGATTGAGACGAATCCGCATGGATTTGTCATCCATGCACCATCCATAGAAAACATTGCAATGGACACAATGAAAGAGAGGATGCGATCATTTTTTATTACGGATAGTAGTTTTAGAAACCAGAGGACACTTCTAGACTGTAATTTTAAGTTAAATGTAAAAGCATTAGAGTTAAGTGATGATGTTTCCAAGAAGGTAGAACATGATGTATGGAGGTATTTTTTTGGAAAAGATATTTATATCGTTGCAGCGGGTCCCTCCCTGGATAAGAATCTGGAGCAACTACGTCAAAAACCCAAGAATGCAGTGATAATTAGTACTGGAACAACCTTTCATAAAATGATTTCTATGGGAATCAGACCTGATTATGTAATGGTCACGGATCCAAATGAGCGTGTCATCTTTCAACTTCGTGAAAATGAAAAAGAATCAATTCCCATGATTTTGCTGTCTACAGCAAATAGACAGTTCATTCAAAAATATCATGGAAAAAAATATCTTATTTT
Source organism: Clostridia bacterium (assembly GCA_003246295.1). Taxonomy (GTDB): domain Bacteria; phylum Bacillota; class Clostridia; order Lachnospirales; family Lachnospiraceae; genus SZUA-378. The sequence goes on along the minus strand of QKAS01000030.1, from coordinate 84,958 downwards.
TCAAAAGGAGTATAAACCGGCAGAAGAGTATGCGGGACTAAACAATCTGACTTTATACGAAACAGGAGGATCTGTTACAACGACGGCGTTGGATTTTTCGATAAGAGCCAATGCTGGGCGGATTATTTTTCTTGGGCTTGATCTTGCATTCACCAATAATCTGGCACATGCAAGTGATACATCTAATATGATAGCAACAGATGAAGAGGAACTGATTGAAGTGAAGGAGTATTTTGGCGGGAAAGTTTTGTCAGATGCAAAATTTATTATGTATCGAAAATGGATTGAAAAACGAATACAGAGAAAGGATGCACATCAGATTCAGATGATCAACGCGACAGAGGGTGGTAGTTATATTCTGGGTATGAAACATATTCCACTTGAACAGAGCATTGGAAAACGAATGAATGAACAAATAGGAGATTAAGATGGCTGAAGTGTTGGCTTTAATTCCTGCGAGAAGCGGGTCGAAAAGTGTACCACATAAAAATATCAGAAACATAGACGGAAAGCCTATGCTTGTATATTCTATCGAGCATGCGCTTTCGTCAAAATACATCAACAGGGTTGTTGTGAGTACAGATAGTGAAGAATATGCAGCAATTGCAAGGGAAGCGGGCGCAGAAGTGCCATTCATCAGGCCACAGGAATTTGCGACAGATACAGCGCTTGACATTGATGTCTTCTTTCATGCCCTCACGACATTGCAAAGAGAAACTGGTTACTGCCCTGATCTGGTGGTACAGCTTCGACCAACTTACCCAATCCGGGATATTGATGATATAGACAAAATGATTAAAATGATGCTGGAAGATGATAGTATAGACAGTGTTAGATCAGTTGCCCCTGCAAAGGAAATCGCCCATAAAATGTGGTATCTGTCAGATGATGGTTTGATGAAACCGATATTAAATGATATTCCGGAAGCTTACAATATGCCAAGGCAGCAACTACCTGTGATTATGTATCAGAATGCATGCATTGATGTGATGAGAAGCCGAGTAATATTGGAAGAACATTCCATGTCAGGAAAAAAAATTGCCGGATATCAGATGAACAGAAATTTTGATATTGATACAGAAGAAGAATTTAAAAAAGCAGCAGAATTTTTGAAGATAAAACAGGGAGGGAAGCGTTTTGTTTTTGATATTGATGGAGTCATAGCGGGATTTGATGCATCGTTAGATTATGCAAAGGCTGAGCCGAACCAAAAGATGATAGACATTGTGAATAAACTCTATCATCTTGGGAATGAAATCGTGCTCTTTACTGCGAGAGGATATGTTACTGGGATTGACTGGCAGGAAGTAACAAGGCTGCAGATGCAGGACTGGGGTGTCAAATATCATGAGTTGCTCATGGGAAAACCAAATGCTGACTATTACGTAGATGATAAAATGCTAGGTATTGACTTTCTATATGAAGAATTTGGATAAAATATTAAAGTATTCTGGCAAATATGCCGATATATTAACAATAGGATTATAACTTATGAAGACGGGAGATTACGGGATGAATAATAATTTAATCAATGAGATTCAGAAGGAAACGTACGAGACAGCACTTGATTATCTTCCCAAATTGATAAAAACGGCAGCGCTTGTTGCCAAAGAATTTCAGGGAGAAGAGCAGGAAGACACAAAAGAACTGTTCAATCAGGTAGTAGAAGGGATTAATTGGATACTGGATGTCTATAATCATTCTGACTCGGTATTGTATCGCGGCGGGGAACAGGGAACGAAGGAAGAACTGGAAGAAAAAATTCAGCGACTGAGTCATGCAATCTCAAAGCAGAATAAACAGGAGATGGGAAATTCACTAATGGAAGATATGATTCCTTTTCTGGAGAGATACTTAGAAGAAATACAAATGAAGATAAAATAATATGAGCAATCATGAAAAAAGGAAAACGACTGAATACAGTTGTTTTCCTTTTTTAACAATAGCTATTAAACATCATTCCACTATAAGAACTTGTAACATAAGGACTTGCAAAGTTTTTGCCTGGATTTTTATAGGCTACAATTGTTTTATCTACATAATTCATAGGATTAATCGATACCTGGTTTGTTTTACGGTATAAAGAAGCTGTAAAGTCTTTGACTGTTGAAAGCAGCTCCTGCGCATCGTCAGATTCAGCAGCTTCTTTCAGATGCGTCTCATTTACTTCAATATAACCATTTTCACCAAAGGTGAGACCAATTGAATCAAGACTATTTTTGTAGTCTGTAGAAATTCCTTTTAATTCACTGACAAGAGAACCAGCGCGTTGTTGCGTCTGCGTGAACTCTGAGGCAGCACGCAAAAATTCATTATAACCAGAGGCAAGCTGGCTGATATTTTCTGTTAGTGATTCAGTATCTGTTTTTAGCCCAATTGTGGAGGTCTGTCCTTCGGTTGGACTAATGCCTTTTAATGTGATTTCATACATTTTCTCGACAGTAAACTGGTTTGACGCTGTATGTCGTTCGACTCCATTCAAGGAAAAAGAAGAGTCTGAAGCAAGTCTGGTAGGAATGCCAATGCCCAGAAAAGCTACGGAACCAGATGTCTTACTTGTCTGATCATCGGAAACAGTGAATAATAAACCACTTCCGTTTGTAGTGCCTGTGTTTTGTGATGTAAGGCGCAGCGAGGAATTCTGGTCGGCATCTTCAAGAATTGTGGCGTTGATTCCAACACCGGCATTATTGATCAGTCTGCTCAGACGATCCTGAATGTCTCTGTTCGTATCATCAGCATTTACATTAAACTGGAATTCATAATTTAAATTGTTGACACCTACATCGAAAGAATAGGTTCCTGGCGATAAAAATTTATCTGAAGAAGGGAGAAAGTTACCGGTGTTAACCTGCTCGCTTGCAAGAGCGGTAACTTCAATTTCAAAAGATGGAACTTCTTCGGTTTCTTGCCCATCGCCAATATATTTTGCAACAGCAATCTCTTCATTAGAAGAAAAAGCAGTTTTTTTACTAAGCATGGCATCCTGATCACGGCCACCAAGGGATGCTATCGTGTTGCGAAGATCTCGCGCACCTTCCTTAATGCTTACAGCATATTCCTGATTTTCTTTATTTTGTTTGATCAGATACAGAGGGGATTCTTTGTTTAGTTTGACAATAGAATTATAGATACCACGCAATTCACTCTTTTTATGAGTGTCATATGCGGAAGTACCTTTTTTGACATACATTGGCAGGTAATGGTTATAGATGGTATTAAGTGCAGATGTGTTCATAGTCAGCCCCTCCTTTCTTCCTTGAAATATACTTCCAGCAGAATCTGTTCTGCTGTTAAGACCAGTTCGTACCATGCGAATGGAACATGATATGGTTACTAAAAATCCAGTCTTATGTATTATGGGCATAAAAAACCTATTTTTATGCATTTATCATATCACAGAGTACTTGCAAAAGCAATGTTTCTGTAGTAAAATTCATATCATAAATACACTTTTTGTGGAAAAACTGATTGACGTTAAATGGACAGTATGATATAGTAAACGGGCGAGATGAGAAATAGGTCTTTTTTTTATGCTCAAAATCCGGGTATATCAGGGGACTATCACAAAAATTAAGTATATAAAATATTGCGCGTGGAGGTGGAATAATGCGTACAAAAATTACATTAGCATGCACAGAGTGCAAACAGCGTAACTACAACACAACAAAGGATAAGAAAGCACATCCTGACAGAATGGAAACTAAGAAATATTGCAGATTCTGCAAAACTCATACACTGCACAAAGAAACCAAATAATTGGAATTCTAATGAAAGGGAAGTGAGCTTATGGGAGATTCTGCACACAAAGAAACACCGAAAGTTAAATTTTTTGACGGTGTAAAGGTTGAATTTAAGAAAATTTCATGGCCTGAACGCCAGTCACTTTTCAAACAATCAGTCGCAGTTGTTTGCGTATCTGTTGTCGTGGGGTTAATTATTGCACTATTTGATACTATTATTAAATACGGCATTAATTTCCTGACGATGTAAGTGAGGGTGATTGCATGGCAGAGGCTAATTGGTATGTGGTACATACTTATTCGGGATATGAAAATAAAGTAAAAGCCAATATTGATAAAGCAATTGAAAACAGACATCTTGAAGAAGAAATTCTTGAAGTCAGAGTTCCTATGCAGGATGTTGTGGAAATGAAGAACGGGGCCAGAAAAACGGTTCAGAAGAAACTTTTCCCAGGTTATGTACTTATTAATATGGTGATGAATGATGACACCTGGTATGTTGTGCGTAATACCAGAGGCGTCACAGGTTTTGTAGGACCGGGAAGCAAGCCGGTTCCGCTGACGGAAGCAGAAATGAAACCGCTTGGTATCAAAACAGAAAATATCTCAGTTGACTTTGCAGAAGGAGATACCATTGCAGTTGTTTCGGGCGTATGGCAGGATACTGTCGGTGTGGTTCAGAGAGTGGACTATGGCAAACAGACAGCAACAATTAATGTTGAGATGTTTGGACGTGAAACACCGGTAGAAATCAGTTTTGAAGAAGTCAGAAAAATGTAGCTTGAATGTTCGTACGGGTGTTTTGGATGACATAATACCTGTAGGGTACATAAATTTTTATAAGGAGCTTTCCTTATAAAACGTGGGAGGCGGGAAACGGTTCCTGCCGCCAATCATACTACCACAATTTTTAGGAGGTGCCATTATGGCAAAAAAAGTACAAGGTTATATCAAATTACAGATTCCAGCCGGCAAAGCTACCCCGGCTCCACCAGTTGGTCCTGCACTTGGACAGCATGGTGTTAACATTGTTGAATTTACCAAACAGTTCAACGCTAGAACAGCAGATCAGGACGGCATGATTACTCCTGTAGTTATTACTGTTTATGCGGACAGAAGTTTCAGTTTCGTTACAAAAACTCCACCTGCAGCAGTACTTCTGAAAAAAGCATGTAATTTAAAATCAGGTTCTGCAGTACCAAACAAAACAAAAGTTGCTAAAATTTCCAAAGCTAAGATTCAGGAAATTGCAGAACTTAAAATGCCTGATTTAAATGCAGCAAATCTGGAATCTGCTATGAGCATGATTGAAGGAACAGCAAGAAGTATGGGTATCACTGTAGAAGACTAATTTACAGGAACGAGCAGAATAATAAAATAAAAGTGGGAGGTAGGAAGACTACCGACTACCACAGGAGGTAAACGATGAAACACGGTAAAAAATATAACGAAGCTGCAAAACAGATCGACCGTACAGTAGCTTATGAACCAAATGAAGCAATAACACTTGCAAAAAAAACAGCAGTGGCAAAATTTGATGAAACAATCGAACTTCATATCAAAACAGGATGTGATGGACGTCATGCAGAACAACAGATTCGTGGAGCAGTTGTACTGCCACACGGAACAGGTAAAACTGTTAAAGTTCTCGTATTTGCAAAAGGTGATAAATTAACAGAAGCAGAAGCTGCAGGAGCAGATTTTGTTGGTGGAGAAGAGCTGATTCCAAAAATCCAGAACGAAGGATGGCTTGAATTTGACGTTGTTGTTGCAACTCCTGATATGATGGGTGTTGTTGGACGTCTTGGTAAAGTACTTGGACCAAAAGGTCTTATGCCAAACCCAAAAGCTGGAACAGTTACTATGGATGTTACAAAAGCAGTAAATGATATCAAAGCTGGTAAGATTGAGTACAGACTTGATAAAACAAACATCATCCACGTTCCAATTGGAAAAGCATCTTTTGAAGAAGAGAAACTTCAGGATAACTTCCGCGCAGTTATGGATGCAATTCAGAAAGCAAAACCAAGCGCATTAAAAGGACAGTATTTAAGAAGTATTACGCTCAGTTCAACTATGGGACCTGGTGTAAAAATTAGTACAGCAAAATTCTAATAAAATTTTAGACCGTATTTTCTTTGCTTTAGATGGCATGGAAAATACGGTCTTCTTTTTTTGCTATGGAAAATGTGATATGATGTAGAAAATACAATGAAATAAAGAATATAAAATAGTACAAAATAGGTAGTTTTGGATGAAAAAGAAAACAGGAACCAATAGGAAAGGAATACAAAAGAAAACTCGTAAACAACAAAAATATCTCGTTTTATTTTTGGTGTCTTTTTTTCTGGCGATTTTCATAGGTAGTCTTTTTTTATCGGGAATTTACATTTTCCGAATCGTTGAAAAAAACGAGAAAACAGAAAATCCTGATGCTGTACCTTCATCAGTACGAGCGCAGGAAATTAGCATTATTCCATTTCCGGGGACAGAACCTGTAATAAGTCAAACGGTAGATGAGGCCCAGGAAACGATGGAAGATGCTGTTATGACAATGGCTTTTGCGGGTGATGTTATGTTTGATGATTCTTACAGTATCATGAATTATTACAGAAGCGTCGGTGGAGAGATTACGAAATGTTTCGATGAGACGCTGCTTGGTTACATGAAGCAGGCGGATCTTTTTATGGTGAATAATGAATGTACGTTCACAAATCGTGGAACTCCCACAGAGGGTAAAACATATACGTTTAGAAGCGATCCTCAGAATGCTAAGATATTACAAGATATGGGGGTTGACCTCGTATCACTTGCAAATAATCATGCTTATGATTACGGTGAAATTTCTATTTTAGATACAATGGATACATTAACAGGATCTGGAATAGAGTATGTAGGGGCGGGAACAACCTTGGACGAAGCGAAAACTCCGTTCTACTATGAAATAGAGGGGACGAAGGTGGCAATTGTTGCGGCAACGCAGATTGAACGTATGCCGAATCCGGATACAAAAGGCGCGACACAAAATTCGCCGGGTGTTTTTCGATGTTTTGAACCCGAACTGTTATGTGAAGTCATCAAAACAGCAAAAGAAAACTCGGATTTTGTAATTGTGTATGTGCACTGGGGTGCTGAGAACACAACAGAAATAGATTGGGCGCAAAGAGATCAGGCAATTTTGTTTGAAGAAGCAGGTGCGGACCTGATTGTTGGGGATCATCCACATTGCCTTCAAGGAATCACCTATATAAATGACACTCCTGTCATTTACAGTCTTGGAAACTTTTGGTTCAATTCTAAAACAGTAGATACAGGATTGTTGCAAATTGCAGTAAAAGGAAACTCACTAGAACAGATACAATTCATTCCATGCAGGCAACAGTCGTGCAGGACACTTTTGCTCTCGGGGCAGGACAGAGATAATGTATTGGGTCAGCTAAGGACATTGTCTCCAGAGGTTATAATTGACGAAAATGGAAATTTGGAAAAGATGAAATAAAAGCTTGACATTTATGTACATATTATGATAAGTTATACAAGGTTATTAAACCATGCCGAAGACAGTAGGTGTCTGGATGAATTCTCTGAAAGACATAAGGATATCGCCTACCGAGGAGAAAGAGTTTATGAGTTGACTTTTTGCCTTCCTGTCTTCAGGGAGGCTTTTTATATATTAGACTCCGGATCGGCAATGAATCTATAAGGAGGTAGAAAAATGGCAAAAATCGAAATGAAAAAACCCGTAGTGGAAGAAATTTCTGCAAACATCAAAGATGCGCAGTCGGTTGTTCTTGTTGATTATCGTGGATTAACGGTAGAACAGGATACAAGACTTCGTAAAGAACTTCGTGAAGCAGGAGTGACTTACAAAGTTTATAAGAACACTATGATGAACTTCGCATTCAAAGGAACAGAGTTCGAATCACTTGCGCCTTACCTTGAAGGACCAAGCGCAGTGGCAATCTCTACAACAGACGCTACAGCACCTGCAAGAATTTTACAGAAATTTGCAAAAACTGCTGATAAGCTCGAAATTAAAGGCGGTGTTGTTGAGGGTCTTGTATATGATGCAGCTGGTATGGCTAAAATCGCAGCAATCCCTTCAAGAGAAGAACTTCTTTCCAAATTACTTGGAAGCTTACAGTCACCAATTACCAACTTTGCTCGTGTCATGAATCAGCTTGCTGAAAAAGGCGGCGCTTCAGGCGAAGTGGCAGCAGCACCAGTTGCTGAGGAAGCACCTGTAGCAGAAGCAGTTACAGAAGAAACACCTGCAGTAGAAGAACCAGCAGCAGAATAATCAAAACAAATAAAATTGTATGAGATCATACAGAATATTAAATGGAGGTAAATTTAAATGGCAAAATTATCAACACAGGAAATTATCGACGCTGTTAAAGAGTTAACAGTACTTGAATTAAATGAATTAGTAAAAGCATGTGAAGAAGAATTCGGTGTATCAGCAGCAGCAGGTGTTGTTGTATCAGCAGCAGCTCCAGCAGAATCAGCTGAAGAAAAAACAGAATTTGACGTTGAATTAACAGAAGTAGGACCAAACAAAGTTAAAGTTATCAAAGTTGTTCGTGAAGCAACAGGACTTGGCTTAAAAGAAGCAAAAGATTTAGTTGATGGCGCTCCTAAACTTGTAAAAGAAGGCGTATCCAAAACTGAAGCTGATGACGTTAAAGGAAAACTTGAAGCAGAAGGCGCTAAAGTAACTTTAAAATAATATCAGTACAAAAAGTTCCCATAAATGTGGGAACTTTTTTTTATATAAAAAAACGATTGACTCCAAAAATTGTTTGTGTTAATATGGATAGTGCACTATTGTGGTTTTGTATGCTTATTTTTAGAGACAAATAGTGTTAGATTCGGCTAAAATCATAAAGAACGGGGTGAAATGTCAATGGAAAAAAACAGAATACGTCCTATTGCTGCCGGCAAGAACATACGTATGAGTTATTCACGACAAAAAGAGGTATTGGAGATGCCCAACCTGATAGAAGTCCAGAAGGACTCCTATAAATGGTTTCTGGAAGAGGGCTTAAAAGAAGTATTTGACGATATTTCTCCAATTGCTGACTACGGTGGACATATGAGCTTGGAATTTGTTGACTTCGAATTATGCGAAGATGAGGTCAAATATTCCATAGAGAAGTGTAAGGAGCGGGATGCTACTTATGCTGCACCGTTAAAGGTAAAAGTTCGCCTTTACAATAAAGAAAAAGAAGAAATAAGCGAACATGAAATCTTTATGGGTGACCTACCACTTATGACTGAAACAGGAACTTTCGTGATCAACGGTGCTGAAAGAGTTATTGTCAGCCAGCTGGTACGTTCTCCTGGCATTTATTATGCAATCGGACATGATAAAATAGGAAAAACACTGTATTCTTCCACTGTAATTCCTAACCGCGGTGCGTGGTTGGAATATGAAACAGACTCCAATGATATTTTCTACGTTCGTGTAGATAGAACCAGAAAAGTCCCCATTACAGTATTGATTCGTGCGCTTGGCGTTGGAACAAACGACGAGATTCGTGCGTTGTTTGGGGATGAACCTAAAATTGAAGCAAGTTTTGGCAAAGACGTTTCTGAGAATTATCAAGAAGGTCTTTTAGAGTTATACAAGAAAATCCGTCCAGGCGAACCACTTAGTGTGGAAAGTGCTGAAAGTCTTATTACAGCAATGTTTTTTGATCCAAGAAGATATGATCTTGCTAAAGTAGGACGTTATAAATTCAACAAAAAGCTTGCTTTAAAAAATAGAATCAGAAAACAGATTCTTGCAGAAGATGTAGTGGATCAATATGGAGAAGTTCTGGCAACTGCCGGAACAAAAGTTACTGCCGAACTGGCTGACACCATCCAGAATGCTGCAGTTCCGTTTGTGTGGATTCAGACAGAAGAAAAGAATGTTAAAGTTCTTTCCAATATGATGGTTGATATGACAAAATTTGTTGACTGCAATCCAAAGGATTTTGGGATTTCAGAACTGGTTTATTATCCAGTACTTCATCAAATTATGGAAGAATACCAGGACAAGCCAGAAGAACTTGCTGAAGCAATTCAGAAAAATGTTCATGAACTGGTACCTAAGCATATTACAAAGGAAGATATTATTGCTTCCATTAACTATAATATTCATTTAGAATACGGTCTTGGAAATGCTGACGATATCGATCATCTCGGAAACAGACGTATCAGAGCTGTTGGAGAATTGTTGCAGAATCAGTATCGAATTGGTCTTTCAAGATTAGAGCGCGTTGTTCGTGAAAGAATGACGACACATGATGCAGAAGAAGTATCACCACAGGTTTTAATCAATATTAAACCTGTTCAGGCAGCGGTGAAAGAATTTTTTGGTTCTTCACAGTTGTCACAGTTCATGGATCAGAACAATCCATTGGGTGAGCTGACACATAAGAGAAGACTTTCTGCACTCGGACCAGGTGGTTTGAGCAGAGATCGTGCTGGATTCGAGGTTCGAGATGTTCATTATTCCCATTACGGAAGAATGTGCCCAATCGAAACACCTGAAGGTCCAAACATTGGTCTGATTAACTCACTTGCAACTTATGCAAGAATCAATGAGTATGGTTTTGTTGAAGCGCCATACAGAAAAATTGATAAGAGCAATCCGGAAAAACCAAGAGTTACTGATGAAGTAGTTTATATGACGGCAGATGAAGAAGATAACTATCATGTAGCGCAGGCAAACGAGTTGCTTGATAAAGATGGATATTTTGTCAGAAATTCAGTATCAGGTCGTTATTTGGATGAAACACAGGAATATCCAAAAACAATGTTTGAGTATATGGATGTTTCTCCTAAAATGGTATTTTCTGTCGCAACAGCATTGATTCCTTTCTTGGAAAATGATGATGCGAACCGTGCACTAATGGGATCAAACATGCAGCGTCAGGCTGTTCCATTATTATTTACAGAAGCACCGGTTGTAGGTACTGGAATGGAACCAAAAGCAGCAGTTGACTCGGGTATATGTGTTGTTGCTAAAAAATCCGGAACAGTTGACTACTCTTCAGCAGATACCATCAGAATCATTTGTGATGATGGTGAAAAACAAGAATACCGTCTGACAAAGTTTTCGAGAAGTAACCAGAGCAACTGTTATAACCAGAAACCAATCGTGGTAAAAGGGGAACATGTGCACGCAGGTGATGTGATTGCAGATGGACCTTCGACAGCAGAAGGAGAACTTGCGCTCGGAAAAAATCCGTTGATTGGATTTATGACATGGGAAGGTTACAACTATGAGGATGCTGTACTTTTAAGCGAAAGACTTATACAGGAAGATGTTTATACCTCAATTCATATAGAAGAATACGAAGCAGAAGCAAGAGATACCAAACTCGGACCTGAAGAAATTACAAGAGATGTACCGGGTGTTGGTGAAGAAGCATTAAAAGATCTCGATGACAGAGGAATCATCAGAATCGGTGCAGAAGTACGTGCCGGAGATATTCTTGTCGGTAAAGTAACTCCAAAAGGAGAAACAGAGCTTACAGCAGAAGAGAGGCTTTTAAGAGCGATTTTTGGTGAAAAAGCGCGTGAAGTAAGAGATACTTCATTGAAAGTACCACATGGAGAATATGGTATTGTTGTTGATGCTAAAGTATTCACAAGAGAAAATGGAGATGAATTATCACCAGGAGTGAACCAGGCAGTCGTAATCTATATTGCGCAAAAGAGAAAAATCTCTGTTGGTGATAAGATGGCGGGTCGTCATGGTAACAAGGGTGTTGTTTCCAGAGTACTTCCAGTAGAAGATATGCCTTATCTTCCAAACGGAAGACCACTTGACATTGTATTGAACCCACTCGGTGTTCCTTCGCGTATGAATATCGGTCAGGTGCTTGAAATTCATCTTTCACTTGCATCCAAAGCGTTAGGATTTAATATTGCAACACCAGTATTTGATGGCGCGAACGAAATGGATATTATGGATACACTGGATCTTGCCAATGATTATGTTAATTTATCATGGGAAGAATTTGAACAAAAACATAAAGATGAGTTGCTTCCGGAAGTGATGCAGTACTTATCTGAAAACAAGGATCACCGTGAATTGTGGAAAGGTGTTCCGATTTCAAGAGATGGTAAAGTAAGGCTTCGTGATGGTAGAACTGGAGAATATTTTGATAGTGCAGTAACAATTGGACACATGCATTATCTGAAACTCCATCACCTTGTTGATGATAAGATTCATGCTCGTTCAACAGGACCATACTCACTTGTAACGCAGCAGCCACTTGGTGGTAAAGCGCAGTTCGGTGGACAGAGATTTGGAGAAATGGAAGTTTGGGCGCTGGAAGCATATGGCGCAGCCTATACATTACAGGAAATCTTAACAGTGAAATCTGATGATGTGATCGGACGTGTTAAAACATATGAAGCGATCATTAAAGGAGATAATATACCTGAACCAGGTATTCCTGAATCATTTAAGGTATTGCTGAAAGAATTACAGTCACTTGGACTTGATGTAAAAGTACTCCGTGAAGACCAGACAGAAGTTGAAATTGTAGAGACCATCGATTATGCCGAGACAGATTATCGTTATGAGATCGAAGGCGATTTAAAAGGCTATGATTACGAAAAAGAATCACTTGGTTCCATGGGATACCAGAAGCAAGAGTTTGATGCAGACAGCGGAGAACTGGTTGCAGCAGAGGATGACCTGGAAGATCTTGATTTTGATGAGGCAGATCTTGAATTTGAAGAGTCCATTGAAGAATAAGCAGGAAGCTTTCTCTTAATTTAGAAACGTGAAAATAACGTAATCGGAAGGAGAGCCATAAATGTCAGAAACAAATAAAGAAGTCTACCAGCCAATGACATTTGATGCCATTAAGATCGGACTGGCATCACCCGAAAAAATCAGAGATTGGTCACGCGGTGAGGTAACAAAACCTGAGACCATCAATTATAGAACATTAAAACCTGAAAAAGACGGACTTTTCTGTGAAAAGATATTCGGACCAAGTAAGGACTGGGAATGTCATTGCGGTAAATACAAAAAAATTAGATATAAAGGTGTTGTGTGTGACCGATGCGGCGTTGAAGTTACAAAAGCAAATGTACGTCGTGAACGTATGGGACATATTGAACTTGCTGCACCTGTTTCTCATATCTGGTATTTTAAAGGAATTCCAAGTAGAATGGGTCTGATTCTTGACCTTTCTCCAAGAATTCTTGAAAAAGTTTTATATTTTGCATCCTACATCGTATTGGATGCAGGAGAAAGTGATCTGCAGTATAAGCAGGTACTTTCAGAAAAAGAATATCAGGATGCCAGAGAGACGTACGGAAACAAATTCCGTGTAGGAATGGGCGCTGAGTCAATTAAAGAATTGTTACAGGCAATTGATCTTGAAGGAGAGTCTGTTGAACTCAAACAGAGTTTAAAAGATTCTACTGGACAGAAGAGAGCCAGAATCATAAAGAGAATGGAAGTCATTGAAGCATTCAGAGAGTCAGGAAACAAACCTGAATGGATGGTTATGGATGTTGTTCCAGTCATCCCACCAGACCTTCGTCCGATGGTACAGCTTGATGGTGGACGTTTCGCAACTTCAGACTTAAATGATCTTTATAGAAGAATTATTAACAGAAATAATCGTTTGAAAAGATTGTTAGAGCTTGGAGCACCAGATATCATTGTAAGAAATGAGAAAAGAATGCTTCAGGAGGCAGTTGATGCCCTGATTGATAATGGCAGAAGAGGAAGACCGGTTACAGGACCTGGAAACAGAGCCTTAAAATCGCTTTCAGATATGCTCAAAGGTAAATCCGGACGTTTCCGCCAGAACCTTCTTGGAAAACGTGTTGACTATTCAGGACGTTCTGTTATTGTCGTAGGACCAGAACTTAAAATTTATCAGTGTGGACTTCCAAAAGAAATGGCAATTGAGTTGTTTAAACCTTTTGTTATGAAGGAACTTGTTGCACGCGGAATTTCACAGAATATAAAAAATGCCAAAAAATTAGTTGAAAGATTAGATGGACAGGTTTGGGATGTACTTGAAGATGTCATTAAAGAACATCCTGTTATGTTAAACCGTGCTCCAACGCTTCATAGACTAGGCATCCAGGCATTTGAACCGATCCTTGTAGAAGGAAAAGCGATTAAGCTGCATCCGTTGGTATGTACAGCTTATAATGCTGACTTTGACGGTGACCAGATGGCTGTACATCTTCCACTTTCGGTAGAGGCACAGGCAGAATGCCGTTTCTTGCTTTTATCACCAAACAACCTGTTAAAACCTTCAGATGGTGCACCTGTAGCGGTTCCTTCCCAGGATATGGTACTTGGTATTTACTATCTGACACAGGAAAGGCCTGGCGCACTTGGAGAAGGAAAGCACTTTAAGAATGTTAATGAGGCAATTCTTGCCTATGAAAACAAGGCAGTAACGCTACATTCAAGAATTAAAGTCAGAATGGAAAAAACATTACCAGACGGCAGTGTTATAACTGGAAATGTAGAATCCACTGTTGGTCGTTTTATTTTCAATGAAATTATGCCACAGGATCTTGGATTTGTAGATAGAACAAAGCCAGAAGAATTCTTAAAGTTAGAAGTAGATTTCCATGTAGGTAAAAAAGGATTAAAACAAATTCTTGAAAAAGTTATTAATACACATGGCTCAACAAAAACTGCAGAAGTTCTTGATGATATTAAAGCAATTGGTTATAAATATTCAACGAGAGCAGCCATGACCGTTTCAATTTCAGATATGACTGTACCAGAGCAGAAACCACAGATGCTTGAAGATGCGCAGAAAATGGTTGATAAGATTGCAATGAATTTCAGACGTGGATTGATCACAGAAGAAGAACGTTACAGAGCAGTTGTAGAAACATGGAATGAAACAGATAAAGAACTTACAAATGTTTTGTTAAAAGGACTTGATAAGTATAACAACATCTTTATGATGGCTGATTCCGGAGCCCGTGGTTCCAACCAGCAGATCAAACAGCTTGCTGGTATGCGTGGACTTATGGCAGATACAACAGGACGTACAATTGAGCTTCCTATTAAGTCAAACTTCCGTGAAGGGCTTGACGTACTGGAGTATTTCATGTCAGCACATGGTGCGCGTAAAGGACTTTCAGATACAGCACTTAGAACAGCCGATTCAGGATACCTTACACGACGTCTTGTTGACGTTTCACAGGATCTGATCATTAGAGAGATTGATTGTGCAGAAGGCAAAGAAGAAATTCCAGGAATGGTTGTAAAAGCATTCATGGATGGCAAGGAAGTTATTGAAGGTCTGCAGGATAGAATTACTGGAAGATATACGTGTGTATCTGTATTTGATAGAGATGGTAATATGATTGTGAAGAGAAATCACATGATCACACCAAAACGTGCTTCTCAGATTATGTCTGTTGGAGTTGACGAAAACGGTGAGCCAATCGAAAAATTAAAAATCCGTACAATACTTACCTGTAAGTCACATATTGGTATCTGTGCAAAATGTTATGGTGCAAATATGGCGACTGGAGAACCAGTTCAGGTAGGAGAAGCAGTAGGTATTATTGCAGCACAGTCAATTGGTGAACCAGGTACACAGCTTACAATGCGTACATTCCATACCGGTGGTGTTGCTGGAGATGATATTACACAGGGTCTTCCACGTGTCGAGGAACTTTTCGAAGCAAGAAAACCAAAAGGTCTTGCAATTATTGCGGAATTTGCCGGTACTGCGGTTATCAAAGACACAAAGAAAAAACGTGAAATTATCATCACAAATAATGAGACTGGAGAATCAAAGGCATATCTGATACCATACGGATCAAGAATTAAGATCATGGATGGTGTAGTGCTTGAAGCCGGAGACGAATTGACAGAAGGTAGTATCAATCCACACGACTTACTGAAAATTAAAGGTGTTCGTGCGGTCCAGGATTATATGATCTGTGAAGTTCAGCGTGTTTATCGTTTACAGGGTGTTGAGATTAATGATAAGCATATCGAAGTTATTGTTAGGCAGATGCTGAAGAAAATCAGATTAGAAAATAATGGAGATTCAGATTTCTTACCTGGAACACTTGTAGATGTACTGGATTACGATGAAACAAATGAAAGATTACTTGCAGAAGGAAAAGAAGTAGCAGACGGAAAACAGGTTATGCTTGGAATAACAAAAGCATCTCTTGCAACCAATTCATTCCTGTCAGCAGCATCATTCCAGGAAACAACAAAAGTTCTTACAGAAGCAGCAATCAAAGGTAAAGTAGATCCGCTGATTGGTCTGAAGGAAAACGTAATCATTGGTAAACTGATTCCAGCAGGAACAGGAATGAAGAGATACCGTACGGTTACACTTGACTCTGATCTTCAGCCACAGGATATGATTTCTTTTGATGATATGTTTGATGATGGATATGATGAAGAAATTTCTATTGAAGAAGATTTCATTGAAGAAGATACAGAAGAAATTATTTCAACAGTAGAAGAATAATATTTGTAACTGATTTTTAAATGAAAGAAATAATAGTTAAAATGAATCAATAAATATCCCCTGGTTTTATTCACTGTAAAGAAGCAGTAAGAGTAAAACCAGGGGATATTTTTTGCAATATTATTCAAATAACAAATCTAAAGAAGTGTCAAATTCGGGTTCCTGAGTTGTAATTACCTTCCATGCTGAAATTTTATAAAAACCATCATTGGGATTTTCTGGATATAGAACTTCAAGATCTACTTGTAAGGACTGCGTATCATTCATGGGAATCAGATAAGAGATGGTTTCCCCTGCTTCATCAAAATAAGCATCTTTTGTTAAACCTGACTGATAGAGTGATAATAATGTTGCATCAATACTTGCGATAGAGCGGTTTGCTTCGTTGCAAGCCTCGTAATAAGCACTACTATGTTCAGCAGTTTTCTGGCATAATACATAGTCAGCATTGGAACTGAGCAAAGAAAGTGCTGCAAAGGAAAGCAATGTCAAAAGTACAAAAATCAGTAGGATAGAAGATGAGCCTACATTTACGCCATGGCTTTTACTTTTCATAAAAATCTCCTGTCATTTGAATCATAAAGTATTGAATAGCAACAAAGTTAATGGATTATGGAATCGCTTCAACAGTGTTTTGAGGATAGTAGGAGGCAAGATTCTGATAGAGTATGTTCGAATTCTGGTCGACGATAGTGATATCAGCGAATTGAATCAGGTTTTCCGAATATAGTTCTGTTGTAACTATAAATGAAGCATGCTCAGCATCTGTATGTAACCAGTTTTTGTCGTAATAAAGCATTAGCTGATTAGGTGGTTGAATGGATGCATCAAGAAGTTTTACCAATTGTGCATGGTCACCCTTTGCATTGATAAAAGATTCTGCTATGTTCTGCGATATAAGAACGCTGTGATTAATCTGGATTGTTTTTTCGCTAATCAAATGAGAGTGCACAAACAGTTTGATGCATACTGCACTTGCAACCGAAAAAAATAAAATAGCTATGATGAGCTCCATTAGAAACAGAGCAGATTTAGAAGTTGTCCTGGCACTCATATTTTCACCTCGCCTTTATTGGTTTATCAATTACTCTTGTGATCTACTAAAAATTCAATTGTTTGTGACTGCTCATCAGTAATTTTGAAAGAATAGAGAGATGAATTAATCTGTTCTATCGCAAATGAGTTCACTTTTAAAATATTCTGTCCAGCAGTAGGGTCAGCAGGATCACCTTTTTTTATAAAAAGTTCTTTTATATATCCGTCATAATAATAAAGGTAAGTTTCATAGAGTGTCTGATTTGTTTCAGTCGTTATTACAATTGCTGAAGCATCTTGAATAAGACCAGTCTGAACAGAATTTTCTGTATCTGACTGCCGTATTTTCTCGGTGATATAAGAATATGAGTTTCTCAGCGTATAATTTTCATTCATTCCAGTTACGGTATTCTGATAAATTTTTGAGCCAAACATAACTAACAGTAATGCTGAGAGTGCAAATACTGCAAATAGTGCGAGAACAAATAATATATCAACCATATGTCTTGTTTTATTTTGAAAGTTCATATATTTAATTCTCCTATTCCAAGTTATTACGTGAGAGAATAGTTACATCGGGCATTAGATTAGAAGCAATTGGTTGATAATCAATAAAATAACGACTTTCATCATATATAAGCCCATAATGTTCTTCAAGATATGCGAGGCTGGGAGGATACATACCCTCTATGGCATAACATTGAACAATACTCTTGTTAACAGCACTTTCCAGGCTTTCAAGCTGCTTGGCAGTTGTAGTAGCAGATACAGAGGAGATGCCATAAAGAAACGCCCCCATAAGCATAATAAAAGCAAGAATGGGCAGATTAATTTTTTTGAGTTGATTTTTTAAATTGAATTTTTCTGAAAAACGATTCATTGAAACTGCCTCCAATCCGAATGGAACAATTTATCCGATGCTTGACATAATTCCCATTAAAGGAAGTATCACAGACATCAGAATGAGTCCGACAATCAAAGAAAGAATAATTACCAATGTTGGCTCTAAAATAGAAATAATGGAATAGATTTTATCGTCAGTTTCTTTTTCGTAATGAGATGCGATTTTTTCCATGACAACATCAAGATTTCCGGTTTTAAAAGCCACAGAAATCATACGTGCATACAAATGAGAGAAAATTGCTGCTTCAGAAAGTGCTTCTGAAAAGTTTGAGCCACCCTGAATCATTGTTTTGCAAGAAGCGATTTTTTGCTGCATACCTTTATGATCTACTAATTTTGTCACATAATCCAAACTGGTGAAAGTATCCATGCCGCTACTGATCATGAGAGACATACCGCTTGCAAACCGACCTGAGGCTATCTTCTCCTGGAAAGCTTTTGTTGGAGGGAAAATCATTAAAAAATTGTGTAAAACTTCTTTACCCTTTAAAGTTCTTGTTGAAAAATAAAACAGAGCCATAAGAAGTACAAGAATCAAAACGGTAATTGTTGAATATCGGCTGAGAGCAGAGCCAATATTTAAAAAGGTTTTTGAGATGGTATTCATTTCAGTGCCGAGTTGTTGGAAGACCTGATTAAAAATGGGTAAAACTTTAGTAAGTAATACCAGAATAACGACAACCATCATTGCAATCATGAGAAAAGGATAACTGACAGCGCTTTTGATACTATCCTGAATCGACTGCTCACGTTCATAGTATTTTGCAAGAGAGTTCATAACGATGTCCAATTTTCCTGATTCTTCTCCAATGGAAATCATATGTAGAACATAATCTGGAAAGACGCCGACAGATTTCACAGCAGTGTAAAAAGATTCCCCTTCTTTGGTAATATTCCAGATTGACTGGATGATTTCACGACCTTGTTCGGTGTGGGTATCAGAGAGCATAATAGCCATTCCCTCTGAAGGCGTAATTCCGGCATTAAGAATAAGAGCTGTTTGCTCACAAAAAGAGGCAATTTCGCGATTTGATAACATTTTCCCAGATTTCATTCATACTCCCATCTGCGTGTGTATGCACGCTTACAATTAATATCTAATGAAATAAATACTATATAACTTCATTCTTTTTTTGAAAAATCAGTAGATATATTTTGTTAAATAATTACTTCCATTACCGATAAAATTTTTAAGATCTGCTTCATTTGAATTTGCAGCAAAAGTAGGATCCATTAACTCCCAGTTCTTGCCATCAAACTCGATAATTCCGTTGACCCAGCCAATATCTTTGATATAGGTACTAATCCATGCGTGATAAGCCTCGCCTGCATAACCAACTTCAAGTCTTGTTGGGATGCGCTGACTTCTTAGCATAGAGGTCATTAGTGCTGCATAATCAAGACAAATCCCTGTTTTTGTCTGCAAGATGACATCCACATTAGGAATATAGCCGCTTTGTACCGTGTTTGCTTTATTATAGTCATAAGTCACATTTTTAATAACAAAATTATAAATAGAGGAGACTACATCCAGATCCAGATTAGCGCTTGATGCAAGCTCTGATGCTTTTATCACTGAGGCAGAAGCAGAAGAGAATTTTACATATTGGTTTGGGTAGAGAAAAGGACCAAATGTATTTGTTATTTCAGTGTTGATATTCTTTGACATTGCTGTTGAATATTGATTACCTGCTACATTTTCATATACAGCTATTTTATAAGCACCTGATCCGGCGGAAAGAGGAAATACTTCACTATTTTTTGACAGATTATAAGTATAAGTCACGTTATCTTTTCCTGTAATCTGAAGCTTTACTTTAGGAGAAGAACCTTTGTATGTTACGATAACATAGCCTTCAGATGAGTTAGAAGCATCAATTGAGGCAGCATTAGAATCGTAGAGTTCCTTCGTTCCTGCAGTTGGGACTAGAACGAGAGGAGTATTGTCACGATTTCCTTTTGCTGTTTTTGCTCCGCTTGAAGGGACGGGTTGTTCACTTAAGAGGATGGCAGAGTCTGAAACATCAGAATTCTGTTTTGCCCCCTGTGTTTTCGTGACGGGAGCGCAACCTATAGTTGTTACGACAAGAAGGCAGGCAAATAAGCATTTATAGATCTTGTTTTTTGGAAAATAGTGTCTCATAATAGGTGTGCCTCCTTTCGTTATAAGTTTATACTGTTGTTTTAGGGAAAAATAGAAAAAAGAAGTAAATTGACTATTCCATTTCTAATATTCCTGTATTATAATTATAAAATAATTATGCTTAAATGAAAAGAGTTCTGTGAAATCTTTCCTATTATATATCTATAGTTTAAGTAATAGGAGTTTGATCGTATTAACTGGCTATCATATATC
This sequence comes from Clostridia bacterium, assembly GCA_003246295.1. Lineage (GTDB taxonomy): Bacteria > Bacillota > Clostridia > Lachnospirales > Lachnospiraceae > SZUA-378. The sequence goes on along the minus strand of QKAS01000030.1, from coordinate 64,427 downwards.
CGAAGAAGCGGATGGGAGTTTTAAAATGAGAAGAAATAATAAAGAAATCAGATTTCGTGTCATGGGTTCCATGTTATTATTCTGCGTAGTTACGGCTTTATCAGGAGTGGGTTTTCTTAGTTTGTCTGTTAAGGAAAATCTCACTGTGATTGGTGAGGAACAAGTTGCACTTAGTGCTTCCGTGAGACCGGATCAGACTTTTTTCCCAGAAGTGTTATTTTCGATGATTTTTATGCTTTTTATGTTTCTTTTTTATTTTTATTGGAGAGAATGTAATAAGCAGATTAGTTATATTAGAAACCTTACCATACAACGGGGATTCGAAGAAATGAGTATTGACCAGATTACAATTTGGGAGAGGCTGAATTTATTCTATTTAAGAAATCTTACAATGGACTCGAAAACACCTCAAAGAAAAGGAACCATTAAGAATATCATTGCAGAATGAATACAATCTAGCTATAATCGTGGTTAAGAGGATATCAGAAATCTGATATCCTTTGTTTTTGCTTTTATATATTATGTGGCACTTTATGAATTGAACTGAATGGAGATAATTATGAAAAAAGAAAGAATAGATTATTTGGATATGGCGAAGGGAATAGGCATCATTATGGTGGTGGCAGGTCATTCTACATTTCTGCAGGAAGATATTCTCACATGGATTTCATCGTTTCATATGCCTCTTTTTTTTGTTCTGGCAGGAATTCTGCTACAAATCAAAGGAGAAGAAAACAAGAAAATCTCTGTAATCATAAAGAATAAATTGAGAAGCATTATGGTTCCATATGTTGGATTTAGTTTGATTTACCTTCTGATAGATGCTGCATATCTGATTTTAAAGCAGGACAACATAACAGTTGTTGATTTGCAGCGGTCTGGAATAGAGGCAATTACACTGTATGGAATGTCAGTGCTATGGTTTTTGCCTGCTCTGTTTTTTTCAGAAACCGGGTTTTTATTATTAAGAAAAAAAACCAATACTAAGTGGACGATTTTTATTACGGTAATTCTGGCTGTCATAACATCTTTCATCGTTCCACTATTCAAAGAATATTATCCGATGTTCCTGAGTATGCCAGTCTTGTGGGTTGGCTACTTCTTAACGTCTCTTTTAAGAGGTATGGTTGGAATAATATTCCTCTCAGCTGGTTATTTTTGTACAAGACTTTTATATGATAAGGCGGTGGGCACTCATATTTATATAGGAAGAAAGAGTGTTAACCTTAAAGAAATAGGATTAGGTATTTTATTTCTGTTGCTCAGTATCGCGGGTGGCATGGTTAATAAGCGGGTTGATCTTCATACACTTGTCATTAACCAACCATTTTTGTACTATATTGCAGCGCTTTCAGGGGCAGCCTGGGTTATCTTATTTTGCAGAAACGTACCATCGTTAAAGATGATTCGTTATTTTGGAAAAAATTCTTTGATTATTATGGCAACCCACCTTGACTGTCAAATTATGATAGCGGCGATCCATTTCTCATATTTTGTAAATCAATATATAACACGGGCAAAGCAATATGTTTTTTATTTGACATTAGCAGTTGCCGTTTTGGTTTTGGAAGTAATTGCTATTTATATAATTAATAGGTTCTTTCCATTTTTACTTGGTAAAAAATATACAAGAAACCTCTATGTAAAATATAGAAAAAAGAATTGACAAGAACATGGACTGCACGTATAATTATCTAGCATGCACAAAAATGCTTTTTTTTATTGTGCATAAATGACCCGTTAAGGGTTGTAACAAACAGTTTAATCACAGGAGGTGAATCGGAATGCCAACATTTAACCAGTTAGTTAGAAAAGGAAGACAAACATCTGAAAAAAAATCTACTGCACCAGCTCTTCAGAAAGGGTATAACTCTTTAAGAAAGAAGACAACTGATGTATCTGCACCACAGAAAAGAGGTGTTTGTACAGCTGTTAAGACAGCTACACCTAAGAAACCTAACTCAGCTCTTAGAAAAATCGCCAGAGTACGTCTTTCAAACGGAATCGAAGTAACAAGCTACATTCCAGGAGAAGGCCACAACTTACAGGAACATAGTGTTGTTCTTATCAGAGGTGGTAGGGTTAAAGACTTACCAGGTACAAGATACCATGTTATCAGAGGTACACTTGATACAGCTGGAGTTGCTAACAGAAGACAGGCTCGTTCAAAATACGGCGCTAAGAGACCAAAAGCTGCAAAATAGTCATCTGACTGTTTGCAAGTACCACAGTTAAACTTAAGTTAGTGTTGGAGTTCAGATTCGTGCATCTTGATGCGTAGATAAATGAAAAACAGCGCGAACACATTTTTATCATTGTGAGTACCGATGATCTATTAAGACATTATGTCGCATTATAATAAGGAGGGAAGAACCGTGCCACGTAAAGGACATGTACAAAAAAGAGACGTATTAGCGGATCCTTTATACAACAATAAGGTAGTTACGAAACTTGTTAATAACATTATGTTAGACGGCAAAAAAGGCGTAGCTCAGAAAATTGTATATGGAGCATTCGCAAGAGTGGAAGCAAAATTAGACAAACCAGCTCTTGAAGTTTTTGAAGAGGCGATGAATAATATCATGCCTGTTCTTGAAGTAAAAGCAAGACGTATTGGTGGAGCAACATATCAGGTACCAATCGAAGTAAGAGCTGAAAGACGTCAGGCGCTTGCACTTCGCTGGTTGACTACTTATTCTCGTAAAAGAGGTGAGAAGACCATGGAAGAAAGATTGGCTAACGAAATTCTTGATGCAGCAGCAAGTACTGGAGCTTCTGTAAAGAAGAAAGAAGATATGCATAAAATGGCTGAAGCAAATAAAGCATTTGCTCATTACAGATTCTAAAAGGAGGAAATACCTTGGCTGGAAGACAATATCCATTAGAGAGAACCAGAAACATTGGTATTATGGCGCATATCGATGCTGGTAAGACAACGCTTACAGAGCGTATCTTATTTTACACCGGTGTAAACTATAAAATTGGTGATACTCATGAGGGTACTGCTACCATGGACTGGATGGAGCAGGAGCAGGAAAGAGGTATCACAATCACATCAGCCGCTACGACATGTCATTGGACACTTCAGGAGAACGCACAGAAAAAAGCTGGCGCTCTTGAGCATCGTATCAACATTATTGATACTCCTGGACACGTAGATTTCACCGTGGAAGTAGAACGTTCACTTCGTGTACTTGACGGTGCAGTAGGTGTTTTCTGTGCAAAAGGCGGCGTTGAACCGCAGTCGGAAAATGTATGGAGACAGGCTGATACTTATAAAGTTCCAAGAATCGCTTTTATCAACAAGATGGACATTCTTGGTGCAAATTTTTACGGAGCTGTAGATCAGATTAAAAGCAGACTTGGTAAAAATGCAATTTGTCTTCAGTTACCAATTGGTAAAGAAGACGATTTCAAAGGAATCATTGATTTGTTTGAGATGAAAGCATACATCTATAATGATGATAAGGGTGAAAATATTTCAATCATTGACATCCCTGATGATATGAAGGATGATGCTGAATTATATCGTGCAGAGCTTATTGAAAAAATCTGTGAGCTTGATGATGATTTAATGACAATGTACCTTGAAGGAGAAGAACCTACTACAGAACAGCTTAAAGCTGTGCTTCGTGTGGGAACATGCGAATGCCGTGCAATTCCTGTTTGCTGTGGAACAGCTTACAGAAATAAAGGGGTTCAGAAACTTCTTGATGCAGTTCTTGAATTCATGCCTGCACCAACAGATATTCCTGCAATTGAAGGAACAGACTTGGATGGAGAACCTATCGTAAGACATTCATCTGATGAAGAACCTTTTGCAGCACTTGCATTTAAAATCATGACAGATCCATTCGTTGGAAAGCTTGCTTTCTTCCGCGTATACTCAGGTATGGTTAACTCTGGATCTTATGTATTGAATGCTACAAAAAATAAAAAAGAACGTGTTGGTCGTATCTTACAGATGCATGCCAACAAAAGAGAAGAACTTGATAAAGTTTATGCAGGAGATATTGCAGCGGCAGTAGGTTTCAAAACGACTACCACAGGCGATACAATCTGTGATGAACAGCATCCTGTTATTCTTGAGTCTATGGAATTCCCTGAACCAGTTATTGAGCTTGCAATTGAGCCTAAGACAAAAGCAGGACAGGGCAAAATGGGTGAAGCGCTTGCAAAACTTGCAGAAGAAGATCCTACATTCCGTGCACATACCAATACAGAGACAGGTCAGACCATCATTGCTGGTATGGGTGAACTTCATCTTGAAATTATCGTAGACAGACTTCTGCGTGAATTTAAAGTAGAAGCAAATGTTGGTGCGCCACAGGTTGCTTATAAAGAAGCAATCACAAAAGCGGTTGACATCGACAGCAAATATGCAAAACAGTCAGGTGGACGTGGACAGTACGGACACTGTAAAGTTAAATTCGCACCTATGGATGCAAATGGTGAACAGTTATTCAAGTTCGAATCTCAGTGTGTTGGTGGATCTATTCCAAAAGAATATGTTCCGGCAGTTGGAGAGGGTATTGAAGAAGCTACCAAAGCTGGTATCCTTGGCGGATTCCCAGTAGTTGGTGTTCATGCAATCGTATATGACGGATCTTACCATGAAGTCGACTCATCTGAAATGGCATTCCACATTGCAGGATCCCTTGCATTTAAGGAAGCTATGCAGAAAGCATCACCAGTTCTTCTTGAGCCTATCATGAAGGTAGAAGTTACTATGCCAGAAGAATATATGGGTGATATTATCGGAGATATCAATTCACGTCGTGGACGTATTGAAGGTATGGATGATCTTGGCGGTGGAAAAATTGTAAGAGGATTCGTTCCACTTGCAGAAATGTTCGGATATTCAACCGACCTTCGTTCCAAAACGCAGGGACGTGGTAACTACTCCATGTTCTTTGAAAAATATGAACAGGTTCCAAAATCAGTTCAGGAAAAAGTACTTGCTGCAAAATCAAAGTAATCTGATTTCGCTTGTACGATTATAATCCAAAAATTATGCTTGAAAAACCTTTGGTTATTTACTATAATCAAAGGTATCGAGCAGATAAATACAACATTAAATAAAATAATGAACGAACTTTAAAGGAGGATTTTCAGAAATGGCAAAAGCTAAATTCGAAAGAAACAAACCGCATTGTAATATCGGTACGATCGGTCACGTTGATCATGGTAAAACAACTTTAACAGCTGCTATCACAAAAACTCTTAACATGAGATTAGGAACCGGTGAAGCGGTAGCATTCGATATGATCGATAAAGCTCCAGAAGAAAGAGAACGTGGAATCACAATCTCTACAGCACACGTTGAATATGAATCAAACAAAAGACATTACGCACACGTTGACTGCCCAGGACATGCTGACTACGTTAAGAACATGATCACAGGTGCAGCTCAGATGGACGGCGCTATCCTTGTTGTAGCTGCTACAGACGGTGTTATGGCTCAGACAAAAGAGCATATCTTACTTTCCCGTCAGGTTGGTGTTCCTTATATCGTTGTTTTCATGAACAAATGTGATATGGTTGATGATCCTGAAATCCTTGAACTTGTTGAAATGGAAATCAGAGAATTATTATCAGAGTATGAATTCCCAGGTGATGATACACCAATCATCCAGGGTTCTGCTTTAAAAGCACTTGAAGATCCTAACTGCGAATGGGGCGACAAGATTCTTGAACTCATTGAAGCAGTAGATAGCTATATTCCAGATCCAGAACGTGCAACTGACAAACCTTTCCTTATGCCTGTAGAAGATGTATTCTCTATCACAGGACGTGGAACAGTTGCTACTGGTAGAGTAGAAGCTGGTGTTCTTCATATCCAGGATGAAGTTGAAATCGTTGGTATCAAAGAAGAAACAAGAAAAGTTGTTGTTACAGGTATCGAAATGTTCCGTAAACTTCTTGATGAAGCTCAGGCTGGTGATAACATCGGTGCTCTTCTTCGTGGTGTTGATAGAAAAGAAATCGAAAGAGGACAGGTTCTTGCAAAACCAGGTTCAATCAAATGCCATAAAAAATTCACAGCTCAGGTTTACGTATTAACAAAAGACGAAGGTGGACGTCATACACCTTTCTTCAATAACTACAGACCACAGTTCTACTTCAGAACAACTGACGTAACAGGTGTTTGTAACCTACCAGCAGGTGTTGAAATGTGTATGCCTGGAGACAACATCGAAATGACAATCGAATTAATTCACCCAATCGCTATGGATCAGGGTCTTACATTCGCTATCCGCGAAGGTGGACGTACAGTTGGTTCAGGACGTGTTGCTACAGTTATCGAATAGTCTAAATCTTATAGTAAAATTAAGGCTTCTAGGGTTTTCCCTAGGAGCCTTTTTGCGCTCAATAGGGATGAAAAATAGAATGAGCAGCAAAGAACGGTCTTATAAACAAAGAACTTCAATAAATTATGCAAAGGAAACCAATGGTAGAGTGCAAACTTATGAAATTTATGTTACGATTTTAACAGTATAAGGAGGCACATTATGAGCCAAGAAAGTTTAGGGAGTTTAATTAAAGGCCGAAGAGTAGAATTAGATATGACACAGCGTGAATTAGGTAAAATACTACATGTATCTGATAAAGCAATCTCAAAATGGGAAAGGGGAGTATCATATCCAGATATTTTAAAAATAAATGATATTGCACGTGCACTAGATGTTAGTATTTCGTATTTATTAGAAGAAAATAAGAGTGAGTTTGAAACAGAAGAAGAGGTAACTGTTGCAGGAGCAATAGGAACTCTTTTAGACGTGTCTCGTGCAAGCATTAAAAAGCGAAAAAAAACTTACATAAGATACACTATCATATTTAGTATAATTACATGCTTTATTTTTATAATTACATTTGTATTTTTTTATAACAAATATGTAAATACTCCTTTTTATGGTATTTTGCAATGTGTTGTAGTAGGTAAAGATGAAAGCACATTAATTGTCAAAGAAGTAGTTGCTGAGGCTACCACTTATGGTGTATATAATAAAGTTCTTGGTGATGATAAATTTCTCGTATCGTGTAAGGATGCAGTAATATACGATCAATCGGATCAGGTAATTGATATTAACGATGTTACAGTAGAAAGTAATTTGACTATTTGGTATCAAACAACAAGAAAAATTAAGAAAGGGGAAGAAAATATGATACATGCATATCAGATATTTTTAGAATAGTTACGCATTTTAACATGCAGATTAATTAAATCAAAAACTTTTTTAAAAGGGGGATTTAATGAATGAAATGAAAAAGAATCAAATCATAGTATGTCTGTTAACGTGTATTTTTTTACTAGATGCATGTAATTACGATGAACCAAGGAACATGACTGAAACTAAAGAAGAAAATACAATTGAGTATGATGTGATATTTACAGACAAAGATTCTTCGATTCAAATTGCTGGAAACTCATCTAAAGAAAATGAATACATGATTATTAGCGAGGATGGAACGGGATATTTTGAAAGTAATATATTATATAGTGCTATTAGAAAGATACGTGTAGATAATTGGGATAATTCATTTCTTACGGTAGTAATGGAAGATGGAACAGAAGAGCAAGTGTTTATCTTTGAAAAGGATACATTAGGAGAAATAAAAATAGTTAGTCCTTATTTGACTGTGCAGGACTTGTTTCGTATTACTACAAAATGGATAGGCTACAATAATCTGTACAGTTTCATTAAGGTCATATAAAATATAAGCAACAAAAGAAAGAGGTATTTATATGGCAGAACGAAGACAAAGACGAGATTTCACAGAAGATTTCAAACATCAAATGGTAAAACTTTATAACAGTGGTAAACCAAAAGTGGATATCATCCGCGAATATGATCTAACAGCATCTGCCCTTGATCGTTGGATTAAAAGAATCAATGAAACTGGATCAACCAAAGAAGCTGATAATCGTTCCCCCGAAGAAAATGAATTACTTAAACTCCGTAAAGAAAATCAACAGTTAAAAATGGAGAATGATATTTTAAAGCAAGCGGCGCTGATATTCGGACGAAAGTAATTGTAATCAAGCAAAATGCCCACAAATACTCGATATCAGCGATGTGCAAAGTCCTAAAAATAAGCAGAAATTCTTATTATTATGAAGCTTCCCAAAAACCAGACGAGACGGAATTGGAATCGAAAATAGAAACCATTTTTCATAACAATCGTGACGTCTATGGAAGTCGTAAAATCAAAAAGGAACTTAACAAAGAAAATCTTCAAGTTTCTAGAAGAAGAATTTGCCGAATCATGAAAAGGTTAGGACTTGTATCTTCTTATACGATTGCAGCTTTTCATCCACACAAAAACAAATGCAATGAATCATCTGTAAAAAACGAACTAAACAGAGAGTTCAATAATCAAAAGAAATATGCTGTAGTGGTAAGCGATTTGACATATGTCCGAGTGAATTATAAATGGAACTATGTCTGTGTACTGATTGATTTGTTTAACCGAGAAATCATTGGTTATAGTGCCGGAGCTCACAAGAATGCAGAGCTTGTTTATGATGCTTTTGCAACGGTAAAAACAGATCTGAATACAATTCAGATGTTTCATACTGACCGAGGCAGTGAGTTTAAAAACCAACTCATTGATGAAATGCTTGATGTATTTCAAATCAAACGATCTTTAAGTATGAAAGGCTGTCCTTATGACAATGCTGTTGCGGAGTCAAATTTCAAAATGTTCAAAACAGAATTTGTAAAAGGAAGAAATTTCACTAGCCTAGAGCAGCTAAAAATTGAGCTGGCAGACTACGTGTATTGGTTCAATAATATCAGGACACATGGTTCATTAAATTATATGACACCAGTGGAGTACAGGAACCAGACCTTATAAAAACTGTACTAAAGAGTGTTGACATTCCAAAACCTGATGATAAAAAAATAGTGATCAGCTGTTTAAATCAGGAAATTGAAGTGATAGCAGACAATTTAGAGGCAGTAGCCTTTCTAGAGAAAACGATACAGTGTAAAAGAGATATATGCTTTGACACAGATAATAAGGGAATATACGCAAAAATACCTTTAGGCATTGGAAAAGAGAAAGAATTAGGGTACTTTAAACTATATTATGAGTTTGATGGAGTTGGTTTAACTTGCATTTCAAAAGAGTTTGTCAGTTGTGGTTAGCGCGTGTTTTGCCATGCAAATTAGTTAAACCATAAACTTTGAAAAGAGGTGTGTATATGTGAAGATAAAAACATTAAACTTTATAGCATTGGTATTACCGTTATCCCCACTAATGTTATTATGGATACCATGGTATAGTAATATAATTTCTGGGGATTTGAAGATGAAATCTAGTTTTAGAATGTTATACGGATGGGAGGTAATAACAGCTGATGGTTTTAAGATATTAATAAGCTTTCTTTTTTGCTTTTTACTTCAATATGCTTCTCTTAAAGGGAAAAACAACATGCTTGCATTAGTAGGAGAAGTATTACTGATATTTGAACTAACATTATATACAGAAGTAAAATTTTATCCATTTAATTATTCATATATATATTTTCTGAAGACATTTTCTATAGGCTATTATTTTTCTTTAATATGCTTAATTGCATGTATAACAGTTAATATTATTATAATTGGAGAATATAAAAAAATAAAACAAAAAGAGGTTTAGTATTGTTTATTAGTTCTGTTTAATGAAAGAAAGTATGAAAGGAATGCCTATGCAGACAACTTCGATTAATTTTTCTAAGCTAAAAAAAGCGACGGTTTTACTAATGATACTTATGGTTTTAATTATTCCGGTTCAGATTATTGCATATGTAATTAGCCCACCGCCACAGTCGGTCAGCGAAATCTATAGATTATATCAAGAGAACCCATTGGCAGGACTGGTCAGTATGGACCTTTTATTATTGTTCAATAATATAATTTTAATATTTTTATATACAACGTTATTTTTAATGTTGGTCAGAGAACAAACATCATTCGTTATTCTGGGCATGATTTTTGAAATAATTGGACTGGCTGTCTATTTTCCGACCAATCCTGCTTTCGAAATGCTCAAATTGAGCCGGCTATTTTTAAAAGCAGAAAAAGCAGAACAGATTATTTACCTTGCAGCAGGCGAAGGAATGATGGCTTCCTATGTTGGAACTGCATATATAACATACTATTTATTCAATGGTTTTGCATTACTTTTATTTTCTTATTCTGTTATGAAAAGTAGCCAGTTTGATAGAATAACAGGAATATGGGGACTGATTGCAGGAATACTAATGCTAGTACCTCCAACCGTCGGAACCGTCGGTATGATTTTTTCATTTTTGTCATTATTTCCATGGGTAATTTTTGTAATCAGGCTTTGTCTGCCTATTTGGAAGAGCAGCGTGGCAAAGGGATGATTACAACCCTTGAATCAACTGCTCCAACTCTTCTGAAAGCGTTTTTGCGAGAATAATATTGTTGTTCTTAAGTGCCAACTCTGTTCTTGTCTCGACAGAGCGTTTCTTCTCTTCGAGTTCAAGATATTTTTTGTCAAAATGTTTAGAATAAATCATTTTTCTGAATTTACGTATGCTTATTTTACGGATAGTCTTATCTTCAATCATCAGGACATAGTCAACACAGTTTGCAATGGTATAAAAATCATGTGAAACCATAAGGACAGCGCCGTTAAAATTTGTGATGGCTTCTTCAAGCGCAATCTGGGAATAAGTATCCAGATGACTGGAGGGCTCGTCCAACAATAAAAGGTTTGCATTTCTAGCTGCAATTTTAGCAAGCTGTAGCATGGTCTTTTCGCCACCAGAGAGCGCGTTAATTTTTTGGGTCAGATCCTGCTCACCAAATCCGTACTTTTGAATATGTGAAGTAATCGCTTGGTTAGATTGAAATCCCAGTGCGTAAAACTCATCAAGAATAGTGTTTGCATGATCTAGCATCTCATCCTGAAACTGAGATAAGAAAGCTGGAATTGCTTTGTGATGAAGTTTGATAGAATCATTTTGCCTTTGATAGATGTCTTTCAGTAATGTTGTTTTTCCGGTACCATTTGGACCGATTAAAGCTATTTTGTCAGTTCCATTTAAATCAAATGTTACATGTTCAAGTAATAAATCGTCGAATGTAACACTGTAATCACTTACGCTTAAGATACATTCATTTACAATAGGAGAATCGGTTTTAAAGAGAATATCTGGTTTGTTAATTTCTAAAAAAGGAGTCTTTATCCGTTTTTCTTCAAGCCTTTTTTGAAGACTGACACGTGCATTTAATGTCTTGCCACGAGAGGCATCCGCATTATTGGAAGCAATTTTGCGCAGACGATTTATGATGAGCTCGTTACGTTCAATTTCTAGAGAATCTGCTGTTGCCAGTTCGTGAAGTTCGATTTTTTGTTGGAGCAATGAGAATTTATACTGTACAAAATTGCCTTCGTATTCCTGTAGTTCTTTGTTTTCGAGATGAAGAATTTTGTCAAAACAATGATGTAATAAATATCGATTATGTGTAATGACAAGTAGAATTCCTTTATATGAATTGATAAGGTCTTTCAAAGAATTAAGATGTTCAAAATCTAAAAATGCGTCAGGTTCATCCATAATTAAAATGGAGGGACCAGTCAGCATTTCTTTGATGACCTGTAATAATTTGAATTCTCCACCGCTTAGACAAGATATCATCAAATCAGAGTGTTGTCCAAGGCCGGCAAGATTTAACTCTTTGTTAATCTTACTTTCGTAATCGTCTCCACCAATAGCTTCCAATGCATCTATGGCATATTGATATTGTGCTAATAATGGTTCGAGATCAGAAGCAGTTTCCATTTCTGTACAGATGGAGGTTATCTTATCCTGCAACCGTACAAACGTTTCGCTGACATACGCATACACAGACATATCATTCTTGACATTGAGATGTGAGTATTGATCTACATACCCAATTCTGACATTGGATTCGAGGGCAATTATGCCATCATATAAATAATTATCGGGATGCATAATCATGTCCGCCAGAGTACTTTTTCCTTTGCCACTGGCACCAATCAGTGCACAGTGTTGACCGTTTTCCAACGTAAACGAGATGTCATGGAATAGATCCTTTTGTGGAAATGAATAAGACAGATGCTCTATTTTAATCATAATAAATTCCTTTCATTGGTGAACATTCTTTGTGAGTTAACATTAAAAAAGTTCTATGTTAAAATGGGAGTATTGATATCATTAGTTACCAGTAAATTGATAGATTGTGCTTTATCTTATCATGAAAATAAAAAAAATAATAGAGAAATTGATTGGAGGATATGATATGTATCAGGCAAATGAGAAGAGATATGAACATATGAAATATTTGAGGTGTGGAAGAAGCGGAATTCTGATGCCAAGAGTGGCGCTTGGCCTCTGGCATAATTTTGGATCGGTAGATCAGTATGAGAATATGAGAGCTTTGTTATTTGAGGCATTTGATCAGGGAATTACACACTTTGATCTGGCGAATAATTATGGCCCGGTGTATGGCTCGGCGGAGGAGAACTTTGGACGAATCATGGAAAATGACCTTCGTTCCTATCGAGATGAAATATTACTATCAACAAAAGCAGGATATGATATGTGGCCAGGGCCCTATGGGAACTATGGTTCAAGGAAATACTTGATTTCCAGTCTTGATCAGAGTCTGAAACGTATGAAAGTTGATTATGTTGACATTTTTTATCATCACAGACCTGATCCGGAAACACCTCTTGAAGAAACAATGGGAGCTTTAAGTGATATCGTTAGGCAGGGAAAAGCGCTCTATGTTGGAATATCCAATTATAAGGCGGAGGAAACAAAAAGAGCTGCAGAAATTTTAAGAAAAAACGGAACACCACTACTTATTCATCAACCACGTTATAACATGTTTGACAGATGGATAGAAGATGGACTTCTCACTGTTTTAAAAGAGGAGGGCGCAGGTAGTATTGTATTCAGCCCTCTTGCACAGGGAATTCTGACGGATAAGTATTTAAATGGAATTCCGGAAGGAAGCCGTGCAACAAGAAATCATTTTTTAAAAAGTGAAAACATTACGAATACAGTACTAGATAAAGTGAGACTTCTGAATCAGATAGCATCGCAACGTGGACAGACACTTGCGGAAATGTCACTTTCCTGGGTGCTGCGGAATGACAGTGTGACAACCGTTCTGATTGGTGCAAGTAAACCAGAACAGATTCGCGAAAATGTCAGAATTGTAGATAATTTATACTTTACGGAAGAGGAACTAAATAGGATTGAGAATATACTTGGAAATTAGAATAAAATTTGGAGATGACAAATGTATAACAGAATGACACAAAGTGATATCAGGAAAATGCAGGAAGAAATCGAGCATAGAAAGCTGGTCATCAGAAAGGAGGCGCTTGAAGATGTTAAGGAAGCCAGAGCGCATGGTGACCTAAGCGAAAATTTTGAATACAAGGCCGCAAAGCAGTTTAAAAACAAGAATGAAAGTAGAATCCGTTACCTTGAACGCATGATAAAGACAGCAATCTTAATAGAAGATCATAAAGCGGTAGATGAAGCGGGTATTAATTCACTGGTGACAGTTTACTTTCCAGAAGATGATGTGGAAGAAACATATAAGCTGGTTACAACCGTCAGATCGAATTCCATTCAAGGGAAAATTAGTATTGAATCTCCGCTAGGGAAAGCAATTCGCGGACATAAATGTCATGATAAAGTCAGGGTAGAAATCAATAGTGATTCTGCATACGATATTATTATCATGAAGATAGACCAATCAGAGAATGATGACGAAGATGAAATTAGTAAATATTAAATGTGACTATTTACATATGTATCAGATTGATATATAATATGCAATATATCAATCTGATACATAATTCCGCGTCTATCAAATTGATATATACGGAGGGATACACATTATGATAAATGTAAAAACAAGACAAAGAATAAGAAGTGGATTATTGATCATCAGTCTTCTGCTTTTCCCAATAACAATGTGGTACATGTCACCGTATCTGATTATTATGGGAGCAACAGAGGGAGTGATATCAGGAAGTGCGGTTTTATTTGTTTTACTGTTTTTAGGCAGTATATTTGGAGGAAGGGTATTTTGTTCTTACCTTTGCCCAATGGGTGGATTGGCCGAATGTCTTTCCCCAATCAATAGTAAAACGGTAATCAAGAAAAAAAGTGTATGGATCAAACCAGTCCTATGGAGTATTTGGATGGGAAGCATAATAACGATATTTTCCATATCAGGAAAAGAATATAAGATGGATCCTTTGTATCAGACATTCCATGGAATATCTATAGCAAATCCGTATGGTTATATCGTTTATTATGGTGTAATTGTTCTGGTGTTGCTTGCCTCTTTGCTTATAGGGAAAAGAGCTTTTTGCCATTACTTTTGTTGGATGTCAATGTTTATGATTCTTGGCATAAAAATGCGTAGGTTACTTCATATGCCAGGACTCAGAATTGTGTCCGAGCCACAAAAATGTATAGGGTGCTTGCAGTGTGATAAACATTGTCCGATGGGGCTTTCGGTTTCGAAACTTTTTTCTGAAGGAGAAATAAAGGAAAATGAGTGTATCCAGTGTGGGGCATGTGTGGATCATTGTCCGAATGAGGTATTGCATTATGGTATGAGAACAATGAGGGAAAAGGTGTAAAACATGGCAAATAGCAAAAAAATGGATTTTGTAATTTTAGGACTTTTAGCACATGAATCAATGACGGGATATGAAATAAAAAAACGAATGGATACGATTCTGGGATTTTTTTGGAATGCCAGCTATGGAAGTATTTATCCAACATTAAATGAACTGCAAAACAAGCAATATGTCACGTTACAAGAAGAAAAAGACGGCGGACGTGAAAAAAAGAGTTATACAATAACACCAGAGGGTAAAGAATGTCTTGAACGCTGGCTGCATCTTCCTGTTGAAAAAGATGAACTCAGATATGAAACATTGTTGAAATTATTTTTTGGAAGTAATACAGACGACAGCATTACATTACAACACATTGAAAAGTTTGAAGAAAAGATAAGAAACCAGTTAGTTGTGTTAATTGCGATGGAAAGTTCGCTCCAACATGTTTTGTCAGAAGAGGATGCGCATCTGAACTATTTGTTAACAGTTACCTTTGGAATCAAAACGTATGAGGCATATCTGACATGGTGCATACAGGCTAAAAATTTGCTGAGTAAGAGAGCGCAGGGGAATGGTAAGGTGATAAATTGAGAACAATTATTATTTATTACAGTTTAGATGGGAATACAGAATTTATCGCAAGAAAAGTTGCACAAGATTTAAACGCTAGCCTGCTTAAACTGGAACCGGAGAAAGAATATCCAAAAGGCAGTGTTAGTAAATATGTCTGGGGAGGTAAGAGCGTCGTTTTTGGAGAAAAACCAAGACTGAAGCCTTATAAGTTCCAGAAAGAGATGTATGATGTTATTATACTTGCAACGCCAATTTGGGCATCTAGTTTTACACCACCAATCAGAAGTTTTTTAACGACCAATGATCTGATAAATAAGAAGATTGGATTGATCAGTTGTAGTGCTGGAGGGGATACACAAAAGTGCAGGCAGCAAATGCTAGAACTGACGAAGGCTTCAGCGTTTGTGGCGGAAATGAATTTAATAGAACCATTGAAAATGGATGTAAATATAGTGGATAATCAGATATCGGAATTTTGCACAAAATTGTATGGAAATTTTGGATGATGATAGTCAATATGATTATTCTATGTTATAATTTTTTTCAGTAATGTAAATCTGATAATGTGAGGAGACACACAAATGAAATTTAAGTTAGCAAGCAAAATCGTTTCCAGTCTGACAGTGATGGTATGCCTGGCTTCCATGCTGGCTCCACTTCCGGCAGTACATGCTGAAGGAGAAACCGTAAGAAGTGTTTATACGAATGAACTGATACCAGCGGCACAGGCGCAATCGAGACCAATCGCAATAATGATGCCGACTGATAAAGTAGCACAACCATCATTTGGAATCAGCCAAGCTAAAGTTCTATACGAAATTATGGAAGAGGGTAATATATCCAGACAGCTGGCAGTGATAGATAATTGGCAGGGACTCTCTAAAATTGGTAATATTAGAAGTTGTAGAGCATATTATATTCCACAGGCAACAGAATGGGATCCAATCCTGATTCATTTTGGTGGAGTTTGTTATATGAAAGATCGAATCACAGCACCTGATATTACAAATCTTTCGGGAACCAAAGAATACGGAACAGGTGGAGAGGCGCCAGGGTCAGGTTATTTTTTCAGAACAGCTGATAGAAAGGCACCACATAACGCATATATCAGTGCAGACGGTATTGCCAAAGCTTGTGCAGAACTGGGATATCCGACAGGTCTTAGAAATGGATACTATAATGCAAAGCATTTCACCTTTGCGAATGGTGTCAACACGCTGGCTCAATATGGCACATCTGCAGTTACGGCTAACGCAATTGATCTTGCTAATATTTTTCCATATACAAAAAGTGCATTTACTTATAATGCTGTCGATGGACTCTACTACAAATCAATTCATGGAAAACCACAAACAGATGGTCTGAATGGACAACAAATTGCATTTGCAAACGTGATAGTACAAAACACAAAGTGGGCAGCGCTTGATGCGAAAGGATATCTGACATTCCAGAACTATGATAATACCGAAGATGGTTATTATTTTACAAAAGGAAAATGCATTCATATCAGATGGGCAAAAACAGGGGATTATACACCTACAATCTATTATGATGATTTGGGAAATGAAATACAGTTGAATGAAGGAAAGACCTATATCGCAATTGCACAGAAAGGCCGGATGCCGGCATTCCAGTAAAATAAAAACCCGCTTTCAAAAGCGGGTTTTTATCGCAATGAAAGAATAATAGATTAAGGGATATCGTATGAGTCTGGCAGAATTAATTTTAAAAAAAGTCAAAGAGATTTGTAAGCGAATTGTAACAGACTTGAAAAAATATGGGTGGATTTTTATTTTAATACTCATTTATTACTTTTCCATGCACGCGGTATTCCATGCTTTTTGCCCAGTTGTAATCATTACTGGGTTTCCATGCCCAGGGTGTGGTATGGTGAGGGCAATGCTTTTACTATTTGCAGGAGAGATCAATAGAAGTATATTATTAAATCCATCAGCAGCAGGCTGGATACTTTTAGCCTTCTGGGGTTTATATAGAAGATATTGGCTTGGAAAAAAAATAACCGGTCTGAAACAGACCGGTGTTGTTTTGATTTGTATTATGATTATAATCTATGGATTTCGTATAGCAATCAGTTTCCCGGGAAGGCCTCCAATGACTTTTCGCTACAATAACTTACTGGATATGATTGTTCCGGGATATACACAATGGGTTACTTCATTATTTTGACCAGCGTCCTGACGCACCACAAGGAAGGATAAGACCGCTTTGCGTTACAGGAAGACCTATTTCTTCTGCTTGTGTGATGCCGCCGAATTTCTTTCCAACAACTGTCTGTATCATATAAGAAAGAACAGCAGGCTGTAATCCGGTTGTATAAGAATTTACAAGGAAGAATGCAGGATCGGGGGATAGAATTTTTGAAGCTAATTCAATGAATGGATAAATAGAATCTTCAATCTTCCAAATTTCTCCTTTGGGGCCACGACCATAGGATGGAGGATCCATAATAATTCCGTCGTAGGTATTTCCTCTTCGAATTTCACGTTCAACAAATTTTACACAGTCATCTACAAGCCATCTGATTGGTGCATTTTCCAACCCTGAGGATGCAGCATTTTCTTTTGCCCAGTTAACCATTCCTTTGGAGGCATCTACATGAGTGACTGATGCGCCGGCTTTTGCGGCAGCAAGAGTTGCACCACCGGTGTAAGCAAAAAGGTTAAGAACTTTTAAAGGTCGTGACGAACTTCTTATTATAGAAGAAAACCAATCCCAGTTTACGGCTTGCTCAGGGAAAAGCCCTGTATGTTTAAAACTGAAAGGTTTTAAATTGAAGGTAAGATCACGATATTGAATACTCCATTCTTTTGGCAGGTTAATAAATTCCCATTCGCCACCACCCTGAGAACTTCTATGATAATGAGCATTCTTTTTTTTCCAGTTTGAGTGCTCATGCGCAGTATTCCATATAACCTGAGGATCTGGCCGTACCAGAATATAATTACCCCAACGTTCCAGCTTTTCACCAGAAGAGGTATCTAGCACCTCATAATCTTTCCATTGATCTGCTATCCACATTTTTTAAACTCCTTTAATTCATAATAAAAATTATTATAGCATAAATTTGAAAAAGTGGATATAATACTTCAGGATAGTATATGAATGACAAAAAAATAGTACATGAAATACTTTGGGATACTATTTTATAAACCCAAAAAAGGCAATAAAAGTTCTGAATGGATTGTATTAAAAAAAATATAATTTTTATAAAAAAATACTTGAAAGATAGTATAAAGTCATGTATACTAACTAGTGCTGTGGCATGATAGCGTTGAAGCGTGAGGTTGCTGCCAAGATATGGCAGGTTTTCCGCGGAGCGAATGTCAAGAGCCGAATGGCTCGAAGAAACTGGCGACAAGTCACTGTACAGAAACTTAAAGTCTACGAAATAAAGTAGAAACGACGTGTGGGTAGAAATGCGACACACACGGGAGAGTGTACAGTCACCGCTTGTCGTACTTATTATGAAAGTGCGAAAAGGAGGCGACTTTTTTTATGGCAACAAGTCAAGTAATGAGAATTACACTGAAAGCTTATGATCATCAGTTGGTTGATGCATCTGCCAAAAAAATCATCGAAACAGTCAAGAAAAATGGATCACAGGTAAGCGGACCGGTTCCACTTCCAACAAAAAAGGAAGTAGTAACAATCTTAAGAGCGGTTCACAAATACAAAGATTCCAGAGAGCAGTTCGAACAAAGAACTCACAAAAGACTGATCGATATCATTATGCCTACACCTAAGACAGTCGATGCATTGCAGAGACTCGAAATGCCAGCTGGTGTATACATTGATATCAAAATGAAGAACAAATAAGACCTCTACTTAGTATATATGAATGGTGAATACTATTCCGCTATGTAGAACAAACAGGAGGCTAAGAGATGAAGAAAGCAATATTGGCAACAAAAGTCGGAATGACTCAAATCTTCAATGAAGACGGTTCACTGGTTCCAGTAACAGTACTTCAGGCAGGACCATGTGTGGTAACACAGGTAAAAACAGTTGAAAATGATGGATATGAAGCTGTTCAGGTTGGTTTTGTAGATAAGAAAGAAAGAATTGTTAACAAAGATGCTGCTGGTAAGAAAGAAGTAATCCACAGACATGGTGTTAACAAAGCGTTGAAAGGCCACTTTACAAAAGCTGGCGTTACAAGCAAAAGATATGTAAGAGAATTCAGATTCGAAAATGCATCGGAATATGCACCTGCTCAGGAAATTAAGGCAGATATGTTTGAAGCTGGCGATAGAATCGACGTTTCAGCAACTTCTAAAGGAAAAGGATTCCAGGGCGCAATCAAGAGACATGGCCAGTCCAGAGGGCCTATGGCTCACGGTTCCAAATTCCACCGTCATCAGGGTTCTAACGGTGCTTGTTCATCACCAAGCCGTGTATTCAAAGGAAAAGGAATGCCGGGTCATATGGGATGCAAGAAAGTTACAATCCAGAACCTTACAGTAGTAAGAGTTGATGCAGAGAAGAACTTAATTTTAGTTAAAGGTGCAGTACCAGGACCTAAAAAAGCTTTAGTCACAATCAAAGAAACCACTAAGGTTGAAGCTTAATTTAGGATGAAAGGAGGACCATTCAGATGGCAAAAGTATCTGTTTATAATATGGAAGGCAAAGAAGTTGAAACAATCGACTTAAGCGATGCTGTATTTGGTGTTGAAGTAAATGAACATTTAGTACACATGGCAGTTGTTCTTCAGCTTGCAAATAACCGTCAGGGAACACAGAAAGCAAAAACACGTTCTGAAGTATCAGGCGGCGGAAGAAAACCATGGAGACAAAAAGGAACCGGTCATGCTAGACAAGGTTCAACAAGATCACCACAGTGGACAGGAGGCGGTGTTGTATTCGCTCCAGTTCCAAGAGATTATTCTTTTAAACTGAACAAAAAAGAAAAGAGAATCGCTCTTAAATCAGCACTTACAAGCAAGGTGCAGGCAAACAAACTGATCGTAGTTGATGAACTTAAAATGGATGAAATCAAAACCAAAAAATTCCAGGAAGTTTTAAGTAACTTAAAAATCAGCAGAAAAGCACTTGTTGTATTGAATGACAATGATGAAAAAGTTGTTTTATCTGCAAGAAACATTCCTACAGTAAAGACAGCTCTTACAAATACCATTAACGTTTATGATATCATGAACGCTGGTACAGTAATCCTTACAAAGGACGCTGCACACAAAATCGAGGAGGTGTACGCATAATGGCTGATATTAAATACTATGACGTAATCCTCAAACCAGTTATTACTGAAAAAAGTATGGCTGGCATGGGCGAAAAGAAATATACTTTCCTTGTTCATACAGAAGCAAACAAAACAATGATTAAGGAAGCTGTTGAAAAAATGTTCGCAGGAACAAAAGTAAAAAGCGTAAACACAATGAACTTGGATGGCAAGAATAAAAGACGTGGCGCTGTAACAGGCAAAACATCTAAAACCAAAAAAGCAGTTGTGCAGCTTACTGCAGACAGCAAAGAAATCGAGATCTTTACAGGACTGTAAGAATCAGATCCTGTGCATCAGGAATGATGCGGATTATACGCAGAAAAGCGTGACATTAAACTGGTTTCCGATTTGGAAACTGAATTGAAAGGAGACATAATCATGGGAATTAAGAGTTATAACCCATATACACCTTCCAGAAGAAATATGACCGGTTCTGATTTTGCTGAAATCACAAAAGACACACCAGAAAAATCACTTTGTTCATCTCTGAAAAAGAATGCTGGTCGTAATAATCAGGGTAAAATCACAGTAAGACACCGCGGTGGCGGATCAAGAAGAAAATACAGAGATGTTGACTTCAAAAGAAATAGCAAAGATGGCGTTGTTGCAACTGTTATCGGAATTGAATACGATCCTAACAGAACAGCAAATATTGCACTGATCTGCTATGCTGATGGTGAAAAATCATACATCCTTGCTCCAGAAGGACTTACAGATGGAATGAAGGTAATGAACGGATCAACAGCAGAAGTAAGAGTAGGTAACTGCCTTCCATTATCAGAAATTCCTGTAGGTACACAGGTTCATAATATTGAATTATATCCTGGAAAAGGCGGACAGCTTGTTCGTTCAGCAGGAAACAGCGCACAGTTAATGGCGAAAGAAGGAAAATATGCAACACTCAGACTGCCATCAGGCGAAATGAGAATGGTGCCTATTATCTGCAGAGCGTCAATCGGTGTTGTTGGAAATGGTGACCACAGCCTTATCAAAATAGGTAAAGCAGGACGTAAACGTCACATGGGTATCAGACCTACAGTTCGTGGTTCTGTTATGAACCCTAATGACCATCCACATGGTGGTGGTGAAGGAAGAACCGGAATCGGTCGTCCAGGACCATCTACTCCATGGGGCAAACCTGCACTTGGCTTAAAGACCCGTAAGAAAAAGAAACAGTCTAATAAAATGATTGTAAGAAGAAGAGACGGAAGAGCTATTAAATAGTTGATAAGGAGGAACAACAATGGCTAGATCATTGAAAAAAGGACCATTCGCAGACGCAAGCTTATTAAAAAAAGTAGACGCTATGAATGCAGCTGGCGGAAAACAGGTTATTAAGACCTGGTCACGCCGTTCAACAATATTCCCATCTTTTGTCGGTCACACAATTGCTGTACATGACGGAAGAAAACATGTACCTGTATATGTAACAGAAGACATGGTAGGACATAAACTGGGAGAATTTGTAGCAACCAGAACATATCGTGGACATGGAAAAGACGAGAAGAGATCAGGCGTTAGATAATTGATAATTTTGAAAGGAGGTTTCATCCATGGCAAAAGGACATAGATCCCAAATCAAAAGAGAAAGAAATGCAAATAAAGATACCAGACCATCAGCAAAATTATCATATGCTAGAGTTTCGGTACAAAAAGCATGTTTTGTTTTAGATGCCATTAGAGGCAAGGATGTTAGAACAGCACTCGCTGTTATGGAATACAATCCTAGATACGCTTCCAGCGTAGTTAAGAAAGTACTCGAGTCAGCAATCGCAAATGCTGAAAATAACAATGGAATGAACGTTGATAAACTTTACGTAGCAGAATGCTACGCAAACAAGGGACCGACAATGAAGAGAGTAAGACCTAGAGCACAGGGTAGAGCTTATAGAATTGAAAAACAAATGAGCCATATCACTGTTGTGTTAGATGAAAGATAAGGAGGAAAATTATGGGACAGAAAGTTAATCCTCATGGCTTAAGAGTCGGCGTTATCAAAGAATGGGATTCTAAGTGGTATGCTGAAGCTGATTTTGCTGACTTTTTAGTAGAAGACTACAACATCAGAACATATCTGAAAAAGAAATTATACAGCGCAGGTGTTTCCAAGATTGAAATCGAAAGAGCAGCTGACAAAGTTAAAGTTATTATTTTTACCGCAAAACCAGGTGTAATCATCGGTAAAGGCGGTAATGAAATCGAAGTGACAAAACAGGAACTTCAGAAGCTTACAAATAAAAAAGTACTTGTTGATATCAAAGAAATCAAAAGACCTGACAGAGATGCTCAGCTTGTAGCAGAAAATATTGCTTCACAGCTTGAAAATCGTGTTTCTTTCAGAAGAGCTATGAAATCTACAATGAGCAGAACTATGAAATCCGGAGCACTTGGAATCAAAACTGCTGTTGCTGGACGTCTTGGCGGTGCTGATATGGCTCGTACAGAGTTCTACAGCGAAGGAACAATTCCACTTCAGACACTCAGAGCTGATATTGACTATGGATTTGCTGAAGCAGACACAACATACGGTAAATTAGGTGTTAAGGTCTGGATCTACAAAGGCGAAGTTCTTCCTACAAAAGGAAATGCAGAAGGTAGATCATCTTCGAAGGAAGGGAGCGATAAATAATGTTAATGCCAAAAAGAGTTAAACGTCGTAAACAGTTCCGTGGTTCTATGGCGGGTAAAGCACTTAGAGGAAATACGATTGCACACGGTGAATACGGAATTGTCGCTATGGAACCATGCTGGATCAAGTCAAATCAGATCGAAGCAGCCCGTGTTGCTATGACACGTTATATCAAACGTGGTGGTAAAGTTTGGATTAAAATTTTCCCAGACAAGCCAGTAACTACGAAACCAGCAGAAACACGTATGGGTTCCGGTAAAGGAACTTTGGAATTTTGGGTAGCAGTTGTAAAACCAGGACGCGTAATGTTCGAAATCGCAGGAGTTCCAGAAGAAGTTGCAAGAGAAGCATTACGTCTTGCTATGCATAAGCTTCCATGTAAATGTAAAATTGTTTCTAAAGCGGACTTGGAAGGCGGTGTGTCAAATGAAAACTAATAAATATGTAGAAGATTTAAAAACAAAATCAGCTGCAGAGTTAGCAGGCGAGTTAGTAGCTGCTAAGAAAGAACTTTTCAATTTGAGATTCCAGAATGCAACAAATCAGTTGGATAACACAAACAGAATTAAGGAAGTAAGAAAGAATATTGCCAGAATTCAAACAGTGATCACTGAGAAAACTAAAGTTGCAGAATAATTCTCAGAAGAAAGGAGCATAAATCGTGGAAGATAGAAATTTAAGAAAAACACGTACTGGAAAAGTAACCAGTAATAAAATGCAGAAAACAATCGTTGTTGCTGTAGAAGATCATGTAAAACACCCTTTATATGGCAAGATTGTTAAAAGAACATATACATTAAAAGCTCATGACGAGAACAATGAATGCAATATTGGTGATACAGTTAAAGTCATGGAAACAAGACCATTATCAAAAGATAAAAGATGGAGACTTGTAGAAATAATTGAAAAAGCGAAATAGTCATAAACTCGTAGAATTCGGGTATGAATATGAATTGGAAGGAGAATTAGCATGATACAACAAGAAAGCAGACTTGCGGTAGCTGATAATACCGGTGCAAAAGAATTACTCTGCATCAGAGTTATGGGTGGTTCCACAAGAAGATATGCCAATATTGGTGATATTATTGTTGCTAGCGTTAAAGATGCAACACCAGGTGGCGTTGTAAAAAAAGGCGATGTAGTAAAAGCCGTAGTTGTACGTACTGTTAAAGGCGCTCGTCGTAAAGACGGTTCTTATATTAAATTTGACGAAAATGCAGCTGTCATCATTAAAGATGACAAAACTCCGAAAGGAACCCGTATTTTCGGACCAGTAGCAAGAGAGCTTCGTGAAAAACAGTTTATGAAAATTGTTTCTCTGGCTCCCGAAGTATTATAGGAGGTGCCATATGTCAACTATGAAAATCAAAAAAGGTGATACTGTAAAAGTAATCGCTGGAAAAGATAAAGACAAAGAAGGCAAAGTTATTTCTGTAGACCAGAAAAAATCTAAAATTCTTGTTGAAGGTGTGAACATGATTACAAAACACACAAAACCATCTGCTTCAAACCAGAATGGTGGAATCATAACAAAAGAAGCTCCAATTGATCTTTCTAATGTTATGTATCTTCACAAAGGTAAAGTAACAAGAATCGGTTTTAAAATCGAAAAAGATAAAAAAGTCCGTTTTGCAAAAGCAACTGGCGATGTTATCGATTAATTTAAGAGAGGAGGTCTATAAAGTTGAGTAGACTTAAAGATATGTA
The DNA here is from genome assembly GCA_003246295.1 of Clostridia bacterium. Lineage (GTDB taxonomy): Bacteria > Bacillota > Clostridia > Lachnospirales > Lachnospiraceae > SZUA-378. Next base: position 39,619 of record QKAS01000030.1, on the reverse strand, counting down.
TAAAGACGAGATCGTAGGCGCTATGATCAAAAAGTTCGGATATAAAAATATCATGGAAGTACCAAAGCTTGAGAAGATCGTAATTAATATGGGCGTTGGCGAAGCAAAAGACAATGCGAAAGTATTGGAATTAGCTGCAAAAGATATGGAAACAATTTCCGGACAAAAAGCAGTACTTACAAAAGCAAAGAATTCAGTTGCAAATTTCAAACTCAGAGAAGGTATGGCAATTGGATGCAAGACCACACTCCGCGGTGAAATTATGTATGAATTTCTTGACCGTTTAATCAACCTTTCATTACCACGTGTACGTGACTTCAGAGGCGTTAATCCAAATGCTTTTGATGGCAGAGGAAATTATGCACTTGGTGTTAAAGAACAGCTTATCTTCCCGGAAATCGAATATGATAAAGTTGATAAAGTCAGAGGTATGGACATCATTTTCGTTACAACAGCGAAAACAGATGAAGAAGCACGCGAATTATTAACATTATTCAATATGCCGTTTGCAAAATAAAAGGAGGTAAATTCATGGCTAAAACAGCGATGAAAGTAAAACAGCAGCGTAAACAGAAATTCTCTACAAGAGAATATAATCGTTGCAGAATATGTGGACGTCCACATGCTTACTTAAGAAAGTACGGAATCTGCAGAATTTGCTTCCGTGAATTAGCATATAAAGGACAAATCCCAGGCGTTAAGAAAGCTAGCTGGTAAAATTTTGGAAGGAGGCAACCTAAATGACAATGAGTGATCCTATTGCAGATATGCTTACAAGAATCCGTAATGCAAACACTGCGAAACATGATACAGTAGATATTCCTGCATCAAAAATGAAACTTGCCATTGCAAGTATTCTTTTAGATGAAGGATATATTAAAAAATATGATATAATCGAAGATGGTGCTTTTAATACAATCCGTATTGCTTTAAAATACGGTGCTGATAAAAATGAAAAAATCATTACAGGACTTAAAAGAATTTCAAAACCAGGACTTCGTGTATATGCAAACAGAGAAGAGCTGCCTACAGTTCTTGGCGGACTTGGTATTGCGATTATTTCAACAAACCAGGGCGTTATTACTGACAGAGAAGCAAGAAAACTCAACGTTGGTGGAGAAGTTCTTGCATTTGTATGGTAATCATTACAAAACGATAACTTATAACTTTGAGCCAATTGGTTCAAAATGTAAAATATTACAGGAGGTACGGGCATGTCACGTATAGGAAGAATGCCAATCGCGATTCCTGCAGGCGTAACTGTAGAAATTGCAGAAAATAATAAAGTGACTGTAAAAGGTCCTAAGGGAACATTAGAAAGAGTGTTACCTTCAGAAATGGAAATCAAGGTTGAAGGCGCAGAACTTACAGTATGCAGACCAAATGACCTGAAAAGAATGAAAGCTCTTCACGGTCTGACCAGAACACTGATCAACAATATGGTTGTTGGTGTTACAGATGGTTACCAGAAAAAACTTGAAGTAAACGGTGTTGGTTACAGAGCAGCAAAAGCGGGTAACGTACTTACATTATCACTTGGATATTCACATCCAGTTGAAATGACTGATCCTGAAGGTATTGAAACAGTTCTCGAAGGACAGAACATCATTTTCGTTAAAGGTATTGACAAAGAAAAAGTTGGCCAATTCGCAGCTGAAATCAGAGATAAGAGAAGACCTGAACCTTACAAAGGAAAAGGTATTAAGTATGCTGATGAAGTGATCAGACGTAAAGTTGGTAAGACTGGTAAGAAATAGATAAGGAGAGTAGAAAATGGTTAATAAAGAATCAAGACAAAAAGTTCGTGTAAAAAAACACATGAAGATACGTAACCGTTTCAGTGGAACAACTGAAAGACCACGTCTCGCTGTGTTCAGAAGTAATAATCATATGTATGCTCAAATTATCGACGATACAGTTGGAAAAACTTTAGTAGCTGCTTCCACTCTTGAAAAAGAAGTGAAAGCTGAACTTGAGAAAACTAACAACGTTGATGCAGCGGCATATTTAGGTACTTTAATTGCAAAAAGAGCTCTGGAAAAAGGAATCAGTTCTGTTGTTTTTGACAGAGGCGGCTTTATATATCAGGGTAAAGTAGCAGCATTAGCTGAGGCAGCCAGAGAAGCTGGCTTAGAATTCTAGAAAAGGAGGAGAAAATCACATGAAACGTACAATCATTGATGCCAGTAATCTGGAATTAACGGAAAAAGTAGTTTCCATCAAACGTGTTACAAAGGTTGTAAAAGGTGGTCGTAACTTCCGATTCACAGCTTTAGTAGTAGTAGGAGACGGCAACGGACATGTAGGTGCCGGACTTGGAAAAGCAACTGAAATTCCTGAAGCAATTCGCAAAGGAAAAGAAGATGCAATGAAAAAATTAATTCAGGTTCCTATGAACCAGGATAACAGTATTACACATGACTTCCTTGGAAATTTCGGAAGCTCAACAGTATTACTAAAAAAAGCTCCAGAAGGTACAGGCGTTATCGCAGGCGGTCCTGCACGTAGCGTTTGTGAATTGGCCGGAATCAAAAATATCCGTACAAAATCTCTTGGATCTAACAACAAACAAAATGTAGTACTTGCCACAATCGAAGGATTAAGTCAGTTAAAAACTCCTGAAGAAGTAGCTAGGAAACGTGGTAAATCCGTTGACGAGATTTTAGGCTAAGGAGGGAACTGGAAATGGCAGAAAATCAAAAGATGTTAAAGATCACATTAGTGAAATCCACAATCGGAGCAATTCCAAAGCATAAGCTTACAGTTGCTGCGTTAGGGCTTAAAAAACTTAACAAGACTGTAGTGCTGCCTGATAACGAAGCTACTAGAGGCATGGTTAAACAGGTTTGTCACTTAGTTAAGGTAGAAGAAGCATAACAATAAGATAAGGAGGTGCCAGTATGGAATTATCTAATTTACAGCCTGCAGAAGGTTCGAAACACAGTGATAATTTTAGAAGAGGCCGTGGACATGGTTCGGGAAATGGTAAAACAGCCGGCAAAGGTCATAAGGGACAAAAAGCTCGTTCAGGAGCACCCAGAGTAGGCTTTGAAGGCGGTCAGATGCCTTTATACAGACGTATTCCTAAAAGAGGATTTACGAATAGAAATACAAAAGAAATTATTGGTATTAATTTGAGCGCTCTTGAAGTGTTTGAAAACGGAAGTTCAGTAAGTGTAGATACATTGATCGAAAAAGGGATTGTTAAAAATCCAAGAGACGGTGTGAAGATCCTTGGAAACGGAGAATTTACCAAGAAACTTACGGTTCAGGCAAATGCCTTTAGTGCATCAGCAAAAGAAAAAATCGAAGCTCTTGGTGGAACAGCAGAGGTGATCTAATGCTCAAAACATTGAAAAGCGCGTTTAAAATCAAAGAGATTCGAAATGGTGTCCTGTTTACACTTGCAATGTTAGTTGTGATCCGACTTGGATCACAGCTCCCGGTACCGGGGGTTGACAGAGATTACTTCGCAAATTGGTTTGCAGCTCAGACAGGCGATTCATTCAGCTTTTTTGATGCTTTTACGGGTGGCTCATTCTTGAATATGTCGGTATTGGCGTTAAATATTACGCCATACATTACATCTTCCATTATTATTCAGCTTCTTACAATCGCAATTCCTAAGTTGGAAGAGATGCAGAAAGATGGAGAAAGCGGAAGAAAAAAATTAGTTGCAATAACACGTTATGTAACTGTTGGTCTGGCATTACTTGAGTCCGGTGCTATGGCAATCGGATTTGGAAGACAGGGATTACTTGACGATTATAATGCACTTAATGTAATCATGACAATGGCAGCACTGACCGCTGGAAGTACATTCCTTATGTGGATCGGTGAACGTATTACTGAAAAAGGTATTGGAAACGGTATTTCAATTGTACTTGTAATCAATATCATTTCAAGACTTCCTAATGATTTATTTGCTCTCTATGAGCAGTTCATAAAAGGAAAATCAATTGCACTTGGTGTAGTTGCAGCAGTTATTATTATTGCAATTATGCTTGCAATGGTAATCATCGTCATCATCTTAAATGGTGGTGTTCGTAAGATTCCAGTTCAGTATGCACAGAAAGTGCAGGGAAGAAAACTTGTAGGTGGACAGGCATCCAGTATACCTTTAAAGGTAAATACTGCTGGTGTTATCCCAATCATCTTTGCTTCTTCTATATTACAGTTCCCGATTATTATTGCTTCACTTGTAGGCTATCAGGGAACCGGTGTATGGGCTGAAATTTTAAAAGGATTGAATTCAGGCAACTGGTGCAATCCGAATTCTCCGATCTATTCAATCGGACTTTTGGTTTATGTTGTTATGGTCGTGTTTTTCGCTTATTTCTATACATCCATTACGTTTAATCCGTTGGAGATAGCAAATAATATGAAAAAACAGGGAGGATTTATTCCTGGAATACGTCCTGGCAAACCAACCAGTGACTATCTCACAAAAATTTTAAATTATATCATTTTTATTGGTGCAATCGGTCTTGTGATTGTTGCAATTATTCCATATTTCTTTAATGGAGTATTTAATGCTTCCATATCATTTGGAGGAACCAGTCTCATAATTATCGTGAGCGTTATTCTTGAAACAATTAAACAGATTGAATCAAAAATGCTTGTTCGTAATTATAAAGGATTTTTAAATGACTAATCATAGATGTGGGACAGAACTTAGGTTTTGTCCCAGTCTATCATGTTGTAAGACATGTAAAACGAGATGGTGACATACTGAACAAAAATTGTGTTCAGATTATGATTGAGTGTGTGCTCAAAGCATACAGATGGGAATAACTATGAAGATTATTATGTTAGGTGCTCCAGGTGCGGGTAAAGGAACACAAGCTAAAATGATAGCTGATAAGTATGATGTTCCTCATATTTCTACAGGCGATATTTTCAGAGCAAACATTAAAAATGGTACAGAACTTGGCGTAGAAGCAAAGAAGTACATGGATCAGGGAATGCTGGTGCCAGATGAACTAACAGTAAAAATTCTGTTAGACAGAGTATCTCAGCCAGATTGCACGAAAGGTTATGTGCTGGATGGGTTTCCTAGAACGATTCCACAAGCTGAAGTGTTAGAAAAAGCACTGAATGAAATCAATGATCACATTGATTATGCAATTGATGTAAATGTGCCTGATGAAAATATTGTACGAAGAATGTCCGGAAGACGGGCTTGCCTGTCGTGCGGAGCAACATTTCATATTGTGCATGTTCCACCTAAAACAGAAGGAATATGCGATAGATGCGGTAAAGAACTGATATTACGTGATGATGACAAACCTGAAACGGTTGAAAAACGTCTTGCGGTATATCATGAACAGACCCAACCATTAATTGAATTTTATTCTGCAAAAGGAATATTAAGAACAGTTGATGGAACGGTCGATATGATGGATGTATTTGAAGAGATCACAAAGATCTTAGGAGAAATGGCGTAATGGCTGTATCGATTAAATCTGCCAGAGAAATAGAGCTGATGCGGGAATCTGGAAAGATTCTTGCTAAGGTTCATGACGAATTAGGCAAAGCAATAGTTCCTGGAATTTCAACCAAAGAAATTGATATTTTAGGAGATAAATTAATTAGAAGCTATGGGTGTATTCCCAACTTTTTGCACTACAATGGTTATCCGGCATCAATATGTGTCTCGGTTAATGACGAAGTCGTGCATGGGATACCAAATCATCACAGAATTCTGCAGGAAGGTGATATTGTAAGCCTTGATGCAGGACTGATATATCAGGGGTATCATTCGGACGCTGCAAGAACCTATGGAGTTGGTACGATTAGTAAAGAAGCGCAGTCTCTGATTGATGTAACCAGACAAAGTTTTTTTGAGGGAATCAAAAAAGCCAGGGCAGGAAATTTTCTATATGATATTTCCAATGCTATAGATGAATATGTTACAGCTTTTGGATATGGTATCGTGAGGGACCTTGTAGGTCATGGTATTGGAACAAAACTGCATGAAGATCCGCAAATTCCTAATTTCAGACAGAAAAGAAAAGGAATCAGATTACAAGCGGGTATGACACTTGCGATTGAACCAATGATCAACATTGGAAGAGCCGATGTTGAATGGCTTGATGATGACTGGACAGTCGTGACAGAAGATGGTTCACTTTCTGCACATTACGAGAATACTGTTCTGATAACAGAGGGAGATCCACAAATCCTTACTATGCTATAACAGGAGGAAACAGATGATCGGAACACTGGTGAAATCAAAAGCAGGACATGATAAAGGAACGATATACATTGTAATCAAAGAAGATGAAAAAAATGTATATGTTTCTGATGGACTCTTAAAATCAGTAGAACAGCCCAAAAAGAAAAACATTCGACATATACAGCCAATCAAGAAATGCTGTAGTGATGAATTAGTAAATAAATTGTTGCAACAAATGCCGGTCCGTGATGAAGAGATCAAAAGAATCATTAAGCTCTATCAGAATGGAAATTGATTTAGGAGGTAAACAATGTCAAAAACCGATGTGATTGAAATTGAAGGAATCGTAATAGAAAAGCTACCAAACACAATGTTCCAGGTAGAACTGGAAAATGGACATAGAGTGCTTGCACATATCAGTGGCAAGCTTAGACAGAACTTCATCCGTATATTGCCGGGTGATAAAGTAACTCTTGAGTTATCACCATATGATCTTAGCAAAGGTAGAATCATATGGAGAGATAAATAGAAAGCATTATAATGCTTTCGATACTGTGAGTTGAGATTAACCCAAATAAAAGACGCGCTCAACACTTGCAAAAGAAAAAACAGTATGGTATAATGTAAAACGGTCTTTTTTGAAAGGAGGGTTTAACGTGAAAGTTAGATCATCAGTAAAACCAATTTGCGAAAAATGCAAAATCATTAAGAGAAAAGGGAAAATCAGAGTTATCTGTGACAACCCAAAACACAAACAAAGACAGGGATAATTCGAACATTTTATCATGAAACAAGTGTGGTTCATACTTGTTTCATTGTGATGTGCGGCTGAGTGTCAGGATCCGTCAATTCTGACACGAGAGTACAAAATATAATATTACGTAGACTTCTACGAGATATTACTTTTTGATACCGAGAAGTTCGAAAGTATCGGAAAAATCAGGCAAATACCTGATCGGATGTCTGTTTGTCATCCCAATCAATTAGTAACATGTTAAACAGTAGGTCAATAGACCTACGAGACAGGAAAATGGAGGAATATTTACATGGCTCGTATCGCTGGTGTAGACTTACCAAGAGAAAAACGTGTAGAAATCGGATTAACTTATATCTATGGAATAGGTAGAGTTACATCTAACAAAATTTTAGTGAAGGCAAATGTAAGCCCTGACACACGTGTTAGAGACTTAACTGATGACGAAGTAAAAAGAATCGGTGAAGCAATCACTGAATCAACAACCGTAGAAGGTGATTTAAGAAGAGAAGTTGCTCTTAACATCAAAAGATTGCAGGAAATTGGATGCTATCGTGGAATCCGTCATAGAAAAGGACTTCCAGTTCGTGGTCAGAAAACAAAGACCAATGCAAGAACAAGAAAAGGTCCAAAGAGAACAGTTGCAAACAAAAAGAAATAAGATATTTTTGATTATGAAGAAAGTAGGTTAGTTTAAATGGCTAAAGCAGTTGCAAAAAAAGTAACAAAAAAGCGTATAAAGAAAAACGTTGAACGCGGACAGGCACATATCCAGTCATCATTTAACAATACTATCGTTACATTGACTGATGCAGAAGGAAACGCTCTTAGCTGGGCGAGTGCTGGTGGTCTTGGTTTTAGAGGTTCAAAGAAATCTACTCCTTATGCAGCACAGATGGCTGCAGAAACAGCAACAAAGGCAGCACTGATCCATGGATTAAAGACTGTTGATGTTTTGGTAAAAGGACCTGGTTCAGGTAGAGAAGCAGCGATCCGAGCTCTTCAGGCTTGTGGTCTTGAAGTAACAAGCATCAGGGACGTAACACCGGTACCTCACAACGGATGTCGTCCACCCAAACGTAGAAGAGTTTAATTAGGAGGAAAAATAAATGGCAGTAAATAGAGTTCCCGTACTGAAAAGATGCAGATCCCTTGGTTTAGAGCCTGCATATTTAGGATATGACAAGAAGTCTAATAGAACATCAAAAAGAGCCGGCAAGAAAATGAGCGAGTATGGCCTTCAGTTAAGAGAAAAACAGAAAGCAAAATTCATTTACGGTGTACTTGAAAAACCTTTCAGAAATTACTATGAAAAATCTGACAGAATGAAAGGCATGACTGGTGAAAACCTTATGATCATGCTTGAAACCAGACTTGACAATGTAATCTTCAGATTAGGATTTGCAAGAACAAGAAGAGAAGCAAGACAGATTGTTGGACATAAACATGTACTTGTGAATGGAAAACAGGTTAACATTCCTTCATATTTAATCTCTGCTGGAGATGTCATCGAAATCAGAGAAAAATCAAAAGGATTACAGAGATATAAAGATGTTGCTGATGTAACAGCTGGAAGACTTGTTCCAGAATGGTTAGAAGCAAACATCGAAGCATGGAAAGGAACTGTAAAACATCTTCCTTCAAGAGAAGTAATAGATGTTCCAGTTGATGAAATGCTTATCGTCGAGTTGTATTCAAAATAATCAGATCATTTAAAATAGTCAGAACTGCCAAAAGGTGGTTCTGGCATTTGAATTATTATAAAGGAGGGTATTGTCAGTGTTTGATTTTGAAAGACCCAATATTGAGGTTACAGAAATCTCTGAAGATAAGAAATATGGCAAGTTTGTTGTAGAACCTTTAGAGAGAGGCTATGGAATCACATTAGGTAATTCATTAAGAAGAATCATGCTTTCATCATTGCCTGGTTGCGCAGTAAGTCAGGTTAAAATTGAAGGCGTGTTACACGAATTCAGTTCTATTCCTGGCGTTAAAGAGGATGTAACTGAGATCATAGCTAATATCAAAAGCCTGGCTATCCGAAACAACAGCGAGACAAATGAACCGAAGACAGCATATATTGAGTTTGAGGGAGAAGGCGTTGTAAAAGCGTCAGACATTCAAGTCGATCAAGACATTGAAATACTGAATCCTGATCTGGTTATAGCTACTGTAAGCGGTAAAAGCAGTAAACTCTATATGGAGCTCACAATTACAAGAGGCAGAGGATATGTAAGTGCTGAAAAGAATAAAAGTGATGAATTACCAATCGGAGTAATTGCTATCGACTCAATCTATACTCCAGTTGAGAGAGTAAACATGGCTGTGGAAAACACACGTGTTGGTCAGATTACTGATTATGACAAACTCACGCTGGATGTTTATACAAACGGAACATTTGTTGCATCTGAAGCAGTTAGCCTTGCAGCAAAAGTATTAAGTGAACATTTAAGTCTCTTCATTGATCTTTCAGAGAATGCGAAAACAGCAGAAATCATGATTGAAAAAGAGGATGATGAAAAAGAAAAGGTTCTCGAAATGAGTATTGATGAGCTCGAACTATCCGTTCGTTCTTACAACTGCTTAAAACGTGCAGGAATCAATACGGTAGAAGAACTCACAAACAGAACATCTGAAGATATGATGAAAGTTCGTAACCTTGGTAGAAAATCACTTGAAGAAGTGCTTGCAAAACTGAAGGAATTAGGGCTTGAATTGAATCCATCAGAAGAATAGTTTGAACATGATGTCGTGGCGACGGTAAGACTACAGAGCGCGAAGTCACGTAACTCATAAATGGAACAAATTAACAGCTATTCGGTATGTAAGTCCAAAGAGCGTGGCCGGATGGATCCATAATGGAGGAATTTTAAAATGGCAGGATATAGAAAACTCAGCAGAACAGCAAGTCAGAGAAAAGCATTACTCAGAGGACAGGTAACAAGCTTTTTATACAATGGAAAAATGGTCACTACAGAATCCAAAGCAAAAGAAGTTCAGAAAATCGCTGAAGGACTTATTGCAATGGCAGTCAAAGAAAAAGATAATTTTGAAGTTGTTAAAGTGAAGGCAAAAGTTGCTAGAAAAGACAAAGATGGTAAAAGAGTCAAAGAAGTTGTAAACGGTAAAAAAGTAACTGTTTATGATGAAGTTGAAAAAGAGATTAAAAAAGATCTTCCATCAAGAGTACATGCAAGAAGACAGATGATGAAAGTATTATATTCCGTAACAGAAGTACCTACAACAAATGCTGGCAAGAAGAAAAACACAAAAGAAGTTGACCTTGTTGCTAAATTATTTGATGAAGTAGCACCAAAATACGTGAGCAGAAAAGGTGGTTACACCAGAATCGTTAAGATTGGCCAGCGTAAAGGTGATGCAGCTATGGAAGTATTACTTGAGTTAGTATAGGAATATAAAGAAAAGGGGATATGATTCGATGTTTGAATCATATCCCCTTTTCTCATTTCAAGACGATTTTTGAAAATGCTGATAATCCTTTAGCGAGTTCCAACTCCCACCCCAGGTAAAACCATGCTCAATAAAGAGTTTATAACATAGATCAGATTCACTGATTTTATATGGAAAATCTAAAGTTCGATCTGCATATATTTCACTTCCTTCAGGAGAAATTCTAATTTGTCCATTTGGATAAGTGACATAAGGATTATAAACAGGATTTATGTCGATTGCCAAACCAAGAGCGTGCTTTGAAAGTTTTTTACTTCCCTCTACAACGCGATAATTAAAACATGAGGTATTGTTATCAGCACAGGATAAATCATCATCTGCCTGATACGAATCAATAAGTCTTATCTTTTCGATTGGATAGGATGAGAGATAAAGCTCATAAAATATTTCCAGAAGATCATCAGCGATTGATTTATCGCATATTAACTCACCGATTTCTTCGACTCCATTAAAATTGATATATTTTACAGAAAGATATTTCAAATCTTCATAAGGAACAGTACAGTTATCTTTATAGGAAAGTCCATTGATTCGTTTCTTTAGTGGTTCTGTAATGTCCTCATAGTAAAATCCATCCTGATAGGTGACACGATTTGCTGAGAGAGTGATTGTGCTGGCAGAAACTGTTTGTGTTGATGAGGCTGAAACTGTTTGTGTTGATGAGGAAGAGACTGTTTGTACAGATGGTGCAGCGACTGTTTGTAGGTTAAAATCAGTCTGTTCATTTTCTGCCGGAATAACACGAATATTATCTTTTGGTTTGAAAGTGGAATTAAAAGATAGAAGTGTTAGTATTAAAATAAAAAAAAGAAGAACGAAAATCAATAAAAGTATTCTTTTAAATTTATTATAAATCATAGTATTCTCCTAAAATGATTAGATGTTATTTTTAAAATTATGTCATGAAAAGGGAATTACTGCAAGCTGGAAAAGCATCTGAAAGCTTCTTGTATTTAGGACATGAATCTAGTACAATAAAGTTCATACAAATTGTTAACAAAAAACATATTTCTGATAACAAAAGATTGGAAACTTTATGGGAATCATTAAAACAAGTAAATTAGTATTTGAATATATCAGACGCGATGAAGAAGGAAATGTTGAAGGCATTACCAGAGCCATCGATCAAGTTGACCTGGATATCAATCAAGGAGATTTTATCGCTGTCTTAGGTCATAATGGTTCTGGAAAATCAACATTAGCAAAACATATTAATGCTATTCTTTATCCTACAGAAGGCACCGTGTGGGTGGATGGAAAAGACACATCTGTAGAAGAGAATATATGGGACATCAGGCAGAAAGCAGGAATGGTCTTTCAGAATCCCGATAACCAAATCATTGGACAGCTGGTAGAAGAAGATGTTGGATTTGGACCTGAAAATATAGGAGTTCCAACAAAAGAGATTTGGGAACGTGTGGAAGAAAGTCTCAAAGTAGTAGGTATGTATGAGTATAGAAAACATTCCCCTAACAGACTTTCAGGGGGACAGAAGCAGCGTATTTCAATTGCGGGGGTTATTGCAATGCATCCTAAGTGTATTATTATGGATGAACCAACAGCTATGCTTGACCCAAATGGCAGAAAAGAAGTAATCAGAGCAGCACGAGCATTGCATGAAGTTGAAGGGGTAACGATTGTATTGATTACGCATTATATGGAGGAAGCTGTATTTGCAGATAGAATCATTGTAATGGATGAAGGACGAGTTGAAATGCAAGGAACACCCAAGGAAATTTTTTCACAGGTGGAAAAGTTAAAGGAATTACGACTTGATGTTCCGCAGGTAACTTTACTTGCTCATGAATTAAAAAAATCGGGACTGAATTTACCGGATGGAATCCTTACAATTGATGAGTTCCTTCACGAACTTGGCAAACTTACTGGAAAGCAAACGATACCATATAGTATCGGTGTTCCATTACAAAAATAAAGTGAGAAAATTATGGCAATACTATTAAATCATGTCAGTTATGTTTATCAGGCAGGAACTGAAATGTCAGTCACCGCATTAAATGATATTAACTTAAAAATTCCGGATGGCCAGTTTATTGGGTTGATCGGGCATACAGGTTCTGGTAAATCCACTTTGGTACAGCATTTGAACGGTTTACTCAAACCTTCAAGTGGTGCTCTCTATTATGATGGGGAAGAATATTTTTCACAAGGATTTGATTTGAAAAAACTTAGAAGTAAGGTGGGTCTGGTTTTTCAATATCCTGAACACCAATTGTTTGAAGCGGATGTATTTTCAGATGTTTGCTTTGGGCCTACCAATCTTGGGCTGGACAAGAAAGAAGTAGAATTAAGAGCATATGCCGCCTTGAAACAGGTTGGCATTGAAGACGAATATTTTTATCAGTCTCCGTTTGAATTATCAGGTGGACAGAAAAGACGTGTTGCAATTGCAGGTGTACTTGCTATGCAACCTGATGTACTGGTTCTTGATGAACCAACTGCGGGACTGGATCCAAAAGGCAGGGATGAAATTCTGGATCAGATTAAGAAATTACAAAAAGAATCTGGAATTACAGTGATTCTTGTTTCCCATAGTATGGAAGATGTAGCGAAATATGTAGAACGAATTATTGTAATGAATAAGGGAGGGATATTATTTGATGATATTCCTCAAAGAGTTTTTCGTGAATATGAAAAATTGGAAGAAATCGGACTTGCAGCACCGCAGATTACATATATTATGAATAAAATCAACAAAGATCTTTATCCTGTTAGTACAGAAGTAAAGACAATAGAAGAGGCAAAGGAAGAAATTTTGAGAGCTATGAGGTTACAGAATGATTAGAGACATTACGCTTGGTCAGTATTATCAGACAGAGTCTTGCATTCATCGTCTGGATCCAAGAGTGAAACTACTGGGTACAATACTGTTTATTATATCTTTATTTTCTATTCGTAATTTTTCGGGATATCTTGTTGCAGCAATATTTCTTGCGATTGTGATTAAGCTATCACATGTTCCATTTCGGTTTATGGTCAAAGGAATGAAGGCAATCCTATTTTTGTTGTTGATTACGGTTGTATTTAATCTATTCCTGACACCAGGAGAAACTTTGGTTTCTTTTTGGAAATTCAGAATTACGCAGGAAGGACTCAGGACAGCTATTTTTATGGCATTAAGACTGACCTTTTTAATCATTGGATCATCGGTCATGACATTGACAACAACGCCAAATCATTTAACAGATGGAATGGAAAAATTATTAAAACCATTACAGAGAGTACATGTGCCGGTTCATGAGATTTCAATGATGATGTCGATTGCTCTTCGCTTTATTCCTATTTTATTAGAAGAAACTGATAAAATTATGAAAGCACAGATCGCAAGAGGTGCGGACTTTGAAAGTGGTAATCTTATTAAGAAGGCAAAGAGTCTTGTACCGCTGTTGGTTCCGCTTTTTATTTCGGCATTCAGGAGAGCGAATGATCTTGCAATGGCAATGGAAGCAAGATGTTACAGAGGCGGAGAATTTAGAACGAAAATGAAGCCGCTTGCTTATAGAAAGCAGGATGTGGCAGCATATATATTTGTCATATTATATTTAATATTAACAATCTGGGTTGGGAGAATATTGCAAGTATTATGAAGCGGATATTATTAGAAGTAGCTTATGACGGAACAAACTATCATGGGTGGCAGATCCAGCCGAATGCAAATACGATAGAAAGCGAACTCGACAAGGCAATCGAACATCTTACGGGAGAAACGATTCATGTGATTGGTGCCAGCAGGACGGACTCAGGAGTACATGCATTATGTAATCTTGCAGTTTTTGATACCGAAAGCAGAATTCCACCAGAAAAATTTTCTTATGCACTCAATCAAGGACTACCGGAGGACATCAGAATCCGAAATGCCAAGGAAGTTGACCTTGATTTTCATCCGAGAAAATGTCGAAGTATTAAAACGTATCGATATTGCATATTGAATACCTCATTTGCAGTTCCTACACAGAGATATTATTCTCATTTTTATCACTATCCGTTAAATGTGGAATGGATGGCGCAAGGGGCAGCCTATCTGACAGGGGAGCATGATTTTATTGCATTTAGTAACCAGAGAACGCAGGCAGAGTCAACAATCAGAACGATTTACAGTATCAGTGTTGTCAGGCAAGGAGATATGATAGAATTACTCGTAAAAGGAAGCGGTTTCCTTTATAATATGGTCAGACTGATTGCAGGTACTTTGATTCAGGTGGGAAGAGGCTATTATCCGCCAGAATATGTCAAAGAAATACTTGATAACTGTGAACGAGGAAAAGCTGGTCCGGTTGCACCGGCAAATGGACTGACACTGGTATCGTATGAATTTATTTAGAAGTTTAGATAAAAAGACACTTTTATGAAAAAGTTGTTGACACACTCGGGTGCGTATAATATAATAATTCAATGTGGCGATGATGCAATGGATCGGACCAAAGCCCCGGAACGAACATGAATGAAACGCCAAAACAGTAGAAAATTCCAGCTTTATTAAGAGGGAATTATAATTTAGAATTGTCATCAGAATTGATTTATGGAGGAAAGACGATGAAAACTTTTATGCCTAATCCATCTACAATTGATAGAAAATGGTATGTAGTTGACGCTACAGGATATACCTTAGGACGTTTAGCTTCAGAAGTAGCAAAAGTGTTAAGAGGAAAAAATAAAGCTATTTTTACACCTCATGCAGATACAGGTGATTATGTAATTGTAATCAACGCTGAAAAAATTGAAGTAACTGGTAAAAAATTAGACCAGAAAATCTACTATCACCATTCAGATTATGTTGGTGGTATGAAAGAGACTACTTTAAGAGAAAAATTAGCTAAGAAACCAGAACAGGTTATCGAACTTGCTGTAAAAGGCATGCTTCCAAAAGGACCATTAGGAAGACAGATGTATACAAAACTTCACGTATACGCAGGCCCTGAGCACGATCAAGCAGCTCAGAAACCTGAAGTGTTAACATTTTAATTAGGAACCGGAAGGAGGATATTACAGTGGCTAAAGCAGCAAAATATTACGGAACTGGTAGAAGAAAAAAATCAATCGCAAGAGTATATTTAGTACCTGGAAAAGGCGATATTAAAGTAAATAAAAGAAGCATCGATGATTATTTCGGATTAGAAACACTGAAAGTTATCGTTCGTCAGCCATTAGTTGCAACAGAAACAGTTGAGAAATATGACGCAATCATTACTGTTCGTGGTGGTGGATATACAGGACAGGCAGGTGCCATCAGACATGGTATCTCAAGAGCTTTATTACAGGCAGACTCAGATTTCAGACCTGTACTTAAAAAAGCAGGATACTTAACAAGAGATCCAAGAATGAAAGAAAGAAAGAAATACGGACTCAAAGCAGCTCGTAGAGCACCACAGTTTTCAAAGAGATAATTATTACAAAATTCAAATCCTCAAAACAGAAATGTTTTGGGGATTTTTTATTATTTAGCATATACTATTATTGACGTACAGATAATTGTACGATATAATACAAGTACAGAAAAATGTACGTAAGGGAGGTGCTTTTATGTTGGCTGTTAACTATACAACGCTAAGAGAAAATATGAAGACATATATGGATAAAATCACCGATGACTATGAGACGATGATAGTTACAAGGAAGGATAACAAAAATGTTGTTATGCTATCAGAAGAGTCCTACAACAATATGATAGAAAATATATATGTAATGGGAAATAGAAATAATTATGATTGGTTAATGGAATCAAAGGCTCAGTTAGAAAATGGAATAGTATCCGTACATGATCTTCCTGAGGTAGAAGCTGATGAATAAGGTATTTACAAAAAATGGATGGGATGATTATGTTTATTGGCAGACGGAAGACAAAAAAACTTTAAGAAAAATCAATCAATTAATTGAAGATATCGCAAGAAATGGAAATGAGGGGGTTGGAAAGCCCGAAGCATTAAGTGGAAATCTGGCTGGCTTTTGGAGTAGAAGAATCAATGATAAAGATAGACTGATTTATAAAATTGACAAAGAAAATATTTATATATTGGCTTGTAGATATCATTTTGGTGATAAGTAATATACTTATATATTTTAAGTTCCTAATGAAAGCTTTAGATAGCAAAATGTTGCTATGGATATGATTATATCATTTAATGAAAGGTATCAGATCTTTGGATAAGAAAAAGGGAAAGTAATGTGAAAGTTGATATTATACTGCCGGTAGGCAACAAAGGTGGCGTTGAAAATGTCATTAACCTTGTTTCAGATTATTTTTACAAACAAGGGATTGAAATTAGAATTATTCAATTGATTGGTGAAACAAGAACATGGCAAACAGAATCAGCATCCTGCTTTTTTATTTTTCAGAACAGAGAAGGTCTGTCAGTAGAACTATTTATTCATGGATTATATGAATTTTATACTCAAAACTCCATGCCGGATATTATACTTGCAACAAGTTGGCCAATTCTTTCATATGTGTGTAAGCAGGCAACGAATAATAAAGTAAAAGTCATATCGTGGATTCATAATTCATTGGATCAGTGCATCAATGCAAGAAGAGGTGGGTTAGAGGAACTAAGTTATGCTGATGCGCATTGGGCAATCTCAAGAGATATTTTTGACCAATACACAAAGGAATTTCAACCTGAGAACATTCATCTTGTTTTTAATCCTATTGAGAAAACGGGATACGCATTAGAAAACGCAAATAACAACAATATCCTTCTTTATGTTGGTAGAATAGATGATGTCAAACGGGTTGATTTTATTTTAGTGATTCTTGCGGTATGCAAAAATTGGAAACTTAGAATTGTAGGGGATGGTGAAAAAGAATTTGTTGCATCTTTGAAACAATTATCTGCCCAGATTAATGTGGACTCAAGGGTCGAATGGGTAGGTTGGTCTTCAGACCCATGGCAGTATGCATGTGATGCAACTGCCCTTGTGTTAGCCTCTGAATATGAGGGATTCCCAATGGTTGCCCTTGAAGCTTTAAGCGTTGGAATACCTGTGATATCAAATCATTCTTCAGGTACGAATGAGTATATTATCAATGATTACAATGGATATATTTATGAAAATGAAAATTTGGTCGATATATCAAATTATTTATTAGATCTTGAGACTGGTGTAAGAGAAATTCCTAAACCATCAGATTGCAGGCAATCTGTAGAAAAATACTATTTAAGTACTATATGTGAAAACATGATTCAGATCCTAAATGCTTACGTTTAAGTATTTTAGTCTTTGTAAATTTACTCATGTCAAAAACAGGAGTCTATATGATTAGAGAAATTAACGAAAAAGATTTGCCAGAATTACTTAAACTATATACGAATCTCCATGAAAATAAACTGCCTGATATCACATCGGAATTAGTGTTGCTTTGGAATGGTATCTTTAAAGATACGAATCATCATATTATTGTGGCACAAGAAGAGGAGAAAATAGTTTCATCTTGCGTATGCGTGATTGTTCCCAATCTTACACATGAGCAGCGTCCTTATGCACTTATTGAGAATGTGATCACGCAAAAAGAATACAGAGGGCGAGGACTTGCGACAGACTGTCTAAACTTCGCAAAACAAATTGCATTAGAAAACAATTGCTATAAGATAATGCTCCTGACAGGAGCGAAAGATCAAAATACACTCAATTTTTATCAGAGTGCAGGGTTTAACTGTAATGATAAAACAGCTTTTATTCAATGGATTTAGCTTGAAATATAGGGTAAACATCAGTTGACAGCATGATTAAGTAAGTGCTATAGTATGAAAAGAATAATAACAGAAAGGAGCAAAGGTATGAACGGCTTAGGATATACACCAATTTGTAGCAGTAGCAGTTTATCAAAAACATGTAAATTAAACTTTTACGGGATTACTGCGCTCTTTTTTAAGAGAATTGAGAAATAAAAATAGTCTGAGATAGATATATCAAAGGATTTTATTTTTGCAGTTTAATTCCGTAGTTGATCAGGTAAACATAGTAAGTGTTTCTCCTGATTTTTTTATGCGCTAAAACAATGACCTTACGGAAAGGAATTACAAAAATGAATTCAATTTATAATCATCAAAAGTCAAATAAAAATAATAGAGAAATACAATTAGGAGAAAACAAACTCACAAAGCAACTGAATCAAAATATTTTACTGGATTATTTATACAGTTTTATCAATAACTTAAATATGTCCAGTTCAATCTGGGTATTATATCTGGCTTACAGAGGTATGAGCCTGTTAGAAATTGGAATGCTGGAAGGCATTTTTCACATTGCGAGCATGTTGTTTGAAGTGCCTTCTGGATCGCTTGCTGATCTGTTTGGAAGAAAAAAGACAATGATAGCGGGCAGAGTGTGTATGGCAATATCTTGTATTGTTATGCTGTTTTCCAGAACATTTCCTATGTTTGCCCTCGGATTTGTATTACATGCATGGAGTTATAATTTTAATTCGGGTGCTGAAGAAGCATTGGTTTACGACAGCCTGAAATACAATGGCAGAGAAGATGAATATCCTTCTATTAATGGAAAAATTAATTTTAGTATTGAACTTGCACAGGGAATTGCCACAGTAGCAGGGGGGATTCTCGCAGAACACTCTTATACGCTTTGCTACGCAGTTTGTTTTTTCATTGCGCTCCTATCTTTTTTACCGGTGGTAGGAATGAAAGAAACACCATTGGAAGAAGAGTCAATACGAATCAAAAGATGGTCAGAACTGTTTCGAGGGTTTTTCAGCCATTTTATACAATGCGGACGAATTCTTAGAGAAGAAAAAAAGATTAGGAAAGTCATTATAATCTACGCTTCAATTTTTACAGTCTATAGTGTTTTGTTATTTTATAGTCAACAGTATTTTTATGGACTAGGGATGAATAAAATACAAATCAGTACAATTATGCTGTTTGTTGGTCTTGCATCCTGTATTGGAGCATTGATCAGCAATAAAATATTTGAAATGCTTGGAAATAAGGTTGTAAAATTAGCCATCATTATTTTTGCAGTTTCACTTATGGTTTTTGGACAAAAGAATATAATCGCTTCCGCTACATTTCTTATCATATCGGGATTCTTTCAGGCTATGCTGTATCCGATACAGTCTGATACCTTAAATCGAATGATACCATCTGCGCAGCGAGCAACGATTATTTCTGTCAATAGCATGGCATTTTCAGTATTTATGGTGTTGTTATTTCCAATTGCAGGGGCAGTTGCAGATGTGAGCAGTCTTGAAAATCTGTTTTTAGGACTTGGGATTGTAATACTTGGTATCCTGCCATTTGTGTTCCGCTCTGCAGGAGGCATTGAGATAACAGAAAAGGAGTAGAATATATGCCCAGACCAGATGGATGGATTATTTTTGCTACTGTAGTAGCATTTATTATAAAAGGAATGACAGGGTTTGCCAATACGCTTGTATTTACTTCGATAATGAGCTTTGGAAGTGCAAATATTGAGATCAGTCCGGTAGAATTGCTCACCGGATATCCATCTAACCTCTATATTGCCTGGCGTGAAAGAAAGAGTATATCAATAGTAAGCGTTATGAAAATTTCTTTATTAGTAATTTTGGGCAGTATTCCTGGTGCATTTCTTCTCAAGAATACAGACACTTCACTTCTGAAAATAGTATTTGGTGTATTAGTGATACTTCTTGGTATTGAAATGCTTCTTAGAGAAAAACAACAGAACAAAGCGAAGCCAAATCGTATTTTTGCGGGAGTGATTGGACTTATTTCCGGCCTTTTATGTGGCTTATTTGGTGTTGGTGCATTGCTTGCAGCATATTTTAGCAGAACTACCAAGGATGTAGCTGGATTCAGAGGAAGCATCTGTGCTGTCTTTGTTTTTGAGAATACATTTCGGATAGTTCTTTATTGTATAGCTGGGATTATAACCTGGGATGTTTTAATCATATCCTTGCAGTTGCTTCCGTTTATGGCAGGCGGTCTTTTTGTAGGCACACTTTTAACCAAGGTTATAAAGGACAGGGTGATGAAAAAAATAGTAATACTACTATTAATTCTATCTGGGTGTGTTCTGATACTGCACCAAATATAAAATAAGATGATTAATAATATATTTTTTTAGTACCATGTATCGTTTCTTCTATTGTTGAAGTAAGACAGTCTACAGCTCTTTGTGCGTCCCGCAGTTCTATGCAGTCGCATAAAAGAGCTGTATTTTTGTATAATGTTTCAATGCCATAAAGAGTGCAATAACGATTCCATAATGACATGACTGGTGCCTTGAAAGAAGAAAATAGAAGTGGTAAGAGCGTGTTTCCTGAAAGAAATGCGAGTTCATGCTGAAATGAAAAAGCAAGTTCAGATGCCAAATCATTCGTAGCTGCATTTTTAATGGAGTTGGCATATTCCTTTAATATTCGGATTTCGGATTCTGTAATTTTGGGGATACATAATCTGACAGCCAGACTATCCAGTGCAATGCGAAGTTCTAGAATAGAGCGAATTTCATCATCACGTAATATTCCACCATTGTAGTTCATAATTGCAATAAGTGTTTCAAGGGTACCGTCCCTTCGATAATCAGCAACAAAAGTTCCGATCCTTGGGCGTATGATGAGAAATCCTTTACGAGCCAGCTCGGTTATTCCGGTATTAATGACTGCGCGGCTGACCTGCATGGATTGTGCCAGCTCACGTTCGGGGGGGAGTTTACTTCCAATGGGAAGTCTGCCAGATAGGATCATAGTTTCTAATTCCTTGATAAATAATTCTTTTAAAGAGGGGGCGGATAGTTTGTTAAATTCCATAAATACTCCTTTCATGCTACTGGTTCAACCACATACCAATACTTGCATTTTATCGTCTTTTTCGACAAAAATCAACTGCAAATACTAGATAGAAAGTAGAAAAATACAGATAAAATGGGAATTTGTTGACTTGTGGCAAATAAACATGTTAATCTTTTATCAAACGAGCTAAATTTGTTCTGGTATGACCACAGAACTGGAGGAATGAATATGAATGAGTTCAAAATACTAACCATTAAAGAAAGTGTGTTTGCAGATAATGACAAACAGGCAGATGTACTTAGAAAAAAATTAAAAGATCAAAAGACATTTTTGCTGAATTTAATGTCTTCGCCAGGTGCTGGAAAGACAACCACTCTGACAAAACTGATACCAGCATTGTCAGATGAAATGATGATTGGAGTCATGGAAGCAGATATTGATTCTGATGTGGATGCAATAACGATTGAGAAAACAGGCGCAAAGGTAATCCAGTTACATACGGGTGGGATGTGCCATCTTGATGCAGACATGACAAGTCAGGGACTTGAGGGACTTGAAACACAGGGATTGGATCTGGTCATTCTTGAAAATGTAGGAAATCTTGTCTGTCCGGCAGAATTTGACACAGGCGCTTCTAAAAACGCCATGATACTAAGTGTTCCAGAAGGGGATGACAAGCCACTAAAATATCCTTTGATGTTTTCAATCTGTGATGTTCTGCTTATTAATAAAACGGATGCAATGAGCTTATTTGATTTTGATATGGAGGCCTGCATTCAAAGAGTTACAAAACTAAACCCACAGATTAAAGTGATACCAATCTGTGCAAAGACAGGTGAGGGTATTGATATTTTTGCAGACTGGCTCAGAGAAGAAGTCAAAGAATGGAAACAGGATTAATTAATTATTTGGAGGATATCATGGTAAATCAAAAAGTATTAGAATTGGCAAATCATATCAGTCGGAAAAAGATGGGTGCAAAGGATGCAATCTTGCCACAGGATCCAGAGTATAAAATTCTGGAACCAGTTGTTTCCACTGAGATGGCTGAAGTTGCATTATGCATGGAAATTAGAAAAAAGGCAACAGCAAAGGATCTTGCTCCTTTATGTAATAAAAGTGTTGAAGAGACAACTAAGCTTTTATTAATGCTTGCAGATGCAGGTGTTTGCTTTGTTAATAATATAGATGGGGTTGATACATTCTGGTTTGATACATGGGTTCCGGGTATTATGGAAATGATGGTAAACCACAAAGAAAATGTTTTTAAATACCCACAGATTGCAGAAGCTTTTGAAGCTTATGGAAGAGTCAGAGGACCTAAGACAACAGGAGCATTCCCAGTTGGTGTTGGTCTGATGAGAGTTATTCCGATTGAAATGGCAATTGATGGAGAGACCAGAAAAGCATCTTACGAAGAGGTATCAAAATACTTAAATGACAATACGATTTTCTCGGTTTCTGACTGTTCCTGTCGAACAGCCAGAAAGGTAATGGGAGAAGGTTGTGGCCACCTTGCAGAAGATATGTGTATTCAGATGGGGCATGCAGCTGAGTATTATATCAGAACAGGCAGAGGTCGTGAAGTAACAAGAGAAGAAGCATTTGAGATTATCCAAAGAGCAGAAGAGAATGGTCTGATGCATCAGATTCCTAATCTGGATGGTTCGGGAAAAACGCATGCAATCTGCAACTGCTGCGGATGCGCCTGTCTTTCTCTCAGAACGGCAGAAATGTTCAAAAACGTTGATATGGTGCGATCCAATTATGTTTCACATGTAGACAAGGATAAATGTGTTGCATGTGGGGAATGCGTTGAGACTTGTCCGGTAAATGCACTACAGCTTGGACAAAAACTATGTGCACCAAAAGAAGATAAGAAAAAAAGAGTTGAAACACCACGTGATATGGAATGGGGTCCGGAAAAATGGAATCCTGATTATAGAATCAATAGAAAAGATGTTGCACAGGATGGAACGAGCCCTTGTAAAACAGAATGTCCAGCACATATTGCAATTCAAGGCTATATCAAACTTGCCGCACAGGGAAAATATAAGGAAGCACTTGAGTTAATTAAACATGAGAATCCTTTTCCTGCTGTCTGTGGAAGAATTTGCCCACGTAAATGCGAATCTGCATGTACAAGAGGTGATCTTGACTCTCCAATTGCGATCGATGAAATTAAGAAATTTATTGCAGATCAGGACTTAAATGCCGAAAACCGCTATATTCCAAAAAAACGACATGAATATGGTAATAAAATTGCGATTGTGGGTGCGGGCCCTGCAGGACTTTCATGTGCATTTTTCCTTGCACTTGATGGATATCGGGTAACTGTTTTTGAAAAACAAAAGGCGCTTGGTGGAATGTTGACACTTGGAATTCCAGCATTCAGATTAGAGAAAAATGTTGTAAATGCAGAAATCGAAGTACTGAAAGAATTAGGAGTAGAGTTTAAAACAGGAATCGAAGTCGGAAAAGACATTACATTGGATGCGCTTAGAAAAGATGGTTATGAGGCGTTCTATCTTGCGGTGGGTGCACAGGGTGGACGTGGTATAGGAATCGAAGGCGAAGATGCACAGGGCGTACTTGCAGGCGTTGACTTTGTAAGAAGAATCAATCTTGGTGAAGAGGTTGTGCTTGAAGGAGATACCATTGTCATTGGTGGTGGTAATGTTGCTATCGATGTTGCAAGAAATGCTGTTAGAACTGGTACGGGCAGTGTATCTATGTATTGCCTTGAATCGAGAAAAGAGATGCCTGCACTTGAAGAAGAAATTGAAGAAGCACTTGAAGAAAAAATTCAGATAAACAATTCCTGGGGACCAAAACGCATTGTAACGGAACAGGGAAAAGTTGTTGGTGTGGAATTTAAAAAATGCATTTCAGTATTTGATGAAGATCGAAGATTTAAACCTGTTTATGATGAAAATGATACTATAATTGTAAAAGCAGACTATGTTATTTTATCGGTTGGTCAGACCATTGAATGGGGCAGTCTGCTAGAAGGAAGTGAATGTCAGCTGAATCCAAATGGAACATTAAAAGCAGATTCACTCACTTATCAGACAGATCAGAAAGATGTGTTTACAGGAGGAGATGCTTATACAGGCCCTAGATTTGCAATCGATGCAATTGCTGCCGGAAAACAGGGCGCAATATCTATTCATAGATTTGTACAACCTGGTCAGAGTCTGATTATTGGAAGAAGCCGAAGAGAATATCATGCACTCGATAAGGAGCAGATTGATTTTGAAGGTTATGACAGAGTTGCAAGACAGTCTGTGAAGCATGCCAATCATGAAGCGGATAAAGATAAGTTCAAAGACCCTAGACTTACTTTTACAGAAGAACAAGTTCAACTAGAAACACAGCGTTGTCTGAGCTGCGGGGCAACTGTAGTGAACGAATACATGTGTGTAGGATGTGGTTCCTGTACAACAAAATGCAAATTTGATGCAATTTCACTGGTACGTGTTTATGATGGACAGGGTGTTGCATATGAAGATCTGAAGCCGGTTGTTGTGAAACAGGTTTTAAAAAGGAAAGGAAGAATCGCAGTCAGAAAAGCAAAAGACTTATTTGTGAAAAGCTAAAACTGTGTGGTAAGAGTTATGCATGAACTTGGTGTTATAGTTGATGTGGTGGAAAAAATTGAACGCATTGCAGAAGAACAGAATATTACAGAAATTGAGGCGATTGTTCTTCAGATAGGAGAGTTGTCTTCTATGATACCCAAGTACATGCAGTCCTTATATCCTGCTGCTACAGAAGGAACAATTTTAGAGCATTCCAGGCTGGAAATTGAAGTTATTCCTGGAAATGGACGATGCAGAAACTGTAGTCAGATATTCAGACTGATACAGGAAAAAGGCGTCTGTCCATCATGTGGGGAAAAAGATTTCGAACTTCTAAGCGGGAAGGAATTTATGATTAAAGAAATTTTATGTTATTAATCATTGTTTTTGTCATTACGAAAGATAACACATAAAAAAAGGAGATAAAAAATGTTTACATTTAATTATGAGGGTGGCGCTACAGCCATTGCTGTATGGGGAGTCTGGATTCTGGTATTTGCACTTTTATTTGGAATGAATGAAATGGCAAGAAGATACAAAATCTGTGGGTTCATCTGTTTTGTGATTCTGCCAACGGTACTATCTATTCTTTGGTTTACAGTTTTAAGTGATACTACATATACAGATTGGTTTCATTTAGCGAAAGTATATTCATCAACCGCAGGCTGCATTGGCTTTTGGCTAATTCGTCATTTGCATGGTGTGAATAAAAAAACAGGAAAGGTATGGAGGCTTGCAGAAAATAAAATTGCACTATGCTTTCCACCATTAATTCTTGCCATCAATATATTAGAAGCTGTTGCAAGAGATATACAAGTAGGACTTCAGTATCAGACAGGCGGAGTTCTTGCAGATGAAGCGATGTATGTTCTGGGAGGATCCTGGAATTTCATGAATGCTGCAGCAGGTATTTTAAACATTATTACAATTACAGGATGGCTTGGAATTTGCATTAGAAAAGAATCTTCATCAGATAAGAGCAGAGACATGTTATGGCCGGATATGCTTTGGTTCTGGATTATAGCATATGATTTATGGAACTTTGCGTATACCTATAACTGTTTGCCTGGACATGCATGGTACTGCGGATTTGCTTTACTTCTTGCACCAACACTATGTGCATTTACAATTGGGAAAGGTGCATGGCTTCAGCATAGAGCACAGACGCTTGCGCTATGGTGTATGTTTGCGCAGACGTTCCCAGCATTTATTGATGAAGGAAAGTTTGCAGTCGCATCAACCTATCATACAGTTCCACTTTTTGTATTCAGCTTTTTAGCATTACTTTCTAATGTTGCAGTTCTTGTATTTATGGTTTATAAGATTGCAAAAACAAAACGAAACCCATATCTTGGAGAACTTTATACTGATCTTAAAAAGTATAAAGAAGTCAAAGCACTCGCAGAGTAATATAATAATAGTAGGAACCCATCAAATTAATTTAAGGAATAGGTAGGGAGACAATTATGCATATGTCAGACGCTTTATTAATCCCCGCGGTTGGAGGAACGATGTATCTTACCTCAGCGATTGCCGCACGTCAGTCCATTAAAAAAATAAATTTGGAAGAAGATTATAAAAAACTCTCACTCATGGGTGTAGCAGGTGCTTTTGTGTTTGCAGCGCAAATGGTCAATTTTACTATTCCAGGAACAGGAGCATCAGGACATCTTTGCGGCGGCGTGCTATTGACAGCTATTCTGGGTCCTTATGCAGCATTTATTACAATGATAGGGATTTTATTAATTCAGGCATTGATGTTTGCTGATGGAGGAATATTAGCGCTGGGATGTAATATTTGGAATATGGCATTTTATGGTTGCTTTTTAGGAGGTTTTCTCATCTGGAAGCCCATGATGAAACAGGGTATGACAAAGAAGAAAATCATGGCAGCTTCTGTGATAGCGAGTATGCTGACGTTGCAATTGGGCGCGTTCTCAGTCGTTCTTGAAACAACGATTTCAGGGATTACAGAATTACCATTGATTCAGTTTACAGCACTAATGCAGCCAATCCATCTGATCATAGGTCTGATAGAAGGATTGATAACCGGAAGCGTATTGGTTTATATGTATGAAACAAGACCGGAAATTATTTGGAATGAGAAAACAATATGCGAAGCAGGGAATAAAAAAACGATTCAGCTTATTTTCACAGCATCACTGATAGTAAGCGGTCTATTTGCATTGCTGGCATCTGGTAATCCTGATGGATTAGAGTGGGCGATTGAGAGAGCAGCAAATGGCACAGAAATTATTAGAAACAGTGCGGTTCATCATCTGCTATCAAAATTGCAAATAGGCACATCTCTACTGCCTGATTATAGTCTGCCAGGCAGCAGCACACCCTTTGGAACGTTTGTTTCTGGAATTACAGGCGTGTTATTGCTTACTGCATCTGGAATACTTGCCAGCTTTGTTTTAAAACGTTTTAGAAAGAAAAAGAACTATGAATCATAAGTTATCCGAAAGATTAGTTTTACTAAATTATTTTGAAAAAGCATCAGATCAGGAAACCTGGATGGTTAAAATAAATCCATTATGTAAAGTAATACTGACCATTCTGTTTCTTGTTATACTGATGTCTTTTCCAAAATATGAAATCTTAGGGACTGCGGGGATGATATTATACCCTTCAGTCCTTTTTGCAATGGAGCATACTTCAATTAAAAAAATCGTTAAAACCTTAGGACCTATATGGCTGATTTTCATCTTATTTGGGCTGGTTAATATAGTGATAGACAAAGAGATGATATCGGTACCTATAATTGGAAGGATGCCAGGGGGAGTTGCATCGTGTATTACATTGGTATTAAAAGGAATTTTAGCGTCAGCAGCTTCTTTTATTTTAGTATCCACAACAAAAGTAGAAGATATTTGCTTCAGCTTACAGGTGATGAAAGTACCTAAAATTATTTGTATACAAATGATGTTAATGTTTCGGTACTTGTCTGTTATATTAAAAGAAGCGGAGTCAATGAATGAAGCATATCATTTACGTGCGCCGGGTCAGAAAGGGATTGACAGGAGGGCATGGGGAAGCTTTTTGGGGAAATTGTTAATCAGAAGTATAGACAAAGCGGAACTAATTTATGAAAGTATGATGCTAAGAGGATTCAGAGGGGAATTCAGACTCGAAAAGAATAAAAAAATAAAGAAAAAAGAGTTGGCATATCTATTGCTTTGGACAGGGATATTATTTCTTTGGAGATGTTGCATTTTATAGAAGCGTCAGAGGAATTATTAAAAGTATATAGAGTGAAAAAGAAAAGGAAATGAGAATATGAGTCATATCACAATAGAATGCAAACAGGTGAGTTTTGGCTATCAAACAGAAGACATCCTTAATAATATCAGTTTTAAGGTGAGCGAGGGTGAATCGGTAGGAATTATTGGCGAAAATGGAGCAGGTAAGTCAACATTGCTTAAACTTATGACCGGTTTGCATATGGGCTTTAAGGGTGAAATCAGAATTGAAAATGTTTTATTGGAAAAGTCAACACTTCCTTATATCAGGGAGCGTCTGGGATATGTATTTCAGGAGTCTGATACACAATTATTTATGTCGTCGGTATATGATGACGTCGCATTCGCACCGTTAAATTATGGTTTATCAAAAGAAGAAACAGAAGCACGCGTTAATCATGCACTTGCGGAAGTGGATGGAATGCACTTGAAATATAGAAAAACACATCAGCTTTCAGGTGGAGAGAAAAAAATGATTGCAATTGCGACCATTCTTTCTATGCTTCCTGATATTCTTTTATTAGATGAGCCATCTGCTGCGTTGGATCCTGGAAATCGAAGAAATCTAATCAGAATCTGTAATAGCTTTTCTCATATGAAACTGATTGCATCTCATGATCTGGATTTTATCATGGATACGTGTACACGTGTCGTCCTGATTAGCAGAGGGAAGATTATAAAAGATGCAGATACAAAGACAATTCTAACGGATCAAAAGCTTCTGGAAGAATATGGACTTGAACTCCCGCTCTCGCTGAGCAGAAGGTGAATGCATTTAAAAACGTTTCATATGTGTGGGATTGTATTCTTAAAGAGGTCATGTTATATTTAAAAGCGGAGTTTATCCGGAAATAGAAAGGAAGATAACATGAAAGATTTGATTATTATATTAAAAGGCTTCATCATTGGGTCTTCAATGAGCGTGCCTGGTGTAAGCGGCGGTACTATGGCAATTTTGCTTGGAATTTATGACAAACTGATTTCGTCGATTAGTAACTTCTTTAAGGATATCAAAGGGAACTTGATGTTTCTTATGAAGTTCTGTCTGGGTGGGCTACTTGGAATCGGATCGCTTGCATTTGTAATCACATGGCTGCTTGACCATGTAACGATTCCTGTTTCCTTTTTTTTCCTGGGAGCTGTTGTAGGTGGAATACCGGCTCTCTATGCGAAAGCAAGTGAGAAAAAGACAAAATTGACTTCATTACTGTATTTTATTGTAGGTCTTGTCATAGTCGTTGCCATTGGTAGAATACCCCATGGAATGATTACAATGTCCTCGGGGCTGACTTTGACAAATTTAATGATGTGGCTGGTAACAGGAGTCATTATTGCAGTGGCACTTGTACTGCCTGGAATCAGTACTTCACATATGCTGATAGTTCTGGGTATGTATGATGTTACCTTGTTGGCAATTACAGAATTTGATATTATCTTTTTAGCTGTTCTTGGTATATCAGTGCTATTAGGGATTATACTGATCACCAAACCGCTTGAATGGGTCATGAATCGCTTTCCACATCAGACATATTGGATGATTATGGGATTCGTTCTAGGATCAACAGAAGCTATATTTAGAGACAAAATCATTCCAGCGCTACCACAGACAGCAGGATTAATGTGGTGGGCAGGTGTTGCCATAATTTCAGTTATTACATTTGGCGCAGGAATTGCAGGTATTTATTTTCTTTCAAAAAAATTCGGAGACTAGATTAAATCCAGCCTCCATCAAAACCAATAATCTGTCCGGTAAGATAATTACCGGCACAGGCTAATTGCATAATTAAAAATGCAACTTCTTCAGATGTCCCCAGCCTTCCGGCGGGGATATTTTCTTTTATAGCGTCTATTTCTTCTATACTAAGAGTATGATTCATATCCGTATCGATCATGCCGCAGGCAATGGCATTCACCTGAATATTACTGGGGGCGAGTTCTTTTGCAAGAGCCCGAGTCAGACCGTTCAACCCAGACTTTGAAGCAGAGTATGCAACTTCCAGGGATGCACCAGTTGTGCCCCAGGCTGACGAAATATTAATAATTCGGCCATGTCCACTTCTTAACATAAGCGGGATAGCGTATTTACTAAATAGAAAAGCAGCGGTAAGATTGGTAGAGAATACTTGGTTCCAGCTTTGGAGAGTCATGTCCTGCAATAGACCAAAATAAGAGATTCCAGCATTATTTACTAAAATATCGAGAGAATCTATCTGACTGAATATGGATGATACAAAAACTTCATCTCCAACATCACCCTGAAACATCTTACATTCTATATGGTAGCTATTTTTTAATTCTTCACATAATAATTGTAATATTTCACCAGAATTACGACAGACCAGAATCAGGTGATATCCTTTTGATGCAAATGCATATGCAGCAGCACGTCCGATACCACGGGATGCTCCGGTGATTAATACTGTATTGGGTTTCATGTAGTACCTCCCTGAATGTTACGCATTATTTATTTCTATTGTTAATTATACATTACGTTCTGTTACGAAGTATAGAACATTTTATTATCAAAATGACGGAAATTGAGCATAGATGGAAATACAGTTCATAAAAAAATCACAAAAAACATATCAGAAATAGAGCGGTTCGTGTTGACAAAGCAATTGGTGCGTGATATATTATTTTACAGATGTAACAAATTTGTAACAAATTGTAATAGTTCAATTGCATTCAGATTTAGTTTTATTACATCAACCGGAGGAATTATTAATGAATCAGAAAGGCATGAAAATTGCGGCATGTGCATTAGCCGGAGCAATTGTTTTTTCAGGACTCAAGTTTCAGTCGGGAGCAGCAGGAGTTTCTTCTGTTCTGCCGGTAGCGGGTCTGGCTCTTGTGTTAGGGGAAGGCTCCTCTGTAACACAAATCAAAGAAGAAACAAAACAGACAAAAGCGGCAGCACCATTAGCTGAAAACGTGCTTAAGAATATAACATCCACAGAAACATTGACTGCAGAAACTGTAATAAAGACACCAACGATTACTATTGATGATCAGACAACAGCAACGACTGCTACAACAGAGACTGTGGCTGGACAACCGACAGCAGTGATTCCAGAGGCAACACCAGAAAATGCTGCAGGGAATACAGAAATTGTTACAGAACAGACTGATACAGTATCGGAAAATGAGATTGTAGAAACGACAGAAGAGACCACAGTTTCCGAGAATCAACTAACAGAAGAAGAAAAAGAGTTTTCTACACTTGTTATCGCTAAAGTAAATGATTATGTGAATGTCAGAGATACTGCAAGTGAAGAAGGCGAAATTGTAGGAAAGTTATATGATAAATCTGTTGGTACTTTTATTTCAGAAGAAAACGGATGGTATCAGATTCAGTCAGGCAATGTAACGGGCTTTGTGAAGGCTGAATATGTTGTAACAGGTGAGGATGCAATCGCACTTGCTAAAGAAGTAGGAGTCAGAATCGCAACCGTTACAACCACAACACTTAAGGTTAGAGAAGCACCAGGAATGGATGCCACAGTTTTAGGATTGGTTCCAATAGAAGATCAGCTTTCTGTACTTGAAGAACTTGATGGATGGGTCAAAGTATCTATCGAAGAAGGCGAAGGATATGTCTCACATGAATTTGTAACACTCTCTACAGAGTTTGTAGAAGCTGAGTCAAAAGCGGAAGAAGAAGCAAGATTAAAAGCTGAAGAAGAAGCGAGAAAGGCAGCACAGGCTGCAGCAGCGAAAGCAGTATCCAAATCAACACAGTCTTCAACACAGTCATCCGAACAACCAGCAGCAGTAGCATCAGGTGGAAGTGGAGCGGGAAGTTCAGTTGCAAATTATGCGTTGCAGTTTGTTGGCAATCCATATGTCTATGGTGGTACGAGCTTAACAAATGGAACTGACTGTTCAGGTTTTGTTATGGGAGTTTATGCTAATTATGGTATTTCATTACCACATTCATCCGGAGCACAGAGAAGTGCTGGATATGATGTAGGTGGACTTGCAAATGCACAGCCTGGAGACATCGTTTGTTATTCAGGCCATGTTGGAATTTATATTGGCAATGGAAATATAGTGCATGCTAGTACAGCAGCAACTGGAATTAAAGTATCAAATGCAAGCTATAGAAATGTATTGTCGGTAAGAAGAATATTCTAATCATTCTAGAGAGAACGAAATTTGTTCTCTCTATTTTTATGACGTATTCTGCTTAATAATCAGATAATTAGGTTAATAATAATTAATAATCAATTATATAGCAAAAAAGACTTTCAAAATACAGAATAATGTAGTATGATATCTAATATAAAACAATCATTATTTTTAATAAAGGAGGAAGCAGTTTAGGCGAATGCATTGTGGAACCTAGTGGTTTGCATAAGCTGTAGAAACTTGAAAAATGTGACGAAAGGCGCATTTATACAAGATGCACAAAATGCAAAAAACCATAGGAAAAAAGTACTTTTTTTTGTCGATAAAAGTACAAAAGTTATCCACATTGGAAAGTGCTTAAAATAGGACAAAAACAGTTTTTGCACGAACTTTTCCACAATATCCACATATTTTGTAATTCAAAGCACTCGTAGATATTTCGTATTTGCGGAACAGATGTTTTGTTTAGTTGTAATAAAATTGTAAAAAATGTGAAAAAGAACTTGACTTGTTTTAAGGCCTGAGTATTAAGCATTTTCACCAAAACATTGCATTTGCAGGAAATGTTATGGTATAATTAAGCACTACATAGCAGAGATAAATTTACCTGTTATGGAATAGTTTTACCGGTGAAAACCGGAAAGTAATCAACGGAAGGGATGATTGGCATGAAATTTATTATTAGCGGCAAAAACATCGATGTAACAGAAGGACTTAAGAGTGCAATACAGGATAAGATTGGTAAACTTGAAAAGTACTTTAAACCTGAAACAGAAGTACATGTTACATTAAGTGTTGAAAAGGACAGGCAGAAGATAGAAGTTACCATTCCAGTAAAAGGAAATATTATTCGTTCTGAACAGGTAAGCAATGATATGTATGTCTCAATCGATCTGGTTGAGGAAATCATAGAAAGACAGTTAAAGAAATATAAAAATAAACTGGTGGATCAGAAACAAGCGCATCATTATTTTAAAGAAGAATTTATTGAAAAGGATTTTGTTGATGATGAAGAAGTACGAATTCTCAGAACCAAAAAATTTGATATCAAACCAATGTATGCAGAAGATGCCTGCATTCAAATGGAACTCTTAGGACATAATTTCTTCGTATTTATGAATGCAGAAACAGATCAGGTCAATGTTGTTTATAAAAGAAAAGGAAGTACATATGGTCTGATTGAACCTGAAGTTTAATCGCATAAAACATCTTAGGGAATGGCACACACCATTCCCTTTTTTATTGGCAATTGGGGGTGAAAAATGATTGCAAAATGAATATCGCTATGGTATCATGTCAATAGTGGTCAATGATAAAAAAATAACAATCATTGAAAAAGCTCGAATTTATGAGGTTTCAGATTAAAATTGGAGGAAAAAAATATGGCAAAAAAAGTAGTATTAGCGGGAGCTTGCCGTACAGCGATCGGTTCAATGGGTGGAGCACTCAGTACAACACCTGCAGCTGATCTTGGGGCAGTTGTAATTAAAGAAGCATTAAAAAGAGCAGGAGTAGCTGCTGAAGCAGTTGAACAGGTATATATGGGCTGTGTTATTCAGGCTGGACTGGGACAGAATGTTGCACGCCAGGCGTCTATCAAAGCAGGACTTCCAAATGAAGTACCAGCAGTGACTCTGAATGTAGTTTGTGGATCAGGGCTTGAATGTGTAAATACAGCTGCCAGAATGATTATGGCAGGAGAAGCAGACATTGTTGTAGCAGGTGGTATGGAAAACATGTCACTGGCTCCATACGCACTTCCACAGGCTCGTTATGGATATAGAATGGGCAATGGAAAAATGATCGATACAATGGTAAATGATGCCCTCTGGGATGCATTCAATAATTACCATATGATTCAGACAGCAGATAATATCTGTGCTGATTCCAGATGGAACCTCACAAGAGAAGAACTTGACGAATTTGCAGCAGCAAGCCAGAACAAGGCAGTTGCAGCACAGGAAGCAGGAAAATTTGACGATGAGATCGTTGCAGTAGAAATTAAAAAGAAAAAAGAAGTAATTCTTTTCAATAAAGACGAAGGACCTCGCCCTGGAACAACAGCAGAAGCACTCGGAAAACTGAGAGCAATCAATCCTGATGGAAAAGTAACAGCAGGAAATGCTTCCAGTATCAATGATGGTGCAGCAGCAGTCGTTGTTATGAGTGAAGAAAAAGCAAAAGAACTTGGTGTAACACCAATGGCAACATGGGTTGCTGGAGCACTTGGTGGAGTTGATCCTACAATTATGGGAATAGGACCTGTTGCATCAACTAAAAAAGTACTTGATAGAACAGGTATGAAAATTGATGAGTTCGATCTGATCGAAGCAAATGAAGCATTTGCAGCACAGTCTCTTGCAGTTGGTAAGGATCTTGGATTTGATACAGAAAAACTGAATGTAAATGGCGGTGCGATCGCACTTGGACATCCAGTTGGAGCATCAGGTTGTAGAATTCTTGTTACTTTGTTACATGAAATGCAAAGAAGAGATGCTAAGAAGGGTCTTGCAACACTGTGTATTGGTGGTGGAATGGGCTGCTCAACGATCGTATCCAGAGATTAAAATTTAATGAAATGTTACAGGAAGGATGGGCTTCGCCCATTCTTCTATGTATGTCTATCAGAACATAAGGAGAATGAATATGGAATATATTTTATACGAACAAAAAGGTGCAGTTGGAATCATTACGATCAGCAGAGAAAAAGCGTTAAATGCACTTAATTCAACTGTTTTGAAAGAAATCGATGCAACACTTGATGCAGTTAATCTTGACGAAGTAAGATGTCTGATCTTGACAGGAGCAGGTGAGAAATCATTTGTTGCTGGTGCAGATATTGGCGAAATGAGTTCTCTTACAAAAACAGAGGGAGAAGCATTTGGCAAAATTGGTAATGATGTATTTCGCAAACTTGAAGTATTTCCAATCCCAGTCATTGCAGCAATTAATGGGTTTGCACTTGGCGGTGGATGTGAAATTGCGATGAGTTGTGACATTAGAATCTGTTCTGATAATGCAGTATTTGGACAGCCTGAAGTAGGTCTCGGAATTACGCCAGGATTTGGTGGTACACAGAGACTTCCACGTCTTGTAGGTATGGGAATTGCAAAACAGATGATCTATACAGGACGTAATATTAAAGCAGATGAAGCGTTTAGAATTGGTCTTGTGAATGCAGTTTATACACAGGAAGAATTAATGCCGAATGCTGAAAAACTGGCAGCAACAATCGCTAAAAATGCACCAATTGCTGTACGTAATTGCAAAAAGGCAATCAATGATGGAATGCAGACTGATATGGATCAGGCAATTGTTATCGAAGAAAAACTCTTTGGTGATTGTTTTGAATCCTATGATCAGAAAGAAGGAATGACAGCATTCCTTGAAAAAAGAAAAGTAGAAGCATTTTTAAATAAATAATTTCGTAAGGATCACTGTAAAAAATAAAAAATGATAAAACAAGTAGAATCAGGAGGAATTACAATGAAAGTTGGTATTATCGGCGCAGGAACTATGGGATCAGGAATTGCACAGGCATTCGCACAGACAGCAGGTTATGAAGTATTTCTTTGTGATATTAATGAACAGTTTGCTGCAAATGGAAAAAGCAGAATTGCAAAAGGATTTGAAAAAAGAGTTGCAAAAGGAAAAATGGAACAGTCAGACGCAGATGCAATTCTTGCTAAAATTACAACAGGTGTAAAAACAATCTGTACTGATTGTGATCTTGTTGTGGAAGCAGCTCTTGAAGTAATGGAAATTAAAAAACAGACATTTAAAGAATTACAGGATATTTGTAAAGCAGATTGTATTTTTGCAACAAATACATCATCATTATCCATCACTGAAATTGGTGCAGGACTTGACAGACCAGTGATCGGAATGCATTTCTTTAATCCAGCACCTGTTATGAAACTTGTAGAAGTAATTGCTGGTTTGAATACACCTGCTGAAACAGTTGAAAAAATCAAAGCAATTTCTGAAGAAATTGGTAAGACACCTGTACAGGTTGAAGAGGCAGCAGGATTTGTTGTTAACAGAATTCTGATTCCAATGATCAATGAAGCAATTGGCATTTATGCAGAAGGTGTTGCTTCTGTTGAAGGTATTGATAATGCAATGAAACTTGGAGCAAACCACCCAATGGGTCCACTTGCACTCGGAGACCTTGTTGGTCTTGATATTGTACTTGCCATTATGGAAGTATTACAGTCAGAAACTGGCGATTCCAAATATCGTCCACATGCACTTCTTAAGAAAATGGTTCGTGGTGGACAGCTTGGCATGAAGACAGGAAAAGGATTCTACGATTACAGTAAATAGAGGATATTGATCCCTTGCTTTACAGAGAAAACACAATTTAATGGAGGAACAAGAACATGGATTTTACATTAAGTAAAGAGCATGAAATGGCGAGAACTCTATTCAGAGATTTCGCTCAAAATGAAGTAAAACCTTACGCTCAGGAAGTTGATGAAACAGAACAGTTTCCAACAGAAACGACTGAAAAAATGAAAAAACTCGGATTTATGGGTATTCCAATTCCGAAAGAATACGGCGGACAGGGCTGTGACACTTTAACATATGCTATGTGTATTGAAGAACTTTCAAAAGTATGTGGTACAACAGGCGTTATCGTTTCAGCACATACATCACTTTGTGCTGAGCCACTTAAGAAATTCGGAACACCAGAGCAGAAAGAGAAATTTTTAGTGCCAATCGCAAACGGAACAAAACTTGGTGCATTTGGTTTGACAGAGCCAGGAGCAGGTACTGATGCAAGCGGACAGCAGACGAAAGCAGTTCTTGATGGTGATGAATATATCATAAACGGATCTAAAATCTTTATTACAAATGGTAAAGAAGCAGATGTTTATATTGTTTTTGCCATGACTGATAAATCAAAAGGAACAAAAGGTATTTCAGCTTTTATTATTGAAAAAGGAACACCTGGATTTACTTTTGGTACAAAAGAAAAGAAGATGGGTATCAGAGGATCCTCAACATATGAACTTATTTTCACAGACTGCAGAATTCCAAAAGCGAACCTGTTAGGACAGGAAGGAAAAGGATTTGGAATTGCAATGCAGACACTCGATGGTGGACGTATTGGTATTGCGGCACAGGCACTTGGCCTTGCAGCAGGCGCACTTGAAACGACCATTGCTTATGTAAAAGAAAGAAAACAGTTTGGTAAATCTATTGCCAAATTCCAGAATACACAGTTCGAACTTGCAGATATGGCTACAAAAGTAGAAGCAGCAAGACTTCTTGTATACAAGGCAGCTATTGCAAAAGACACACAGAAAATCTTTTCTGTAGAAGCAGCTATGGCAAAATTATTTGCAGCAGAAGTTGCGATGGAAGTCACAACAAAAGCTGTTCAGCTACACGGTGGTTATGGCTATACAAGAGAGTACGATGTAGAACGTATGATGCGTGATGCAAAGATTACAGAAATCTATGAAGGAACCAGTGAAGTTCAAAAGATGGTAATTTCTGCGAACATATTATAATTCTAATCCGAAGCGACCCGTATTCATGCGGAGTCGTCCACTAAAAAGAATAAGGAGTGACAATACAGTGAAAATAGTAGTATGTATTAAACAAGTTCCAGATACGAATGAAGTTAAATTGGATCCGGTTACAGGGACACTGATCAGAGATGGTGTTCCAAGTATCATTAATCCGGATGATAAAGCAGGACTCGAAGCAGCACTTGAAATCAAAGAAGCAACAGGAGCAGAAGTAACCGTTATTACAATGGGACCTCCTCAGGCAGATGCAGTCCTTAGAGAAGCAATGGCAATGGGTGCTGACAA
Source organism: Clostridia bacterium (assembly GCA_003246295.1). Classification (GTDB taxonomy): domain Bacteria; phylum Bacillota; class Clostridia; order Lachnospirales; family Lachnospiraceae; genus SZUA-378. Next base: position 1,693 of record QKAS01000030.1, on the reverse strand, counting down.
TGCGTATTTGATTACAGATAGAGCATTCGGTGGAGCAGATACACTTGCTACATCAACAACACTTGCTGCAGCAATTAAAACAATGGAATATGATATGATTATCACGGGACGTCAGGCAATCGATGGCGATACAGCTCAGGTAGGACCACAGATATCAGAACACCTTGACATTCCTAATGTTTCTTATGCTGAAGACATTAAAGTAGATGGCAATACTGTTCTTGTAAAACGCCAGTTTGAAGACAGACACCATGTTGTTAAGGTTCAGATGCCATGTCTGATTACAGCACTTGGTGAAATGAACAAACCTAGATATATGACTCCAGGTGGAATCTTTGATGCTTATAGAACAAAAGAAGTTAAGATCATTACAAGAGCTGATCTTACTGTAGCTGATGAAGAAATCGGTTTAAAAGGATCCCCGACAAAAGTTGCTCAGTCCTTCCCTAAGAGTGTAAAACCGGCCGGAACAAAAGTTGTTTTGGATGCGAAGGATTCGGCAGACTACATTATCGAAAAATTACAGGAAAAATTTATTATCTAATTTCGGGAAAGAGGTATGAACAATGAATTTACAAGATTATAAAGGCATATTTGTCTTTGCACAGCAGGTTGACTGTAAAATTTCAGGTGTTTCATTTGAACTGATTGGAAAAGCAAAAGAACTTGCTGCAGATTTAAATACCAATGTTACAGCAGTCATCCTAGGAGATGGTGTAACAGCACTTGCTGATCAGCTTGCAGTCTATGGTGCAGATAAAGTAATCGTTGTGGATAGTCCGGTGTTGAAAGATTACACAACAGAACCTTATACACATGCGATGTACAGTGTAATTGAAAAATACAAACCAGAAGTAGTTCTATATGGTGCAACAGCAATCGGTAGAGATCTTGCTCCACGTGTTTCAGCAAGAGTAAAGACAGGTCTGACAGCAGACTGTACAAAACTCGAAGTTGATGAAGAATCAAAGAACTTACGTATGACACGTCCAGCATTTGGTGGTAACATTATGGCAACCATCGTTTGCCCTGACAACCGCCCACAGATGGCAACAGTTCGCCCTGGCGTTATGCAGAGAGCAAATAAAAAGCCTGATGCAAAAGCTGATATGGAAGTATTTGATCCTGGATTTGAAAAAAACAACAAGTATGTTGAAGTTGTTGAAGTAGTAAAATCAGTTGTTGATAAAATGGACATTATGGATGCAAAGATTCTGATTTCTGGTGGACGTGGTATTGGAAGCAAAGAAAACTTCCAGCTTCTTGAAAATCTTGCAAAAGTAATTGGTGGTGAAGTAAGTTCTTCTCGTGCTGCAGTAGATGCAGGCTGGACAGAAAAAGACCAGCAGGTAGGACAGACTGGTAAGACAGTAAGACCAAATCTTTATATTGCAATTGGTATCTCAGGAGCGATTCAACATCTTGCAGGTATGGAAGAATCTGATCTTATTATCGCAATCAATAAAGATGAGACAGCACCAATTTTCGATGTTGCAGATTACGGTATTGTTGGTGATTACAAAGCAATTCTTCCTCTTTTAACAGAGCAGTTAAAAGAAATGATGGCTTAATCTTAATCATACAAACCAAAATAATTATTAAAATATTATAATAAAACATAAAAGAAAACAGATGTCGACAACGGCGTCTGTTTTTTTGTTCTTCAAAACTGAAAATAATGGTTGAAAATCAC
>QKAS01000033.1 GCA_003246295.1 Clostridia bacterium | reverse complement strand
GGCTATTTTTCGCCGGTTTGAGGTGTAATTATTTCTTCTTCTCCCTCTAGTAATACATTTATTGCCTTGACTTCATCTCTCAGGCTCATTGTATCAAGAAAGATACAGATACTAAAAATAACAATCGTCATTAGCACTAACACAAAAACAGACATATTCACATACCATTCAAAAATCCATCCACTCGTTAATACGAGTGCAAGTACTGTTATTAATTTTAAAGTTGTTTCAAGGATAGGATAATGATATTCAAAGCGGTTTAAGAAATAGATTCCTATATAAATCGCAATATTTAATACCAATGCCTGAAAAACGGTACGAATAAAAATCACAGTTGCGCTATAACATGTAGCAACCAATGCCAGCACCACTAAGGTGATTCCAGTTGTTGCCATAATGTGAATCATTGTTTTTTTCATTGACAATTTCTCCTTAGTAATTCTTCCCGAATTCCTTTCAAATATTTTCTAGTTACGTATACCCTCTCTCCGTTGGAAAGAATCGCTTCTAATCTACTGTTTACTAAGGTTTTTATTCCTTTCAATTTCTCAATATTAAGAACGATAGATTTGCTGACTCGAACGAACCCAGCATAAATAAGCAATGTTTCTAACTCATACAATCTTAAATTACATTGAAAAATGTCGTTCTCGCAATATACAAATGTTTTCTTATCAATGCTTTCTACATAAAAAATATCCAGCACAGAAACTGTATATACTTCATTCTCTTTTCTACACAGAACTGTTTGATCAACCGAACGCACAAAGTTAATTATCTTGATTTACGTTTTGCCGAAGAAATGCACTTATATTCTTAAATGAATAAAATAATAAATCAAATTATTCGTATTTCAGGTATCAAAAAGGTATCACGACCAAAAGAAAAGCCCCAAGAACCGCGTAAATACGCCATTTTTGGGGCTTTGTTCTCTATTCAAACTCCTAATTTTCTTTTGGCTGTGTGGTGCCTAAAGCCCTATTTTTCGTTCATTTCAGTTCACTTATGTACGGTTTTGACTGTTGTGTCTATATTTCCTCAAAATTTTATTGTCATTTTATTGTCACGAGCATATTTTTCATTTCTGATTTTTCGACTGGATTTACACCTCTTCATTTTGATTTTTACGTTTTTCAACACTTAGATTTTCCAACCATTTGATTTTTTTACTTTTTACATTTTCCAACACTTGAATCTAAAAAATCGGCAGAAGATTTTCTCCTGCCGATTCATCGCATTTTTATTGTTTTGTATTTCATCCTCCAAGACGTTTTGAAAACACTTCATAATTCTCCGAATCTCTTGACGAACAGAAAACTGCAAATTCAATCACTTTAAAATCATATCTATATTTCTCAACCACTCTTGCCATTGCTTCTGCAACAATACGAGGCGAATTGCAAAATGCTCCACAACCAAATGCTCCCAAAATAAGAACCTCTTCCTTTTGAGCAACAGCAATATCACAAATTCGACTCATCCTTTTAATATGCAGATTCAAAAGATCCTTATCCGAAATCTTTACCTGGGTAGTTCCAGAACCCGGATTCATTGGATTACTTGGTCTCTCCCGCAGATTCGGAGCAGCGCAGGTAATAACATCCACCTCATACCATTTCTCCACTGGTAAAAGCTCCGGTGAGCTTGTATCCGACTTGAATACACAGACTCCAGGTGTAAAGATACAATCATCATTATACAGAGAGGTCATCTCGCCCATCCTGAGTAGCATCTTATGTCTGTTATGAAATTCATCTGCTATTTTTCGATCACTCAAACTGAAATACAGCGTACTGCATCTGCAAATGGCTTCTTCCTGTGCATTCGATCCTTTGGTCACTCCTCCACCCGGATTGGTGGCAGATGCGAAGTTGTGAACATATACTTTCATGCCAGTATAGGCCTCTGCCGCTTCTAAGCTCCTCTTTTTTGATACAACAACCTTGGCTGGCTCCTCATATCTATGTGTCTGTGTACTTAATTCTTCTTCATCTTTGATGATTACCTGTCCTGCATTCGATTTTCGAATAACATCAATCAACTTTTTATCAGTTCGACACATATTTTCTGTGTCCATAAAAACATCAATATTATTTTGTCGTCTATCAAACATCAAAATCCCTTCTTTCCCATTTGTCACAAGTATCCTTACGGGATACATAATCTGCCAGATTCTCACTTTGATCATTGACACATACAAAGTCTCCCTCCAACATATCTTCATTATGGTAAAAGTATCTGCAAGTGTCACAGTAATTCTTTTCTATGCTATCAACCATATATTTATTCCTCAATTAGTCATTTTGCTTTTATCCATTACAATCGGTTTGCTTTTCATAATCACCCCATCACAGTCTGATAAATCAGATTATTTTCGAATCTTTGCCTAATCTTTTCTATATTCTCTTTCAATATCTCTATCAGTATGCAGCTTCTTCCTATATTAAGGGAAGCTTCGCCATTCTGCCCTTATGAATTCATAATATAAAGGTAGCATTAGTATCCCGCTTTTTCACTGTCCTGCTAGTTTACTTTTTTCTGTTTAAGAGCAATAAATTGCTGCGAATACTCCTCTTTGTATTCACAAGCATTTCACCTAACACATGCATCTCAAAATCATTGCAATCTTCAAGAAGCATTTTCAGTTCTTCATCATAATCAATCTTTTTAATTTTTTCTGTGCCATATAGCAATTCATCCGGAGCCACTTCAAGAGCTTCTGCGATTCGATATATCGCTTCCACACTGGTATTTCTACTGGCTTTTTCTATTCTGTTCATATGTTGTGGAGACAGATCTGAAAGTTCTGCAAGCTTCTCCTGCGTGATTCCTCTTTTTAACCTTATCTCTCTTATTCTTTCTCCCACTTTGCCGTAATCAATGTCCATTTAGAACCTCCTCTAAAAATATTTGTATGTTTTTTAGTCGCGCGGCTAATGCTTAGTCTATGGACTATTCATTTTTTCGTCAATAGCCTATATATTTAAAAAAGTCATAGTCTATAGAATATGAGGTGTGCTTATGGAAGACAAGTTGAAAGAGATTGGTTCGCTAATACGCCAAGCTCGAAAAGAGAAAAACCTAAGCCAATCCGATTTAGCCGACCTAATACAAATCTCAATATCCCACATGAGCGATATTGAAAATGGCAAAAAGAAGATTGGAATTGATATCTTTATGAAAATCACAGAAGCCCTTGATGTATCTGCCGACTGGCTCCTGCGTACAAATACTTCAAATGTCAAATCCATTCAGAATCACGAAGCATTAGATGTGCTTACCGACTGCACAACTCAAGAAACAGAAGTCATCTTAAAACTGATGAAAGAAATTAAATCCGCTCTTCGGAGTGTGGAAGATAAAAAATCATAGATATGTCCTAAAAGCCAATCGTTTCTTAGCCTTTAGGACATTATTTTTTTGCCCTTTTTCTCTTATACTTACTTCATCATAAAGAATAAGAAGGGAGAACTATGGCACAAAAGTATATAGCAATTGATCCAATTGCAACCGGATTCGCTATCAAAAAAACTATGCTGGACAAAGGCTTAAAAGTCTCCGACCTGCAGCATGCATTATTTATTGCCAATCCCCAGGCTATTTACAAATGGTTTCGTGGAGAAACGCTCCCCTCTATTGATTCTCTTTATGCATTAAGCAGGGTTTTGAATGTCACAATGGATGAATTAATTGTTCCGGTTAGTACCTCCTGCTCTACATACTTTGAAGATCAACCGGAGGTGTGATTCCATGAAAGAAACTGAAAAATCAAACAGTGTCTCAGAACAAAAAGCTCGTATTCGTCAAAGATATAAAGGTATCGACGAGGACTTACTGGAAGTGATTCCTGCTTTACCAAAATCTGATTTTTATGAAGATCAACGAGAAAAACGAGTTGGCGTTTACGCACGAGTATCCACAGATGATCCAAACCAAACTTCCTCATACGAGTTACAGAAAAATCATTACCATGACCTTGTAAACAGACATCCCGGTTGGAAGCTTGTTGAGATTTATGCAGATGAAGGTATCTCAGGTACTTCTCTCCAACATAGAGACTCTTTCCTACGAATGATTGAAGATTGTAAGGCAGGGAAGATTGATATGATTATCACAAAGAGTGTATCAAGATTTGCCAGAAATGTTTTGGATTGTATTGGATATGCAAGAGCACTTAAAGCCATGAATCCTCCAATAGGTATTTTCTTTGAAACTGAGAATATTTTCACTCTGAATGATAATAGTGAAATGAGTCTTTCCTTTATTTCCACTCTTGCACAGGAAGAAAGCCACACAAAATCTGAAATTATGAATGCATCTATAGAGATGCGCTTTGGCAGAGGTATTTTTCTTACACCGGTTCTTCTTGGATATGATCACGACGAAGATGGAAATCTGGTGGTTAATGAGGATGAAGCTAAAACTGTCCGGCTTATCTTCTTTATGTATCTTTATGGATATAGCACTTCCAAAATTGCCAATATTCTAACAGAGTTAAAGAGAGAGACAAAACTGGGTAATACAACATGGTCTTCTTCCAGTGTTCTGGGCGTTTTACAAAATGAACGGCATTGCGGAGATGTCCTCTCCCGGAAAACATGGACTCCAAACTATTTGGATCACAAATCAAAGAAGAACAAACAGAACCGAAACCAATATGTACAGCAAAATCATCACGAAGCTATCATCTCTCGTGATGACTATATTGCTGTTCAGAGAATGATTCGAAATGCCAGATACAAACACAAAGGATTTCTTCCGGAACTACTGGTTATTCCGGATGGTGCATTAAAGGGATATGTTTCCGTCAATCCCAGATGGGCTGGATTTAAGGCAGATGATTACATCAATGCTTCTGCCAGCGTGATAACGAAAGACTTTGAAAAATATGAAAATCATATTAGTGTCAACGACGGTGACTTTGACTTGTCAGATTTCGAAGTGGTGCGTTCGCAGTTTGTCACTTCCACAAAGAAGGTCACCCTGACTTTTAGCCCCAATAAAATAACCTTTAGCTCCGAGAGTCTAAAGAAATTGGATTCACTCTTTATTGAAATGTTAGTGCAGCCTGATTCCTTTTTATTTGTTGTCAGACCCACTACACCCGATAATAGGAACGCTGTTCAATGGGCAAAAATGAAAAACGAGAAAAAATATACAAGACCGATTGCCGGTTCAGCTTTTCTGCCAAACCTATATGCACTGTTTGGTTGGGATATACAATGTAAATACAGGATATCCGGGGTAAAACGCAAAAAGGGAAATGAGGAGATTTTAATTTTCAACCTGCAGGAAATGGAAATCTTAATTCCCAATTCAACCCTCGAAGAAAGTGAAACTGATTCAGATACTACTGTGCCGGTTTTTGACGATGATATAGCTCCTTTATCCGCAAACAATAATTTTGTTGCTTATCCGGAGGAATGGTCCGACAATTTCGGCTCCAAATATTATCAACAAAACAGTACCGCTGAAATCATTCCATTTAAGGAAGCATCTGAATGGAACACACAGATTTCAGCTACTACATATGTTCCCGAGCCATTATCACTAACCAGCCCCTCTGAAATTGCTCATGGAATCAAAAGTATTATAAAAGATATAAAACAGGAGGTTTACAATGAGTAATGATAATTCATCATCAGGCATGGAAGTTTATGAGGATCAGGATTTCAGTTACGAAGGATTCCAAGTTGTTCGAGGTGAATTCTTTGCACACACCTATGAACCCTCTTTTACCCTAAATAACAATCGTGTATCAGTGAATACTGCCTGTATTAAAAAGCTTCCTGAGTTTGAATATATTCAAATCCTTGTTAACCCGGATGACAAAAAACTTGCAGTCAGACCTTGTAGTGAAGATGAAAAGGATGCCTTTCGATGGTGTTCTTCTACTGCGAAAAGATCCCCAAAACAAATCACATGTCCGGTGTTTTTTGCAAAGGTAATGGCATTAATGAATTGGAGCAATTCTCATCGTTATAAGCTACTGGGTAAACTCATTCGCTCCGGGAATGATATGCTCTTTGTCTTTAATCTCGAAGATGCGGAGATGTATAAAAGAAACATCAAGGATGACGGAAGTAGTACTGCTTCAAGAGTTCCTTCTTATCCTGAGGACTGGAAAACCCAATTTGGTCTCCCTGTGGATGAGCATAAATCCAAAATGCAGATTAACACATTTAAGGGATATACCATATTCGATCTTGAGAAAGACAATACGCCTAAAAAGCAGATTGAATCCGATACCAACGCACCGTCAGAAAGTGAGGTAACTGAGAATGTTGAAAACTATGAACAACTTACAATTAATTCGACAGAACCAGCCATCGCTGGTGCTGGACCCGCAGAACAATCTAATACGTATACATCGCAATACGCTTCGCCTGTTGAAGAACCCTAATTTTATTCAGATTATGATTAATCCACGAAGTGCAACCATTGCCATAAAAAGCTGTAACGAAAGTGATTACCGGTCCGAACGTATAAAGTGGGAAATCATTAAGGATACACACTGTTGTGAATTCTATAGTAAAGTACTCATCAAATCGATAGTGAATACACTAATGAAGGAAAACGATCATCAAAAGTACTATATTCAGGGACATTTTATCGAACAAGAAAATCTGGCTGTCTTTCATATGAAAGAGATGAACGTATTCCAAGAAGGAGAACTTATATAAATGGACAGTAAGCAACTTTATACTCTTATCATAGATAATGAATTATCACGCCTATTTGTTCCCAGAACCAAAGAAGAGCTTACAGAGATTAAACATCAGCTTACCTATGAAGGATTGCAGACAACGATAATCACATGGAATAGAATCATCGTTGATGGAATAGACACCTATAAAATATGCCATGATACAGGTATCCCTTTTCGCTATAATAAGCAGGACTTCTTTTCAAAAAATGAAGTCATATCCGAGATATGCTTACGTGAACTGAAATCTCCACACTTAACAGTATCCAGAAAAAAATACCTGATTGGTAAACTGGGAATTGCGCAACATGCACTTGTAAAAGAAGGCTACCACTTTACTGCCGGTGAACCCACAGAAGAAGAAAAAAGTGCAAAACATCGTTTCGTTTTATATCGTTGGAGAACCCGACTCTTACTAAAAGATATCAAGATTTCACAAGATACTGTTTACACATATACAACATATGCTGCTTCCATTGATCAGATTTATAACAAAGCTCCTTCCATAGCAGCAGAATTACTGAATAGAACGATGACTCTTTCTATGACAAACATAGCAAAATTAAGCGAACTTACGCCATTGCAAATTAATACCATATGGAAAAATCTCAACCACAAGCTTCGCGATACTGTCCTGCTGGAAGAAATCAAAAAACAGACAGAAGTGATAAATGAGAACAAAAAGAAACGAGGGCGCAAGAAACATGAGGTCGAAATAAAGCGGATGCCACAATATGATCCGGATGCAGAATTTTCAAGCCTTGCTCTGACCCTCCCCATGTGGAGTCATTCACTTACAAGATTAAAGACAATCGGGAAATTTTCAGAAGCATCTCATGAAATACTAAAAAAACTTGACCATGAGCTGTATCAACTAAAGACCAATATTGATAACTTACATACAACAATTGAGGAGGAACTCAATGAATGAAGAAACGAATGAGATCGATTATACCCAATACGTTCCACAGGTAAAATTCGAGCTCATACCAATCAAAAATCTTGTTTCCAACCAAGATTACCAGAGAAACGTATCTGTCAAACATGTACATAAAGCAGCAAAAAACTTTGATTTATGCCAGATTAATCCGGTAAAGGTCAGCAGACGTGAAGGGATTAACTATGTTTTCAATGGTCAGCATACCATTGAAATCGTCGCTCTGGTCTCTGGGTCAAGAGAAACGCCTGTATGGTGCATGATATACGATGAATTGGAGTATACACAGGAAGCTGACATTTTTGCCAATCAGATGAAATACACCAAACCACTTGCTGCATATGAAATATTTATGGCAAACATTGAAGCCGGAAATGATTCACAGATTCTGATAAAGACTCTGGTGGAAGATTTTGGGCTGTTTGTTACCAGCCGTCCTCAGCCCGGTGGAATATGTGCGATTGCCACTCTTGAAAATATTCATGAAAAATATGGTCTTTCAAATCTGGAAAGAACACTTGGACTCATTGTTGGAACCTGGGAGGGTGTTCCACAATCCTTCTCTGCCAATATGCTCAATGGGGTATCCCGATTAGTTCACTGCTACGGAAATGAGCTAAAAGACGAATATTTCAAAGAAAAATTAAGCAGAGTTTCCTGTAAAGAAATCAGCCGTACTGCAAAAGATCGACGTAACGGATCTTTGGGCTATTCCGAAGCTATGTTAATTATCTATAACAAAAAGACACAGAAAGATGCATTGAAATTCAATAAGCTCTATTCGAAAAAAGGAACTGCCAACTCATTGGAAGACCCAATCGATGAGGACAGCCAGACTCCAGAATCCCGTACTGAACAAATGGATCTTTTTGCACATGATACTATTACAGAGGAGTAAAATTTATGAGTGAGCATATCCATAGCAATTCATCTGATAGCTATATCTTTACAATTGGAGAATTAAGCACAATGAAAGGATTTTCTACTGTGGTAAAACGTGCAATAGAGCGAGCATATCCGTACTGCAATATTTCATTGGCTCCACATATGAAAAATAACGGCTTAACTCTTCTTGGACTTACAATTACTGACATGAAGTACAATTTAGCTCCAACCTTTTATTTAGACTCTTACTTTCAGGACTACAAGCAGGGACGCTCTTTGGCACGAGTTGAATGAATGTCATATCGGTATTTTTAGTACCTGCTCGTTCACGGAAACATATCCACGGTATTTTATCTGTTTTTGGAAACATACCTACAAGGTTGCTCTATAAGCAAAAATAGTACTTGCACCTATTATACTTTATACAAGCACTATTTCACAATATAAATATGATATTTTATTCGCCGCATTCATCATGATGCTGATGTTCATGGCAAACAGAACCAGTCGACTTTAAAGAGCCTTCCAAGTATGCTTCTACTGCTGCTTTGGCATTACCTTTTGCTCCAACAATAACCTCGATGTTCCTTTCATTAAAAATCTCAACTGCACCTCCGCCCATACCACCGCTGATGATGACATTTACACCATGATCGGCAAGAAAATTAGGCAGGAATCCAGGTTTATGTCCGGGGTTAGCAATGGTTTCACTTTTGACAATTTGATTATTTTCGGTGTCAAAAATCATAAACCCTTCGCAATGCCCAAAATGCTCTGTTACCATTTCCTTTTCACTTGCTACTGCTATTTTCATCATTATTTTTTCCTCCAATTTTCTATTTTGAATATATTCATCTAATATTTTTGCTGCATGCTCAACAAGTTCTGCACAGGGACGTTTTTTATAATACTCTTCGTTTCTTTCTTCTGGTATGTGACTTTGTCTATCAACAGATAAACCTAAAAGCTCTCTGCAAATGATTGATCGGTTTTCATCCTTAAAATTCATTGCAAGTGACTGAATCAGCCTGTAATGCTCAGTTTTGGCAACTCTATCTAAAGGATTTGAATACCCATCTAGCATTCCTGCAACTATGAACATTCCACTGACTGCTCCACATACCTCTCGTAGTCTTCCCATTCCACCACCAAATGAAGAAGAAATTTTCAGTGCTGTTTCTGAGTCAAGTCCTATTTCATCACAAAAGGCTAAAACTACCGATTGAGAGCAATTGTATCCTTTTGTGAATAATTCTTTTGCTATTGTTGAATGTTTACTCACTTATAATTTTCCTCAAGTCTTTCCTCTAGTAATTTTGATGTACTATCAAGCCAATTGCCATCGAAAAGCTCTATCATACCCTTGTCACAGGCAGCTGAAATTTTCGGATCAATAGGTAGTTTAGCAAGAACCTTTAAATTATGTTTTTCAGCAATTTCTTCAATGTGGCTTTCGCCAAATATCTGATACTCCTTGTCGTTATCAGGGCATTTAAAATAAGACATATTTTCTACCAAACCAATGATTGGGATATTCATCATTTCTGCCATCTTGACGGCTTTAGATACAATCATGGATACCAGTTCTTGTGGAGAGGTTACGACAATAATCCCATCAACAGCAATGGATTGAAATACTGTAAGGGGAACATCGCCGGTTCCTGGTGGCATATCGATGAACATAAAATCTACATCACTCCAGATAACATCAGTCCAGAACTGTTTAACTGTACCAGCAATTATTGGTCCTCTCCATACAACAGGATCAGTATCGTTTTCTAAAAGTAAATTAACAGACATAATATCAATGCCAGTCTTTGTTTTAACAGGGAATAGGCCAAATTCGCTACCAGTGGCTTTTCCCCGAATTCCGAATGCCTTTGGAATAGAAGGTCCTGTAATATCTGCATCAAGAATGGCAGTATGATAACCCATTCTATTCATGGTAACAGCGAGCATCGAAGTAACACGTGACTTTCCTACTCCTCCTTTCCCACTGACAACACCTATTACTTTTTTGATGCTACTCATCTCATGCAACTTCTCGGAGAAATCAGTTTTTTGTTCTTTTCTTTCTGCACAGTCCTCTGAACAACTGTTGCAGTTTTGATTACAATTTTCGCTCATAATTTAGCTCCTTTATTTTAGATTGTTATTTCACTGCCTGTTGATAAATAATCAATATTATCACCCATAACAGATCTCAGCCTTTCATAGGCTTCTATACCTGTACAATGGCAGGTATAAAACTTTGCTTTTGTAGCCATTAGATATTTACCAATTCTATCTATCATATCAGAGTCCTCATTGCCACCAGAGCGACTGGAAAGATGAAATCCGCCTATTACATAATCAGGCATACGACCTTTTATTTCTTGAAAATGTTCAAGTATATTTATGATACCATTATGAGCACAGCCTGTAACTAGAAGGGTCTTTCCATCTTCCTCTATGATGAGATTCTGTTCATGTGCAAAAGTATCATCTATCATTCGTTCATTTTGCTCAGTTAGCAAACCACGATTTGATTTCGGTTGAGTCTCTCTTTGAACAACATTCGAGAATACCTGGATTCCATTACTGATATAGAATTGGTCTGACGTAAGTGCAATTTGCTTATTTTGTTTCAGCTCATCATCAAGACCGATAAAATCTAATTTGTCATTTGGACGGATAGCATAATGTTTTTCGAAAGCAAGATGGTGTAAATACACCTCTGCTTTTGTATTTTCTTTAAAAAAGGTTTTTAATCCACCACCGTGGTCATAGTGCCCATGTGAAATTACAAGAAAATCAACGTCAGTGATATTGACGCCAAGTTTTTCAGCATTTTTAAGAAACAATTCACTTGCTCCAACATCAAATAAAATTTTAAGTGCATTTGTTTCAATATACAGACTAAGACCATGTTCGTTACCGAAGTCTTTCGATATCGATGTGTTTTCCACTAATGTTTTGATAATCATGACCTTAGCCCACCACCTTCTTCAAAAAGTAATTTCATTGTCTTATTGTAAACTGCTTTTACTGCTGCACCCGATGCACAATCTATGTCTACAATGGTTCGGCCATTATTAATCGCTTTTACTGCATTCGAATCAAAAGGTATTCTACCCATAAAAGTCAGCCTTTGTTTTTTACATAGCGCTTCTATCTTTTTTGTGTTTTCTACGTTGGTATCAAATTTGTTTATACATATTACTGTCATAGTTCCGAATTTCGCCGCTGTTTTTATGATTCGCTCCAAATCACTAATGCCAGATATGGACGGTTCGGCCACTATCAAAACCATGTCCACACCGCTAAGTGATGCTATTACAGGACAGCCTATGCCTGGAGAACCGTCAATAATTGCAAGATTGGCATTAACTATCTCCGACTTCATCTGTTTTTTAACCTCTGTGACCAGCATTCCTGAAGTGCCACTACCCATTTTCAGCTGTGCTGTAGAAAAAACTTCTCCTTCATTTGCATATAACATCAACTCACCAGCTACAGCCGGTTTTAAAGATATAGCTTCTACTGGACAAACAGCTTTGCAAACTCCACAGCCTTCACATGCAAAAGGATCTACTTTATATTTCTTATCTACTGAAATAGAATCAAATCTGCAGTTTTGTCTACACTTATCACATTTGATGCACAGTTCTGGATTTATCTCCGCTTTTGGTAAACCATAATAATCTGTTTTCATTGGTTGAGAGCTTTGTTCTGTTATAAGGTGTAGGTTAGGTGCATCTACATCACAATCCGCATAAGACTTAGCGTTTGCAAGCTTGATAAAAGCACTGGCTATAGTAGTTTTCCCAGTACCGCCTTTTCCACTAAGAATAAGAAGTTGTTTCATGTTGCACCTCCTTTTTCACTGTTTCTAACAGAGAAGAAAATAAAGCCTGATATTTTTCATTTTCCCTCACGGCAATTTCTGCATTTGAATTCAATATTCCAAGTTCATTATCAAATGGGATCTGATCTAAAATTTTAATGTTTTTTTCTATACAGAAATTTTCAGCTGGATTTTCACCTTCTATACACTTGTTTAGAACTACACCAAACGGCTTATTGAATAACTTGACCAACTCGTATACCATATTAAGGTTATGAACACCAAATAACGTAGGTTCAGCTACCAATATACAATAGTCTGCATCCTTAATACTTTCCATTACAATACAGGCACTTCCAGGAGGACAGTCAATAAAGGTCAGTTTATCTGCTTCAGGTTTATTCTCAGCAAGCAACTTTTTAATAATAGGGATACCCGAAGCTTCACCAGTATTTAATATTCCTGTGTATACCGTTACCTGATCGGAAGTTCCTTTTTGAACTTTCCCAATAACCTTTTCTCTCTCTGTCAGTGCCTTTTCAGGGCAAAGCATAATACAACCGCCACAGGAGTGACAAACCTCTTCGAAAACAATCAGTTTATCTTTAATATAGGCAAGAGCATTGAATTTACAAAAATCTATGCATTTTCGACATCCATTGCATAGCTCATTATTCACCTTTGGAATTTTTACTGATATTTCTTCCTCTTGGACATCTTCGGGTTTAAAGAATAGATGCCCATTTGGCTCTTCAACATCACAATCTATATATGTTGATATTTTTGCTACCGCAGCTAAATTTACCGATACCAGTGTTTTTCCTGTGCCGCCCTTGCCGCTTAGCACAGCTATTCTCATATTAATTGCCTCCGTGCCCATGAAATCCGGCATGAATTTCATCTAGCAAAGGAAGTTTTCCATCGATGAAAGCATCAATATTATCCTTTACTGATGCGGATGTCGTTTTAAATATTTCAATATCAGCAGATTTGAGCACTTCAGCAGCATTTTCCCCGCAACGAGGAGTAAGCAAGACATTTGCTTTATTATCTACTATCGTCTGTGCAGCCTTAATCCCTGCACCACCTGTACTTGCTGCTGCACTGTTATCAAGAAATACACTTTCCTTAGTATCTACATCATAAATAAGGAAATAGGGAGTGCGTCCAAAGGATACACATACGTTTGAATCCACGCTTTTCTCATCTACCGGAATTGCTATTTTCATAAGAATCCTCCATTCTTTTAACTACTAAATAATTATTGATTGCATTGCGCAATGCACTTACTCCTAAATTTGAGCAATGAACCTTGCTTTCAGGAAGCCCATCTAGAGCTTCGATTATATCCTCTTCTGTAATTCTTAATGCTTCATCCAGGCCTTTTCCTTTTGCCATCACCGATGTCATACTGGACGTTGCAATTGATGCACTGCAGCCAAACACAAGATAACTTATGTCATCTATATGATTGTCTTTCACCTTTATATAAACGGTAAGATAATCTCCGCACGAAGGGTCTCCAAAACTTCCTTCAGCGTCAGCATCTGGCATGCTATGAGCATTTTGAGGGCACATAAAATGTTCAATTACTTTTTCGGAATATATAATTAGTCACCTCGATTCTCATTATCTGTAAAGAATCTGCCACGTCCATGCCTATGACAGCCTCGGCCACATCCATTTCCCGATCCATCACAAAGACGGTATTCGCCTCCCTCAATTATTAACACTTTACCATTCACCAATAATTCAGCTAACTTTCTTCTGGCTTCTACATATATTCCCTGAACGGTAGCACGGGCAATATTCATTTGTTTTGCACACTCTTCCTGAGTAAAACCCTCCAAATCTATAAGCCTTATTGTTTCATATTCATCAACTGTCATGTTTACATGATCTTGATCGTCCAACACTGAATCAAGAGGGCCAAATTTATTACTTTCTGGCAGACAACAAACTTTTCTCCATTTCATTGGTCTTGGCATAATCTATCACCCCATTTCTAATCAGAAATAACCAGAGCGTCCTCCAGTTACCTCTAATACCCGTTACAGGTACTTTAATTGTTTATCAATGACTTCGATTCGGCTTTGCAGTAATTCTTTTTGTTCTTGAAGGAAGTCTTTATGTGTTTTTGTCGCATATTGATTTATTGCTAAACCTCTCCCAAATCCACTACCAAAACCTCGTCTGCAAGCAAATCCAAGACCTAATCCAAGTCCAGCACCACGCTTGACTGCATTTTTCCCTGTGCAAAAGCCTAAACCGTGTCCAGTCATTGTTCCAGCACCCATTGGGCCAGTTCCATCTCTTCTAGGCATACCATTCACCTCCTTGTAGTTTATGACATATGCCATTTACTATCATTAGTATACCTCTGTTAATGGCATATGTCAATAACTCTTTAAATTTTATTTTAAAAATATGCTATAACTCAATTGCAAAGCTTCACTTTTTGATTGATTAAGTTTCTCATTTCAATTAAAAAGTAAACTGATTTAGTAAAAAACACCCCATAGACTCTTATAGCCTACAGGGTGTTATATTTTAATTGTGACACAAAATTAGCATCGTTAATCTTCTATATATTCTATAGCTTTAACAGGACAAGTATTTATTGTAGTTTGAAGTTTTTCCTTATCTATTGTAGTTGCATCATGTGCCTTAATGACTGCCTTTTTACTCTTTATTTCAAAGAGTTCTGGATAATTCTTAGTACACAAAGTGCAACCCATGCAAGCACCTTTATTAATTATTAATCCTACTTGTGATGTTTCCTCGCTTGGCAAATCCTTATCCTTTATTATCTTGTCTGCAATCCACGAAAAAATGATAATTGCCACAACAGTTAATATCCAACGAATAACCATAAACTTAGGGCCTAGAAACTTTGCTTCATTTAAAAGCATTGGAACCTTAATGACTGCCCAAGAACTTAAAATAATAATGATGTTTCTAATTGATGCACCTTTTTTGTGAAGCATAACGCACATTGGAAATGCCGCATATATTGGGCCTGCTGAAATACTTCCAATTACAAAAGCTAGAAAAACACCTTTGGCTTTGGCGTCCTTACCTAGAAATTTCATTATTTTTTCTTTTGAAACCCACATATCTAAAAGCGCAGTAAGCACGAAGATAACTGGCATAATCATAAGCATTTCCTTAATGTAATAGCCACTGTTTTTAACTGATTCTATCCCCATAGACGGATTAATGGTAGTCATAATTGCATATGCCAAAATAATTATAAAAAAGAACAAATTATCCTTTATTTTTTTTAAGACCATTATATAATCACCCCCATTACATATGCAATAATTATAGCGAACAGAAAACTAAGTCCGTTACGAACTGCTGTAAACTTAACGCCGAATTCCTTTTTCTCAAGAGGGAAGGTTACAACACCGACCATTGTTAAAGTTGTTAAAAATGCCACGGAAGGAACTATCCCAACTCCCGCATCTACCAGTGTCCCTACTAGCGGGAAAGCGATAAAGGCTGGAATTAGTGTAATTGTTCCTAACAAAGCCGATGCTATTGTTGCAATTGCAGTTGACTGTTTTTCCACAAAAGATGCAATATCTGCCGGTGGAAGTAGTGTCAGGATTAATCCAATTGCAAAAATGATTGAAAATATACTTATAGCCATTCCTTTTCCCATATTAAATGCCATTTTAAGTGCTTGATTTGTCTTTCCCTTATTTTTAGCAAAAGAAACTCCAAGAAAAATTAAAGTTCCAATCCATATGCCGATTGTAAAAATATCCATTTATAATTCCTCCATCTTGTTTATATCTTTGGTGCTGGTGATTTTACAACAATTAATTCTAGAGTATCATCATTAAGATTTTTTACATTCATTTTTGTATTAACTGGAATCTTTATCAAAGTATTATACGAATACTCGTGAACTTCTTGTTCATCAAGACCGATAGACAGAGTTCCTTTCATAACGGTCATATAAACATTAGAGTTGGAGAAATGTTCAGGCAACCCCTCACCCTTATTAAAGACCATGTGCAAATAATGTAGGTTTTCATCAAAAACAACCTTCTCCACTGCTTTCTCATTTTTCTTAGATAACTCAAATACTTTTTCTATCATAATAAATTGCCTCCTTTTTATTCATTGTAATCATATTAACATTATATTTTATAACTAAATAGACACATAAGTTTCTTTTTGATATAATAAAAATAAAAAGGTGCTTTTATGGTTGAAGACTTAAAAAATCTACCTCACTTTAAAGATGTAGATCAAAAAGTATTAGAAAGTTTAATTTTAAGCAATCAAATTATTAAGCGTTCTTATAACAAAGGAATAACTGTGCATGAGCAATATTCAGAGTGTTATGGAATGGATATAGTTCTTTCAGGCAATTTAATAGCCTATTCTCTAGCATCTAACGGTTCTGAAACTATTGTATTTAAATTTTGCGAAGGCAGTATTATTGGGGCAAATCTCTTATTCGGGGAGCAAAATAGATATCCAATGAATATTTATTGTACAGCTGGATGTACCCTTTTCCATATTTCAAAAATAGCAGTTAGCAAGCTGCTAAAAGAATATAGTTTTGTTATGTCCTTTGTGAAGTCACTATCCTTAAACTCCCAAGGGATGAATAAAAAAATAGCTATGTATACTCAGAAATCTTTAAGAGAAAACCTGATGGATTACCTTGTTGCACTTTCTGCCGTTCAGAAATCTAAAACTATCATTTTACCTATTTCAAAAAAACAGCTTGCTGACCATTTTGGTGTTCAAAGACCATCGCTTTTTCGTGAATTAAAACGAATGAAAGATGAAGGGTTAATAGAAATCGATAATAGAAATATTACAATTCATGATTAACATTAGAAAGCACCCCTAGCTTTTATAAGTCTAGGGGGATTCCCCATAATTAAAATTTACATTTTCACATCAATCTCCATCCCAGATTTAAAGGCAACAGTTACTTTCTCATCATGTACCGTAATCTTTTCTATCAGCTTGCGTACTACCTGCTCGTCATACACCTGTATTGTACCTCTCTGCTCGGTAAGAAACTCCTGCATCTCGGCAATTCGCTGTTTTAAACCTTCTCTTTCCGCATTATCTGCCATAGCATTCTGCTTTAATTCTCTCAGACGGTCTATCTCATCAGCAAGATCATTAAAATCCTTTTTAGCATTGGCTCGTTTCAAGAGTTCCTTTTGCAACTTTTCAAGCTTAGCATTGCTAAGTCTTCATCTGCCCTTCCTGACGACTTAATATCATTTGCTAATCCCCATAACCCATCCGTATTAAAGCCATCAATTACCTTATGCAGATTCAATGTTGGATTTTCCTCTAACTTCGTCACAACTTGTGACGAAGTTAAATCTGATCGCTTACCTTGTTGCTTTAATGCTTCCAATTTCATTCGATATGCAAATGCTTTCTCACTTGGCTTAATGTTCTCTCTCTGCAAGTTACTATCAACCATTGCTATGACTGCCTGACAGTTATCAAGATCACGAATAATAACAGGTACTTCTGTAACTCCTGCCCATTCACAAGCAGCTTTTCTTCTATGACCAGATATCAACTCATATCCTTCTCCATTAGGATTAGGTCTAGTTAGTAATGGAACAAGAACTCCATCCTTTTCTATACTTTGCATTAATTCAAATAACTCAGTATTCGTCTCTACCTTAAACGGATGATCTTTGAAATTTATAAGCTGATTTAGCTTTAAATTCTTGATTTCATCCACCTGTGTATTCGTTTTGCCTTCCGTTACAACCTCTTCTTGCGAACAATAATACTCCTTCATTTTTGCACCCATATCCAAAAACACATCCTTTCTAACATAAATTTCTTAAAACAAAAAGAGACCGCCCATTCTCAATTTAGCTTGAAAATGAACGGTCTCACGACATGTTCTTATTTAGTTGAATAATGAAAAAATAGTAAAAATGTTAACCTTACTTGCATGTGTTCCCGGACACCATATCAAGAACCACTGACACGTTCACACCGTCAGAAATCGCTTTTTTCTTCCCTTTTCGGTCACTTTGTGAAAACTGATAAAACCGCTCAAAGTGCCTAAAATCAAGGATTCTTAGATATTTTTCCGATGTAGTAGTATCACACTCTCCACATGCGTCGAGATTTCTGTATTATACTTCATGGCGGACTACTATATATAGTGTCGGTTTTACACCCTTTTATCAACATGTAGTACAATCATGAAGTTTTATCCAAAAACGCAAAAGGCTGTTGACTCACACATACTTTTGACACACTATAATGTTGAATTTTGACCTGGGTATCATCTGATCAGACCGATGTAAAGGCACACTACGTTTCGCTAAAGCGAGCCTGGACAACCCCCTTCTCAAATGCTATGTGGTGGACACGAGCTTTAATCTCTGTGTATCATGGGGCTGTTTTAAGCATTAACCTCTGGGTCAGAATTCAGTATAAATCAGCAGAGCAGTTAGTGAATCCCATCTTGAATTGATCACATAATCAAAAATGACAAAAAAAACGTAACTTAAATTAATTTACTTAAATATTGGTTTGAGTAAAAATCGCTCTCACTCAATCCGCATTCACCCATATCACGAGGATTTTCCACTCCTTTTTTCCCATCCGCATGATAATCTGATCCACCTGAAATAATACGTAAACGTTTTCCATAATTTTCAATAACTTCTTTACAAATCTCTTCTTTCGATAAACTCCCATTATAACTTGTTTTATCATATGTGTAATTTGCTTCGATTCCATCTAATCCTGATGCGATCAATTCTTCAATAAAATTCTGACGGCAAATCCTTTCTCCTTCATAGAAAACTGTATCTGAAATCAAATACGGATGAGCCAAAATAGCAATTCCATCAACATCATGTATTTTCCGAATGATATCCACCGCACGGGGCTTATTTCTTTTGACGTTAATTTCAGGTCTATTTTTAGCCATAAGTTTTGCTTCTTTCCAACTCGTTGCATACCCTTTGTCTGCCATCAATTCAAAAATCATTTTTTTTTGTACTTGACTTTCACATATAGAGTTCCCTCTGTTTTCCAATATTTCATTCCAATCAATTTGAATCCCATTCTTATTTAACACTTCAACTTGTTCATGATAGCTCTTAATTTTACTTATTTTAGTGTTTTTTTCAAGTTCTTCAAAAAATTCATCATTCCAATCACAGCCAAAGCATATCAAATGTACGTCCTCTATCTCTGTTTCACATGATATTTCAATCCCCAGAATCAATCGTATATTCCTTGAATTTGCATATTTAACTATCGGTATTTTTTCATTATTTATATTAATTGTTGCCGATGGTATTATATCATGATCTGTTATTGCTAAAATTTTAATTCCTCTCTCAACAGCATGATCAATAAATTCAAATAGAGAATCATTTCCATCCGAACGATTTGTGTGACAGTGCAAATCACATTTATAAACAAAATCACTCATTTTAACTTGTATGATATTTATAGAAGTTAAATATCATAATTCCTTTCTTTTATTATTGTGATTTATAATACATTCAGATGCTGTGGACTTTAGATTTTTTTCTGTAGTTCAACTACTTTGTAGGAGTGTATTGCCACATCTCTATCTGA
>QKAS01000029.1 GCA_003246295.1 Clostridia bacterium | reverse complement strand
ATCTATGTGGATAATATATATCAAAAAAAGACAAGCAAGGAAACCGCCAATACGATAACCATGCTTGTTTCTTTATATCCACAAAATAAAAAAATAATTTTCGGCACTTTTCACAATGAATTTATGTGGGGAGTGAACAGTAACGATTTATCCTCCGATGCAGGCCTGCTCTTAATTAAAGAGTTTTATCTGCACAATCGGTCTTGATGAGCTGATTGAACAGCATTTTCAGACTAATGATAAAACAATCCGTATCCACAAGGATGCTGAGAACCTTTTACAGAAAATCTATCAGCTGTTGGCAGGTTATTTTACCGATGATGATTCTGATGAGCTGACCGTTGACCCCATTTTTACAAATCTGCTAAATAAGGATTCTTTGGCATCTCAACCGACAATGTCTCGGTTTTTTAATCGAATGGATGACATTACTCTGATGCAGTTTGACTGGATTTTATATCTACTGCGGAAACGAATCTATTCCATCCATAAGCCAGAAATGGTTCTGTTGGACATAGATTCTACCCTGTTTGATACCTTTGGTAGACAGGAGGGGGAGGGATTTAATTACCACTATTCGAATCATGGGTATCATCCTTTACTCTGCTATGATGGGCTGACAGGCGACCTACTAAAACTATGCTCAGACCAGGAAATATTTACACCTCCTCTGATTGCTGTTCATTCTTAAAACCGTTGCTGATGGAATACCTCGAGGATTATTCCTAGTGTAGCGCTATATCTGCGAGGAGACAGCGGCTTTGCAGATCCAGATTTGTTTGAACTGCTTGAAACCAATGGAACATCCTATGCAATACGTCTTAAAGTAAATGATACCCTAACAAAACTGGCAGAATCTCTCGAAAAAGAACTTGATGAGATAACCGCTAACAACAAGGTGGATTATGCTGTTGTCCATGGGGAGTTTCGCTACGCCGCATCAAGCTGGGGACAGACCAGAAGAATTGTTGTAAAGGTTGAAAAACCGGCTGGACAGCTTGTATATATGCACACCTTTATTGTTACAAACATGGATATGTAACCATCGGAAATCATCCAATTTTACTGTAATCGTGGTAAGATGGAAAACTTCATCAAGGAATCCAAAGGCGGGTTTGATATGGATACCATGTCAAGTCACAGCATGACTGTTAATTCCAACAGAATGCAGATTTCGATATTGGTCTATAACATTTTCAACTGGTTTCGTCGTCTTGTACTACCCAAGTCTATGAGGAAGCTTCAGATAGATACAGTCCGGTTGAAGTTACTGAAGATCGCAGCAAAAATGGTTCACTCAGCAAGATATATTACATTCAAGCTTTGTAGTAGTTGTCCTTACAAGGAAGCATTCACTGAAACCTTGAATAATATAAGATTACTTCCAAAGTTGGAATAACAAAACGATGTACCTTGACAGCTCAAAACGATAATTGTGGATACCACGGGTATTTTCTACCCTTTTTTCGAAGAGGATTCATTCGTTATCAACAAAAATGAGCTGCAAAGACAAATCGGTGGGTAGAATATTTTTTCTAAATCTCCATGAATAATTCAGGTTAAGTAATTTAAATATATTCTTAAATATACAAGACAATTAGTTTCTTTTATTATATAAAAAAGTAACTCGCAGGACATATAAATATCTTAATATTATATATAACTATTTATATATTCCTAGCCTCTCAGAATTGATTTTCCTAATGATTACAACTTGAATAATTACTTAGTTTCTATAAGCCTTCATTGGATGCTTAAAAACCAAAAGAAGCAGAAGAGTTGGATTTCTTAGAAAGTTAAATTTCTCCGAAATCCATGGGAATTTATCATTACCCACTCTACTGCTATCTCTTAGATAATGTCTGCTCAGCAGGCACCGCCTAAACGGTAACTGCATTAGCATATATCTTAATCCAGAATTGTTTCTGGATTTTGAACCTTGAAAATATCGAAATAATAAATAGGCGCAAAAACATCTTCAGTATCCTATTGATGTTCATGACCAGTATGGATAGCACGATGGATCCGCGTGTCGTCTCTTCCAGCTTTGTTCGGATGAGACCAAGCCCATAGCTACCTTTTGCTAAACCGAATGCTCTTTCTACTTCAACCCTGTCAGCATTATCACGATATTCGGTTTTCTTATCAATTACGGCGTCTTTTCTTGGCCTACCCAATGCCGGTCCAGAAAGCCTGATGTTCCGCTCCTTACAGTATGCTAGATTGCTGCGGTTTCGGTAGATTTTATCTGCCAGTATCCGCTCCGGGTAGTGTCCAGTACGTTGTTTGTATCGTTCAATAACATCAGCGAGGACTTCGCTTTCGTTGTAGGTTTCAAAAGATATCTTTTCTATTCGTCCATATCCATCAACGATACTGAGATCTAGCTTCGCACCGAAATAGGTACTTCCAGCTGGAAGCCAGCCAAGCCGATGAAATACTGAAAATACGAATTCTCTTGGAGTTGTTCCACCAGTGTACAGTCAGAAAAACTATACTCTTTCTGGATCATGAGAGAGCCTAATGCCATTCGTAAAGGTTTTGCCACAGTTCCAGTAGTTCTTTCAAATAAAGTGGCATATTTATCTTCAATCCTGTTCCACGGAATTATTTCTACTTTTTTGATCCACTTATTCTCTGGATCAAGCTTTAAACCCATAGGCTGGTTGAAATCGGTTAATTTGAACTGTTTATTTCGATTTTTCTTATACATACTCATCACTTCCTGCAAGGTTTTTTGAAGAAAAACAGTGTTTTCCTTGCATTAAGTATACCATAAAATGGCGACGATTTCAGCATTTACAAGGAGTTGTGAGTTGCTGAGCACGCATTAAATACGAATATCAACATAATGATAAAAAATAAGCTATCTATTTACATTTTATTCAAATGTTAAAACGATAGCTCATTTCTGTTTAAAGAATATTCTTTTGTTATATTACATCCGGTTTCTAATTGCTTACACTACTTATATTTTTTTGCCATTTATATACGCATACCTACTTCCGAATCTAAACGAGTCAAGATATAACTGTGGTTACTAGACCCTCCGTCCTCTGAGATAATTCTTTAATGCACCGCAACAGTAAAATTGTAAGATTAGTCGTACAATAAAACGAATTTATATCATTAAAAATTCATAAATATAATATGTATTTTTACACTATTTGAATATTTCTACTGTTTCTTGTTTTATATTTTAATCAAATTTTTTTACTCTGTTTGCTAACCATTATTTTATTCATATAATGACATTTCAAATACTCGAGCATGCGGATCTCCATAACTAGATTTAACAATCAATCGCACTTTACTGCATTCAATTGGGACTTCAAAAATATGTTGATTTACCCTTAGATAATTATTCTCAACATCCAAAGTATATACTACTTCTCCCCTTAAGAGAAACTTTAGTTGATAATCCTTAACGAGTTCATAGGGCATCCCTTCTACCATCAGTTTTTGATGACTTAACACTATCGAGGGGGTTAGAAGTCTACTAAAATTTGGATCAAATCGAAGCAGTATATGTTTTACATTTACTGTTTCGTCAAATTCAGCTTCCAGCCATTCTCCTTCTCTTGCCATTTCATTAGAAATCCAAGCATATTGTCTGTTGTCAACTCTTCTCGAATAGTCCCCATTTATATTCCACGGTTCACCGCCTTTTACATATGTAGATGCTGTTAGTTTGGCATTTTTATTCATTATTAATTCCTTTGTATCAAACTTTTTTATTCCTGGAAGGTATGCATCATCTTTAATCAATATTTGCTGCAACTCTGTAATATAATTATTTACATCCCGAGTTTTTGTAAGACCTTTGTTTACTGCAAGTGCTGCTGCAGTGCCTATTGCCTGTCCAATTACCGAGCAGGTTGCAATAACTCGAGTCGAACTGATTGCCATATGAGATGCACTGATTGCTCTTCCACCAACAAATAGATTTAAGATATTCCGACTATATAGGCTTCGATATGGAATGGTATAAATATCTTTTAATGGATGCCAGATCGTTCCTTCCTCATCCTTTTGTTCAATAGAACCTGCTGGTCTGATCCCTCCTATAGAATGGTTATCCATAGTCCAACCACCGTATGCCACTGCATCTTCAAACCGTCTGCCCTCATAACAATCATTCTGGTTCAACACATAATCCCCAAGGATTCTTCTGCTTTCTCTTTTCCCTGGAATAGGAGCCACCCAATCTAACACAAGATCCCAAGCTTCCGGAAATTTACCGCTATTTTTCACATAATCGAACGCCCCATATACATACTTTAGCAATTCATCACGAATATCTTCTGCATCTTCAATAGTTTTAAGATCGTCACCACCTACTTCAACCCACCAATATCCATTCTCAACTTCATGAATTTTTCTTGCTCCCAACAATTTCTCCGTCAACTCATACGCAAATGCTGGTCTAATATAATCTACTTTCTTTCCTGTATGTTTCGCTTGAAAGAGTATGGTACTACCCATGGTGTTGCCATCAGACTTTTCCGGCGCTAAAGACTCTCCATATACGTCTTTTCCTTCTCTTCCAATTGAATAGTCCGCTCCTGAAAGATAGGCAAGATTTGCATCTCCCGTTGTATCAATAAACATTTTACCGGTAAATTCAAAAACTTTATTTGTTGAAGTTTGAATTGCCTCAACTTTTTTAATAAAATTATTATCCACAGTACAATTCACTACGTGAGTATTTAAAAATAAATCCAGATTTTCTTCTTTCGTTACCATTTCCCATGAAACACTATCCATTACACAAAAAGAGTATTGCGGATTAACTTTTTTGTTTCTCAGTAGAAGTTCCAAAATAACACCTGATTCCATGGCATTTTTAAATCCATCGTGTCTTCCTGCCCCATTAATACTTACCCGTATCTCAGAACTTGCATTTCCACCCAAAACAGGTCTGTTTTGAACCAATACTGTTTTGGCACCATTTCTTGCTGAAGAAATTGCTGCACAAACTCCAGACATTCCTCCACCTATAACAACTACATCATAATTCTTTATCAACATACCAAAATCCTCCACATTGTATATAAATATAAGTATAAACCTAATCCGAAATTATAACATGTCCTTTTTCGAGATAAATGTGGATATTTTAGTAATTAATTTTGTACATATTCTTAATTAATTCTTCCTCTGTAAAATTTCCGATACTGTCGTGGCGGTTCACCATACCTTTCCTTAAATTTTCTTGTAAAATAACGATAGTCAGAAAAACCATAATTCAGTGAGATTTCTTCTATCGTTATTTTTTCATTCAATATCAGCTCTTTCGCACAAAAATCAAGTTTTTGATTATTAATGTAGCGATTTGGTGATTCACCAAAATACTTGCGAAATATTTTTGTAAAATAACTTTTATCCATATAAACTACTTGTTTTACTAATTGATTTTTATACTTTAAATATAGCAATCTCCCTATCCATTTGATATAATAATACGAACATCATTTTTGTCATTTTTATATTGTTAGGAGGGTTCTTACCTATGAGTGTTGTTATCGATTCTATCTTCTCCT
>QKAS01000039.1 GCA_003246295.1 Clostridia bacterium | reverse complement strand
TATTCAACAAGTAAATATGATACTTAAGATAATATACGGCCGGATTTTGAAATATCCGGAAGGGTACATCTGGAAGTGTCAAAACAGCAGGGTCTTTTATCCCCATGTGAGAGTTTGATACAGGCAAGGTTGATTCGCTTCTGTCTTGTGGCCATATTTTGGGTGGAACGAATCCAACGAATCCATTCCCATTTTGCCTTGACGGTAATTTGATTCCAGACAGGTAACAGACCTTCATGAGACAGACTTTCAATCAAATCGTTAGGAAGATCAGGATCAGGCCATTCACTGGAGGATAGGAGGACAAGGTTGATATCGTTTAACGACTCGCCTTTCATCAGGGAGACGATGGATTCTGGGCATATAAAGAAATGACTTCCTTCTCCGTCAGGCTCCAAAGGTGTAACAAAGGAAATACCAGAAATTTCGACGCGTGCCATTAACATTCCGCGAGATGGGAAGGATTGACTGATATCTTCTGGAATGAAGGCAATCGGAATAGAATTTACTAATTTTGTAGGAATCATAATATTCTGAATCATAAATCTCCTTCCTGTACTGATTGTTTTATAGCAGCATCTGATTTTTTGAATTGTAAAGAGTTCGGTATCCAAAGTATAAGGAGCAAAATACAGCCAGACAGGTTACAGCTGTAATTGCTATCATAATTGCTATCTGATACAGAATCGCAGTTGTTGGAAGTGTTCCTGATAAAATCTGACCAGTCATCATTCCGGGCAGAGAAATAATCCCCATACCAAGCATGGAATTTAAGGTTGGTAAGAGCGCCGTTTCAAGTGATTTGTTTACATAAGGAATCAGAATATTTTTTGGAGAAGCACCAATATTGATTAAGGTGTCTATTTTTGATTTTTGTGACTGAATTGTTTCATGGAATGTTTTCACACCAAGGCTGACACCAGTCATTGCATTGCCTACAATCATGCCGCTGATGGGAATGGTGTATTGGGGATTGAAGAAGCTGACACCTACCACACCCAGAATAAAAAAGAGAATAATCGTGAGACCTGTCAGGACAAGCGAAGTAGATACAATGACCTTAAAGCGTTTATTAATTCCTTTATTTCTTGATAAAACAGTATGAATCGCCATTCCCATCATAGATGTCAGATAAAGAATAACAAAAATAGGATGAGGATTTTTAAATATATAAGTTAGAATCAGTCCCGCAAGCACTAATTGAAGTGTCATGCGAAGACTTGCAATCATGAGGAGTTTAGTTTGGTCAATATGGCATTTTTTCATAATACCAAGTACGATGAGTAATAATAAATATACGGCGCCAAACTGCCATAAGTTAAGAACTATAATTCCATTCATATTATGCCTCCGTTGGAAGAAGAATTAACTCATCTGCGTATTTTTTTGCAAGAGACAAATCATGTGTTATTGCAATCAGTGTGATGTGCTCTTTGTGGCAATAGTCGGTCAGGCTTTTTAATAGAGAATTTGCTGTTATTTCATCCAATGCTGATGTTGGTTCATCTAACATAAGGACTTTAGGAAGAAAAGAAAGGCAAATTGCAAGAAAAACACGTTGACGTTCACCACCGGATAATTCGTGACAGTTTGCAGTTAATGGGAAATTGGCAATACACAGATCCAGAAACTTACAAATGATAGTATCATCAGGTGCGGGAAGCCCACGATAACTGTAATACTCCATAAAATTATCACGGATAGATTGGTCAGATAAATAAACAGACTGAGAGGCCAGAATGACTTCTCTGCGCAGCAAAACTGTGTCATAGTCTGTTACAGGGATAGAATGATAGAGTACCTCTCCTTCATCAGGAGATATAGAGGCATTTAATAATTTTAACAGTGTACTTTTTCCGGAACCGCTCTTTCCACAGATGAAAGTGACTTTATGTTCAGAAATATTAATTTCAGGATATTTGATTATATTTTTAAAATTTACATTAGATAATTGAAACAAGAAAATACCTCCTTGCCAGTGGGCATGATCTATGCTAGGATTTAAATACAGAAAATCGATATCGAAAACCGATATTAAAAGTTTAGCATAGGAGTGTTGAAAATGCAAGAACCCATCATCAGAAAATTATTCCTGGCATTTATCCAGGTACATATTTTACATCATGCAAAAAAAGAACCAATTTACGGGACGTGGATGATTGATGAACTAAAAAAACATGGTTATGAAATTAGTGCTGGCACGATATATCCCATATTTCACAATTTAGAAAAGGATGGATTGCTCAGTAAAGAGAGTATTGTGGTAGAAGGAAAGATTCGCAAGTATTATACAATTACAGAAAAAGGTTGTGATGTTTTAAAACTTGCAGAACATAAAATTAAGGAACTTGGCTCAGAAGTAGAAAAGTATAACGAAGAAATATAGATACAAGAAAAGGTGTTCTTGAAAAATAGATGCAGGAGGTATTGGATATGAAAAAAGAAATTTATCTGGCTGGTGGATGTTTTTGGGGAACCGAAAAATATCTTCAAAGCATTCCGGGTGTAACCATGACAGAAGTAGGATATGCAAATGGATTAACACAAAATCCTACGTATGAAGAAGTTTGTCATAAAAACACAGGACATGCAGAAACGGTAAAAGTTATATATGATGAGGGACAGATTTCTCTTACTTTTTTATTAGAATTGTTTTATGATGTGATCGACCCTACCAGTATTAACAGGCAGGGAGGAGATACTGGCTCACAGTATAGAACTGGTATTTACTATGTGGATGGTTCTGACGCTATGATTATAGAAAAATCCATTGATAAACTTCAAAAGAAATATAAAGAAAAAATTGCAATTGAAAGATTAGGATTAAAGAACTACTTCAGAGCAGAAGAATATCATCAAAAATATCTGGATAAAAATCCAAATGGATACTGCCATATTCATCCTGATAAATTCAAACAGGCAGAAAATGCAAAAGAGATTCATTAAAGTCAGAGGAGGTAGTCATATGAGTAGAATGCCTGTAATTTTTATCGGACATGGTTCTCCAATGAATGCGATTGAAGAAAATCAGTTTACAAGAGAATGGATGAGAATTGGTAAATCATTGCCAAGACCATCCGTAATTGTATCGGTTTCGGCGCACTGGTTTACGAGTGGAACCAGGATTATGACGACAGAAGAACCCAGAATGGTCTATGATATGTATGGCTTTCCAAAAGAACTTTATGAAGTAAAATATCCTGTAAAAGGCGATTTTAAAACAGCTGATATGATAAAGCGCAATATTTCGGTCAATGTGGAAGAAGATAATTCATGGGGGATCGACCATGGAACATGGTCTGTTTTGTGCAGGATGTATCCAGATGCGGATATTCCTGTTCTTCAGTTAAGTGTTGATGCAAATGCGACAACAAGTGAACACTACAAAATCGGCCAGCAGTTAAAGAGTCTCCGAAATCAGGGCGCCTTAATATTGGGAAGTGGAAATATTGTTCACAATTTGTCTATGGTGAATTGGGATATGGATGAAGAAGGATATGCATGGGCTCTTAATTTTGATCAATATATATATAACAATATAATGTCACATGATTATGAGAGTGTGATTCAATATCATAAAGCAGGAGAATCGGCCAGTTTTGCGGTTCCCTCCATGGATCATTTCGCACCGTTGTTTTATATACTTGGAGCCAGTGAACCTGAAGATGATATCGATGTTATTAATAAAAACTGTGTTCTGGGATCACTTTCAATGACGAGTTATATCTGGAAGTGACAAGCAGGGAGAAAAGATTTGAAGAAAGAATTAGCACATTTTAAAATTGATACAGCATACGGAGGCAGTCAGGCTTGGTTTCGTGACCCCATCATGAAAGTTGGTGGTTGTGCAGCGGCCAGCGCATGCGATCTTTGCCTTAGTCTGGCGCTATATCATGGTATGGACAGGCTCTACCCATTTGATAAAAATCATTTAACGAAAGAAGATTATATTCAATTTGCAATGAAAATGAAAGCATTTCTACATCCGAGAATCGGCGGAATCACAAAACTGGATATTTTCGTGAAAGGCTTTGAAAAATATTTGCAATCGGTTGGTGAATACGCGATTAAAGTCTCAAGTGTTGAAGTTGGCAAAAATACAAGACAAGTCACGAATTTTATTTTAGGTCAGATGGATCAGGGTATTCCGATTCCTTTTCTATTATTGAGGCATAAAAATGTTAACTTCAGGTATCATACATGGCATTGGTTCTTACTGGTTGGGTATGAAAAGTTTGAAGAAGAGATTTATATAAAAACGGCTACGTATGGCAACTATCACTGGTTTTCACTGAATGAATTATTAAATACCGGATTTCGGCAAAAGGGTGGGGGCATATTAGTAAATCTTCATGAATGAATTTAAAAATTAAAAGTGATAGAGGAGAAGTTATGATGTGGATATTAATTCATCTTATCTATGAAAGGGTGCAGAATTCATGATAGTTTTCATCCTTAGTGTTTACCTTTTTATTGGAGTGATGCTGTTATCACTTATGTTTGTAAATTCTTTTTTTCGTGGGAAATCAAGTTATGCAAGAGCACTGGGTGCGCTTTGTCTATCCCTACAGATTTATCTGTTGGGATACCTTATGGAAGTCAATGTAGATACCTTAGCCAGAATGAAGTTCTGGAATCAGATTCAGTATTTTGGGATTCCATTTTTTCCAACCCTATGGCTTGTTGTAAGTATGCTTTATACGGGAAGAGGAAAAAAATTAAAGGGATATAAAGGCGTTTTATTATTTGTAATTCCGTTTATTACCTTTTTGATGCGTTTTACCAATGATTTCCACCATTTATACTATAGCAAAATTGAATTGCAATATACCAATAATTTATCTGTCATGTATCTTACAAAAGGCCCTTGGTATTTTATTCAGATGCTATATGTTTTATTTACACTTGTATTATGCACATGGTTTTATTTTCAACGTTATAAAAAAAGTACAGGGGATGAAAGAATGCAATTTCGGATATTACTGATTGCATCGATCCTTCCGTATGTTTCACTCATTCTGGTATCAACGAATCTGGGAGGAATCGGGATTGATTATACGGCAGTGATTTTGCCACCCTGTATATTCATGATTAATCTGGCATTAACAAAATATAATTTTTTAGAGATTAAACTACTTGCAAGAGAAAGAGTGTTTGAAGACAGTTCTATAGGTATGATCTTATTAAATCGATTTTATCAGGTAGTGGATTTTAACAATGCAAGTCTAAGTTATTTTAAGTGGATGCATGCAAACCTGGAAGAAGCGTATCTTGATCAAATACTTAAAAATAACCAGGCATTATTAAGCAGTATCAAAAAATTGGATGAGCGTGTATTTATGTTTTTCGTAGATGAGGAAGAACGCTTTCTTGAGACCAATTCCAGAATGATTATGAACAAAGATGAACTTGTAGGCTTTTTAATTACATTTGATGATGTGACAGAGCGAGAGATACTCAAGAAAAAATTATTGGAAATGGCAAGTATTGACGAGTTGAGTGGGCTTTCCAACAGAAGAAAATTCAGGGAAAGTGCAACAGAAATTTTTGAACGTGCACTTAGATACGATGAGAAAATTTCGGTTTTAATGATGGATATTGATTATTTTAAAAAAGTAAATGATACTTATGGACATCAGACTGGCGATGAAGTCATCAAAGAATTTTCCGGAATTCTAATGGAACTTTTCCGAGGAACAGACATATCAGGGCGTATGGGTGGTGAAGAATTTGCAGTTATTATGTTGAATGCTGACACAGATGCTGCGTTTCAGAAGGCAGAAAGATTCCGGAAAATGATAGCGGAAAATATAATGCATGCTGATAAGAAATCGTTTCAGATTACAGTCAGTATAGGAGTAGCCACCTGTGATCAATTGACGCAAAGCCTTGACATGCTAATCAGCCAGGCAGATCATGCACTATATGAAGCGAAGAGAACCGGAAGGAATAAAACAGTTATTTCACAGTGATTGAGTTTTATGGGGGGGAACCTATGGGACTAACGTTGAAAGAAATGATTGCTTCATTTACGAAATGTATTGATCTCTACAATTACCTGTTAAAAAATCACCATAGAAGAACAGCAATTGCGGCATATAGAATTGGTATGGCGATGAACTTGGATGAAGAAGCATTGAGTAATCTTGTGCTAGCAGCTTCATTACATGATATTGGGGCATTAACAGTAACAGAAAGAGATCAAATGGTCAGAATGGATGTGGAGGATCCTTATCCCCATTGCAGTCTTGGTTGTTATATGCTTGAATCATTTGAACCATTTTTTAAAATTTCAAGGATTGTATATTATCATCATTGGCATTATGAGGAAAATAATAATTTTGTTCCTAAATACGGTGAGGTTCCATTGGAGTCATATATTCTGCATGTTGCAGACCGTACAGATATCCTTACGCATCATGAACAGTCTGTATTGGCTCAAAAAGAGTCTATTATATAAACAATAAAGAGTTATAGAGGAACCTTATTTCATCCTGATGTGGTAGACTGTTTTTCAGAAGTTGCACAGAAGGACTCATTTTGGCTCGATATCGAAAATCTTGACATGGAAGAGGTTTTAGAAAAAGGAATTTCAAAAGGGTATGAAGTTGAGATGACATTAGATAAGATGGAAGCGTTTGCGTTTACCTTATCTAAGATGATTAACTCGCGGAGCCAGTTTGCATTATCACATTCTTATGCAGTCAGCAGAATGTCTTATGCTATTTCTGAATTAATGGGATACACATGGGAAAAATGTAGGAAAATGAGAATTGCCGATTTGCTGCATGATATGGGGAAAATAGCAATTCCGACAGAGTTAATTGAAAAGAAGGGTGAATTATTACTTTCAGAAAGAGCAGATTTACGTGCCCATGCATATTTTACCTCATTAATATTACATCATATTGAAGGACTTGGAGAAATTGTAGAATGGGCATCAGGTCATCATGAAAATCATGATGGATCAGGGTATCCTATGAACTTGGAAGATGGAAAGATAACACAGGAAATGGATGTCATTGCATATGCAGATATTTATACAGCATTTTCAGAAAACAGGCCATATAGGGACGGTTTGAAAGCAGATGAAATATCAAATCATTGCAGAACAAAATCAACATTGTCATTCTTTGTAGCAATTACAAAACATGCCTAGAACAATAAGCAAAATTCCTAAGATACCAAAAAGACCAGGAATGGAATCCTTAAAAATTAAAATACTTCCTAGCAGTGTGAATATAACTTCTCCAGATTGTGTCGCCTCTATGATGGCTAGTTTATGCGGGCTATTACTCACCAGGTCAGTTGCTTTAAAAAATAGTAATGTTGCCAGTACGCCTGAAAATATAGCAACAGCTAAGGATTGAATCACCTGAGAATGTGAGGGAAGACCTGATTTTATGATGCCAAGAAATGATATGCTGGCAAAGAAAGGGAGACTGCACAAAGTCATTCCATATATTCTTTGTAGTGTTGTCAGTCTATTAGAACATAGTTGTATCGTTTTGCGATTTCCAAAAGGATATGCAAATGCAGCAAATAAAACAGGCATACTTCCTGTTATAAAATGAAATAATGACATTTTAGTTGCTTCCTCGAATTGTATAAGGAGAACTCCTAAAAGGATCATACTTGAAAAAAATAAGACTTTAGTGGGAAATCTTCCTGATATATTTTTGTTTTGACTAAAAAGGGGTGTCATAATTACGCCAGCTACAATTGTAATTTGCCAAGTGCCTGCAATCAGCCAGGATGGACTATAAATTGAAGCAAAGCAGAGTGGAGCATAAAAAAATCCAAAGCCGATCGTACTAAATAAAAACCATTTTATAGGCTGGCGCCTAATTTCATGATAGACAGCGCTGGTCTGTTTTTTTGATTTTAATATAAGAAAAATAATTGGAAGCATGAAAATATATCTAAGGGAAGCACTCCATTCCCAAGCGCCACCTGTTAAATGCATTTGACGATTCAGTAAAAAAGTAAAGGAAAAGAAGAATGAGGCAATGATTCCAAGAATAAGTGCTTTGCGCATAAGTAAATACTCCTCTGTGTGGGATGTGTGGAAGTGTGACGGTGGTCATAAATAAAGTGAATTTATTAAAAATGTATGTTATAATAATATAAAATATGTTATTGCATACGTCAAGAAATTTGTAAAGGGGAAATAACAGGATGGAGTATCTGAATTCCTTGATTGGGAAAAAATTGAAAGAAATAAGAGCTATGAAGGGTCTTAGCCTTGAAGATGTGGCAAAACTGACCGGAGTCAGTAAAGCGATGCTTGGACAGATTGAAAGAGGTGTTTCAAATCCTACTGTCTCAACTCTGTGGAAGATTGCGACAGGACTGAAAGTTTCTTTTTCGTTTTTTATTGAGGATCAAAGAAATGAGATTGAACTTGTTGAAAAAAGCGGGATTCAGCCAATCATGGAAGAAAATGGTCAAATGAATCTATTTCCATTTTATAATTTTCAGCCTGTAAAGAATTTTGAAATCTTTCAGATTGAATTAGAACCGGGATGTAAGCATTGTGCTCTACCGCATAGTCAGGGTGTTGAAGAATATATTTTTGTGATAGAAGGAGAATTGATCATGGAAGTTTCAACTTCTAAATATACGCTTACCAGAAGTTCTTCTCTTAGATTTGATGGAAATGTACCACATACTTATAGTAACAACAACTTGACAAAAGTCATTTTTATGAATCTGATTTATTATAAATCAGAAATATAACAAATATAATAGTCTGCGATGCTATACCGTTCATGAGAAAAATTCTCATGAACGGTATTTTTATTGACAGCTAATGAGTGGAATGTTATCTTGGACGTTAGTTGAGCCTAACTCTAAAAAATTAAGAGGAGATAATATTATGAAATTAAAAAAAATAGGAATGATCATTACTCTTGCAGGAATGTTGCTTGTAGGATGTGGAAGAACTGAAATAGAAGAAGCAGAAAGAAGCAATGCAATCACCATTAAGCATGCATTTGGAGAAACGGTATTGGATGAGATACCAGAGCGTATTGCATCCATTTCATGGGGCAACCAGGATGTTGCGCTTGCGCTTGGAGTCGTACCGGTCGGCGTATCTACTGCAAATTATGGAGTGACTGATGAATCAGGTCTTCTTCCATGGACAGCACAGGCATTTGAATCACTTGGTGTTCCAGCTCCAAACCTGTTTCAGGATACAGACAGCCTTGATTTTGAAGCAATTAATGAAGCAAATCCAGATGTCATATTAGCTGCATACTCAGGAATCACGCAGGAAGAATACGACATATTAAGTCAGATCGCACCTGTCATTGCGTACCCTGAAAGCGCATGGCAGACTTCATGGAGGGATCAAATTCTTTTAAACGCAAAAGGAATGGGAATGGAAGATAAAGGCATAGAACTTGTCGCAAATCTTGAGAAAACAATTGAAGATAAAGTGGCAGAGTATCCACAGATTCATGGAAAAAGTGCTGCATTTTGTTATTTTAATCCTTCTGACCTTGGTAAATTCTATGTGTACCTGCCGGCAGATCCAAGAGCTGCCTATCTGACAGACCTTGGACTTGTATTTCCACAGAGTGTATTAGAACTTGCTGAAAGTTCAGACAGTTTTGCGCTGGAACTCTCGGCAGAGAATATTGATAAATTGACTGATGTGGACATTCTTGTAGCTTATGGAAATGAGGCGTTATTGGAAGCGATGCAAAAGGATCCGATTCTTGGAACACTACCTACAATCGCAGCAGGCTCAGTTGCTTTAATAGAAGATGGTAGTAATCTTGCAGCATCCTGTACTCCAAGTGCTTTATCCATTCCTGCAACAATTGATGAGTACCTCATGCTGATCAGTGAGGCAGCAGAATAAGAATGAACAGAGAGAAACAGATTAAAATTTTCATACTATGCATATTCGCTATGATATTGGTCGTAATGGCATCTTTATCATTTGGTGCCAGAAAGATTGGATTTACAGACGTGATAACAGCATTGGTAGGGA
The DNA here is from genome assembly GCA_003246295.1 of Clostridia bacterium. Taxonomy (GTDB): domain Bacteria; phylum Bacillota; class Clostridia; order Lachnospirales; family Lachnospiraceae; genus SZUA-378. The sequence goes on along the minus strand of QKAS01000039.1, from coordinate 10,674 downwards.
CTGAAACGGACACCTTGGTTTCAAGGATTGTACAAGAAAGAATTCCCAGAACGATTTTTTCAATCGTAGCAGGAAGTGCACTTGCAGTCTCAGGAGCAATTATGCAAACAATCACAAGAAATCCGATTTCAGACCCAAGCATACTAGGAGTCAATACAGGAGCCTCCCTTGCAGTCGTTGCCGGTATCGCATGGTTTCAGATTAATACATATACCCAGTACATCTTTGTTGCTGTAATAGGAGCATTTGCAGCAGCAATTTTTGTATATGGAATAGCATCCCTTGGATATGGTGGTATCACACCGGTAAAACTTGCACTTTCAGGTGCTGCAACAAGCGCAGCACTTTCTTCAATGGTGAGTGCAGTGATGCTTCCAAGAACAGAAGTTATGAATGCATTTCGATTCTGGCAGGTTGGTAGCGTAAGTGGAGCGGAGTGGAAAGGTATGCTCCTTTTACTACCGATTGTTTTGATTGCTTTTCTAATTGTTGTGTGTATGATTCCTTCTCTGAATATGATCTCACTCGGTGATGAAACAGCAAAAGGGCTCGGTGTCAATGTGAATTTTGTAAGAGGTGTTGCTGCATTTGCTGGGGTCATTTTATGTGGAAGTGTTACAGCACTTGCAGGTCCGATAGGGTTTGTAGGTCTTATGATACCACATATTGTTCGAATGTTATTTGGCTCAGACATGAAATATATGATTCCGTTTTCGGCAGTTGGTGGTGCAATACTACTTACAGGATCAGATGTGATTGGTAGAATGATAGGAAGTCCTGGCGAACTTGAAGTAGGCGTTGTTACAGCGTTGATTGGAGCTCCTGTCTTAATTGCCATCGTAAGAAAATCTAAGGGAAAATAAATATGAAAACGATGAAGGATATTGTTTGGTACAATCTATATTTAAAACGACGCAGACGTGAAATTTTTGTAAATGTTATATTATTTATTTTAACAATGCTACTAGCTGTTTGTATGTTGTCGTTGGGTAATACGGTTTATACACCGGATGTGGTATGGAGAGTTTTCCAAGGAGAAATATTGGAAGGAGCAACATTTGCAGTTTATACACTAAGGTTTCCCAGAATGCTTGCAGGTACAATCGCAGGAATCGCTTTTGGGATTGCAGGAAATAATTTTCAAATGATACTTCGCAATCCACTTGCAAGTCCTGATATGATAGGAATCACTTCAGGCGCAAGTGCATCGGCAGTTTTTTGCATATTGATACTCGGGATGAGTGGTGGCATCGTTTCATTCGCTGCAATTGCAGGCGGACTCATCGTCGCGGCTGGTATTTATCTGATGACTGAAAGGGGACATTTCTCAGGGGGCAGACTCATTCTGATTGGAATTGGTGTTCAGGCTGTTATGAATGCCATCATATCCTATTTACTTTTAAAAGCATCGCAGTATGATATTCCTGGTGCAATGAGATGGCTTAGTGGAAGTCTGAATGGTGTTAAACTCTCAGAAATTCCTCCATTTTTATCTGTACTTATCCTTGCAGGCAGTATACCAATGATACTAACAAGGCAAATTAAAATTCTTGAATTGGGAGAAGAACATACGATAACACTTGGGGTCAGAATTAATCTGGTCAGAGGTCTGTTATTAGGAAGTTCAGTCATACTGATTGCATGTGCAACTGCAGTGACGGGACCAATTTCATTTGTCGCATTTTTGTCTGGACCCATCGCGAGAAGACTTGTCGGGGCAGGAAATACAGCTGTTATAGCCTCTGGAATGACTGGAGCCATATTAGTTCTATTGTCAGATTTGATTGGACAGATGGCTTTTTCAACAAGATACCCGGTAGGTGTTATTACTGGAATACTGGGTGCACCATATCTGTTATTCTTACTTATACAGATGAATAAGAAAGGAAATGCATGAATATGAATACACATAGATTAAAAGCAGATCATTTAACTGCAGGTTACGATAAAAAAATGATAATAAATGACATTCATATTCAGATTCCTGACCATAAAATCAGTATAATTATCGGAGCAAATGCATGTGGAAAATCAACGTTATTGAAATCATTTGCAAGACTTTTAAAACCAGAATATGGTGATATAGTCTTAGATGGAAAGAAAATTAGCACGTTGTCAACTAAGCAGGTTGCAAGAACGATAGGGCTACTGCCTCAGTCACCTGTTGTCCCAGAAGGAATTAAGGTATTTGACCTTGTATCAAGGGGTAGATATCCTTATCAATCTTTTGGGAAAAGTAATACGAAGGAAGATTTTATTGCAGTCGAAAAAGCCATGGATGTGATGGGGATTACTAAAATTGCAAATGAAAATACAGATGAATTATCTGGAGGTCAGAGACAAAGAGTATGGATTGCCATGGCATTGGCACAACAGACAGATATACTGATTTTGGATGAACCTACAACATTTTTGGATATTACATATCAGGTTGAAATTTTAGACCTGCTTACAGATTTAAATAAAAAAATGGGAACTACAATTCTTATGGTATTACATGATATTAATCTCACAGCGAGATATGCAGACTATCTGTTCGCAATGAAAGACGGAAAACTTGTAGCATCGGGAACACCACATGAAGTAATTACTGAGAATACTATGAAGGAAGTTTTCGCGTTGTCGTGTGAGGTCATAACAGACCCATTGACTGGTTCACCGTTGATTCTGCCAAAAGGCAGGCATCATTTGTTTACGAAATCTCATGGATGACAAAAATCCGGACTGTATGCTAAACTATGGTAAAAGCTGCTTTTATTTGTTTGAACGGGTAGCAGACAGGAGAAATAGTGTGAGGATTCTGATTGTAGAAGATGAGTATAAACTGGCTGATACACTTTCTGACAGATTAAAGGACGAAGGGTATCAGGTCGACGTATCTTATGATGGGAATGAAGGATATATACAAGGCGTTTCAGGCATTTATGATGTCATCGTTATGGATGTCATGCTTCCGAAAATGAATGGATTTTTGGTGGTTCAAAAGCTTAGGAAGCAAAATATAAATACGCCTATTTTAATGTTGACCGCGAAGTCTGAAATGGATGATAAGGTAATGGGATTTGAAAGTGGAGCAGATGATTATCTGACAAAACCATTTGAAGTCCGTGAGTTTTTATTGCGAGTAAAGGCATTAGCGAGAAGACGTGGTGAAATAGATCTCAATTTACTTACATTTGGAGATTTACAGGTTAATGTCAATCAATGTGAAATGTGTTGCCTGACAACAGCACAGTGCATTAAAACAGGAACAAAGGAGTTGCTGATTCTTGAGTTTTTAATGAGAAATCAAAAACAAGTTGTAACGAAAGAACAAATTGCAGAAAAAATCTGGGGTTATGATAATGAAGCTGAGTATAACAAAGTAGAGGTTTACCTAACATTTCTAAGAAGAAAATTAAGATTCATAGGGTCAAATATTAAGATAAAAGCGATTAGAGGAATTGGATATTGTCTGGAAAATGATGATTGAAAGAATGCGAGCTGTCGTTTTAGAATCCAGCAGAAGGGGAAACTGTGGTAAAAAAACTGAAATACAAAATCATGTTGGTATTGATGTCAATTTTAATTCTTTTATTAACAGGAATCTTGACTACAATTAATATCATTAACTATACCAGTGACAAACATCGTGCAGATGAGATTCTTGAAAAAATTTCGAAGAGTGGAGTTTTGACGGGTGAAAATGAACGTGGTGATCATAACTTAAAATCGGTTTCGTTTTATATCATTGATTTTAGTGAATCTGGTCAGATTCTAGAGATATTAAGCCAAGGAGAGAACAGCGTACAGGATGATTCTCTGATAGACACTGCAAATAAGATCTATGAAACGAATATCATACGAGGTTCAACTGACGATTATGATTTTTACAGGCTTGAAGTGGAGCATGGAAGCAGATTATTAATCCTTGATAATATCTTAGTCAGGCAACAATTACATAGGATGACATTTTATTCTGTCGTACTTGGATTATGTGGTTATATTATTATTTTTTTTCTTTCCTTTATCATTTCGGATTGGATTGTTAAACCTGTTCAGGAGGCTTTTGAAAAGCAAAAGCAATTTGTTTCGGATGCCAGTCATGAATTAAAAACACCACTCACGATTATGAATGCTAATTTGGACACATTAGAACATGAATATGGAAATAGCAAGTATTTTATGTATATAAAAGAAGAAATCAATAAAATGACATATTTAGTTGGTGAACTTCTCTCCCTTGCGCGAATTGAATCCACATTGGAACATGCAAAAGGGATTAGGTTTAATCTTAGCCGTATAGTCGAAAGTGCAAGTCTTCCATTTGAAAGTGTTATATATGAACAGGAGAGAAATCTAATTCTTGCAATTGACCAGGATATTTATATTACAGGGAATGAAAATCATATAAGTCAGTTAGTAAGAATTTTATTGGATAATGCTGTTGCTCATACAATGCAGAATGGAACAATCCAAGTCATACTGAAACAGGAAAAACACAAAGTGATTTTAATGGTTCAAAATGAGGGAGAGGAGATTCCATTATCAGAAAGGCAGCGTATTTTTGAAAGATTTTACAGAAGCGATGAAGCAAGAGAAAGAACAGAAAACAGATATGGACTTGGCCTTGCGATTGCAAAGTCCATTGTAGAGTCTCATAAAGGGAATATAATTGTTGAATGTAATCACGGTGTGACAACATTCAAAATAAGTCTTTAAGCAAAACCAAATTAGGTTTTGCTTTTTTTGTGTAGTTTGTGTGAATTAAAGCTTATTTCAATCTTTCTTCAATTTTTATGTTTTATAGTGGGTCAAGAATTATAAAAGATGACAATTAAGAAAGAGGGAACTTATGAAAAAATCATTTCATGCATATGATACCTATAATGTAATTGATGTTCGAGATGAAGTATCTGAATCAGTACTTATGGAAACAATAGAAGAAGCAATGAGGCTGGAACATATGTTATCGGCATTTCGTCCAGATAGTGAGGTTGCAAGAATCAATAGAAATGCTGGATATAAGGAAACACAGGTAAGTCAGGAAACCTGTCATCTATTGAAAAAGGCAATTGCGTATTCTCAACAAACAAATGGTGCATTTGATATCACCATACGTCCAGCAGTCAGATTATGGAATGATGGATATAAAACTGGATGTTTACCGAATGATAATGAACTGAAGAAAATCAAGAATCTGATAGATTACAGGAAGGTTCATATTAATATGGAAACTTCGACTGTTTTACTGGAAGAAAAAGGTCAGGAGATTGATCTTGGTGGAATAGCGAAGGGCTATGCAGCAGATGTTATCCGGAGCAGGCTTAAAGAAAATGGTGTCAAAAATGGAATTATAAATTTTGGAGGAACAGTTTTGACAATAGGAAAAAACCCCAATGGAAATCCATGGAGAGTGGGGATACAAAATCCGGGAATGAAAAGGGGGCATAGCATTGGCAGTATGCAGGTTGGAGAAGCATCTGTTGTGACATCAGCAGTCAATGAAAGATTTTTTATAAAGGACAATAAGCTGTATCATCACTTATTGGATCCCTTTACTTTAAGACCATCGCAGTCTGGATTATACAGCGTAACTGCAATTGGTTACGATGCAGCGGATCTGGATGCCATGACAACAGGATTATTTGTCATGGGGCTTGAAAAAGGAGTTGATCTGGCAAATAAAATAGGTCTTGATGCAGTATTCTTAAAAGCAGATGGGTCCATTTATTCCACTCAAAAAATAAGTAATATGATTTTAATAAAAGAAAGAGGTAGTCATTATGGTAAAGAAAATTAGAAGAATAGTACAGACAATATGTTTTTTCTTTCTTCCTTCATTATTTATCCAGATTTTTCAAAGTCTTGAACATGTAATAACCGCAATCGTATTACAAACGGGTTCTTTTGAAACACTGATTTTCGACTTATTGCTGCTTGTAACAGCGACAACAGTAACTGCGTTTGCAGGTCGGTTTTTCTGCGGATGGATCTGTGCTTTTGGAAGCTTTGGGGATGCAATTTATGGAATCAGAAAATTATTGATTAAAAAGTCTTTTAAAATGACACAGAGGACTGATGCAATTTTAAAAAGTTTGAAATATATACTGCTAACGTTTTTTATTATTTTTGTATGGTCTTTACAGCTGATTGCAATTCCTTCAGGAAGCAGCCCCTGGGATTTATTTGGAATGCTGTTATCTTTTGAAAATCCTCCATCCATAAAAGAACTGACAGGAAGCTGGCTTGCTGCTTCAATCCTGTTAGGTGGCATTATCGTTTGTTCAGCAGTCATAGAAAGATTTTTTTGCAGATACTTATGCCCGCTAGGTGCCTATTTTTCAATCGTGAGCAGGTTCAGACCATTTGCCATCAAAAAGGAGAGAGAACATTGTGGTGCATGTTCTTTATGTTCAAAAAAATGTAGTGTGGGACTGCAACTCGGCAAAGTAGATAAAATACAAAGCGGAGAATGTATTCAATGTATGGAGTGTGTAATAAATTGTCCATCTTCCAATGCAATAATTCCAATACAAGGTTCGGATGCCATCACTGTGATTGCAGGAACAGCAACAGCAGCCATGATAGGTGGTGCAGTATATTTGGGGAACTACATGGATGCAAATGCGGCAGTAACAAGTGCACAAACCTCAGATACTACACAAGTTATGGATGAAGTACTCTCATCATCCGTTACAAATTATACAGATGGAATTTATGAAGGCACAGGAAACGGATTCAGAGGTACTACGACAGTAGAAGTTACAATTAGTGGAGGAATTATAACAGAAATTGAAGTTGCAGATACCAATGATGATGATCGCTATATTAACAGGGCTGTGAGCCAGATGATTCCAACAATGATTACAACGCAGACGGCAGAGGTTGATACTGTTTCGGGAGCAACCTATAGCAGTAATGGACTGATAGATGCTGTAAATAATGCATTAATATCAGCAAGTGGTGAGGAAATCAATGTTCTTGAAGATAGTACAGAAACAGATGAAGCAAATAATAGTCAGTCAGATGCCACTGAAACACAATCTGATAACCAAGGGGGGAATGTTGTGAGCGAGCTAAATGATGGTACTTACGAAGGTATTGGAACTGGATTTAGAGGTGAGACGAGTGTTAGTGTATCGGTCGAAGACGGCAGAATAACTGATATTGTTATCAATGCATACCAGGATGATAGAAAATTTTTTGAAAAGGCTTCCGATACGATTATAAATGAAATTCTTGAAACCCAAAATGTCAGTGTTGATGCAGTTTCAGGCGCAACCTATAGCAGTTATGGAATTATGGGAGCAGTCGCAGACGCATTAAATATTGAATATGACCAGCCAGAATTACCCGCAAGAGAGGGAAAACACAGAAGATAAATCAATTGAATAAACGCCTCAAAAATAGTACAATAGATGATAGAATTTCATAATCTGCATTGGAGAGGTAACACATAGTATGAAGTTGGAAAAACAGAGAGCATTTATAATAAGATTTATTTTTATCATGATTTTACTGGCCCTTGTTTATGTCGGCATTAAATATGTGTTTCCACTCCTGATGCCATTTATGATTGGTATGTTGATCGCAGCATCGTTTCGAAATCTGATCGATAAGATTGAAAAAAAGTACAGGTGGAACAGAGCACTGGTGTCAGTGTCTGTTTTACTAATCTTCTATGGAATCATTGGATTTATAATCAGTATGATAGGGATTCAGTTTTTTGGATTTATCAGTTCTCTCTTCCAAAGTCTGCCTCAAACATATCAGAATTCATTTTTACCTGCATTACAGATTGTAGCGGGAGATCTTGGTGATAAATGGCCACAGATGAAGCCATACCTTGATGATTTTGTGAAAGACATCAATTTGACCATATTTAATTATATTTCTACCATATCATCTCAGGTTGTGAGTATGGCAACTGGAATTGCAAGTCAGGTACCGACTCTTTTAATTAAACTAATCTTCACAATTGTGTCCTCGTTTTTCTTTACGATTGACTATCATAAAATGGCTGCATTTTTGATGCAACAGTTTAGCGATGACAAAAAACCGATGATGCTAAAGATGAAAAACAACATCACGAGCTCACTTGGAAAATTCGTTAAAGCATATTCGATTATTATTTTAATTACATTCGCTGAACTTTCAGCAGGATTCTGGATACTGGGGATACCAACACCATATCTGTTTGGCGGACTGGTGGCAATTATTGATATTATGCCAATTCTTGGAACCGGCGCTGTGCTGATTCCATGGTCGATCATAGCATTCATTCTAGGGAATACTAAAATTGGTGCAGGGATGCTGATTTTATATATTGTAATCACAGTAGTGCGACAGATTCTTGAACCCCGCATTGTGGGACAACAGATAGGACTTCACCCAATTATTACATTGATACTGATGTATGTAGGAGCCCAGCTTATGGGGATTCTTGGACTTCTAACACTTCCCATCATTGCAACTATTATGGTAAAACTTGATAGTGAAGGTAGTATTTATCTATTCAGACATCAAAGTGCAGACAAAGAAATCAAGTGATGAGAGCAATAAAGAGGTGATTAGATGTTTCATTTGTTATCGTTGATTTCATTTTCAAATGCTGTTTTTTTTCTATTTTTTGCAATCTATTCTTTTACATCAAACAGAAAATCCCAGATTAACATTGCGTCCTTTGTGGAATGTACGCTATTGGCAATCTGGTCTTTTTCATATACTTTTTTCTATGTCTCCGAAACAAAAGAAGAGGCATGGATCTGGTTACATGTTGGAAGTGTTGGCTGGATTGGGTTTATGGGCGTACTGGTCTGGTTTTTTCTTGTACTTACAAGGCATCGTTATAATCAAAATAAAGTATTTAGGATTTTATACTGTGGGGTTGCACCAGCTGTGTTACTTCTATTGAATATTATCTCTCCTAAAAATTCTGTGGCGGTTGATCTGATAAAAAGTGAAAGTGGGTGGGGATGGACCTATGTTAATCATCTATCCAATCCATTATATTGGTTATTTATTCTCTATTTATTGATTGGCGTTGTTGCATCGATAAGTATCTTGTCTGTATGGTTAAAGAAAAGCACATCTCCTCATTTTAGGAAAATTGCAACTGCCTTCTTATTTGTAGATGGTTTACTGATTTTAGTGGGATTTTTTTCAGATCTTGTGATACCGTTAGTAACGCATTATTTCCCTCCAATGACGAATATCTTTCTTGTTATATTTTCTTTCAGCTACTGGATGATAATAACCAAACTTGATCTTTTTAAAATGACATCTTTAGAAGCATCTGAATATATCATGGATACGATTAGTGACGCGTTGATGGTGTTAGATCAAAAAGGTGTTATTGTGCATTGCAACAAAGCAACTGGAGAATTGATTCAATATGACCTGAAAGAAATCATTGGAAAAGAACTTTCGTATTTTATGGATGGAGAGACATATGATAAGGAAAGCATCGACAAGCTATTCCATCAGAAACGCATAAAGTATCAGGAGAGAGATCTTGTAGCAAAGGATGGATCTCTGATTCACACTTCCTATAGTGCCGCTATCGCTGAGGATGATGTGCATGGATTCATGGGAATCATAATCAGCTTTCATGATATTACAAAGCAAAAAAATCTCGAAAAAAAATTATTTCAATTAGCGCACTATGATGTGCTGACAGAATTACCAAATCGAAGATATTTTGTTGATATGCTGAAAGTGTTTGAGGAAATTTTTTATCATGAGAAGAAAGACTTTGCGATACATTTTATAGATTTGGATGGATTCAAAGAAATCAATGATACCATGGGACACGACGCAGGTGATGAAGTACTTATTGAAGTGGGGAATCGTTTACAAACTTGTATTGACGATGCAGACTTTGTTGCCAGAATTGGCGGTGATGAATTTGTCATTGTTCAGTCAGAAATCACAGATGAGAAGGATGTATTCAATAAAAAAAGTAAGATCTTAAGGCAATTTAATCAACCATTTATCATTTATGGCGAACAGGTTCAAATGGGTGCTTCTGTAGGGTATTCTCTTTTTTCCATGACAGAAGGGATCTCAGATATGCTGACAGAGGCAGACAGACATATGTATGAGGAGAAAGTTTATAATAGAAAAGAAGATGCGTTAGCATATAAAGGAGAACATTCTTTCACAGAATTCGAAGGAGAGCGGAATATGAATACTATCGATGGATATATTGCTTCATTTCCTATAGAAGTACAGGAAAAACTAAACATGATCAGAAAAGTGATTAGAGAAGAAGCACCTGACGCAGAGGAGAAGATTAGCTATCAGATGCCTACATTTGCTTATTATGGGAATCTGGTTCATTTTGCAGCATATTCAAAACATATTGGGTTCTATCCTGCTCCGAGCGGCATCGAAGCATTTCAGGAAGAGTTGAAAGAATATAAAGGCGCAAAAGGGAGTGTGCAATTTCCTCTGTCAAAGCCGATTCCGTACGAATTAATCAGAAAAATTGTTAGATTCAGACTGGAAGAAAATAAAAATAATCATCAAAATAAAAAGTGAAAGAAGTAAGGAGACCAGCTATGAAAAGTCAACCCTAAATTAGCAAAATATTTATATTTTCTTTCTGACCTGAAAATGGCTGACTTTAATAAAGCTCCTCAAGGGTGCTTTTAAAAATTCATATTATCGGTCAGATTGTTATTCTAAGTT
>QKAS01000020.1 GCA_003246295.1 Clostridia bacterium | reverse complement strand
ATGCTTTAATGGAGATAAATGTGAAAAATAAAAGTAATGATTTAATTTTGAATAATAGTACTGATAATAAAAGTAATATATTATTAAAAGAATTAATTAAGGAAAAGAAGTTTTTAATTGATGAAATTAATAGAAAAATCGATGAAAAGACTAACTTAGTAGAAGAAATAAGTCAATATATCAATTCCGTTAAAATTAAAAAGGAAAATGATATATATGAAGTGTTTTCACCCAGGCATGCATATACTAACGAGCAAGAAATAGTAGAACAAAAAAAGAATGAGATGACATTTTTATTAGAAGAATGTAATAAAATGAAAGATTCTTTAAGCAGCCTAGAAAATGAACGAAAAAAATTACAAATTATACTAAAAAGCATATCAAAACCAGCAACGAATCAGATAGAAAAGGTTTTAGAATTACAGAATGTAGAAAGACAAAGAATTGCTAGAGATCTGCATGATAATACAATTCAAGATTTAACCATGTTAATTCATAAAGTAGATCTTACCACAAAGTATATAGATCATGATATCAAATCAGCAAAACTTGAGATATATCAATTAATACCAACAATTAAAAAAATAATTGAAGATATGAGAGACATAGTATTTAATTTAAGGCCTATGCAAATTGATGATCTTGGTATAGAGGGTGCATTAACACAATTAATGGATTCTATCGAAAAGGGGACAAGTATGAAGGTAAATTATGAAATAGAAGATTTAATAAATTTAAATCAAGCTATTTCGTTATCATTGTTTCAAATAATTCGGGAGTTTTGCATGAATGCTGTTAAGCATTCAATGGGTAGTTGCTTAAATCTGTTTATAAAATCTGATAAAAACATTCTTACGGTACAGATTGAAGATGATGGTATAGGATTTAATGAAAATGACAATGTTAACAAAAATAGACACTTTGGTATGCAAATTGCAAAAGAACGTTTACAGTTACTAAGTGGTTCTTTGGATATTAATTCATCTTTAAATGAGGGTACAAAGATTAAAATTACTATTCCAATAAAGTGACTTTGAAAGGGGAAGTATATGAGCATTAGTATAGTGATTGCAGATGATCATGCTATGATGAGGGAAGGTATTAAAAAGTTATTGGAATATGATGGAACAATAAAAGTAATCGCAGAGGCAGCGGATGGTAATGAATGTTTGAAAATTTTGGATAATATTCATCCAGACATACTTTTATTAGATATTAACATGCCGATAAAAAATGGAATTGAAGTTTTAAAAGAGATCAGACAAAAAGATAAGGAACTTAAGGTATTAATATTAACCGTTCATAATGAAGTGGAGTATTTGGTTAAAGCAGTTGACATAGGTGTAAATGGTTACATATTAAAAGACTCGGAATCTTCAGAGTTGAAAAAGGCAATATTTGCAATAATAAGTGGTGAGAATTTTATTCAACCAGATCTTATACCGTTGTTGAACGCAAGATTAATAAAAAGAGATCATGATTTAGAAAAAATTGAAGCATTAACAAAAAGAGAAAGAGAAGTTTTGATTCAAGTAGCAAAAGGCATGTTTAACAAGGAAATTGCAGACAGTCTTTTAATTAGCGAGAGAACAGTTAAAAACCATATGTCTAGCATATTTAGGAAAATAGATGTTTCAGATAGAACACAAGCAGCTGTTTTTGCTATAAGAAACAACTTAATTAAATTATATTGATTAATGCCTCTATGTTTCACGTGAAACATAGAGGTTTCTTGTCTGGCTTTTTATAGAGAAAATACAATATAATGTTTCACGTGAAACATAATAAATCTATATGTAGTGTTGAAGACGTGAAACATTATTATAGGTATGATTATTTAAAGCGTGAAACATTGCTAGACAATATAAAATAGTTTACTATAAAAATATGCTTCTATTTTTACTTCTACTATCAAAAATAATATAGAAGTTATTCATAAAAAGTGTTATACTGTTATTTGCGTATGTTAATTACAAAATAGTATTAGAAAGTTAGAAGGGAAAAAAATGGGAAGAGCTATCGCTATTGCAAATCAAAAAGGAGGAGTTGGAAAGACTACTACTTCAATTAATTTATCTTCTTCTCTTGCTGCAAGAGGAAAGAAGGTTCTTGTTATTGATATAGATCCACAGGGAAATACGACAAGTGGATTTGGTATTGAAAAGAATAATCTTGAAAATACAATTTATGAGTTAATACTTGGAGAATGTAGTGTTCAGGATAGCATAATTAAAGATGTAATCCCCAATGTTTCATTACTTCCATCAAATGTTAATCTTGCTGCTGCAGAAATAGAATTGATTGGTATAGAAAAGAAAGAATATATTTTAAAGAAGGAAATAGAATGGATCAAAGACGATTATGATTATATTATTATTGATTGTCCACCTTCATTAAGTATGCTAACTGTAAATGCCATGACTACAGCTGACAGTGTACTTGTTCCTATACAATGTGAATACTACGCACTAGAAGGACTTAGTCAGTTAATTCATACCGTAAACCTTGTAAGAGAAAGATTAAATCCTGAACTTGATATTGATGGAGTGGTTTTTACAATGTATGATTCTAGAACAAATCTTTCCATGCAAGTTGTAGAGAATGTAAAGCAAAATATTAAACAGAATGTATACACAACGGTAATTCCTAGAAATATCAGACTTGCAGAAGCGCCCAGTTTTGGAATTCCAATAAATCTATATGATCCAAAGTCAGCAGGTGCTGAAAGTTATTTGCAATTGGCTGATGAAATCATAAATAGAAAGGGATAATTGTTATGGCTGTTAGAGGATTAGGCAAAGGTTTAGATTCATTAATTCCAAACACGATTGGTGAGTCTAAAAAGAAAGATATTTCCAATCAGAATTCTATGATTAATGAGAGGCCTGATAGTTACGTAAAAATTACCAAAGTTGAACCAAACAGAGAGCAACCTCGTAAAAACTTTGATGAAGATGCGTTATTAGAATTATCTGAGTCTATTAAGCAGTTTGGTTTATTGCAACCAATACTTGTACAGGATAGAGATACTTACTATGAAATCATAGCTGGAGAAAGAAGATGGAGAGCAGCAAAACTTGCTGGGTTAAAAGAAGTTCCTGTTATTATCAGAAAATATACAGAGCAGGAAATTGTAGAAATTTCTTTAATTGAAAATATTCAAAGAGAAGACTTAAATCCAATAGAGGAAGCGCAAGCATACAAAAGATTGTTAACAGAATTTAATTTAAAACAAGATGAAGTAGCTGAAAGAGTTTCGAAAAGCAGAACAGCCGTTACAAATTCTATGAGGTTATTAAAATTAAGCGATGAAGTTCAGCAAATGGTTATTTCTGAGATGATTTCTACTGGTCATGCAAGAGCATTATTAGCGATTGAAGACAAGGAACAACAGTATACTTTAGCTCAAAAAATTTTTGATGAGAGACTTAGTGTCAGAGAAGTAGAGAAATTGGTTAAAGTTTTAACGAAACCAATAAAAGAAAAAAAGGAAACAGACAAACCCAAAGATCTTTCATTTATTTTTCAAGATATGGAAAATAAGCTAAAAGAATCACTTGGAACAAAAGTTTCAATTATTTCAAAAGGAAGCGGCTCTGGTAAAATTGAGATTGAATTTTTTTCAAATGAAGAGATGGATCGTATCTATGAATTATTAGTAAAATAATATTGGAGACTTATATGAGTAGTGAAATTTTTAATATAATGGGTTTAGGTACTATTGATGTCGGATACCTTTTTCTTGCATGTATAGGAATTGTATTTATATTTATAATTCTTGTTATAGTTCTAATAGCACAGAATAGAAAAATGAAAAAAAGATACTTAAAATTTATGCAAGGGAAGAATGTAAAAAGTCTAGAAGAAAAAATAGCAGAATTATTTGATGACAATAAGTCCTTAAAGGAAACTGTAGACGAGAATAGAAAAGAATTAAGGAAATTAAATAAAAATCAAGAATTTGCATTCCAGAAATTTGGTTTAATAAAATATGATGCATTTAAGCAAATGGGTGGAATGTTAAGCTTTAGTCTTGCATTATTAAATGATCAAAACAATGGCTTTATTATTAATTCTGTACATAGTAGTGACGGGTGTTATTCTTATACTAAGGAAATTAAAGATGGTATTTCAGAAATATCCTTAGGGGAAGAGGAAAAGAAAGCACTTGATATTGCGTTGAACAGTAATAACAGAGTGAATCGAGGATAAGAGATGATACCCCGTAGAGTTGACGAATTAAAAGAAGATGATATTCTCGCAAGGCCGGTCATGATAGATAAGTATAGGGAATTACTGGCTGAAAATACAAAATTGAAAAAAGAGTATATTGTGAAGTTAAAAGAATTTGCAATCGATCTTGTTTATATCAGAGAGAGAGAAATTTATGATGAAGAAGAAATTATTCATTTAAAGATTACTTCTACTTCAATTATGAAAGACAAGATTCAAAATATTTTGCAAAGCCATATTCATCAGGATAATTCCGATCTTCAGGAACTCAGTGAAGCAGCAGACTCAATTATTGAAGGAATTCTAAGTGAAGAGCAAGTATTAGAACGCATCTTTGATATTAGAGAAAGAAGTGCGGATATTTACGAGCATTCTCTTAATGTTTGTATTTTTTCTGTAATCATTGCAATTAAAGAAAAGTTATCAAAGAGTATTATCCATGATATTGGCGTTGGATGTTTACTTCATGAACTAGGATTACGATATATTATTTCTGATTTTGATAATAAAAGTCTGAATCAAATGCCGAAATATCATGCAGAAGAATATAAAAAACATCCTATTTATGGATATTATGCAATTGAAACAGAGGATTGGCTGAATGAGTTAAGTAAAAATATTATACTCTATCATCATGAAAGGAAAGATGGAAGTGGATTTTCATTAAAAATAAAAGATTATTCAAAAGAAATAATGATTGTTAATATTTGTGATACATTTGATGAAATGATTAGTGGTATTGGTTTTGCAAGAGTTAAAGTATATGAAGCAGTTGAATTTTTAAAGTCTTATGCTGCACAATATTTTGATCCACATTATGTAGAGTTATTTTTACAAATCACAGCAGTTTATCCAACAAATTCTGTAGTTAAAACGAATGAAGGTGAAACAGGGGTGGTAATCAGGCAGAATAAGCAGTTTCCTGAAAGGCCTGTATTAAAAATTGTTAAAGATAAAGATGGAAATCCAGTTGAAGGATTAAAATATATTGATTTACTAAAAGTACATGATATTTTTATTGAAGAAGTAATCATGTAATATTGAGGAGGAATAATTATGATAGACATTAAATTTTTAAGAGAAAATCCTGAAGTAGTAAAACAAAATATAAAAAATAAGTTTCAGGAATATAAATTGGAGTTAGTAGATCAAGTAATTGCACTTGATATTGAAAGTAGAAATACAAAACAAGAAGCAGATACATTACGCGCAGATCGAAATAAGTTATCAAAAGAAATTGGTGGACTTATGGCGAAAGGTGAAAAAGAAGCAGCTGAAAAGATGAAACTTCAGGTTGCGGCAGAAGCAGATAGATTGTCTATACTAAGCGAAAAGGAAAAGGAATTAGAAGAAAAAATTACAGATATCATGATGAGAATTCCTCAGATTATTGATCCTTCTGTTCCTATTGGGAAGGATGATAGTGAGAATGTAGAAGTTCAAAAATATGGAGATCCCGTCGTTCCTTCATTTGAAATACCATATCATACTGAGATAATGGAAAAATTAAAAGGTATTGATCTTGAAAGTGCCAGAAAAGTAGCTGGAAATGGTTTCTATTATTTAATGGGAGACATTGCAAGGCTTCATTCTGCTGTTATTTCTTATGCAAGAGATTTTATGATTGACAGAGGGTTTACTTACTGTATTCCTCCTTATATGATTAGAAGTAATGTAGTTACAGGGGTAATGAGTTTTGCTGAAATGGATGCAATGATGTATAAAATAGAGGGAGAAGATCTTTATCTCATTGGTACCAGCGAACATTCCATGATTGGAAAATTTATAGATACGATTCTAGAAGAAGATAATCTTCCACAAACACTTACCAGTTATTCACCATGTTTTAGAAAAGAAAAAGGTGCTCATGGTCTGGAAGAACGTGGTGTATACAGAATTCATCAATTTGAAAAACAGGAAATGATTGTAGTATGTAAGCCTGAAGATAGCATGTATTGGTTTGAAAAATTATGGCAAAATACAGTAGATTTATTTAGAACGCTAGATATTCCTGTTAGAACACTAGAATGCTGCTCGGGTGATCTTGCAGATTTGAAGGTGAAATCTGTAGATGTTGAAGCATGGTCTCCAAGACAGAATAAATATTTTGAAGTAGGAAGTTGTTCCAACTTAGGTGATGCTCAAGCAAGAAGATTGAAAATCCGTGTTAATGGTGATGATGGAAAATATTATGCACATACATTAAATAACACAGTAGTTGCTCCTCCACGTATGCTGATTGCTTTCCTTGAAAACAATCTCTGTGAAGATGGATCTATTAAGATTCCAGAAGCTTTAAGACCTTATATGGGAGGAAAAACAGAAATCAGATAGCAGACACACTCTTTTGTTGAAGTACAATTCGGGAAGAGGTGATAGTATGCACAAATATCTCAGAGCAATTGGTTTTAGTCAGTTACAAACAAAAAAAGAACTCAATGCCATATTATCTGATATTATAAAAAATGCTGAAATCAGACAATATACATCATTAGAAAATGATGTTATATTTGCTGAGTTCAGTAAAGAATTTGCTAAAAATATAGGACTTGCAGTTCGTGGTGAGTTCGATGAAGAAGAATTTCTATACGATTATTATTATCCTTATTTTAGTGGAGATGAAATCAGTTCACAAGAAGATGTTTCAGTTGAGAGACAGGCTGAAAAAGAGTCTTATGCAGGTGTCTGTGATGATATTAAAGTAGGAGTATCACTTATTTTTTATCTTCAGAATATTATAGATTATATTAAGGTAAAAAATCTAGATTTACTACCTGTTAAGGGGACAACTCTGACCTTGACAGGATTGTCAGTACAAGGTATCATTATGATGCCAATTGTTAAAAATGAGACAGAAAAGCAAAAAATTAAAAAGGTATCAAATAACAGAAATCATTTAATAGAAGCCGCCAGAAAAGGTGATGAAGAAGCGATAGAAAACCTTACATTGGAAGATATGGATACTTATACTGTGATATCCAGAAAAATTCAAAAGGAAGATGTTTTTAGTCTTGTTGACACCTATTTTATGCCTTATGGAGTTGAGTGTGATCAATATTCTGTATTAGGTGAGATATCTGATTATATACTTGTGCAGAATAGTCTGACAGGTGAAGAAGTATACCAATTGAAAATTATTTGCAACGAAATTATACTTCAAATTGCGATCAATAGACAAGATTTATATGGTGAACCTATGGTCGGTAGAAGATTCAAGGGTGTCATCTGGTTACAGGGTTATATTAACTTTCCGAATGAATAATCGGATTGCCATATAATTTCTATATGGCAATCCGTAATAAGTTCCTTTAGTTAAATGGATATAACAGGGTCCTCCTAAGGTTCAACCATGGTTATACCCTAAGGAATGAAAAAGGGTAAAGGTTTGGAGTTCAAATCCATCCTGAAACCGAAGAAGGTCAAAATAAGAAATAGAGATAATTCGTCACGAAAGTGATTGGATTCATAGAGATGGTCGCCGAGGCCAAAAGGTTTGAAAGCCTTGAAAAATCGGCATTTGTTCCCGTAGTTAAATGGATATAACAAGCGCCTCCTAAGGTTCAACCATGGTTATGCCCAAATGAATTAAAAAGGGTAAAGGTTTGGAGTTCGATTCCAGTCAGAAACCGAAGAAGGTCAAGATAAGAAATAGAGATAATTCATCACGAAAGTGATTGGATTCATAGACATGGCAGCCGAAGCCAAAAGGTCTGAAAGCCTTGTAAAATCGGCATTTGTTCCCGTAGTTAAATGGATATAACAAGCGCCTCCTAAGCACTAGTTCGGGGTTCGATTCCCCGCGAGAACATCCATTTTGCGGTAATGATTGACCACCAATTGTTGCCGCATTTTTGTTTTCTGGGTGATATTTTGGGTGGAAACTGCCACCCAAGTAATGAGTAAAATACGAAATCTGCCACCCAAAAATGAAAATTTCCACCCAATATAATTTCTAAAAAACCACCCATAGGAATCAGCTACGA
This sequence comes from Clostridia bacterium, assembly GCA_003246295.1. Taxonomy (GTDB): domain Bacteria; phylum Bacillota; class Clostridia; order Lachnospirales; family Lachnospiraceae; genus SZUA-378. The sequence goes on along the minus strand of QKAS01000020.1, from coordinate 12,667 downwards.
TGTAGTATAAGATTTGGGTTGTAAAATAGAGATAAATTGGGAAGAAAATGATAGCAAATAATTCTTGCTTGGAAATTCCAAGCCTGACGGATAAGGTCCGTTCAGATTAGATGAAACACTAAATCTATTCTGGACGGGCTTTTTTTAGTTCATAATAAGACTTCGCTCAGGGAAAGGAAAAATAATGGCAGTAAAGGAAAAGCCAGAGAAGCATGAATCTGATGAAAAGATTGTTGAAATTGAATTAGAAAGATTAAGAACTTTTCAGAATCATCCATTCAAGGTGCAGGCTGATAGCCAGATGATAGAACTGCAGGATAGTATTAAAAAGTATGGTATCTTGAATCCGTTGATTGTAAGACCAAGACCAGATGCAATGTATGAGATTATATCAGGTCACAGAAGAAGATTTGCAGCGGAACAGCTTGGCTATAGAAAAGTACCTGTGATTATCAGAGTACTGCAGGATGATGAAGCCGTAATATCGATGGTTGATTCGAATTTACAGAGAGAGCGGATTAGCCCCAGTGAAAAGGCATTTGCTTATAAGATGAAATACGATGTCATCAAAAGAAAAACTGGTAGAAGAAAATGTGGCCAGATTGACCACCATTCAGGAAAAAAGAGTATTGAGATAATCGGAGCGGAAAGCGGAGAAAGCCCTAAACAAGTACAGCGATATATCAAAATGACAGATCTGATACCAGAGTTATTAGAAAAAGTAGATGATGGCACAATGGGATTCACCCCAGCAGTACAGATTTCCTATCTGAAAAAGAAGGATCAGGAGAAGATGTTAGAAGCTATGGATTATTCACAGTGTACGCCTTCCTTATCGCAGGCGCAGCGAATGAAAAGGATGAGCGTAGAAGGAAATCTAACACTAGAAGCTATGCAGGAAATATTAAGTGAAATCAAACAGAAGGAAATTGATCGTGTGATATTTAAAAATGAACAGCTTTACAGATTCTTTCCATCAAGCTATACAGCAGAGCAGATGCGAAGAGAAATTTTAGAAATATTGAAACTATGGATGTCAAATTATTGGGATAAATAAAGGAGGATGTAATTATGTGTAGAGTTATTGCAGTATCTAACCAAAAAGGTGGTGTGGGAAAAACCGTGTCATGTGTAAATTTAGGGATTGGATTAGCACAAGCAGGAAAGAAAGTCTTATTGATTGATGCGGATCCTCAGGGTAGTTTAACAATCAGTTTGGGCTATGATGAACCAGATGAAATGGAATATTCCCTGGCAACCATGATGATGAATATTGTAAATGATGAACAGCTGAAAGTAGATAAAACCATTGTTCACCATAAGGAAGGTGTAGATCTAATTCCGGCTAATATTGAGTTGTCAGCAATTGAAGTATCATTGGTAAACGTTATGAGCAGGGAATTAATCCTACGAACTATTGTAGAGCAGATTAAGAAATTCTATGACTATATTATTATAGACTGTATGCCTTCACTGGGGATGATGACAATTAATGCCCTTGCATGTGCAGATTCCGTATTGATTCCTGTTCAGGCAGCCTATCTTCCTGTAAAAGGACTTCAACAGTTGATTAAAACAATCAGCAGGGTAAAGAAGCAATTAAATCCAAAACTTAATATAGAGGGAATTCTTTTAACGATGGTAGATAATCGAACCAATTATGCAAGAGATATTTCACTGATGGTCAATGATACCTATTCGGCGAATATAAAAGTATTTACAACAGAGATTCCTATGTCAGTTAGAGCATCAGAGGTATGTGTAGAGGGAAGTAGTATTTATTCTTATGATCCAAAAGGTAAGGCAGCATTTGCATATATGGCATTAACAAAAGAAGTATTGAAGGAGGCTTAAGATATGGGAGTAAGAGTAGCTAATAAAATCAAGTTACAGTCAGTAGATGAATTATTGGGTGTACCAGAGATTGCAGGTACACAGGAAATAGAAATCATCAGAATCCATGCTTTTCCTAATCATCCATTCAAGGTATTGGATGATGATAAGATGGAAATATTGGTAGACAGTATTAGGGAAAATGGAATTCTGAACCCAGTTATTGTAAGACCTGATCAGACAGGTAATTATGAAATGATATCTGGACATAGAAGATTGCATGCGGCAGGTATTGTTGGTTTAGAGAAGATACCGGCTATTGTAAAGGAAATGTCGGATGATGAAGCCATAATTAAAATGGTAGATGCCAATATCCAAAGAGAAGAGATTCTTCCTAGTGAAAGAGCATGGTCGTTAAAGATGAAGATGGATGCTATGAGAAGACAAGGTGCAAGAGTTGATACTTGTAGCACTGAGTGCGACAAGTTAGGAAAGAAGACGGCTGAAATAGTCGGAGAATCATTTGGTTTGAAAGAAAGACAGGTACAGAAATATATAAGAATAACTGAATTGATACCTGAATTAGTGGAATATGTTGATATGAAAAAAATAGCTATTGCAATGGCAGTTGATATTTCATATTTTGACGAACAGGTGCAGAAGTGGGTGTATGAATATCTGAAAGATAATGGATTTTTAAAACCTGTACAGGTGGCAGCTTTAAAGGAAGAAAAGAATTTATCAAAGGCAACGCAGTATGATGTGATTTCTACATTAAATGCAGCATTACCAACAAAAGTGGAATCAGCTAAGGTTTCTCTTTCAGAAAAAAAATTGGATAAATACTTTCCATCACATTATTCTTCAAAGGAAAGAGAAAATATAATCATTCAACTTTTAGAACAATGGAGCGAGTCGCAGGAACAGTAAATAGGGAAGATTCAGAAGTGTAAAAACTGCACTTCTGAAATAAGGAAGGAGTATCATATGGAAGACAGAATGTCACTTTCCTATTTCTATGGAAAGGAAGCAGATCAATATACATTTTACAAAATACCTAAGATGTTATTTACAGATGAACGATATAAAAAGGTATCAGTGGAAGCAAAAGTTCTTTATGGATTAATGCTAGATAGAATGTCATTGTCATTGAAAAATCAGTGGCTGGACCGTGAAGGGAGAGCATATATCTATTTCTCATTAGAGGATATTATGGAAGCATTGGGATGCAGCAATAAGAAAGCTATTACTATCATGAAAGAATTAGATGTTGAAGCAGGTATTGGATTAATAGAAAAGAAGAGGCAGGGACAGGGAAAACCGACAACGATATATGTGAAACAGTTTGTTGTTGGAGAAGTTCAGAAGTGTAAAAATTACACTTCTGAAGAAAATAGGGCTGTTTCAGAAGTGAAGAATTTACATGTCTTGAAGTGTAAAAATGACACATCTAGAAGTGAAAAAAATACATGTCTAGAAGTGAAAAAATTACACACTAATAAGAATAATATAAATAATACTGATTTAAGTAATACTGAATCTAATCTAATCTTATCTGGAAATGATGGGATAGGATCTGGGATGGATGCCTATGCAGAATTAATAAAAGAAAATTTGGAATTTGAAATTCTAAAAGAGAGGTATCCTTATGATCATGAGCTTCTTGATGGAATCTTTGATTTGATATAGGAAACTGTACTATGTGAAAATGAAAGTACTGTTATTTCATCAAATAAATATCCAACTGCATTAGTGAAAAGTAAGTTTTTAAAATTGGAGATTTCACATATTGAGTATGCAATGGATTGCATGAGAAAAACAACAACAGAAATACATAACATAAAAAAATATATGCTGGCGACTTTATTCAATGCACCTAGTACAATCAGTGGCTATTATCAGCAAATGGTAAACCATGATATGCCGCAGTTTGTAGCAAAATAAACAAATACATATCAGGATAAAGTATTGTCAGCATTGGATGCGGAATCATCCCACACAGTTCATCCGCATGGATACTTCGGGTAATAGCGAAACAGGAATCAGTAAGTAAGGAGGGATATTATTTGACTAATCAGAAATTAACAGAAAAGGACATTGCAATGTGCGATTGTATTCAATTATATATTAAGAAAAATGGGTTTTCGCCATCAGTAAGAGAGCTTGGAACCATGATGGGACTGAAATCCACGTCAACAGTTCATAACAGATTAATGAAACTAGAGAAGTGTGGAAAGATTCGTAAGATAGCGGAGTCTCCAAGGACAATCGTGATGATATAGGAGGCATTCATGGAATCTAGTAAAGTATATGTTGATGTAAATGCAACATTTTCGAAGGATGGAAGATTGATTCCAAGGAGTTTTATCTGGACGGATGGCCATATGTATGAGATTCAGAAGGTAAAGGATGTCTGCAGGGCAGCGAGTCGGAAAGCAGGAGGTGTAGGTATCAGATACACTTGTATTATAGATGGGAGAGAAAGCCATTTGTATTATGAAGATAACAACATGTGGTTTGTAGAAGGCAAGTAAATATTTTGGAGGGGTTGCAATAAAAGATCAGCAGAGAAGAAGGATTATTACAGGTGGCGCTAACTTCGGTGCATCGGAACTCACCTGTTTACAAAAATCATCAATGGTTTTGATTTCCCTTTATCCATTGATAATAAGAAAACACTTATTATTAGGAGGATTATTTGATGATTGAGAGAATAGAAAAAAGAGAAATTCATTGTCCAGTTTGCGGGAAAGCGATATGCAGAGCAAAGGATGGATCAGAAGTAGATATACATTGTGACAGATGCAACAGCGATATTATCGCGACTGTAACAGATGGAATGATATCCATTATGGAAGATAGAAGAAACAAGCTTCCAAAGAGACAGGGAGCAGTCAGTGTTAGTGTTGTAAAAGAAAGTAAAAAGGTAGGAAATAGAGTGGGAGGAAGCAGATGTTTGAATACAATGGCTATATAATCAATCAATCAACGAAAGCGCCATTTTATGATGTGGTTGTGTATCGAAATGGAAAATTTATACTTCATGCGAGCATGAGTGAGGTTTTGGAAGAGGAAGAACTGAAAGTAGCAGTAGATCAGATGCTTGAACTGAGCAGGAACTTTCAGAAAAAGCAATCAGTAAAATAGTATTACTATTAAATTGAATAAAATGAGACATCGAGGGAAGCGGTAGATTGGATAGGCATTCATTGAAATCCTGAATCCTCAGGGCCGACAGTTGATGATCAAGAGTTTGTTACGAGTTGGAAAAAGCAGAGAACTTTTAGGAGCCGACAAAACGGAAATAACGCCAGGTGGCATAGCTATTATGTCATGGGTTTATTTGTAAATCGTTTTGATCGGGTCCTTTTTTCGTCTCAAGAACAGTGCTTATTTCCGTTTTCAAGTTCCGGAAACGGAGAGAAAACATGAAGAAAATTGATAATAGCACAATGGGCGGAAGAATTAAGGAGCAGAGAATCAAAGCAGGGATGACACAGGAACAGTTGGCCGAGAAGATGTGCATAACCAAGGTTGCTATTTCACAATATGAAAATAATAAGGTGGATATTAAGGGGAGTGTGCTTGTAGAGATAGCAGGAATTTTAGATACAACTGCAGGGTATTTACTGAATAGTGAGATTATTATGAGTAATGTGGATGAGCAGATAAAAGAGATGACGGAGGTATTTAGGGGATTAGGAAATGATGAGATTCGTGAAGTTGCGATGGAACAGGTAAAGTTACTTCTAAAAATGCGGTAATTATCAAAGAAACATCATGAAGAATTGTTATTGTTCGACTGATGATATAAAATAAGTTTAAGTAATTAAAATAGTAAGTACTCTATCACGAGTACCTTATAATACTACCACACTCATGAGATAATTACTCCAACTATCTTCGTGTGTTTAGCGCGAATTGCGCGATTCGCTCGAATCATTCCAAGGAGGTTCTCATGAACGCTAAACAAAAACTTCATCTTTGTTCTTTATCATATGAAAGAATTCAGAACATGGAAGTTACTATATAGATTTCAGGGGGAATGACTATGAAAGCTAAAAAAATAGCTAATATTGAAGTGATATACAATTTATTAAAGGAAAAATTATCAGAATCAGAATTTTATATAAGAAAAGATAGGACACATCAGAAGGAACTTATCATTTCAAAATTAGATACGAAAAGTCATGAAGCAGAGATATATGAAAATTCAAGAGATGGATTTTACAAAATAAACACACTAAATTATAGTGCCGAATTGGAAAGAGTGCTTAAAATAACACCTAGTTATCATGATAAATTTGATATGAAATGTGTTTTTAAGGTTACATATGAGGAATTAATAACGGGAGTCACAGGCGTATTTACTAATAAAACAATAGAAGATCATTGGCAGAACAAATCAAGGAATAAATGGATTAGAACTGCAAATATGGCTAAGTATGATGTTGTTTCAGCCTTTAATGATTTAAATGAAATTGATTGGACAAAATCAAAATTTGATATAAAAAAAGGAGATTTAGTTTATATTTACGTTGGAAAACCCTTTTCTAGAATTATGTATAAAACAGTATGTATAAAGGATGATATTTCAGCAGATGAAGTGAATAATAACGATTTACAATATTGGAAAATAGAATATGAACAAGATTTGTTGAAAACGTATGTTAGATTACAACTAATAGAAAAATACGATGACGACAGACTATCATTAAATGCAATGCAAGAAAGAAAAATAATAAAAGGAAGTATTCAGGGAGCTTACAAATCTGATAATTATCCAGAATTGTTTCAATATATTGAGGAAACTATAGGCGGTAGAGATGACATTTTAAACGCTAATTCAGAACAAGATAATGTAATATCCTTTCCAGCATCAAATACATATGAGCTAATTCAGAGAACATTAATTCATGCACATCCTATAAAGAAAGGCTTTCCTAATAAGGTTACTCCATATATCACTATAAGAAGAACAGGTGGATATATGGATAATATATATAGGGTTTGTAGGACAATAGAAATTATTCCAGACGAAAAATCGTTAGAGAAATTAGAACTTACAGTTCAGGAAAGAGATAGGTTAAAAGAATATTATTCAATTAGAAAAGAATCATTTGGTTTTAAAACAAAGGATACATTATATCGTTTTTATTTTTTGGAAATATATATTCAGATAGAACCGGCATTCCAAATGAAACCTAACTTGCAGTCATACAAATACTATTCATTAAGCGACTTTGGCTGTGATAATTTAGAAAATAAGATCATTGATGATGTTGATGAAAAGGAATTAAGTGATACAGAAAAAGAACTGATTATAAAGAGTCGCATAGGGCAAGGAATTTATAGAGATAAGCTTGTTGAAAAGTATAACGGACGTTGTGCAATATGCGGAATGAAGCGAACAGAGCTATTAATTGCAAGTCATATTAAGGAATGGAAAAATTCAAATGCAAATGAAAGATTGGACGTAAATAACGGATTATTATTGTGTGCATTGCATGATTCCGTATTTGATAAGCATTTTATAACTTTTGATTCAGATGGCAATATGCTTATTTCAGATGAATTAGACCAAAATGACAGAGCTTTATTAAATATTAATTCAAATATGAAAATAGATATGAATGAAAAAATGAAGAAATATATGAGCTTTCATAACGAAATATGGAGGCAGAAAGAAATACCAAAAATGATGGTTGATAATTTAAAATAGCATATATTTGGAAGTGAATTTATCATTTTGAATAGTGAACCATTAGAGGAGAAAAATAATGAAAAAAAAAGATGTACTTAATAGAGATCCATTTATTGAAAATGTAATGGAAGTAATTGAAACTATATCTAGTAGACCTCAAGGATGCTGTTTTTGTATAAACGGAAATTGGGGATCAGGAAAAACATTTGTTATTAATCAAATAGAGAATAGACTTGCAATTATTCAATCTGAAGAAACAAATGACAATAAGTATATAGTGTTTCACTATGACTGTTGGAAATATGATTATTACGAAGAACCATTGATAGCAATAGTTGCAGCATTGAACGATTTTATAATTAGTAGTAACTCTATATTTAATAAGAATGAGAAAGTATATACTGATGCAGTTATAAAAAAAGTTAAAGAAACTATTGGTACTATAGCAGGGGAAATTTGTAAAAATAAAATAGGTATTGATTTGGTAGATGTAGTTAAAGGTATAAAAGATGATGCAGATAATGAGATAGAAAAAAAACAAAGCTTTGATGAGTTATATGATTTTAAACAAAGCTTAGATTTTATAAGAGAAGAGATTGGAATATTAGCAGAAAGTAAAACGGTGATAATTTTTATAGATGAATTAGATCGCTGCTTACCTAAATATGCAATTAAGGTATTAGAAAGAGTACACCATCTTTTTTCTGATCTTAATAATGTAATTGTAGTAATCACAATGGATAAAAAGCAGCTAGAGCATTCTATAAAACAAATTTATGGAGAAATTGATGTAGATACATATTTAAGAAAATTTATGTCTTTTAAACTAGACTTAGATAACGGAATGGCCAGAAGATATTGTGAAAAATATGAAAGATATTTCAAAAAATTCGAGTATATAGAAAATGATATGGTGGATATAGAAAAATTTTTTGGTGAGATATTTGAAAATATAGACATTAGAACACAAGAAAAAATATTCTACAAAGCAGAACTAGTTCATGACATGTGCATAAGTGAGAAAGTAGATTTCAGTATATTAATGTTTGAAATATTATTTTTAGTAGTTGGAATAAAAATGAAGACTTTTAATATAGAGTGGTTAGGTAAAATATTTTCAGCAACTTTTACCATACCTGAAAAGCAATTAGGAAAGAAGTATTATCAAATGCTGAATGAATATGAAAAAAAAGGAAGAAGTATAAACACAATAGAAAATAATAGATATCATATAATAACAGAAAATCCATATGGGAGAATGTTCTTCTGGATAGCTAAAGTATTTGATGAGGGGCTTCGTAATGATGGCAGTGAATATTATTATTGTCCAGACTTATGTAAAAGAAACAATGAAATGAAAGTGATTATGAAATTTTCAAATTTAATACAAGTTATAAATTGTGATTAATAATATATGACCGTTTTGTCCCTGAGACAGGCGGTCTTTTTTGTCTCTTTTCAAATGTAAAGCGTGGCTTTACTTCCACTCCGAAAGTAAAGAACTTTGGTAACGTAATTAAAAAACAAATCCTTTAGAATAATCAGTGTCAAGATAAGTAAATGCATGTAAACAAACGCGCGAATGTTTGCAAACAAATCTGATTAAGTCAAAAGGAGATAAACATGGCAGATAAAAACCTAATTAAGATATATGTGGATGCAAACTCAGCTAAGAGAGTAGATATCATTATTAAGAATTATACAAGTTTTATTGGAATCGTGGATGGATATACAGATGGACTTCGATATATGATCGAATGTGAAAAGGAAAGCAACAGCCATCAGGCAATCGGAGATCTTGGCGTGAGAGTACAGACCAGTGGACCCGTCAGTGATCCTACTGCAAAAAAGGCAGTAAGAAATGTTATGACAAGAGAGGCAATTATCAATTGTAATTTTGCCGGAGGTGTATTAGAAGGTGTAGATCGTGCAGAGGAATTTAAGAGAGATGCCTATTTACTTCGCGATATGAGGAAGGATTATGAACTATTTAATCTGCAGCTTTCTATACTGGGAAAAGAAAAAGAATCATTTGAAAAATATCTTCGCCAAGAGATCACATTATTAGATATTGCAGAAAAAGATAATATTACTTATGAATCAGCTCAACAGAAAATCCATAAGATCAGACTGAAAGTGAAAAAGCAGGTTATTGGTTTTATGGATGGAAAAGGAGGTTGTGCATAATGGAAGAGAAGCGATGTTATACCGTAAAAGAATTGCAGGTCATTCTTGGAATCAGCAGACCAACCGTTTATGAATTACTAAAGAAGAATGAATTTCGTTGGATTCAGATAGGCACAAAATATCGTATTTCCAAGAAAAGCTTTGACGAATGGCTGGATCAGAATATGGAGAGCGTATAAATTTACCTTCTAAAGCATTTAGTAAGACCTATGATATAGTGGACAAAAAGGAGGTGCCAAGCAATGGAAACCGTAGCAGAAATTAAGAATATCAGAACAGGATTGGAAAAGTATCAAGCAACGAAAGATCCTATATTGAAAAATACAATGTCCGTATCGGAGATGCGCAGACTACTTGGAGTGAAGAAAACGGAAAGCTACTGGCTTGTTCATAGGAATTTTTTTGAAACAAGGATTATTGATGGAATCATGAGAGTTGATATCGCGAGTTTTGAAAAATGGTATGCAAATCAGGTAAAGCATAAGAAAGTTACCGGTGAACCTCCTGGAGAAGAACTGAAAAAGAGGTCCTATTCTTTTAGAGATGTAGCAAATATTCTAGGAGTCAATGATGCTACTATCTATGAAATATGGAGAAAAGAAAATCTGGACATGTTTACGGTTGATTTTGTAAGACGTATTCCGATTGAAGCATTTGACCGCTGGTATGAGAGTCAGACACAGTATCAGAAGGTAGCAAAGATTCCAACGATAACAGAGCTAAAAGAAAAATTTATCCAGGCATGGGATGCTGCAGAACTTTTAGGAATAACAAAAGAAAAAATAGCAATTGTCATTCGTTCAAAAAAGTATGGGGATATTTTTGAAATTGTTGTATATGATAATAAGAAATGGATCACAAAGAAGAGCTTCCAACAATTCTTAAATGTACAGAATTCCTACCAATTAAAAAAGAAAAGAAGTTCAAAATCTATTAAAACAAAGGCAGAGTTTGAAACAAAAGAATTCATATCAAGACAGGATGCAGCCGCCTTTGCCGGTGTAACAACAGGTACAATATCAAAATGGACACAGATGGAGAAATTTCCATGTAAAGGTGCCGGCAAGGTGCTTCGAATACATCGAAAAGAATTTCTAAAGTGGTTAAAGGAATATAAGGAAGGAGTGGTGTAATATGGCGTTCATTAGAAAAAGAGGAAAGAATATTAGTGTTGTATATAAAGTGACAGATGAAAATGGTAAAGTACATCAGAAGTCCGAGACCTATCAGACTCAAACAGAAGCAAATAAGCGATTGAAGGAAATCGAGTATAAGATGTCTGTAGGTAAATTTGAGATTCCAAACTGTACCACATTAGAGGAATTATTAAGTGAATATGTAAAAATCTATGGTCATGATAAATGGTCGCTAACTACTTATGATGGAAATGTAGCGCTTATTAGTAATTATATTAATCCAACAATTGGAGAAACGAAATTGAAGAAAATTGATACGCGTTTTCTGGAAAAATATTATCAGAAACTGTTGGAAACACCTGCAGTAAAAAGTACTAGGAATCCAGATGGAAGTCAAAATATCTCAACTTCAACAGTCCGTGAAATCCATAAAATTCTTAGGAGTTGCTTTAAACAGGCAAAAAAATGGAACATGATAGAAAAGAATCCAGCAGAGGATGCTACAGTACCTAAACATAAAAAAGAGAAAAGGGAGATTTGGACAGCGGAAATGTTGATGCAGGCAGTAGATGGCTGTGATGATAAATGGATGAAAGCAGCATTTCATCTTAGCTTTACAGCAACACTTCGACTGGGTGAGTTACTGGGGCTGACCTGGGATTGTGTAGATATATCCGATGAGGCACTAGAAGAGAGTCGTACTTATATTGATATTAATAAGGAAGTAGAGCGGGTATCGAAAAAGGCAATGGATGAACTGAATTCGAAGGATGTCATACTGATATTTCCTACTATAAAAAAGGATAATAGTACAGTGAGAGTGTTAAAAACACCAAAGACTGAGAGCAGTATCCGCAGAGTCTATATTCCTAAATCAGTTGCACTATTGCTGGTAGATATGAAGAAAGAACAGGATAAGATCATTGAGGCTCTTGGGTCAGAATATCAGAATTATAATCTGGTGATGGCGACAACATTTGGGCTTCCCATCGGCGATAGTTATCTAAGAACTAAAATGAATCATATCATTGAAGAGCTTGGTTTACCAAAGGTAGTATTTCATAGTATCCGGCATACAAGTGTTACCTACAAATTGAAACTGAGTGGTGGCGATATAAAAGCAGTTCAGGGAGATTCCGGACATGCACAGGCGGATATGGTAACAGAGGTATATGGTCATATCATTGACGAGGATCGAAAAAAGAATGCAGAGCTAATGGAGAATGCTTTTTACAGTGGGAAAAATGGTAATCCAGATATGAGAGGTCAGGAAGTGAAAAATAATACTGTAAAGGTTCCAGATGGAGTGGATCCAGAGTTGTTGATGAAGGTTCTGTCAAATCCGGATATGGCAGTTCTCCTTACATCTCTTGCCAAGACAATGAATACAAATAATATAGAAGAAACAGAACCAAAACAAGATATTATTCTTCAAAAGTGATCGTGTTTCTTCTATATTAATAGTTAAAGTATTCTTGCTTGGAAGTACCAAGCCTGATGGATAAGGTCCGTTCAGATTAGATGAAATAATTTATCTATTCTGGATGGGCTTTTTCTCGTTCAGGGAAAGGAAGGACTAATGGTTGTTGCAGAAAAAACAGAAGTATGTGATGCAGACGAAAAAGTAATTGAAATGGAATTGGAACGTTTAAGAACTTTTGAGAACCATCCATTTAAGGTTCAGGCTGATAGTCAGATGATTGAGCTACAAGACAGTATCAAAAGTTTTGGTATTTTAAATCCTTTGATTGTAAGACCTAGACCAGAAGGAGTGTACGAGATTATTTCTGGACACAGACGGAGATAT
>QKAS01000026.1 GCA_003246295.1 Clostridia bacterium | reverse complement strand
TGTTGCATGGAATTTCCCACTTGCTCTTGCAGCAAGAAAAATTGGTAACGGACTTGTCTGCGGAAATACCATGGTCATTAAACCACCGTCGGAAACACCGCTCACTGTTATGAAATTTGCAGAATTAGTGGCAGAAAAATCATCGCTTCCCAAGGGGGTATTAAACTTTATTACAGGATCAGGAAGGGTAGTTGGAGATGCTCTTGTAAGAAGCGATATAACAAAGTTGGTTACATTAACGGGAAGTACCCAAGCTGGAATTGAAGTGATAAAAGCAGCGGCAGAAAATGTAGTGGTTACACATTTGGAATTGGGTGGGAAAGCTCCATTTATCGTTATGGACGATGCCGATGTAGACAAAGCAGCAAGGTGTGCAGTTATAGCCAAGTTTTCTAACTGCGGACAGATTTGTACATGTAATGAGCGTATGTATATTCATGAAAAAGTATATGATGAATTCAAGGATAAGTTTATTCAGCTTACAAAAGAAATTGTGGTAGGAAATCCGATGGATGCACAGACAACCATGGGACCTAAAGTGAATAAAGCTGAAGTAGATAAATTGAAAGAGATGAAAGCCAAGGCACTTGAAGAAGGAGGTAAGATTCTTCTTGATATGACACCGGAGACAATGCCGACGGATGAGGGCAATTGGTTTTATCCAACTGTTATTGAAGTGTATGATAATAAGAATATTGTTATGCAACAGGAGACCTTTGGACCGATCGCACCGATGATGAAAGTCAAAAGCTTTGATGAAGCAATTGAACTTGCAAATGATTGCGAATATGGACTATCTGCATATTTATTTAGCAATAATGCAAAAAATATTATGCGTACAGTAAACGAATTGGATTTTGGAGAAGTATATATAAACCGTGAAAATGGTGAATTGATCAATGCTTTTCATAATGGCTACAACAAGAGCGGAATGGGTGGAGAAGACGGAAAGTACGGATTAGAAGGATATTTACAGAAAAAGACTGTATATATGAATTTTGATTATTAAAAATTGAAAGGAATGCTATGGGTGATAATGTAATAAAGTCAGTGGATGTAAAGTATTTTAAAGTTCCGTTGGAAGGTAATCTGGTAGACGCACTTCATGGAAAACATGATAATTTTGAACTGATAACTGCTACAGTTTATATGAAAGATGGACGTTTTGGAACTGGATACACTTATACAGGTGGAATTGGCGGAACGGCTATCGTAGATATTTTAAAGAATGATCTCATACCACAACTGATAGGGAAGGAATACACCTCTCCGGAAGTGATGAATGACTACATGAATCAGAGTGTTCATTACGTGGCAAGAGGAGGAATTGCATCCTTTGGAATTTCGGCTTTAGATATTGCATTCTGGGACATGAAACTAAAAACAGAAGAGATTTCAATAGCAGATTATTTTGGTACCAGAAATAGAAAAGTACGTACTTATTATGGTGGCATTGACTTGATGTTTACGGAAAAAGAACTATTGTCCAACATTGAGCGTCAGTTAGCAAAGGGTCACACTGCTGTAAAGATTAAGCTCGGTAAGAAAAATGAAGATGAAGATATTCAACGAGTAAAAGCAGTTCGTAACCTACTTGGCAAAGATGCTATGTTCATGGTAGATGCAAATATGATATGGTCGGTGGAGCAGGCAATACGTATGGCAAAACGCTTAGAAGAATATGATATTAAGTGGCTTGAAGAGCCGACTAATCCAGACGATTATGAAGGTTATGCGAGAATTGGTCAGGCAACTACAATTCCAATAGCGATGGGTGAAAACCTTCATACAATTTATGAACACAAACTGGCACTTGATATTGCAAGAATCAAGTATCCAATTCCGGACTGTTCTAACGTATGCGGTATTACAGGGTTTTTAAAGGTATCGAAACTGGCAAAGGAAAGAGATCTTCTTGTAAGCTCTCATGGAATGCAAGAGTTGCATGTAAATGTTTTGGGTGGTATTGATAATGCTGGTTTTCTGGAGTATCATAGCTTTCCTATTTGTGACTATACGATTGAACCCTTAAAAATTGTGGATGGATATATTGAACCTGCATTAACTCATGGAGTAGGTGTTGAATTTGACTGGGAAAAGCTAGAGACACATAGAAACTAGTAAATAATGTAAAAAACGATTCTACATAATATTTATAAATCGTTTAGAGCTATACTAGGTACTACGACATAACCATATTAGGATAAAATATTAATTTATTGCGTATTATGCGCACAGAAAAGGAGTAAGTATGTCAAAAAGTATGTTTTCTTTAGAAGGAAAAGTTGCTCTCGTTACAGGAGGAGCATATGGAATAGGCTATGCTATGGCAGAAGCACTTGCTTTAGCAGGGGCAAAAATTGCTTTTAACTGTCGTGGGGATGAACACATGAGAGTAGCGAGGGAAGGGTTTGCTAAATCAGGAATTGAAGCAAAGGGATATATCTGTGACGTAACAAAAGAAGATCAGGTAAAAGAAATGATCGCTGATATAGAAAAGACGATGGGGACTATTGATATTCTTGTAAACAATGCAGGTATTATTAAAAGAATTCCGATGCATGAGATGAGTACAGAGGATTTTAAAGAAGTAATTGATATTGACTTGAATGCACCTTTCATTATGTCTAAAGCAGTAATTCCGGGTATGATTAGAAAGGGTCATGGAAAGATTATAAACATCTGCTCTATGATGAGTGAACTTGGACGTGAGACAGTTTCTGCTTATGCAGCGGCCAAGGGTGGATTGAAAATGTTAACAAAGAACATTGCTTCTGAATATGGTGAATATAACATTCAGTGTAACGGTATTGGACCGGGTTATATTGCCACTCCGCAAACTCAGCCCTTACGTGAGATACAGCCGGATGGAAGCAGACATCCATTTGATCAATTTATAATCTCAAAGACACCAGCTGCAAGATGGGGGAAACCGGATGATCTTGCAGGTCCTGCAGTATTTTTAGCATCGGATGCTTCTAATTTTGTGAATGGACATATTTTATATGTAGATGGCGGTATACTTGCTTATATTGGAAAACAGCCAAAATAATTGTGATTAACAATAGTCTTGTTTGTGGAATCATCACAAACATTCCGAATACATAATTTGTATAGAAATGAGGAGTGAAAGAATGAGAGCAGCAAAATTAATAAGTGCAAAAACAATTGAAGTAGTTGACGTAGAAGTGCCTAAGATTAAAAACCCTAGGGATGTATTAGTAGAAGTTAAGGCTGTTGGTATCTGTGGAACAGATTTGCATATTTTCCAAGGTGAAAGAGCAGATGTTGAACTACCAAGAGTAATGGGCCATGAACTTTCTGGTATGGTAAAAGAAGTTGGAAGTGAAGTGAGAAATATTAAAGTTGGTGACAGAGTGGTTCTTGATCCGGTATTTGCATGTAATGAATGTGCCATATGTCAAGAAGGACATGCAAATGTTTGTGCAAATGTAAAATGCTATGGAGTCCAGATGGATGGTGGCTACCAAGATTATATTGTGGTTGAAGATAGACATTTGTATACATTTGATCCAAGTATTACATATGAGCAGGCGGCTTTAGCGGAACCGTTTTCTATTGCAGCAAATATATTAAGTAAAACGATGACAACTGCGAAGGATAAAGTAGTAATATTGGGAAGCGGAACGATTGGTCTTTGCATTGCACAAGCTGCGAAAGGACTTGGTGCAAAGGTTCTGATTTCTGACGTAGTAGATTCTAAACTGGAAAAGGCAAAAGAAGTTGGTGTGGATGTAACCGTTAACAGTAAGACAACTTCCTTGCAAGAAGCTGTAGAAAAATTTGCACCAGGTGGAGCAAGTGTCGTTATTGATGCGGTAGGGATTGCACCACTTACAGAACAAACGATAGATCTTGCGTGTCCGACAGCTAGAATAGCAGTTATTGGATTTGATTCTAAGGCAGCTCAGATTCCTTTGGTTAAAATTACGAAAAAAGAACTAACGTTAGTTGGCTCTAGAATGAATTGTAATCAATTTCCGAAGGTTATGACATGGCTTAATGAGGGAATGATTAATGCTGATCTTATGATTTCCAGAAAATATTCAGTAGACGAAATTCAAAAAGCTTTCGATGAGACTCTCGCAAATGGTCAGGATATTGTGAAAACTCTAATACTCTTTTAATTTATCAACTAAGAAGTAAGCTGAGATTTTTCAGCTTATTTCTTAGTTTCTTAGTATATAAAATGAAGAATCATTCAAATGATAATGAGTATGGATTATTATGCTGATATGAAACACTGATATTAATGACGTACAACAAATTTGGTATTAGATCATTGAACTAAATATAGTTGTTTTCGAAATTTGTTTATTACAATTATAATATGGAGGGTGTTATAAAAAAATATTATTTTTCATACAGATCGGCAACGATTTGACAGTTTGGGATGCAATGGAAACAAAGTGGCTAAGCCCCCCAATATTGATGCGTTGGCTCAGGAGGGATGTAATTTTACTAGGCATATCAGTACAAATCCTGTCTGTATGCCGTCAAGAGCGAGACTGATCACGGGAATGTATGTTCCGTGGCACGGAGTTTCTTCGAACGGAATCCCTTTATGGAGAAGAGATAATTGGTGTGTTGATGAAAATAATACGATAAGCCAGAAACTCTTTAGTATGAATGTTCTGAGCAAAATTCCAACAATTGCAGATATTCTTACGGAAGCCGGATATGAGACTGCTTTATATGGAAAGTTGCATGCAACTCCGTCTTTGGCAGATATATCCTATTATTTTTACGTAAGTTATGCCGAATGGGAAAAACCAGAAACTGAAAATGCTACACAGCCATATTACGGTTTTAAGCATGTAAGGTCTGTTTTGGGACATAGAGAAGATCCTTGCCAATTTAACAGGGGACATTATGGAAGATGGCTAGAAAAAATCATCCGGAGGTTGTAGAACAGGTCGAGAATGAAATTTATGATAAGCCAGAAGACGTGACGCGTGGAGATATTAATCCATCCAAAATGCCATCTGAATTACATAATTCTATGTGGCTTGCTAATGAAGTAAGTTAATATATTGAAAATCAGAAGGATTATGAAAAACCCATTTTTCTTTTTGTTGGTTTCCGGATCCCCATCACTCCTTTGTTCCACCAGAAGATATAGCAAAGGAATTTTAGGATGTCACAGTTCCTAATTTTGCAGAAATAAATAATATAATCGGAGAAAAACCAAAGGGAGTATGTGATATAATGAAGATACTTATAATAAAAATTAACACCTAAAACCGGTAAAAATACTATAGTTCTTATAAAACAGGCATGTCGTATTCTGAAAGACATGCCTGTACTAACATATATATTAATATCATTCAACTTATCACATTATATCACAACGGGTTGCATGGACTGAGTTCCTTCATTTATGAAGGGTATAATAACTGATTCTATTAAGGCTTAACTTAAAATTATAATGTATATATACGGGCTACTTTTCGCCGGCATTATTTGGTTTGATTTCAGGCTTTGGCTTCAAGTGGCGGTAACGATATTCTTTGGGTGATATATATTCAAATTTTTTGAAAAAACGTGAAAAATAGTAGGCGTCGCAAAAGTGTAGTTTATCTGCTATTTCGCTTATTGTCATAGTAGTAGATAGAAGATAGATTTTCGATTTTTGAAGAATCATTTTTTCTATATATGCCTTTAAACCAATTCCGGTAGCTATTTTAAAATTTTTTGAGATACAATAATAGGGTAAATCAAAAGCATTTGCGATATCATTAATTTTTAAATCAATTCTTAAGTTATTATTTATAAATTCCAATATTTTTTTTTGTT
>QKAS01000012.1 GCA_003246295.1 Clostridia bacterium | reverse complement strand
TCAAGGTTGCATTACTGTTTAGGAATCTTACTTCCTAGAAACTTTTCATTCTTTCAATCTTCAAAGTTTCCTTTTCAAGGTTCATTCGCCATCCTTTCGGATGTCTGTTTTGTTGTCGTTTGTTTGACACGCAACTCTGATATAGTATCATGTGGTGTTTCTTTTGTCAACAACTTTTTTATTTTATTTCTTCTTTTTTTGTTGCTCCATCGCTCTGTTCTTTTCGCGGTGGATGTTCATTATAACATCATTACCCACCTGTTTGTCAACAACTTTTTGAATAATTTGTTTTTTGAAAAAATTCCCAGTCTCTATCAGTAATTACGCTATATTTTTAGCCACAAATTTATCATATTGCTTTCATGCAGTAATGATAAAAAAGCATTTTTTTGAATATTTGATAACATTTCAGAAGCATAGCCACCAAAATTAAATCTCTCTATCAAAAAGAACAGAATCCATACACACAGAATCCCTTCCATTCCACCCAGAAAAAGTCCAGCAAGTTTATTGAGTCCATTTAACACTGGCATTTTTACCACAAACCTTAATGGTGCTATTACAAGCCTGGCAATCTGAACCACAATGATCAATATTAATAATGAAACTGCACCAATCATCATGTCACTCATCTGGCCGGTCAGATAGCTGCTGATTACAGCTGCAGCAAGCGCTAGTCCTAAAATGCCGAGAATCAATGCAACGATTGACAAAGCTTCGTCAAAAACCCCTTTTTTATATCCCTTTACTGCCATAGCTGCGATTATAACAATTACAACGACCAAAACACTATTCACTGTATTCACTATTTCAACTCCATAATTTCAATTTTTCCTTGAGAAACAGCCACATACTTATTCATGACTGAAGTTGGGAGTAACGCTGAGACTGCTTCTTTAAAACTGCCTTCAAATTTTCTGACACCGCGAAGATTGTATATTTCGCATTCAGATTCATTATAGATAACAAAGCATTCTTTATTAAAATAGATATCTGTATATTCCATATCAAATTTTTGTGACAGAATTTTCTTTCCCGCTTTAGAATATACATCCATTCTATATTTTGTATCTCCATCCAGATTGATATAAACAAGTCCTACATAATTATTATCATAATACACACTCTGTATTTCTTCATTTAAAAGAATTTCCTGATTACTTGTTGGGATCTGATTCCCTTTATAAAAAACAAGTCTGCTATCTGCAAGTGCGAATGAGTTGTCTTCATCCATAAAGCTGATTTGTGGAATCACTGCCTCTGCATAGCTATAGCCACTCACATAATTATCGGTTTCATTTTGTCCTACCTGTCCAAAATTATAAAATGCAACGTTTGACATAATCAGTCCACTATCAACATACAGATATGAGACTGCAACAATTTCACCATTTGGAGATACACTGACCGCAATCGGGTACCCACTCTTTTCCATTGTTGTTTTAAAATAGGCAATTTCTTCTCCTGTACTAGCATACAAATAAATAGCAGTAATCTCGGAATCATCTACGACTGCAGCAACCATACCTGTTTCAGATACACTAATACTACGAATCGGCAATCCTGCTTCGACTTTTCCCAATACACCCTGATGATTAACAATGTAAATATCTCTTCCATTATAGTCAGCAATTGCTGCAACAGAGTGATTAATATCAATCAGTGGATTCTGCATCTCATATGTCTGGTTCCAGAGTTGCTCACCATTTGTGTTCATACAACTTGCACCATCATTACTATAGGTAAGAATTGAACCATCAAGATTTTTACTGATTGCATTTTGCGCTTCTTCTCTTTTTACACTACTAATAATCTGATAGTCTGTATACACCCTGTTGGTATATTGGACATAAAAAAGAGCTGCTACTGCTGCACTGACCAATAATATAAGCGCAGTTCGGTAGAATATTTTTAACCTGTGTGCTGCAATCACTTTTCGGTAATCAATATTACCTGTATTTCGTTGTGCAGTTTTTATTACTGTTTCTTTTTTATTATTAAAGCTTCTGATCTGAGCCATATTTCATCCTTTATTATCAATCAATCATACCGACTTTTAGTATACCACACCTTATTCAGCTGGTAAATTATTAATCCCTTGCTATAGTAATAATCCTATCCTGTGATTACATTGTAAAAGCAGACCCCAAAAAGGGTCTGCCTGAAATAATAAGTCAATTTATCAACCGCTCTATTCTACAGAAAACTTATATATTGTAGTTGTTGCGTATGGTTTTTTCGGGCCAAAGAATGGCTGTGGAAATGATTTCTGATTGGCTGAGTCTGGATAAAACTGTGTTTCCAGACAGAGTGCCGCTCTACTTCCATAAGTTTCTCCATATTTTCCTTCCACAGGCGCTATCATATTTCCGGCATAGAATTGCACTCCTGGCAAGTCAGTATAGGTCTCCATTTTACGTCCACTCGTTGCATTAAATAATGTAGAGATCAATTTTACTGATCCATCATACTGGTCAATAACCCAATTGTGATCATAACCCCCAACCAGTTTTAATTGCTCAAAATCATCCGCGATCTGTTGTCCAATTTTCTTTGGTTTTGTAAAGTCCATTGGGGTTCCCATAACAGGTGCAATCTCACCCGTCGGAATTGCTCCCGCAACTACCGGTGTATAATAAGAAGCCAATATACAAAGTTCATCATCGTGAATATCTTTTCCTGCCACACCTTCCAGTCTGAAGTAAGTATGGTTTGTCAGATTCATCAGTGTTTCCTGATCACTTTCTGCTTTATAAGTAATCTTTAGTTCATTCTCATCTGTTAATGTATATGTGACCCAAAATTTTCTGTTTCCCGGAAATCCCATATCTCCATCAGGACTTTCAAGGTAAAATGTTACTTCCTGTTCTCCCTCAGTTGCTTCCCATACTTTTTTATGAAATCCTTCTGAAAAATGACTATGAAGATTATTCGCTCCATCATTTACATCCAAATGATATGTTTTTCCAGAAATTTCAAATTTAGCATCTTTAATCCTGTTTGCAGATGGGCCAACTGTAGCGCCAAAAAAACTTCCATTTTCAAAATATGCTTCCAGATTGTCAAATCCCAAAACAACATCATCCATCTTGCCATTTTTATCAGGAACAATCAAATCGACCAGAATTGCTCCATAATTTGTTACTTTGGCAGACAGACCATTTTTATTTTTTAATGTATATGTATAAACATCAACTCCCTGTGGCGTTTTTCCAAAAATATTTTTATCCATTCTCTTCACTATGCCTTTCTTTATTTATAAAAGAAATTACTATCCTATTGATGTATTATAAAAATTACCTAGAGTTCAATTCTGCCTTCAAGCGCTCTAAGTAAAGTCACTTCATCAATGTATTCCAAATCTCCACCCACTGGTACTCCACTTGCAATCCTGCTTACTTTAATTCCTGTTGGTTTGATCAACTTGCTAATATACATTGCAGTTGTTTCCCCTTCAAGGCTTGAATTTGTGGCGATGATTACCTCATCAATATCTTCTTCGAGCCGTTTCATCAATTCCTTGAGTTTAATATCATTTGGTCCAATTCCTATCATTGGAGAAATCGCGCCATGAAGAACATGATAAATACCTTCATATTTTCCAGTTTTCTCATACGCCGCAAGATCTCTGATGTTTTCAACCACCATGATTGTTCTATGATCTCTCTTTTCATTCGCACAAATGGGACAGATTTCTTTATCTGTCAAAGTGTAGCAAGTCTGACAATATTTGACATTTTCTTTTGCTTCCAAAATTGTCTTTGCAAACCGCTCAACTCTTTCTTTTGGAAGATTAATGATATAAAATGCCATCCTTTGGGCAGATTTTGCACCAATTCCCGGGAGCGAAGACAGTTCTTCGATTAATTTATTAATATGCCCGCTATAGAGGTCCATCAGAATGGCAAGCCTCCTCCAAGTCCAAGACCACCTGTCATTTTTGACATCACTTCACCATTTGCTTCATCAGCCATTTTCATTGCTTCATTCATAGCTGCAACAATCAGGTCTTCCAGCATTTCAACATCATCTGGGTCTACTACTTCTTGTGACAGTTTCACTTTCTTGATTTCTTTCTTTCCCGTTACCGTAATTTCAACAGCTCCGCCGCCAGCCTTTGCTGTGAATTCAGCAACTTCAAGTTCTTTCTGACTTTCTTCCATCTGACGTTGCATTCTCTGCGCCTGTTTCATTAAATTACTCATGTTCCCCGGCATTCCTCCGCCTGGAAATCCACCTCTTTTTGCCATGTATTCTTCCTCCTAATTTATGATGACTATGCGAAAATAATGCTATTCTTCCACATCGATATCCATATGAATTATTGTTTTCAAATCAATATACTGATCTTGTACTTCTTTTTGATTTTCAGAACTTTTTATCGTAACCAAAACTGCTTTGCCTGCCTTTTCCGATAAAAAAGCTTCCAGATTTTCTCTTGCTCTCTCTTTTGACAAGAAATAGTCTGAAGCAAGATGATCAGATAATATAATAATCAGTTTGTTCTCATTATCAATGCTGAGTCTGGCTCCTCTGAGATAAATCCCCATTGGTCTTTCCATTTCAGCAATGAAGGCATTCCAACGTTTTACAATTAACCGGACATCATCCGGCAATGCCTTTTCAAGCTGCTTTCTCTCTTCTTCTGACATTCTGGGTGTTTGTGTTGCACTTGTCTGCTCAGAATATTCTTCTCCCCGAACAGTTGTAATCACACCTTTTTCGAGCTTTTCCTCCAGATTACGAATTCTTTCTAGAATGGAATCATAGTTTTTTTCCATTTCGGGTCTGCAAAGTCTGATTGCTGTCATTTCCAGCAAAATTCTTTTTTGTGAAGAATATTTAATCTGCCCTGATAGTTCAGAGAATATCCTGATATATCTCATCAGCCTGTCACTATCAATCTGATAAGACTCTTCCTGCAATCTTTCAATATTTTCATCCGAAAGGTCTAAGAGTTCTTTTGCATTCTGTGCGGTTCTTAGTAGCAATAAATTTCTCAAATACCAGGCAAATTCACTTGTGAACTGTGTGAGTTCTCTACCCTGAACAATCACTTCTTCAATCAAAGATATCATATCAGAAACTCTGTTTTCAAGGATGCATTTGAAAAATTGCGAAAAAACAGACTGATCAACAGCACCTAAAATATCCAGTGTTCTTTCATAGGTAAGTTCTGTTCCAAGGTTAAATGCTATGCATTGGTCTAACAGACTCAATGCATCTCTCATAGATCCATCACCCATTTTAGCGATATACCTAAGTGCTTTTTCTTCAACTATTGCTCCTTCAGCCAATACCAGCTCATTGAGTCTGTCTGTGATTGTATCAACTGTAATACGTTTAAAGTCATAGCGTTGGCATCGAGATAGGATGGTAATTGGTATTTTATGTACTTCCGTAGTCGCCAAAATAAAAATAACATAAGAAGGCGGCTCTTCCAGTGTTTTTAACAATGCATTAAATGCTCCTGTAGAGAGCATATGAACTTCATCGATAATATATACTTTATATTTTCCTTCTGCCGGCGAATAAGATACTTCGTCAACAATCTCTCTGATATTGTCAACTCCATTATTAGAGGCTGCATCAATCTCAATGACATTCATGCTGGCACCTGCTGCAATCGCTTTACAGGATCTACAGATTCCACAAGGATTGCCTTGTTTTATGTCTTCACAATTCACAGTTTTTGCGAATAATTTTGCAATCGTAGTCTTTCCTGTTCCTCTGGTTCCACAAAATAAATACGCATGCCCGATACGTTCTGATGTTATCTGATTCCTTAATGTTGTAACAATATGTTCCTGGCCCTTCACATCTTCAAAAATCTGTGGCCGGAACTTTCGGTACAGGGCTGTATATGACATGTTTGCACTTCCTTTTTATTTAATGTTTCAATTCTTCAAGATATCAATTTCATCTTCAAAACGGTTTAGTCTCCAAAGCTGATATCCATCATTTTGGCTTCTTTTACAATAGTTGCATCTGGTTCAACAGATTTTAACTTACCAGCCACTTCAGCAAGTGGAACCTTTACTATCTCACGATTTACAATTCCTACCATATATCCATATTCATCATTCATAATTAAGTTTGCAGCTTCCGTTCCAAATCTTGACGCCAGAACTCTGTCGTATGGGCATGGACTTCCACCACGCTGCGTATGCCCTGGCACAGTAACGCGAACTTCTTGTCCCGTTTTTTCCAGAATCTGTGCTGCTATTTCATACGAAACAGAAGGATGAAGTCTGTTTTTCATTTTTTCTTTATATTCTTTTTTGCTAAGTGCTGCGTCTTCTTTTGAGATGGCACCTTCTGCCACTGCAAGGATCGTAAATCTGCTTCCCCGTTTACTTCTGGTCTTAATTGCATCTACTATTTTATCAATGTCATATGGAATCTCAGGAATTAAAATAATATCAGCACCTCCTGCAATTCCAGCATTTAAAGTCAGCCAGCCTACCTTGTGTCCCATCACTTCAACAATAAAAACGCGTCCATGGGAAGCGGCTGTTGTATGGATACAATCAATTGCATAGGTTGCGACATCTACAGCACTCTGAAAACCAAAAGTCATATCCGTGCCATATAAGTCATTGTCGATTGTTTTAGGAAGTGTAATAACATTAAGTCCTTCTTCTCTTAGAAGATTTGCAGTTTTATGTGTTCCGTTTCCACCAAGAATAACCAGACAGTCCAGTTTCAGTTTATTATAATGTTTGATCATAGCCTCAACTTTGTCCAGGCCGTTTTCATCAGGATTCTTAATCTGTTTAAAAGGGGTTCTGGAACTTCCCAGAATCGTTCCACCTTTTGTCAGTATTCCCGAAAAATCGGAACTGCTCATGAGTCTGTAATTGCCATAAATAAGTCCTCTATATCCATCTAAAAATCCATAAATCTCTACTTCTTTCATGCAGTTGTAGAGTGCTTTTCCAACGCCTCTCATTGCTGCATTCAAAGCCTGGCAGTCTCCACCACTTGTTAACATTCCAATTCTTTTCATAGATTATCCTCCTAAATCGACGGTTACACACTCATGCATAAATTATACTCTATTTCTCGGACCCGCTCAACATTTTATTCAGATAAATTAAATTGACGAAACCTGCCCTTGCATATATAATAAAAAACGTAATTTCATTTTGGAGACGTATCGAAGTGGTCATAACGGGGCGCACTCGAAATGCGTTAGCCCTCCGGGGCACGAGGGTTCGAATCCCTCCGTCTCCGCTTAAAGCATCTGGAAAAGTATTCCCAGGTGCTTATTTTTTTATTAACAATTTTTTATAAAAATGATCTACACAGATGGCACCAAA
This sequence comes from Clostridia bacterium, assembly GCA_003246295.1. GTDB lineage: Bacteria > Bacillota > Clostridia > Lachnospirales > Lachnospiraceae > SZUA-378. Next base: position 56,750 of record QKAS01000012.1, on the reverse strand, counting down.
TGGGGCTGTAATCAAAATAGAGAGCACTGCTACGGTTAGCACCTGTTGTCCGCATGCAAGTCCCATAGCAAGTGGAATCGCTCCAATGGCTGCCTGTACCGTTGCTTTTGGTGTATACGCCAGCATACAGAATACTCTCTCCTTTTTAGAAAGCTTTGTTCTTATCATGCAAATCAGAACACCAACCATTCGAAATGCCAATGCTCCTATTACAATGACGACTGCAAAGATTCCGGCCTTAAACGCATACTGAAGATCCACCGATGCACCAACCAACACAAAAAGAAGAACTTCTGCTGCAACCCATAATTTATTATATTTTACAGATAATCTCTTTGCCAGAACATGATGACTTTGATAAATCGCTATTCCCATACTCATAATTGCAAGCAATCCTGAAATGGGTATAATACCTTCAAGTCGGTTCTGCAACTCAATCATCAGACATGAGATACTAATGATAATAATCAGTTTTACTGTATCTCGCATATGAAATTTGCGAAAAAATATTGTTAACCAAATGCCTATGAAAGCACCAAGAACGATACCCAGAATAATAGAAATCGGAATTTGGAGAAAGCTTGCAGGGGTTACTTCTCCTCCTGTTGCAAGCGAAGTAAATGCTGTAAATAGAACAATAACGAACACATCATCCACTGACGCTCCTGCTAAGATTAATTGTGGAATACTTCTTTCTTTTCCATAACCTTCTTCCATGATTTTAATCATTCTTGGAACGATTACCGCTGGCGAGACAGCTGCAATGACGCTGCCCATGATTGCGGCTTCCAGATAAGTGATTCCAAGCACTTTTGGAGCAATAACAAGAACCCCGAGAATTTCAAAGCATGCTGGTACAAAACACATTAAAACTGCAGGTCGTCCAACTTTTTTAAGATCCTCGATATCCAGAGAAAGTCCCGCTCTGGTCAATATGATAATTAACGCGAGCTGTCGTAGATCTGGAGATATGGCAAGAATTGATTCATCCAAGAGATTTAGCGCAAACGGACTTAAAATCATACCTGTTAAAATCATTCCAAGTAGACTTGGAAGTTTGAGTCTGTTAAATATTTTTCCTAGTGAAAGTCCCAATAAAAATATCAGTGATAAACTTGTAAGCATAATATCCTCCTTTTATGCAGAAATATGAAACAATCATCTTTCGCGTCTCTTACTGCTGTTCTTACAACTGCATAAATTAAAAAAGCTGATAATTTCTGCGTTGTTTTTCGCAGAAGTCATCAGCTAAAATGCGGTTTAGGTAATATACCAGGGGAGAACTTCATTCCCAACAAAAAAGATAGTATCACAACTTTGAGTAAAATTCAAATATTTATTTTCGTATTACCTTTACATTTCAAGCGCATTCGTATCAATAGGATAGTTGCCATGAGAAGTATGATATAAATAAGCGGATATGTCCAGACTGGGGTTTCATCCATTGCAATTGGTGCTCTAAAGAAAAAAGTAATTAATCTGGTCATGATAAAAATAATTGCTGCTGACAGTGATGCAAGCCCTGTACTCATTTTTTTTATAAGAATCACGATAGCAAAGAGCGTGGCTATCATTGCACCCATTGCTTCATATAGCTGTACCGGATGGACTCCCGGTGATCCTAACATAGAAGTAAGAGAGAATATTCCTTTTTCACTTTCCTGTTGCAGATAATATTTATGAACACTACTGTCATAAGGAAAATGAACTGCCCATGGCAGATCTGATCTCGTGCCAAAGCAACAACCGTTCAGGAAACATCCTATTTTAGCCAGCGCTATTGCAATTCCAAGACCAGGTGAAAACAAATCCGTCAGTCTCCAGAAGTCTATCCTGATGATTTTTGAAATCGCAAAACACCCTACAGTTGCAAGTAGTAAACCTCCAAGCACTGAAAATCCTGCTAATTTCATCTCCCAAACTCGTTGTTGTTTTTCAGAGTAATAATGAATGTGCGTGATTACATACAGCATTCTGGACCCAGCAAAAAATAATATTGTTGTTACCAACATAATGGGCAGTATGTGTTTTATTCTAAAATTAAATCGGACTAGCACTATCACACTGATCAGCATCGCCATGATAACTGCAAAGATCATAAAAAATAAATAGCTGCTCACAGTCTGTTTCCCAAAGAAGGTTGAAATCTCCAGCATTTCTTTCATCTGTTATTTTGTTCCTTCCCAGCTTCCTTTTACCCAGGCGCCTTCTGATAAACTAATTTCAAACCCGCCACTTAGTGTAATTGTTTCTCCCTGTCTCTTAATATACCCAGAAAAAACAGCAATGGTCCCTTCCTGGTCAATGGACGCTGTAATCGTTCCACTTTTATAAGTTGCCTGCATTGGTGTCTTTTCACCTTCTTCATCAATAATGTTGACACTTCCGTTTCCATCCTGTCCAATCTGAATCTCCATTGTAACTGGCATTGGCTTGTCTTTGTTTTCTTCAAGGGAAGCTTTGACCATATTATATACATCCAATGAAGTCAGATCACATCCAAGTTCTTCCCCTTCTTCCTCAGATTCTTCTTTTGGCGGTGGTGGCGATCCGATGTCATATTCTGTTATTGTCATCGTGCAACTGGACCATAATCCATTTATTTCCGAAACATCTGGTGTCATCTTGATTCCAAATTCCGATTCAAGATACTCCTCATATGCCTTCTGTCTTTCTTCCGGGTCCTGTGTACTAAACCATTTCATGGCGATTGTCTTCAGCTGTTCCAGTCCAATAGACTGTTCATTATGCATAGAACCAGATTTAATATCTGTTCTTCCCGTATCTTGTAAAAGCTTGTCTTTAAAATGCACAAGAACATCAAGCCTTGTTTCCAGCTCGTATTCTTTATCCCATCCCCATCGGCCTTTTTCTAAAAACCCTGCTTCCTGATACATTTTCATGATCATTTCAAGTTCTTGTTCTTTTTTTTCTATTTCCGCATCTGTTTTTATTCTTTTTTCAAATTGTGCTTTTAAGTCCTTTCTAACGCCTTCTCGAAGTTTATTTTCTTCCTCTGACGTTAGAAATGGCATACCAGCTTCTTCTCTTGCCTGATTCTGTGACTTGATTGCTTCAAGTTCTAACTGCCTTGCCGCACCGCCCATCTGTGTCCATACATCATCAAAGTTGCCTTTTTCAACCTGATATCCCCACCAAGGTACTGTACTGCTGGCGCCGTTTTTATATACTTGATAAGCTGCTTCTATTTCTTCATTCTTCCAACTGCTAATCTGACTATCTATAGCAGCTACTGCAAATTTTCCTACCTTTGTAATCATGAACTGATCTGCAATCTGTTCTCCAATAATCTTCGCTGCATCCTTATATCTTCCTTCAGCAAGATATCCTGCGGCTTCTCCCGCTTTCGCAACCACTTCAATTCCAGCATCGTCTGTAATTGCTCCCAATGCACTTGAGAGTGTAGATTCAGATACATTTTCTACAATTTTTTTACCAAGAAGAACCTGCAGATTCTGATTAAACGTCTCAGGATCTCCATCTTTAACACTATTCAACATATTTACCCACTCGCTGTCTTCTTTTATCCCAGCCAACACTTTTCCCGTCAGTGAGTCGTCATTTATTTTAAGTTTTTCTTTTAAGATATGATCTATGGCACTGTTAAGTGCCTCATCCGTAATTGTGTTTGCCTGTTCTTTTGCCCAATCGGCCACTGCAGCATTGCCTACATACTGATCGATCCGCTGATCCATCGTAAGTTTTGCTTTGGAAAATAAGGAAAAATGACAGGTAGTAAAAGTAATCGTCTGTTGTTGTTCGTCAACGACTGGTTTGATATACTCCCAATTTGTGCCATTATAATAAGCGTAATAAAGTGCACCATTTTCCAGGTCTTCTCCTAAAACTGACGGATCGTATTTCATTGTGATTGTAACAGGTTGCAGGAGTCTTACCGGGCTCTCTCCTGCCGAGATCTCAAACGGTGCTCCAAATCCAAGCATTTCTTCTTCGAGATAAGCAGGCGCTGTGTCAGGATTTTTTAGAGTGATTTCTACTGATTCATTAAATGTTCCAGCCGGCAGCGTCACCATGATTCCGTTCGTCTCTAAACTTCCCAGTGTTACTTCCTCTTCCCCTGCTGTTATTGTAAGTGTTCCTTCGATCTCTTTTTTATAATCATTCCACCCAGATGTCTCCGTTTGTTCCTTTTCTGTTTCAGTCTGTTCCTTTTCAGACGAAACAAAAGCATCCGACTTTTTGCCGCATGCAGTTATCATCATTATAACTGTCATAAGCAGTGCAAAAAATCTGATGCTTCTTCTTATTTGTACCATATGAACTCCCCCTTGCAAAAACGAAACCTTGTTAACTTGTTCTAGTTTTTCATTTTGTCTTAAGAGTTTCTGTTCTTAAAATATAGCATAAAATCAACTATTGGTAAAGTCGGTTTCCTCCAGCTTTTCAACAATTTTATCAAATTCCATAAAGTGAGATGCCTTGACCAGAATACTATCTCCTGTTTGTAAATTTTCTTCCAGATGGAGGAGCATTTCCTCTTTCTCGTTATAAAAATAACACTTTGTGGCAAGTTTTAATTCTTTTGCTTTTTCTATTGCTGCCTTATAAATATCATGTGCGTATTCTCCTACGCAAATTGCAACATCGATTTCTTTTTGAATCAGATAATATCCAATTTCTCTATGAAGTGCAGTAACATTTTCACCAAGTTCTCCCATATCACCTAAAATGGCAACTTTTCGGCAATCAGAAATAGAAAGCAGATCTATGGCCGCCTTCATAGAAACAGGGTTTGCATTATAGCAATCATCAATAATAATATATTTTGACGTCTGAATGATATTATTTCTGCCACCGAGCGCTTTTACCTGTGCGATTCCATCTGCAATTTCCTTATGACTGAGTCCAAGTGCTTTACCAACAGCTGTCGCTGCAAGCGCGTTGTATACCATATGTGTTCCTGATAATGGAATACTAACTTCAAATGTTTCTTCTTTTGTGACAATTCGTGCACTACTTCCAAGCAATCCTCTTTGTCTGATCTGCTCTGCGTAGACCTGATGCTTATTTTCCAGCCCAAAACGCATCATTTTACATTGATTTACGTCCTGAACTGTTGCCAGACAATCATCATCACCATTTAAACAAATGGTGCCCAAGGGATTCATAAATTCAAATATCTCAGATTTTGCCTTTAGTATTCCTTCTCTTGTTTCTAAGAACTCCAAATGACACTGTCCAATATTTGTTATGACAACAATGTCAGGTTTTGCAATTTTACTTAGCCGGCGCATTTCTCCAAAATGATTAATTCCCATTTCAAGAACTGCAACTTCATGCTCTTTTCTGATTCTGAGTACTGTCAGGGGAAGTCCAATCTCATTGTTAAAATTACCTTCTGTTTTTAATACATAAAATTTTTGCGAAAGAACTGCTGCAATGAACTCCTTCGTTGTTGTCTTACCAACACTGCCTGTGATTCCAATTACAGTAGCCTGAATACAAGTCCTATAATATTCTGCAATCTGTTTTAATGCAGTCAGTGAATTTTCTACCAGGATATAATTTTTATTAGTATCTTTTTCTTTAGGCGCTTCTTCACAAACCACCAAAAGCGCACCTTTTTCATATACCTGACCAATATAATTGTGTCCATCTGTTTTCTCACCTCTGACTGCAAAAAAAAGGTTGTGATATTCCACTTTTCTGGAGTCAATAACTGCCCCGGTTATTTCAAGATGTCTGTCTTCTACTGCGCAAAACAGCTTACCATTACATGCCTTTGCAATCAATTCTGGTGTCATTTTTTGCATTGTACTCATTTGTATTTCTCCATTGAAACCTGAATAATCCACTCACAAAGTTCCTCAAAAGAACGACCCATCGCAAGTGCTTCCTGCGGTAAAAGTGACGTTGGTGTCATACCTGGAAGTGTATTTGCTTCCAAACAGAATAAATCTCCGTTGTCGTTCATCATAAAATCCATTCTAGCATATGACTGAAGTCTGAGCGCTCGAAATGCCTGCTCTGCATAGCGTTTCATAGTATCGGATTTCTCGTCGTCAAGATCGGCTGGACATGTTTCAACTGTACTGCCTGCCTGATATTTATTTTTGTAATCATAAAATCCACTCATTGGCGCAATCTCTATCACGGGAAGTGCCTCTCCTCCAATAACACCTACAGAGAATTCTCTACCCTTAATATACTGTTCTATAATTGCTTCCCCCTCATACTGATAAACATCGCTTAGCGCTGCAGTATATTCCAGCTCATTATGAACAATATAAACGCCTACACTGGATCCGCCAAGGCTTGTTTTAACCACAACCGGAAATTCCACTTGTGGATGTTCTCCTTTCATCGGATAAACAGCCTCAGGTGTGGGAACACCATAAATGCCAAATACTTCTTTTGTGAGTTTTTTATCCATCGCCAGTGCACTACTCAAATAATCTGTACCTGTATACTTAATTCCAAGTAAGTCAAATGCTGCCTGTACTTTTCCATTCTCTCCGTTTTCACCGTGTAATGCCAAAAAAACGAGATCTGCCAACTGGCAGAGTCTGATTACTTGCGGCCCAAAAAATCCATCTTCACCTGACTTTCTGCGTGCTTTGATCTCTTCTATATTTGGATCGGTTTCTCCTACGCCTTGAAAGTTTGCATCCCATGCTTCATCCTTTGCAAAAAGTTGCTCCAGGCCTTGAACATTTTGCTCCAGGCCAAAATAAACATCCAACAGGATTGCCTGATGCCCTAATGCTTTCAACGCTCTGTAAATCATCGTTCCAGAGCTTAGAGACACATCTCTTTCTGTACTGATACCACCTGCTAATACTACAATTTTCATAACTTACTCCTCACTCGTATTCATTTCTTCACTCACTATTTCTCCAAGAATCAGCAACATGGCGGCAGCTCGTTTCGGACTTGTACAAATTTCTTCCGTCTTGTTTTCTTCGCTCAGGTGTTTATAACCTACACTGCTAAAATAACTCACACCCTCAGGGTTTCTTCCCAAAAAGAAATGCAAGTGACTTCGTAATACTGTACCATATTCATGATTGGTTATTACATGATTAATCATGGTCAAATATAAGAGATGGTTGAAAATATCGTCAACATTCGTACCACAAACACGAAAAGCATTCTCAGATGAAATTTCAGCCAGTTGTTCTACTTTTTCCATCCAGTCTTTCATAATCATACTACAGAGTTCTGTATCTACTTTTCTTCTTGAGTTTAGATATGCTACATCACCCCGTAATTTTATAAGCGTATTTTCATCACTTCTTCCAGCGTTCGCTCTATACTCTTTTAAATACGAATGATAGACTGCTTTTCCCGTAGCATTGTATAAACAGGCTGCTGCAAAATAATGAGCTTGTGTCGCTTTTTGGCTTGCAAGATAACCCCACGCCTGTTCCGCAGCACGCAGACATTCTCTCGCATAGTCTCCATCATACCCCTGAAAACTTTCTGAAAATTCTGCCATAACTCCAGCAAAAACTCCTGTTGTTTCAATATCTTCATTTTGTAGGATCATTTGGCTTGGAGATTTTCCTGTTTTATCATCTGAGATATTTTTTGTGAGAATTCCTTTGTATACAGACCCATTTTTGTGATCCTGCATCTTAAGTAACCAGTCTGTTTCATATTTAATCTCACTCAGGATTCCAGGAACATCACTTGTTAATGCATCTTGTTGCCATGTAGTCTCAAACACTTCCGGATTTAATTTATAAGCTAAAAGTAGATCCGCAACTGCTTCACATCCATCAATGACATTTCTTGAACTATCCTGTGATGTATGCCAGCCGCCCATCAGATCTATCTCTGTATTGTCAATTACAAATTTTGCTGTATGGCAGATAGCATGTGCATCCTTACCTCCAATGGCTTCGGAAAGCTCCTGTCCACAACGATTTCTATAAAAAGAGAGGCACACATCACCAAGTAAATCCTGAAATAAATTACTTTTAATTGCAAACGGATAAGATTCTCCTATCACATCTGCCCTGATATAATAATTGCCTTCTTTTTCTAACTGCGTAAATACACCATATGCCGTATTCAATTTCCAATCTTCATCATATCCATTTTCTATTAATGTACCAGAATAAACGACTTCATCATTTTCCCGATCAATTACATCAAATGTCAGAGGAAGTACTTCTCCCTTGAACATAACGATTTTTGTACTATTTATTTCATAGCCAATTTGATCTACCAGTACATTCGGAGTTCCTTCCAGCAATATTTTATCAGGGATAAGATAGGACTCTGTTTCTCTAAGGGTTTGCGGCGCAACATTTTCTTCCTGTACCACCGCCTGAGAGCCGCATCCTGTCAATATCCCTGAAAAAAATACTATAATAAAGAGGTTGATAAATTTACATTTGTGCATTATTTGTCTAGATTTCATAACCCGTATTATACCCCGAACGGGTTGCAAGGTCAACATGTTGAATGGTTCCAGCAGCACCACTTTCATAGAGAAAAACACCTGTTTTTCTTATTCTGGCGTTGACTGTATTATCCTTTTCTGAATGAAGAGAAAATGTGGTATCTGCATGTTGCAGACCGATTGCACCAATTCCTTTTTCAGAAAGTTTATAAAGTGTTGTGTTTCCACTATCATCCATACAGCATATGGAAAGTCTTTTCCAAATGGAATCTCCTTCATCAATCCATCCATTCTTATCCTCGTCATATTTTGCAAGATCAGCAAATCCGTTTCCTGAAGAAGTCCCAAATAGCTCCTTTCCATTATCAATCTTTCCATTCTGATTTTGATCCAGTGCAAGATATCCACTTTTTGAAGATAATCTGGAAATAGAATCCATAACCCCATCTGCATCAAGGTCGAAATTTATTTTCTGATCAGAAACCTCAGCTACATCTGCCTCCAGATTAATCACTAAGGGATCACAAAGCTGAACTTCCTGGATCATCTGTTCTGTTTGATAGAACTCCTTAAAACTTCTGCTCATACTGACGCCTAACTGAAATGTGATTTCCCTGCCATCCTTGGTTACTACCTTCCCTTGCATTTCAAATAAAGTTTTTTCGCTTTCTTCATGATAGTAACTTTGTGTTAGGTTCAAAACATTGATATTCCCCTGACTATTGTCAGATTGAGGTATTTCTTTTAAAAAATAATCATCAGAAAAAAGTTTACCATGTCTCGTTCTAAATAATATTTCCAGCAAGTAAACTGCACATTTTGTTTTTATAATCTGTTTATGGTCTTCCTCCTGTTTTGTTGGCTTTTTTAGTCCACCAACCACTGCCTTTTCCCAAGCCGAATCAAACAACTGTCCTCCTGTTTTGAATGAAATGTTCTCTCTTTTTTCTGAATACTCTGTTTTTTCAGAATATACTCTTTCTGACTGCATACTTCCCTGATAGGCTCCAATATACATAGATTCCCTCCGTTCCTCATAACCTTCTTTTTAAGTCACCTCCTTGTTATAAAAAGAAAGAGGGCAAGCCTGATACAGGCATACCCTCCATGGTTATTTATCAAGTTTATTTGTTCTGCATTTTATATCGGCAAGATTATAAAAAAATTAACCCTTGTTATTGATTCGAAAACAAGGGTTAATTAAAATTTATCCGTCTTATTCTTCCACTCGGTTGTAATTAATCAGGCATCCTTTTAATATAATCTGTCTCTCTTCGTCTGTTAATTCATCGAGTTTAAGTGTAAATAGCTGCAATCCTTCTGTTCCGACACGATATGCTGGCATCTCAGATGCTTTCTCCATCACTGCCTTTCTGATTTCAGGAATGAAAATATAATCATGATTCTTAAAAGGAAGTTCACCTTTTTCAATCACAAATGGCAGCATTCCCCAATTAATCAGATTAGAACGGTATCTTTTTGTTGCATACTCATTTGCTATATTTGCCCATCCACCAAGTACTTTCTGACAGGACGCAGCCTGTTCTCTTGCTGATCCATCACCTGGTTTGACCGCAAAAATTGTACTTCCTATTCCTGTATTATATTGACTGACAGATATAAATTCTGCCTGTATTTTATCCATAACTTCTTTGATCTCAGGATAAAAATCACTTACATTTTCACCAGCAATTCTTGCATGCTCTGCTTTCTGAACTTCTTTTGCCAATCCAACATAAGCGGGGTCTTTTCGTGAAAGTGTAAATTCAGCAAGCCCTAACGGATTCGACCTATAGGATGATGTCTCCCCTGAAGGAATCAGTTCATCCGTTGTTGTTACTTCATCATGTATTTCAGACACTACTTTTAGGATAAGATTGTCTGTCAATGCACTCATCGCTGGCCAGTCTTTGATATTAGGACCAAATTTAATTTCAACATTTGGGTCAGCTACACCTTTTGAATCAAAAACACGATTTGCATAAATCTTTTGGTCAAAATAATATTTATAGGTACCATACTCTGTGGAAACATCTGTTGCTGCAGTCAGGAATCCTTTATTTGCTGCGGTTGCTGCAATTGATCTTGCATCCATTAATGCAACTGAAGAAATCTGACCATTTTGCAATTTGGAACCCTCACGATTCGGGAAGTTCCTTGTCGTATGACGAACACTAAAAGCGTTATTTGCCGGAGTATCTCCCGCCCCGAAACAAGGTCCACAGAATGCTGTTTTCACGACTGCTCCCGCACCCATAAGTTCAGCAACGCTTCCATTTTTTACAAGTTCCATATAAATTGGTGTAGAAGCAGGGTAGACACTTAATGTGAATTCATCTGCACCAATATTATGATTTCGAAGAATATCTGTTGCAGCACAGATGTTTTCAAATCCACCGCCTGCGCACCCTGCTATTATTCCCTGTTCAACATACAATTTACCATTTACAATCTTGTCAGTCAGTTTATAATCTACTGCACCATCCAGGCTTAAAATAGCTTTCTTTTCCACTTCTCTTAATACATCACCCAGATTTGCATTGACTTCTTCAATGGTATAAACATTACTTGGATGAAACGGCATCGCAATCATAGGTTTCACCTGGCTTAGATCCACTTCGATCATTCCATCGTAATATGCAACATTTCCTGGTTCAAGTCGTGAATACTCCTCGCTTCTTCCATGAATCTCATAGAATTCTCTGATTGTATCATCTGTTTTCCAGATAGAGGATAGGCAGGTCGTTTCTGTTGTCATAACATCAATGCCGATTCTAAAATCAGCACTTAATGCCTCAACACCAGGACCTACAAATTCCATAACTTTATTTTTGACGTATCCATTAGAGAATACTGCACCAATAATCGCAAGTGCAACATCCTGAGGACCCACGCCCTTCATAGGTTCTCCCTTTAAATATACCCCAACTACCCCTGGCATATTAATATCATATGTCTGCTTCAGCAACTGTTTAACAAGTTCCGGGCCGCCTTCACCCATTGCCATGGTTCCAAGAGCACCATACCTTGTATGACTGTCTGAGCCCAATATCATTTTACCGCACCCTGCAAGCATTTCACGCGCGAACTGGTGAATGACTGCCTGATGTGGTGGCACATAAACTCCACCATATTTTTTTGCACAGGTAAGTCCAAATACATGATCATCTTCATTAATGGTACCGCCAACTGCACAAAGGGAATTGTGACAGTTTGTCAATACATATGGCACTGGAAATTTCTCAAGCCCTGACGCTCTGGCTGTTTGAATAATCCCTACAAATGTGATGTCGTGAGATGTCAGCTTGTCAAATTTCACCTTAAGCTTTTCCATTGATCCGGATGTATTATGATTCTTTAATATTTCATAAGAGATTGTCTGTGTTTTTGCAGATTCCCTGCTTACAGTATTCCCTGTAGCATTTTTTATTTCTGACTCTGCCTGTGGACCGTCGGCAATGATATTTTTACCATGAAGTAAATATGCGCCACCATTTAATAATGTTACCATGCATTTCCTCCTTACCTGATTTACAACTGGTTATATTTTTTCAATTCCTATCATAACATCTTCGCCATTGACATTCCATTCTTTCGCAATCCCATTCATACGGCCAGTATGCATTTCATCCGCAAGCACCTTATCAGCGATGGTTTCTCTGTTTTTTCTGACAACCTCAGAAATTGCCTCATTGGAATCAATATAAACTCTGATATGATCTGTTACTTCGAAATCAGCATCTTTACGCATCGTCTGTATTTTGCTGATTATCTCATATACATAACCTTCTTCAATCAGTTCTGCAGTAAGATTCGTGTCAAGTACAACTGTGATACCACCATAGGATTCTGATACAAACCCTTCAACCTGTGCAGCATCAATTAAAAGATCTTCTTTCTCTAATACTTCCCTGACGCCATCAAGTTCAATTGTAAGTGTTCCTTTTTCGTTTATCTCATCCATTGCAGTATTTCCATCAAGAACAGCCAGTACTTCTTTTAACAGATTTAACTGTTTCCCAAAGCGTTTTCCAAGTGTCTTAAGCTGTGGTTTAAACGTATAGGATGTGAAGGCACGTACATCATCTGTAAAAATCACTTCTTTTACATTAAGTTCGTCTTCAATGATTTCTATATAAAATCTGGATAGACTGCCTTCTGATTTCACATACATTTTTCCGACTGGTTGTCTGTTTTTAATATTTGCATTATTACGGGCTGCTCTGCCAAGTACTACAGTATTTAATACCTGATCCATATCTTTTTCAAGTTGCTTGTCTACATAAGACTGGTCTGCAATCGGAAAATCACATAAATGAATACTATCTGGTGCTGTATTGTCAATATTTTTAACAAGGTTAAGATATATTTCTTCTGTAATGAAAGGAACCATAGGCGCTGCTGCTTTACATACTGTAACAAGCGCTGTGTAAAGTGTCATATATGCATTGATCTTATCCTGTTCCATCCCCTTTGCCCAGAATCTCTCTCTGCCTCTTCTGACGTACCAGTTACTCATGTCATCAACAAAGTCCTGAAGTGCTCTGGCAGTTTCCGGTATTCTATAATGTTCAAGATTATGGTCAACTTCTGCGACCAACGTGTTTAATTTTGATAACAGCCATTTATCCATAACGGATAATTTATCATATTCCAGTGTATACTTTGTTGCATCAAACCCATCAATATTTGCATAGAGAACAAAAAATGCATACGTATTCCACAGAGTTCCCATGAATTTACGCTGTCCCTCCTGCACTGCTTTTCCATGAAAACGATTCGGTAACCAAGGTGCTGAATTTACATAGAAGTACCAGCGAATCGCATCTGCACCATAGGTCTCCAGTGCATCAAACGGGTCTACTGCATTTCCTTTTGACTTAGACATTTTCTGTCCATTTTCATCCTGCACATGCCCTAAAACAATAACATTTTCATAAGGTGCTTTGTTAAAGAGAAGTGTTGATTCTGCCAGAAGGGAATAGAACCATCCTCTCGTCTGGTCAACTGCCTCAGAAATAAACTGTGCCGGGAACTGTTGCTCAAATAATTCTTTATTTTCAAATGGATAATGATGTTGTGCAAATGGCATTGCACCCGAATCAAACCAGCAATCAATTACTTCTGGTACTCTTTTCATTGTTCCATTACATTTTGGACAAGCAATTGTGATTTCATCAATATATGGTCTGTGAAGTTCTACTGTTTTAGCTGCAGGGTTTCCGCTCATCTGTGCCAGCTCTTCACGGCTACCAATGGCATGCATATGTCCACATTCGCATTCCCATACGTTAAGTGGGGTTCCCCAGTAACGGTTTCTTGATATTCCCCAGTCCTGAATATTTTCAAGCCAGTCTCCAAAGCGTCCCTTACCGATACTCTCAGGAATCCAGTTGATGGTATTATTATTTCTAATAAGATCTTCTTTGACTGCTGTCATTTTAATAAACCATGACTCTCTTGCATAATAAATCAGAGGTGTATCACATCTCCAGCAATGAGGATAGCTATGTTCAAACTTAGGTGCAGAATAGAGCAGGCCTTTTTCTTCAAGTGCTTTCAACACCATAGGATCTGCTTTTTTGCAGAATACACCAGACCAGTCTGTCTCCTGTGTCATCTCACCTTTTTCATCAACAAGTTGTACAAATGGAAGATCATATTTTCTTCCCACTTTTGCATCATCTTCACCAAATGCAGGTGCAATATGAACAATACCTGTACCATCTGATAGTGTAACATAATTATCACATGTAACATAAAATGCCTTTTTATGTTGCTTTTCGCAAATACTGTCAGCAAAGTGGAATAATGGCTCGTATTCCTTATATTCCAGTTCTTTTCCTGTATAAGATTCCAGAATTTCATAACCTTCTGTTAATACAGCATCTGTCAGCGCTTTTGCCAGATAGTATATTAATCCATCATTATTTTTTACTTTTACATATTCTTCTACAGGATTAACGCAAAGTGCAACATTGGAAGGCAGTGTCCATGGTGTTGTAGTCCATGCAAGGATATAGGCATCTTCATTTTTTACTTTAAATTTAGCGATTGCGGAACGTTCTTTTACATCCTTATATCCCTGTGCGACTTCATGGCTGGATAAAGGTGTTCCACATCTTGGGCAGTAAGGAACGATTTTGAATCCTTTATATAACAATTCTTTGTTCCAGATTTCTTTCAACGCCCACCATTCGGATTCAATATAATTATCATGGTAAGTTACATATGGGTCATCCATATCTGCCCAGAAACCAACTGTACCTGAAAAATCTTCCCACATACCTTTATATTTCCAAACACTTTCTTTACATTTTGAAATAAAAGGATCAAGTCCGTATTCTTCAATCTGATCTTTTCCATCAAGTCCCAGTTCCTTTTCCACTTCAAGTTCAACTGGAAGTCCATGGGTATCCCATCCGGCTTTTCTTGGAACCATATATCCTTTCATGGTACGGTATCTTGGAATCATATCTTTTATGACTCTTGTCAGAACATGACCAATATGAGGCTTCCCATTTGCAGTAGGAGGTCCATCATAAAATGTATAGGTTTCCCCCTCTTTTCGATTTTCCATACTTTTTTGAAAAATCTGCTGTTCTTTCCAAAAATCTTCTACTTCTTTTTCCCGTGCAACAAAATTCAAGTCTGTTGATACTTTTTTGTACATAATTTATTCCTTCCTTCCATTTTATTCCTAATTCACAAAAAAGCCCCGTCCTGTAAAAGGACGAGGCTGTTGTCTCGTTATACCACCTTACTGCATACAATCATATGAGTTCCCTATAACGGAGGAATTCCGTCAGCACCTATTTGTTATGGTCTCTATCCTTACCAACACTTTCAGGCTGCAGCTCAGAAGTGATTTTCAAACATATGATACTTGTATCCGCTCACACCTACTCGGACTCTCTTTGACTTTTTCATATGATCTACTGTCTTCGTCAACGTTTTTATTATATTCCGCCCTATTATAATTTGTTTTATATTCTTATGTCAAGTGGTTTATCGATTCTGATTTAACACGGTTTATAACTGTATAAAAACTGCCGCTGGCATTCTTTTCACCGTTGATTTATGATTTGCTTTCCGCTATAGTATATGCATAGTGTCTTGTCAGTAGGATGGGATAAATCGACGGAGGGAAAACAATGGACAGACAAAATCTGACTCTGCTCACAGATCTTTATGAATTAACTATGATGCAGGGATATTTTAGAAATAAAGCACAGAATGAAACTGTAATCTTTGATATGTTTTACAGAACGAACCCTTTAGAAAGTGGTTATGCAATTGCTGCAGGCCTTGAACAAATGATTCAGTATGTGAAAGAACTGCATTTTTCCGATGAAGACATTGCGTATCTTGCAAGTCTGAATCTGTTTGAATCTGACTTTCTTGATTACTTAAGAGATTTTAAATTTTCCGGAAGTATCTACGCGATTCCCGAAGGAACAATTATTTTCCCAAGAGAGCCTATTATAAAAGTCATCGCTCCCATCATGGAGGCACAGCTTGTTGAAACGGCAATTCTGACCATTATCAATCATCAGAGTCTTATTGCGACCAAAACATCCCGTGTCTGCTATGCTGCAAAGGGTGATGGAATTATGGAATTTGGTCTTCGTAGAGCACAAGGACCTGATGCCGGAATTTACGGCGCCCGCGCTGCTATGATTGGCGGCTGCGTCGGTACTTCTAATGTATTATGCGGACAGCTCTTTGATGTTCCTGTGAAAGGGACACATGCCCATAGCTGGATTATGAGTTTTCCTGATGAATATACTGCTTTCAAAAAATACTCCGAACTATATCCAAAAGCATGCATTCTTCTTGTAGATACTTATGATACTATTAAGTCTGGTGTCCCTAATGCAATTCGAGTTTTTCAGGAAATGCGTGCTGCTAATATCCCACTTACATTTTACGGTATCCGACTTGATAGTGGCGATTTGGCTTATCTTTCTAAAAAAGCCAGAAAAATGCTGGATGCTGCTGGTTTTACAGATGCAGTCATTTCAGCTTCCAACGATTTGGATGAGTACCTCATTGACAGCTTAAAAGCACAGGGGGCAACGATTACATCCTGGGGTGTTGGAACCAATCTCATCACTTCAAAAGACTGGCCTGCCTTTGGAGGCGTATATAAGCTTGCTGCTGTTATGGATAAAAATGGAAATTTCATTCCAAAGATAAAACTTTCTGAAAATAGTGAAAAAATAACAAATCCTGGTAATAAAAAAATTTATCGAATCTACGAAAAAGATTCTGGTAAGATTAAAGCCGACCTGATATGTCTTGTAGACGAAACTTTCACCGAAACAGAATCCTTGCTCTTATTTGACCCTCTGGAACCTTGGAAAAAGACAAAACTGAAAGCAGGAACTTTTACACTTCGTGAAATAATGGTACCCGTCTTCCTGGATGGAGCTTGTGTATATGAATCCCCTAAGGTAATGGAAATACGAGATTACTGTCAGCAGGAATTATCCACACTGTGGGATGAAACGAGAAGACTTGTAAACCCTCATAATGTTTATGTGGATCTTTCCTCCAGACTCTATGATATGAAAATCAGTCTTTTGGATGAACTAAGCGAAGCTGATTCTTAACTGATAGAATACCCATGATATGCATCATTAAAATTTGCATATCATGGGTATTTTAAATAATATATATGATATAAAAATTATTGTTATTTTACATAGTTCTGAAAATCATTACAAAACCGTTCAATCTCTTGTTGCGTGGTTGCAAAAGAGGTACAGAATCTTACTGCTGTATGAGTTTCATCTATTTTCTTCCATTCTGCAACCATATAGTCCCGACTCATCCTTTTGATTACTTCATTTGGCAGAATCGGAAAAATCTGATTGGTTTTAGAATGTGTCGAAAATGTATAGCCTTGTTCTGTAAAAAAAGTTTTTAAGATACAAGCCATTTCGTTGCAGTGTTTTCCTATTTTATCATAAAGGTCATCTTGAAACAGTTCATAGAATTGTAGTCCCGTAATCCAACCTTTGGCCATGATCGCACCATGTTGTTTCATATGATAGCGAAAATTCTTTTTCAAATCTTCTTTGACAAGAATCAGTGCTTCTCCAAACATAGCACCACACTTGGTTCCGCCAATATAAAACGCATCCAGATATTCTGCCAGATGAGAAAACTGAAGATTTGATTCCTCCACAGCGAGTCCCATAGAAAGTCTGGCTCCATCCAGATACAATAATAATTCTTTTGCATGGCAATATTCTGACAATCTTTTTATTTCTTCCAATGTATAAACAGTACCTACTTCTGTTGTATTTGAGATATAAACCATTGCCGGAAGTACAGAATGCTCATCTACATGCTCGTCTAAAATCGGTTGAATCAGTTCAGGTGTCAATTTTCCATCATTCGTCTCAACATCAATGACTTTATGACCCGTTGCCTCAATAGCACCTGTCTCATGTACATTGATATGTCCTGTGGAAGCCGCAATCACTGCTTCATATGGCTTAAGTGCATGTGATATAAAAGTCAGATTTGTCAGAGTACCTCCAGAGATAAAATGAATATCAACGTTGTCATTTCTGCATTTCTCCCTGATTCTCTTTTTAGCCTGTTCTGTAATCTCATCGGCACCATACCCTGTATATTGTTCTTCGCTTGTCGCTAAGAGTGCTTTTAATATTCTTGGATGTGCACATTCACTATAATCATTATTAAATCGATACATTTTCTGCTCTTTCTTATCTTATTCTGTTACTTCACGAAATATGACTGAACAATTCCTTCCATCTGCTTTTGCCGCATACATTGCAGTATCTGCTTTTTCAAAAAGTTTCTGTGCTGTAATTCCTTCTTCATACATTGCAATACCACTGCTGATCGTGACACGTTCCCCTGGCAACAGTTCACGTCTTGCAAAGAGTTTTCTGATATGCTCTATATGATTCCAAACTTCATCTTGATTCAGATCGGGAAATACAATTACAAATTCTTCTCCACCATATCTGCATACACGGCCTTTTGCACCACAATATTCTGTCATCAATTTTGATAATTCTACGAGAACAATGTTCCCCTTTTCATGCCCATAAGTATCATTTACATTTTTAAAATTATCAATGTCTATGACAACCAGACTGACCGTCTTGACTGTAGTCCCAACTAGATCTAATAGTGTCTCCAGATATCTGTAAAATTCTGTATGATTATAGAGTCCTGTAAGTGGATCTCTTTTTAAAGCCTCTTCAAGTGTATATTTAGCTATGATACTTTCTCTTAGTTCATCTTCCTTTTCTTTAGAATAATTCATCATAACAATACTAAGGAGGTAGGAAGAAAGTAATAGTATCAACGCAATTACTTCATTAATATTCCACATTTCCTGATCTCTGTTTGCAGAATCGAACCCGTCAAATACCGCACTAAACAGAAGCGCTGCAATGCATATTATAAAAATTCTCGTGGTGATTTTTTTACTGCCATACATGGATGACAACATCAATGGTACCATAAAAATACTTGCTGTGATCAGAAAATAATTATGGACCAACGAGATGGTCAGGCAGAATCCGACCAGGCAGAGGATTGGAATATAATCTTTTACTTCTTCAGAAATAGAATCTCTTTTAAGCAGATAGTTTCCAATAGCAAGTAAAGAAACATTCGCTGCTGTCGGAAATAATGTATACTTCATAAAGTACTTTTGAGGCGTAGAAAGCATAATTCCTGTATAGGTAAAATAAACAAACACAACAATTTCCAAAAACAGAATCAGAAAAACGATATAGGACAGATATTCAATTATAATAAAACGCCATTTATCATATGCTTTTTTATACTGCATTGTTTTTCTCCTATACATCAACTATACATTCTGCATAGAAACAGAACACGATTACTATAAATATAGCATAACTGTTTTTGAATGAAAAGCATATAATCAGAAAAACCGGGTGTAAATCATCAAATTTACGCCCGGTTTTCCAAAGTTGTTTAAATTCCTTTCATAAAGAACTCAAAAACTAACTTATGATCTGTTGGTATCAGATATTCTTCATGTGTTTTTGCACCCCAGCTGTCATCTCCTGCAATTCCCATTTGCATCAGGGAAGCCCTGATTACAGTATAGTGTATTGGCGGTAATTCATATGGATGTTGTGCATTTTCAATTTCATGTGGTGTATAGGGAAGAGCAGAAAAATTCATCTCTGTTCCATAAAAAATCATTCCTCTCCCTTTGGCGTCCATCACTTTTGCATATTTTACACCGGTTTTATTCCCACACTCTTGAGGTAATAAATATCTGGCCATGTTATCTAAAACTTTATTTTGGTATAAACCAAACTTTGCACCCAAACGTCTGTCGGCGTATGTTTCCTGTGGTCCCATCCCTAGCCATTCTAACCTGTCATAATCTGCATCAATTTTCATTATGACACCAAATTCAGGCATGTCCTTTAATGCATCATCTGGTTCATATTCCAATCTGACTTTAATACTACCGTCAAGATGTACCGTATAGATTAACAAACATTCTGATGCAGGTACTGTTGGAAGATAATAGCGATAACTTACTGTAACCATATCTTTCCCAATCACTAGCTCTGGCTCGGATTTCCATGCATCGTCTCCATTCTTATGTGTCATATACAGACTTGCAAGCTTCCACTGTCCATATCTTGCAGGCATCTGATTGCCATAATCATTATCAGTTGGTGCTCTCCAGAAATTTGGCTTTGGTATGGCTTTGATCATTTCTTTCCCTGCATATCGATAAGATACTAGCCCACCATTCAGATAAGAAAATAGTGCCTCAAAATGATCACCTTTTACCCCAATATTCAGTTTCCCTTTTATTACTTTCAATCCATGTAATGACGTGGTATCTTCAAGACCATCCGGCAAAATATAGTTGTTTCCTTCATGATTATTTACTTGAATTATTTTCTCACCAAATGCAACTTCAAAACCTGCTGCTGCAAAACATTCTTCTGTTTTTAAGTGAAATGACACGGTCATTGAATAAATTCCTGGTGCAGCAATCTTTATCTCCGGTATCGGATACTCGGCTTCCTGCAATGGTCCTACATTTGTCTGTAACACTTTTTTTTCTATTTGTTTGCCATCTTTATTAACACTGAATCTACATTCATACTGATCCGTCGAGGTAAATAGATTTTTATTGACAATAGTAAAAGTTTTTTCATTCCATTTTATAGAAATATTCTGATAGTGATATTTCACTTCCTGCATTTTGGGAGATTCTGTACGATCATCTGCATAAACGATTCCATTACCACAAAAGTTATAATCACAGGGTCTATCATCAAAATCACCACCATATGCTTGAAACTCTTTGCCATATCGATCCTTTTTCAGGATGGACTGGTCTATGTAGTCCCAGATAAATCCTCCTTGATATAAAGGTTCTGTGTCTGTCAAATCCGTGTATTTATGCATAGCCCCACAGGAATTTCCCATTGCATGTAAATACTCACAACAGATAAAAGGTTTCCTTCTATCGTTCTGCAGAAATTTTCTAATTTCATCAGCAGGCGTATACATCTGGCTTTCTATATCACTTGTTCCATTGTACCTTCTGTCATGGTGAACACCTTCATAATGAACAGGTCGTGTGGAATCAACTTTTCTAAAGAACTCTGACATTTCAAATAGATTGCTTCCACCAAATGATTCATTGCCACATGACCAGATCAAGATTGATACATGATTTTTGTCTCTCTGATACATGGAGTTTGCTCTGTCAAGTATGAGCTGTTTCCATTCTGGTCTGTCACCTGGGATTGCTTCTTCTATTCCGATGACACCTCTGGCTACTGCATCCCAACTGCCATGTGTTTCCAGATTTGTCTCATCAATCATGTAAAGACCATACTGATCACAAAGCTTATAAATGGCACTATCATCTGGATAATGACAGGTTCTGATGGCATTGATATTATTCTTTTTCATGGTAATAATATCCTGTATTAACTCTTCTCGAGTAACATGTCTGCCCCCAATTGAACTAAATTCATGACGATTAACGCCCTTAAATACGATTCGTTTGCCATTCAGATGCATGATGCTGTCACGTATCTCAAATTTTCTAAATCCAACATCGTAAGGTATGATCTCTTGTAGTGTTCCACTTTTGTCAAATACTCTGATTTCAAGATGATATAACGCCGGTGATTCTGCACTCCATAGTCTCGGTTCTTCGATTACCTGGCTTGCTTTTGTTATTCCTGATAGCGTAATATTCTCAAGAAACAATGGATTATCTCCATTATATAGACTGATCTTGGCGCTTCCTTCCCCTATCACATCCATCTCAAGCTCTAATTTTCCCTGCTTAAAATCCTCCGTTAAAGGAGTACAGATTTTTAAATCTCGAATATGAACTTCTGGGATACAATAAAGAAAAACATCTCTGAAGATACCTGAAAATCTAAAAAAGTCTTGATCTTCACACCAACTCCCTGCAGTCCATTTTATAACCTGAACAGCAAGCTTATTCATTCCTTCTACCAGATGTTCACTCACATCAAATTCAGCAGGCGTAAAGCTATCTTCACTATAACCAATATAGTTGCCATTTAACCATACAATTGCTCCGCTTTCTACGCCTTGAAAAGATAATATCGTTCTCTTTTCTCTGAAATGTACAGGAAGATTAAAATACTTCACGTAATGAGCAACTGGGTTAAAGTCTGTTGGAATTTCACCTGGATCAATCTGTTCCCTTCCATCCCATGGATATTGAACATTCGCATATTGCGGTACATCATAACCTTCCATCTGGATGTGTGCCGGAACATGTATGGTATCCCAATCAAACGCACTATAGTCTGCTGCTTCAAATCCTTTCACTGCAAGATTTAGATTTTTAGCATAAGCAAATTTCCATAATCCATTTAATACATATTTAAAACTACTGCTGCCTGCCAGTAATTCAGAATCATCCTTATAATATTCATGATCTGAATGCGCAGGCAATCTATTCTCCATAAAAATTTCAGGATTTTTAATTTTATTATAATCAAACATAGTCATTCCCTATTCATCCACTTTCTATCCTATTTAACCGCTCCTGTAATTCCTTCTGCGAAGCTTTTCTGCAGAACGAAGAAAATTATTATAGTCGGTATTGTACACAATAAAACACCAAGCATTAATACCCCATAATCTGTTACATAGCCTTCTGTAAGGTTCGCAACCAGCATTGGCATTGTGATACTCTTCTGATCTGTCATGATAACTTTAGGCCAGAGATAATTATTCCATGCATTCATGAAAGTTATCGTCATTGCAGCTGCATATGTAGAGCGCATGGTTGGAAAGAACATCTTGTAAAAAATCTGAAACTCATTTAATCCGTCTATTCTTGCGGCTTCAATAATATCATGTGGAAAGGATCTTGCACTCTGACGAAATAGCATAATCAGAAAAGGGGTGGAAATTGTTGGCAACATGAATCCAGCAGTGGTATTTAATAATCCAGCTTTTGAAAACATCTGAAACAATGGAATCATTGTAGCTGCAAACGGAACCATCATTGCAAGAAGAATAATTGCCATAACAAAGTCTTTTCCTTTGTCATGAAAAATTTCAAATCCATATCCCGCAAGGGAGCAAATGCAAAGTGACGATAGTGTCAGTATAATTGCATACTTAAATGAATTCATCATTGCCTGACTGACATTTTGTACACTGATCAGTTTCTGAAAGTTCTCAAATAATGCCATTCCTGGCACCATAACGCCTCTTGTTACATCCAGGCTTGTATTTGTCGCGGAGATTACCATCCAAAATAGTGGAAACACTGAAATAAATGACACGATTGTCAAAAAAATATATTGAAAACTTCTTTTAAATTTAATCACGCTTATCACCTACTTTCATCTGAACAAATGCCAGTACTGCAACAAGAATCAGAATCAGATATGACATTGCAGCAGCATAACCAAAGTTTGGCACATATTTAAATGACAAATTATAAATATAATGTGACATGGTAATCGTTGCATTGGCTGGTCCGCCGTTTGTAAGGTTTACAGATTCATCAAATAATTGCAAAGTTCCATTTGTTGACATAATCGCAGTCAATAAAATAGTCGGTTTCAGTAACGGAACAGTTATTTTAAAGAATGTTTTAATTGGAGAGGCCCCATCAATCATTGCCGCTTCATAGACCGAATATTCAATATTTTGAAGACCCGCAAGATAAAAGACCATATTATATCCTGTCCATCTCCAAATTAAAGCCAGTATGATAACCATTCTTGCACTATTGGGATGTGCCAAAAAATTATAACCAACTTCAAGAAAACCAAGTTTGATTAAAATCAGGTTCACAAACCCATCCACTGCAAATAATGAACGAAAGATAATCGCATATGATACTAGCGAAGTTGCACAGGGAAGAAAAATGGCAGTTCGAAATAGTCCTTTAAAACGAAGATGTTTATTATTCAGCATGGAGGCAAGAACCAGTGCAAGAAGAAGCATAATTGGAACCTGAATCAATAGATAAATAAAATTATTTTTTAAGGCCTGTATAAATACAGTATCCTGTCCAAGACGTTGATAGTTAAAGACTCCCGCCCATTTCAGGTTGTTTCCTACTCCAGTTTTAAACGACAAAATCAATGCACGGAACATAGGAATAAAACTCATGATAGCAATCAGAAATGTTGCGGGCATTAGGAAAAACCAGCCAGAAATATTTTGCTTTTTGCTAAGCGTCAGTTTTTGTGATGTTTTTTTATTTGCGCGGCTCACAGCAATGCCTCCTTTATATTATGAAAGGGAACCTCCAAAGTCCGGAAGTTCCCCCACTTCACATTTTATATTTCAGTTACTGTCCCATCTGGAATTTGACAGTATCTTCTGCTGCCTGAAGTTCTGATGCAATATCTGCTCCGTTCACAACATTTGTGAGTGCTGTTGCTACTGCATCACGTGCTTCATAATAATAAACACCTGTATTATTACTTGGAACTTTTCCTGCAAACTCTGTAATCAGTGAATAGATTGCCTGATCGTTAAAGAATACCTGTGGTTCTGCATAAACAGAACTATCTGCTGCTGGCAAATAAGTTGCAAGCGCGCCTGAGCTTGGAAGGATTGTTTCATAGAATTTTACACTGCCTGCAAAGGTACTTCCAAGGAAGTCTGTTGCAAGTTCAACATTTTTACAATTTGAAGTTACAACCCAGCTTGATCCACCGTTATTAGAATAATTAGTAGCGCCATCCACTGTTTCAAGTTTTGGCATATTGGTGATTGCCCATTTTCCTGATTGATCTGCTGCTGTCTGAATGGATGCAAGAATCCAGCAACCATTAATTGTTCCAGCTACAGTACTGTTGGTAAGTGTTCCAATATACTGATCCCAGTCATTTACTTCAATTAAAACACCTGATTTAATTAATTCCTGATATACACTCATTACTTCTGCTAATACTGCATTATTTACAATTGTTGGATTTCCTTCTGCATCAAATAAACTGCCGCCTGCAGACTGAAGCATCATCATAATCAGGTCAGTTTCTCCTGCCTGCATAGATAACATCGGTGTTCCAGTTTTTGCAAGAACGTCTTTACCAATTTCAATATATCTTGACCATGTAATATCTGTAAAATCATCTACGGTATAACCTGCTTTTTCAAGCACATCTGTTCTAACACAGCTGATAACAGCACCATTATCAAATGGAACACCATAATTCTTGCCGCCAACCGTCGAATAAGCAAGTTTTGCAGCACCGAATTGATCAAAGGCAATTCCTGAACTCGATATATCTGTAAATGCATCAGGATAGCTGATTACATTTTTCTGGAATGCATTATCCTGTAATAACATAATATCAGGTAATGAACTCAAATCAGAAGACGTTGCTGCTGTAGTCAGTTTTGTCTGAATGTCAGCCCAAGGAGTTTCTACAACGTTTAAAACAAAATCTGGATTTTTTTCTTTATAAACCTCTGCGGCCTGTTCCATTGCATAAATATTAAATGCAGGATCCCAGCACCAAACCGTCAATGTGTTTCCGTCAGCAGAAGCATCTGCTGCTGGTGCCTCAGCTGCTGGCGCTTCTTCAGCAGTTTCTGTTGTTTCTTCTGCTGCTGGTTGTGCCGCTTCCTGTTTTGCTCCACACCCCATCAGTGAAAGCGTTAATACTGCTGCCAAAATTACTGCAATACTTTTTCTTTTCATTCTCAATCATATCCTCCTTAAGATAGAAATACCTGTACACAAAAATCCCCGGTGATTTTGTTAAAAATGTACATTATAACAACATTTATTTGTTGTTTTATGTATATTATATCATTAAAAAGGACAATATGTTTTCATATTCCTTTAAAAAATATGCAAATTCGACCATGATTTACCAACCTCTGTGTGCCGAAATTTTAAAATTTTCAAGCTTGCATTCGTAATTCTCAGGATGCGATTTCCACTGATAAGGTGTCGTTCCAACTACTCTTTTAAAATTGCGATTGAATGTAGTCTGTGTGGCAAAGCCAACCTTTTGCGAAATGACTGACATAGAATCTTTTCCTTTTTTCATGAAATCACATGCCATCTGAATTCTGACAAGATTAATATATTCTAGAGGAGGCATATTCATACATTCTTCAAATACGCGTCTGAAATGTGTTTCACTCATATGACAAGATTCTGCCAAATCCTCTATTTTAATTTCCCTAAAATAGTAATCACTAACATAATCAAGTGCTGGCGCAATTTGCGTGGAGCCAGATACAACAGGCTTCATCTTTTCTGGCTGAGGATCATTAATTCTTGCTATCTCAAACATAAGAGAAAGCATCAAACCTTTTGTACTCTCAAAATAGAACTCCTTTTTTTCCAGCATTTCACGAAAAAGGGCATGAACAATTCCAGCAATTGCACCATTACTCTCTTCAAAGACTGCAAATGCTTTTTTGTTAACCCGTTTAATCAGATTATGTGCAAACACCGAATTCTGTGGATACATTTCATTGATAAAAGCTTCCACATCTATAAATAAATATTCCCAGCTTCCAAGAACATTCGGATCACTCTGTGTTGTATGTAAAATAT
The DNA here is from genome assembly GCA_003246295.1 of Clostridia bacterium. Taxonomy (GTDB): domain Bacteria; phylum Bacillota; class Clostridia; order Lachnospirales; family Lachnospiraceae; genus SZUA-378. Next base: position 30,267 of record QKAS01000012.1, on the reverse strand, counting down.
TTTTTGGAATGGATGTTGTCATACCAGTATCAAATCTTAACACTTGATCTTCCAAAACAAGTTCACCTGTTCCATAATAGCAGTAACCAATTTCTAACAGATTATGAAAATGTAGAAAATCAGCATCAATACCATAATACTGAATCCATTTGTCTCCCATTAATGCGAGTAATGGTTCCTTCTGTGGAATTTCATAATATCGAAACTCTATCTTTTCTTTCTTTTTCTTGGACATTACACTTTATCCTCATGATTGTTTTTGGGTAATCACTTTCATCTCTTGCAACAGACTCTCGGTAAGCACTAAAAGATTTTCCGCATCTTTTTCTACCATGCCTGTTTTTTTATAACGATAAGTAAAATGCGGAATCCCTTTCATACTGAATTTTAGCCTGTCTTTGAAACCTGCAAGCAAAATTGGTATTGTTGTAGGTTCCACCGGTGCATCGGACTTCAGAACAATTTTTAAAACTTCCTCTTTTCCCTGTACTTCTGTAATAAAAATTTTATGTGCATTCGCCCGAATCATTGCAATTCTTAACAAGTTATCTGCTGGCTTTGGTATTTCCCCAAAACGATCCAGCAGTTCTTCTTTCATATCATCAAATTCAGACTGGGTCTCTACTCCAGCAATTCTTTTATAAATATCAAGTTTCTGAAATTCATTTAAAATATAAGTTGGCGGAATATATGCATCGACATCTAGTTCTACAGATGTATTGAAATCTTCCTGTGTGGAAATACCTTTTTCTACCTTGACTGCTTCATTCAGCATTTTACAATAGAGATCATACCCAACTGCTGCCATATGTCCATGTTGTTTTTCTCCAAGAAGATTTCCCGCCCCTCTGATTTCAAGATCTCGCATTGCTATCTTAAATCCACTTCCAAGGTCAGTGAACTCACGTATGGCCTGCAATCTTTTTTCAGCAACTTCCTTAATCATTTTATTCTTTTTATACATCAGAAAGGCATACGCTGATCTGTTAGATCTTCCCACTCTTCCTCTCAACTGATAAAGCTGTGAAAGCCCCATCGTATCTGCATCATGTATAATCATCGTATTTACATTAGAAATATCAAGTCCTGTTTCTATAATTGTTGTTGATACGAGCACATCGATTTCACCATTCATGAAATCATACATAATACGTTCCAACTCATGTTCTTTCATCTGTCCATGTGCAAAAGCAACGACTGCTTCAGGCACAAGCTTTTGAATATTTGCAGCAATATCTGCAATATTACTGACTCTGTTGTAGACATAATAGATCTGACCTTCTCTGGTCAGTTCTCTGACAATTGCCTCTCTTACCATTTCTTCATTATATTCCATAATATAAGTCTGTATTGGCATTCTGTCATTTGGTGGTTCTTCAAGAACACTCATATCGCGAATTCCTACCAGACTCATGTGTAGGGTTCTGGGAATAGGCGTAGCCGTCAATGTTAATACATCAATTGTATCTTTCATTTTCTTGATTTTTTCTTTATGTGTTACTCCAAATCGCTGTTCTTCATCTATGATAAGCAATCCAAGGTCCTTTGGAAGAATATCCTTTGAAAGTACACGATGTGTTCCAATCAAAATATCAACCATTCCCTTTTTTAAATCAATCAGTGTCTTTTTTTGTTCTGCTGTGCTTCTAAAGCGTGACATTAAATCGATTCGAACTGGAAAATCCTTCATTCTCTGAACAAAGGTATTATAATGCTGCTGCGCTAATATTGTAGTCGGTACCAAAAAAATTACCTGTTTTCCATCTTGTACTGCTTTAAATGCTGCCCGAATCGCTATCTCAGTTTTACCATACCCAACGTCACCACAAATCAGGCGATCCATGATTCTTGAACTTTGCATATCAGACTTAGTCGCCTCTATCGCATTAAGCTGATCATCTGTCTCCTCATAGATAAACATTTCTTCAAACTCTGTCTGCCAGACGGTATCTGGACCAAACTGAAACCCTTCCTGCATCTGACGTTTCGCATAAAGCTCAACCAAGTCTTTTGCAACTTCAGTGACAGCACTTTTTACCTTCGATTTTGTCCGTACCCATTCCTGTGTTCCAAGTTTATTAAGTTTGACCTGTTTTCCATCAGAAGATGCATATTTTTGTATCACGTCCAGTCCTGTTGCAAGCACATATAAATTGCCTCCATCTCGATACTGGATTTTAATATAGTCCTTTGTCACATGGTTCATTTCAACTTTTTCAATTCCCTGGTATATGCCAAGTCCATGATTTTCATGTACCACATAATCTCCGACTTTTAACTGAGAAAAGTCCTGGATTTTTTGTCCTTCGTATACTTTTCTTTTTTTCTTCTTTTTATGATCATTCCCAAATATATCACTATCTGTTATTACCAGGTATTTAAGGAGTGGGTATTCAAATCCCCTTGTAACATGACCATATGCGGTCATAACTTCTCCCGGCAGTATCTGGCGGTCCATTTCTTCACTGTAAAAACAGCTCATTCCTTCCTGAAGAATATCCTCTGCCAGCCTGGCCGCCCTTGTCCTTGATCCAGACAATAAAAGAATCCGGTATCCATTTTTCTTATATTTTTTAAGGTCTGTCAATAAATTTTCAAAACTGCTGTTATAGGAAGGAACTGAACGTGTTGTGATGTTAAATTTTGAAGAAAACTTAAACAAATTCTGATGCATATCGATGGAACATAATGCCAGCATTCTTTTGCTTGTAAGAATTGCAGCAACTTCTTCCGCTGAGCGAAGTAACTCCATCTGCTTAGGAAGAATATATCCTTTCTCAGCTCTATGAATCATGCTTTCCCTGAACTCCAATTCAACAGCGCTAGCATGCTCAGCAATTTTTGCAGGCTCATCCATAAAAATACAATTTGAAAACTCATTTAAATATTCAAATAAACTTCCTGATTTCTCATAAAAGTAGTTAACATAACTCTCTACATTCGCATAAGCCTGGAATTCTTCAATCTGTTCCTTCAAATCTGTATATAAAGCAGTAACACGTGCGCCTTCTTCCGTTTTGAATTCCTTCCTGAATTGCTCACGGCATTTATTTGAGTCCTGCTCTATTTTTTTTAGACCTTCTTTTATCTGCTGGTCGCTTAAAATCATCTCTGTTGCTGGAAATACAGTGATTGCTTCTTTTTCTTCTATAGAACGTTGACTCAGCACATCAAAAGTTCTGATGGATTCCGGTTCATCCCCCCACAGCTCAATACGAAATGGATTTTCATCCGTAAGGTCAAAGATATCAATAATTCCACCTCGGATGCTGAATTGACCTGGAATCTCAACCTGATAATTTTTCTCATATCCCATTTCAATCAGTTTTTTTGCAAGTTCCGTCTCATCAATTGTTGTCTGTTTTGTAATTTTGAGAACACTTTTTTTAAGAATATCAAGTGGAACTTGTGGAATCATAAAATTATCGAAAGTCGTAATCAAAGTAAATGGTTGTCTTTCAAGTATTTTTTTTAAACATTTCATTCTTTCAGCTGTCAGTTGTTTTCCATGTATATCCGCCTGATAAAAGATAAGGTCTTTTCCCGGAAATATTATGACGTTCTTGTCATAAAATTTATAATCTTCATATAGTTCTTTTGCTTTCATTTCATGATAAGTAACGATGATTTTATATGTAAAACCACCGCTTAGTCCGTAAATCATATGAAGTTTTTGCGAATCGACGCAACCTGTTAAGAGAACGCTCTTTTTTTCATCCTGAAGACTTTCTGCGATCTGCGGAAACTCAGCCATTTCCCACAGTGGGGCTGATAATGCTTTCACTTTTATCTCATCCTTCTTTTTTATTAAAACGGTTCATTGCTTCTTCTGTACGTTCAGTAATCATCATAGCAACTGCTTCTGATGCTTTTATACTACTCTCATCCATTATTTTTCTCTCTGTTCCCGTAAAATGACCCAGAACATAATCTGCAAGATCATATCCTTTTGGCTTTTCACCAACGCCCATCTTGATTCTTTGGAATGTATCTGTTCCCAAATGTGCAATCAGACTCTTTATTCCGTTATGTCCACCCGCGCTCCCTTTTTTTCGAATACGAAGTTGCCCAACATCCAAACTCACATCATCATAAATGACAATCAACTCTGTTTCGACTTCCACTTTAAAATAGTCTGTAATTGCTCTTAAACTCTCCCCACTTAAGTTCATAAATGTCTGAGGTTTCACTAAAACCACTTTCTGACCATTAATATACCCTTTACCAATGAGTGCCTTAAATTTATGCTCTAATACTGAAATCTGATTCTGTGCAGCAATGGTATCTATTACATCAAAACCAATATTGTGCCTAGTATTTTTATATTCACTTGTGGGATTTCCCAGTCCTGTTATGATATACATATAATCTTTGCTCCGTTCTATTCATAGAATCCGTTTTGCCATAATGTGATTTTAGATTACTAAAATATAACAGGGATGTCAAACTGACATCCCTGTGTGTTAACGGTCTATTACACTTCTACTGTCTCAGGCTCCAGTAAGGCCTTTTCATAATGTTGAAGAATGATGCTTTGAATGTTTTCTCTTGTTGCTGAATTGATGGGATGCGCAATATCTCTGTACTCACCATCTGTGGCTTTTTTGCTCGGCATTGCGATAAAGAGTCCCTTTTCTCCCTCAATTACCTTGATGTCATGAACAACAAATTCATCATCAATTGTAATCGACACGATTGCCTTCATTTTGCCTTCTTTTGCGATCTTGCGAACGCGTACGTCAGTAATAATCATTTTTAGATACCCCCTTGTTTTGTAAGTACTTCTAGCTATAATATATATCTTTCATTTTTTTCTATTACAATCTTGATTCCGTTCTCCCCTTTATGGTAGGAATTCGCTCTGATTGTATCCCTGCTTTCTATGATACAGTCCTCAATATGAGTATTATCCCCAATATAAACGTTATTCAAGATAATAGAATTCTTAATAAAACAATTATTACCAATAAAAACTTTTTTGAAAACAACAGAATCCTCGACAATACCATTTACAATACAGCCACTTGAAATCAGACTATTTCTGATTTGCGATCCCATATTATATTTTGCAGGTGGCAAATCATCTACTTTTGAATACACATCAGGATACTGCTTGAAAAAATAATCCCTGATTTCAGGTTTTAGGAAATCCATATTTGTACTGAAGTAATCCTCAACGGAAGCAATATTTCTCCAGTATTCTTTTATTTTATATCCATAAATCTTTTTCAGATTTTTATACCTGATTAATATATCTCTTACAAAATCATGTCTATCTTCTTCCGCTGATTTTTCAATCAATTCAATTAGTTGACGACGACGAATAATATAGATTCCGCAGGAGATCGTGTTAGATTTTGCAACGATGGGTTTTTCTTCAAAGTCTTCAATCAGACACTCTTCATTCATTTTTAATGTTCCATAACGTTCCACTTCTGTACCTGCAGGCATGTCTTTGCAAACTACAGTGATATCTGCTTTTTTCTCAATATGATACTCAAGCACTTTGTTATAGTCCATTTTATAAACGCAATCACCAGAGGCAATTATTACATATGGCTCATGACTATTCTTAAGAAAAGCTAAATTTTGATAGATTGCATCCGCAGTTCCTCTGTACCAAAAACTATTATCATAAGTTACCGTTGGTGTAAAAACAAATAAACCTCCTTGTTTTCTACCAAAATCCCACCATTTAGAGGAACTAAGATGTTCATTCAGGCTTCTTGCATTATACTGTGTAAACACACCAACTTTCTGAATATGTGAGTTCGACATATTACTTAATGCAAAATCTATACTTCTATAGCTTCCAGCAATTGGCATTGCTGCGATTGCTCTTTTTTGAGACAGTTCCTTCATCCGATGGTTATTACCACCTGCAAGTATAATTCCTATTGCCCTCATGATTCATCACCTGCCTTAATCAGTGTCTTCCCACCAGCCAGACTCTTGTCTGTATAGTCATCATAATTCGTTACACCGGCAATCACTGTATTTTTCCCAACGGTTACCCCTTCTGGAATCACACTTTTTTCCCCAACTGTTACCATTCCATGGCTATAAATATGAGGATGTGTTTCATTTGGAACCTCTTCACCAATTCCAAGTCGAACACTGTTTCCAATCAAAACGTTCTCTGCAATAATCCCTTTGTTAATCTCGCAGCCATCTCCAATGACTGCTTCGTTCATAATGATAGAATCACGTATTACGGTTCCCGCGCCAACAGTAACACCGCATCCTATCACCGAATTATAGATTTGACCATAAATCGTGGTTCCTTCTCCGATAATACTTTTTTCTATTACACTCTCAGAAGAAATATATTGTGGCGGGAGCGTAAGGCTCCTTGTATATATTTTCCAGTATTCTTCATAAAGATTAAATTCAGGAACAATATCAATCAGTTCCATATTTGCTTCCCAATAAGACTGAAGCGTTCCAACATCTTTCCAGTATCCATTATACTCATATGCGTACAACGGAGCACCCTTCTCGTGGCAATAAGGAATAACATGCTGTCCAAAATCAAGTGCAGGCTGCTCAGCTTTTGCAATCAATGCTTCTTTTAATGTTTTCCAGTTGAAAATATAAATACCCATGGAAGCAAGATTACTTCTTGGATTCTCGGGCTTTTCTTCGAAATCTACAATCTTGCGGTTCTCATCAGTAATCAGAATTCCAAATCGTTTTGCCTCTTCTAATGGTACCGCCATCGTCGCAATTGTTACTTCTGCTTTATTCTGCTTATGAAAATCCAGCATCACTTCATAGTCCATTTTATAAATATGATCTCCTGATAGTATCAGGACATATTCAGGATTATATGTTTCCATGTAATCCATATTCTGAAAAATCGCATTTGCTGTTCCGGTATACCATTGGCTGCTAGTGCTCTTCTCATAAGGTGGAAGTACGGTTACACCACCAATATTTCTATCCAGATCCCATGGAATACCAATTCCTATGTGTGTATTTAGTCGTAGCGGCTGATATTGTGTCAGAACGCCAACGGTATCCACTCCAGAATTAATACAATTACTCAGTGGGAAATCGATGATTCTGTATTTTCCGCCAAATGCAACTGCAGGTTTTGCCATTTTCAAAGTCAAAACCCCTAACCTGCTGCCCTGTCCCCCTGCAAGCAACATGGCTATCATTTCTTTTTTTATCATGTTGTCACCTCATTCCGTCCGATAACTCATATTTAAGGACTGATTCAATTACGTAGATTATATCATAACGCTAACAGAATGTGAATATTTTTTACAAAAATATTGCCAATATACATCATTATTTATGTGTAAATTTTACAATGTATTTTTTAAGAATTTGTAAGTTATGTGCATAATTATGGTTAGTTGTGCCTTATTTAGGGTATTTTAAACAAAATACACTAGATGCTGTACCTTTAGGAGAACAAACATCACAAGAACCCTTTTCTTATATAAATCATATTCTATTCCTGCTTTTAGAATGAATATTTTATTAAAATATCAAATTAAGATTGGTTTTTTTTTAACAGATGAGTATAATACATATGGGTCTGAATAAAGTGCATGTACCCAACATGCAGATAGGAGTTATCAATGTATGAAATAGATTTTAATAAACCAATTCATGTCTATTTTATTGGAATAGGCGGAATCAGCATGAGTGGTCTGGCTGAGATCCTGCTTGATTCAGGTTTTACTGTGTCTGGTTCAGATGCAAAACAGTCACCGCTAACAGATGATCTGACATTAAAAGGCGCTTTTGTCTATTATGGCCACAACGCAGAACATATAAAATCAGATATTGATCTGATTGTGTACACAGCTGCCATCAAAGCAGAAAACTCCGAGTTGATTGCTGCAAATTCAATGCAAATTCCAATTCTAAGTAGAGCAGAGCTATTGGGACAGATTATGCGTAAATATGGTACCCCAATCGCTGTAAGCGGCACCCACGGAAAAACCACCACCACTTCCATGATTTCTGAAATATTGCTTCAAGCCAGGTTAGATCCAACACTCTCTATTGGTGGAATCCTAAAATCAATCCAAGGCAATTTCAGAATTGGCAAATCTGAATACTTTGTTACTGAAGCCTGCGAATACACAAATAGTTTTTTAAAATTTTTTCCCAAAGTAGCAGTGATTCTCAATGTAGAAGAAGATCACATGGATTTCTTTCATGACATTCACGAGATTAGAGATTCTTTTCACCAGTTTGCTACTCTCCTTCCATCAGATGGCACATTGATTATCAACCGGGATATTCCTGAATATGAGACCATCACAAGTGGGTTAAAATGCAAGATTATCACCTTTGGTAAGTCAGACGAAGCTGATTACTCTTGTTTTGATATTACATATAATGAAAATGGACATTCTTCCTTTTATATTCATAGAAAAAATAAAGCTTCCCTGCAAGTCAACCTTTCTGTTCCAGGAGAACATAATGTGTTAAACGCACTTGCAGCCTTTGCTCTGGCTGAAAATCTGTCAGTTGATGAAACTGTATGCCAGGAAGCGCTTGCACACTTCAAAGGTTCTGACAGACGCTTCGAGTTAAAAGGTAGCATTGGTGGTGTCACCATTATTGATGATTATGCACACCATCCAACAGAAATACGTGCAACATTACAAGCTGCTTCTAATTTCCCTCATAAAACTCTCTGGTGCGTCTTTCAGCCACATACTTATACCAGAACAAATGCCTTTTTACAGGATTTTTCGGATGCCTTATGTCAGGCTGATAAAATTATTTTATCAGATATTTATGCTGCCCGTGAAGTGAATACAATAGGAATTACCTCCCGCGATCTTCAAAATCTACTTCTGAAAGCTGGTAAAGAATGCTACTATTTTTCTACTTTTGACGAGATTGAAAATTTTTTACTTGAACATTGTATCAACGGGGACCTGTTGATAACTATGGGCGCCGGAGACATTGTAAAAGTCGGGGAAAATCTCCTCGGTCAATAAGTTATCCACAATATCCACATTTTTTATGAGGAAAACTACCTGATAAAAAATGTGGATATTTCGTTTACATAATTTATTGATTCATAACACTTTAAAACCCTTATTTTTCAGGGCTATATTGTAAGCGTAGCGCATGGTACGTTTACATTATGTGGACCAGTTTTCCACTTTCTCCACATTTTTCATTCGTGTCAAAAGTGCCCTGAAATACAGGTTTTTTCAGCAAAATCACACTTTTATTTTAAAGATGCCTGTGCTATAATTCATTTGCTTTAGAAAATAAATGAGACGGGTGATCGTATGAGTTCTTTAAAAATTTACAAAGATGGATATATGGATATGACTCCAATATCCAATCTTTTTATTGATTTTTTTATAAAAGATGCAAATGATGCGCAGATTAAGGTCTATCTCTATCTGCTCCGCGTGATGAGCGCAAATCTGCCTGCCAGTATCTCCGATATTGCAGACAAATTTAATCACACCGAAAAAGATGTCCTACGCTCCTTAAAGTATTGGGAGAAAAATGGGCTGATTACACTTGAATATAACGATTCCAGAGCTCTGATTGGCATTCATCTAAATGACTTGAATCGACTTGTATGCAAACTTCCTGAACAAGAAGAAACCGATATTTCGTCTACTTCTTCTGTTACACAGGTTGATTCTTCCGCGCAGAATCTGATGATGGAGACTTCCTCGCGTTTTGAAAAACCAGCTTATTCTCCAGATCAGATAAAAGCTTTCAGAGAGCAGAGTGATGCACAACAGATTTTATTTATTACAGAGCAATACATGGGTAAAACTCTCAGTTCCTCTGAAATAAAATCAATATTTTATATTAATGATATCCTTGGTTTTTCTTCTGATTTGATCGATTATTTGATACAGTATTGTGTTGGACGAGGAAAAAAAGATTTTCGTTATATCGAAAAAGTAGCTCTCTCCTGGGCCGAAGAAGGAATTACAACACCGAAGCAAGCAGCATCTGTCGTTGGAAAATATGACAGAACTGTCTATAAAATTATGGCAGCGCTTGGGAAAACATCTGCACCTGTTAGTAAAGAAGTTGATTTTATCAGTAAATGGACTAAAACATATGGTTTTTCACTTGATATTATATTAGAAGCCTGTGACAGGACAGTTTTAGCTGTTGATACACATCGTTTCGAATATGCAGACAGCGTAATCAGCAATTGGTATAAATCGAATATCCACCATCTTTCAGATATTAGGAAAGCGGATGAATCTTTTAAAAAGAGCAGACCTACATCAGTCGTTTCTAAAAATGCGTTTAATCAGTTTGAGCAAAACACCTATGATTTTACAAAGCTAGAAAAAGAAATACTAAGTAACTGAAAGGAGATTTCCTGTGCCATTAAGTAATTCGCAGTATGATGCTATGATTCGTACCTTTGAAGAACGCCAGCTGCATAACCAGCATCTTCATACATCACGTAAGGAAGAAATTTATAGAAAGATTCCTGAATTTGAGACTCTGGACAGTAGTATTGCATCTATTTCCGTACAACAAGGCAAAAAGTTGATTGATGGTGATGCGTCTGCATTATCCGAACTAAAGCAACAACTTGAAGCTCTTACAAATCAAAAACAAAACTTATTGACTTCACATGGATATCCATCAAATTACCTTGATCCTATCTATGAATGTAAGGATTGTCTGGATACCGGCTATATTAATAACGAAAAATGTCACTGTTTCAAGCAGTCCATCATCACTATGTTATATGCTCAATCGAACATTCAGGATGTTTTATTAAAAGAAAATTTCTCAACTCTTTCCAGCTTATATTATGAAGGTGACGATTTGACTCGTTTTCAAAACGCAGTGAAAGAATGTCATGAGTTTATATCTGTTTTTGGCAAAGATTACCGTAATTTGTTCTTTTATGGAACAGTTGGGACCGGAAAGTCATTTTTATCAGGATGTATTGCAAAAGAGGTGATTGAAACCGGCCATCCTGTACTTTATTTCAGTGCTGCCCAGCTCTTTGATGTCCTTTCTGCAGGTACTTTCGATTATAAAAAGAAAGAAGACCTTTACAATCTTTTAGATGACCTATATAATTGTGATTTGTTGATAATAGATGATTTAGGAACAGAGACCCTGAAAGCGAATGTCACATCACAACTTTTTTCCTGTCTGAACGAACGTCATATCAGGAAAAAACCAACAATCATCTCTACTAATCTATCTCTTGAAGAAACGCGTAACCGTTATTCTGATCGAATTTTTTCCCGAATCATGAGTCATTATCATGTATGTAAGTTAACTGGTCCGGATATCAGAATGTATAAAAAAAGATTGATTAACAGAAAGTGAGGATTCTTCCGCCATGCCCAATCGTGAAGAAAAACGTAACCTTGAAACAATACCTGTAGGTTCCCTTGGTATGATTGCCTTAGAAGGTTGCAAGACTCTTGGTGAAAAAATTGACCATTATCTTGTAAAATGGAGAACTGAACGCAAGAATGAACATAAAGACAGTCTTGCATTTGCAGGGTATCAAAGAGAGTCTTATCTTCTCAAAGCTAAAGTTCCACGTTTTGGCTCTGGAGAAGCAAAGGGAATCATTTTAGAATCAGTCAGGGGTACCGATCTCTTCCTTCTGGTCGATGTCGCAAATTATAGTCTGACCTACTCCTTATGCGGAGAAACAAACCATATGTCTCCTGATGACCATTATCAGGATTTAAAACGAATTATTGCTGCAGTTGGCGGAAAAGCAAGAAGAATTACTGTAATTATGCCTTTTCTATATGAAAGCAGACAACATAAAAGAACTGCAAGAGAATCTCTTGACTGTGCAATCGCTTTACAGGAACTTGTACAGATGGGAGTCGATAATATCATTACCTTTGATGCACATGACGCACGTGTACAAAATGCAATTCCGCTTCATGGGTTCGAAACGGTGCAGCCTGCTTATCAGTTTATAAAAGGACTTTTAAGACATGTCCCTGATCTTGATATTGATGCAGACCATATGATGGTAGTCAGCCCTGACGAAGGTGGTATGAGCCGAGCAATCTACATCGCAAACGTGCTTGGTCTTGATATGGGTATGTTCTACAAAAGAAGAGATTATACACATATTGTAAATGGTAGAAACCCTATTGTTGCTCATGAATTTCTTGGTTCCAGTGTAGAAGGCAAAGACATCATTGTAATTGATGATATGATATCTTCTGGAGAAAGTGTTCTTGAAGTAGCTGCCGAATTGAAATTACGCAAAGCAAACAGAATTTTTATCTGTGCAACTTTCGGTCTATTCACAAGTGGACTTGATAAAATTGATTCTGCCTATGAAGATGGTCTGATTGATAAAATTTTGACTACGAACCTGATTTATCAGACACCCGAGTTGCTTGAACGACCATATTATATCAATTGCGATATGAGTAAGTATATTGCATATATTATTGATACATTGAATCATGATACTTCAATCAGTGATCTTTTAAATCCAAATGATAGAATTCAGAAATTGGTAACAAAATATAAAACACAGCGTGATGAAAAAAGTAATGAATAATGAATCGCATTTTGGAATGATTACATTCATTACCACAAAACGGTGCACTCCACAATGGAGTGCACCGTTCGTTTTTTTATACTTTAAATACCGAAATTGTTTCAATTAAAAGTTGTGCTTCATTCACCAGATTTGTTACTTCTACGCTAATATTTCCTAACGAATTACTCTGATCTGAGGTTGCCGCTGCCACCTCTTCAGTAGCTGCAGCACTTTCTTCTGTAATCGCCGCCACATCCCCCATCGCATTTGAAACTTTATCTGAACTTTTCTGAAGTTCGACCGTTTCCGCTGATATTGCAACTGCTTTTTGTACAATGATTTGAACAGCCTCCTGAATCTTTGTATATAATGCTCTGGTTTCATCCAGTGAAACTTTCTGTTCACTAACAATCTTCTGCACTTCCATAACATCTTCCATGCTTCTTACTGTTTTTTCAAGAATATCATTCAACAAAGTTTCTATATCATTGCTTGAAGATGCAGATTGTTCTGCAAGTTTTCTAACTTCATCAGCAACTACTGCAAATCCTTTTCCTTGCTCTCCAGCCCTTGTTGCTTCAATTGCTGCATTTAATGATAACAGATTCGTCTGATCAGCAATTTCTCCAATCACACCAACTATCTTTTGAATTTCAGCAGCCTTGCTTTCAAGTAGGGAAATCGCCTGTACTACTTTCTCAGTAGATCTGTCATTTTGCTCCATCAAGCTATGCTGTCTTTCAAGTGCTGTAACACCATCCTGTACAGAATGGTCAACATCTAGAATGAGATGATGTGTATCCTGACTGGACTCTGCAACTTGTTCAATCGCTCTTGACATCGTTGCAATCATATCTGCGCCTTCAGAAACTGAAGCAGCCTGATTTCCTGCTCCAAGAGCAAGTTCATGTGATGTTTTTGCAATTTCCTCTGATATGGATTTTGCATTGTCTGTAATGACCTGAATTTCACCTGAAGAATGATTGACTCTATCGGCTGCACTACCTATTTCACTAACTACCTTTGCAATATTATCCGTCATTGCACGAAATGCCTCGGATAAATCTTTGACTTCTTTGGCACCAGAAGATTTTATATTAATCTGAAGGTTCCCCTCGGCTACTTTTTGTGCTTCTTCTGTCAAAGCTTTTAGTGGTTTGGTTATTTTACCTGCTGCAATAAAGCTGACTGCCAAAATCAACAAGATGACAATAATAATTAATACTGCAAACGAAATTCTGCTCTGTGTCACTTCAGCATATGCTTCGTCCTCATTGATAGTAAATGCAATCGACCAAGATGTAGCTGGTACTTTTTTAAACACTAGTATTTTATCTACTCCATTGTACTGATAGGATTCATTTCCATTCTCATTTGAAGTAATCATATCTGTTAATGATTCCAGTCCAGCAATACTGTGCATATCAACATTCAGCAACTCTGCTTCCGGATGTGCAATAATCAGTCCTTTGGAATCAATCATAAATGCATATCCACTCTCACCTAATTTTCGTTCTGTTACTTTCTGCGTAATTGTATCTAACAGAATATCAATTGCCATAACACCGTGCAAATCACCTTGTTTTGATTTAATTGCATGAGCTACTGAAATTGCCCATTTATTCGTCACCAAATCAAGATAGGCATCTGTATAGACAACTCCTTCTGCTGTCTCTGCTGCCTGATACCATGATCTGGTACGAGGATCATAATCTGAGGGCGGCACCCAAAGTGACCCATCAATCATAACACCATCTTTTGTACCAATGTAAATATCCGAAACCATTCCTTCCGTAGCCGGAGTAAATAAAAGTGGATTTAAATACTCAGGAGTAACGCCTGGATCAATTCCATCCTGAAATAAGATTGATAATGACTCAACGATCTGTGCTTTTTGTATTACCCATCCATTAATATCTCCAGCCAATGTATCAGCCTCGGCCTGTAATTCTTCTTCAATTCTAGTATACGTCTGATTTTCAATACTATTATCTGCAATCAATGCAACGACTCCTGTTGCCAGTATACTTGCACATCCAAATACGCAGATCAAAAGTGTCCTTAGTCTCATAAACCCACTCCTCCAATAGAATACAGCGATTGTTATCACGCAACATAGTAGAGAATTCTCAATTCTATTTGTCAGATATCATGCTTTAATGTATTGATATTATATCGTATTGTTGTCTATTTATTAATTATTTTGTTTATATATTATGATTATTCTGTATATATATTTGATTGTAGTCTTTATATATATCCTTGCATTTCTATAAAATTATGCTATACTATTCAAGCGCGCAAAAGCCCTGATTACAAGGCTTTGTAGAAAACTAACACGTCAGTTCGTAACCTTCCTGACGGAAAACAAAACATTAATTGAGATTGCTTTATTAAACATTATCAGCCAGCATCTATCATCAAGATGCTGGCTGAATCTATAATTATTATTTTATCTACCTTTTTCTAATTTTGTCTATTAAAATCAAATTTGAGTCAGAATTTGTACCAATACCTTAGAGTATTTCTAAATCTATAGCCTTTATATAATCCATAAATTTTGATTAATTAATTTCATTATTGTAATTTTTTAGTCATCTTTTATCTTTTACTGCGTTTTATAAATTCAACCTTTTCAAAAATTATCCATTAAAGTATACACTATAAATTAATAGTATACTTTTTATACATATTTCCACTCTTATAATATTCCACTTCAACTTTGTGATGATTAAAATCTACTTCATAGTATATTCCTAATCTATATCCACAAACATGCTCTGGAAAAACTTCTCCACCATGACTCCAAACATCTTGATCCGAACTTTTTGTCAAGCATTCTAATCTTGTTTTATCACTATCTTTATCTTGTTTTTTCCCAGTAGCTTTTTTCATTTCTAGAGCTATCAAGTTATCATTGAATGAATTCATTCCTCTGCTATGTAGTATTAAATCACAATTAATAGTAACGATTTGCTCTTCATGTCCCTTAATTGTCTTTTTAATAGTTTTTAATTTTCCTCCCACATTGCGATTATACTCTACATCCACAAAATAGTCTGAAAACTCTGTACCTGATTTGGCTTGATTTAATTCAAGCATCAAGGCTCCACAAAGTGTTCTTTCTGAAACCTGCGTTTCAAACAGCATTAAATTCTTTGTTAAAAATTGATTATTTGCTTTTTCAAAAATGTTTTCTAGTTCTTTTATTATATAGTCCATTTTCTAACACTCCGAGATTCTATGTCTTATTTAACTAATCAAAGGAACCAATTAGTTACTTATACAATTTATAACAAATATATCTTCTATTCTTAACTAACACATAATTATGTACTCTTTAGTTTTTTGTTGTTTTTAATAGTGATTGCAATAAGAATCACAATTTGTAATGCAGGTACCCCTATATAGTTTATAATAGGAAAAATTATTATTGGAATTATTGAAGATATCCATCCAACTAAAATCGTTATTAATGTCATCAAAATAAAAACAATAATTTTGTCACTTCTTTTTTTAAATGTATTCATAAATGGAATCGCAAGAGTGATTAAAATAAACCATATTGATCCTGTAAAAAATTTAATCCATCCAATGCTGCCTTTTTCTTTCCCTACAACTGACATATAATTAAATACTTTATTTGTAATAGAATTTATTGACCTTTTATCCTGTTGTTCCATTTCTTTCAATATACTTTGGTATTCATTCGAATACGCTTGATTGGTATAAATTTTTGTTTCATCTAGTTCCATTACTTTGTCTAGAATATCTATTCTTTTTTCCATTCTGGAATAATAGAAGAAATTGGAATCGATGTATGGAAATAATAGAACAATACAAAATATAATTATACACATCCAGATCCATAGCTTTGGTCTGTTATAATTTTTCTTAAATACTGTCAATATTTCATCTATAAGTTTTACAATAACATTTCCCATTTTATTTTCCCCATATAAGATTTCACCATGTACTACAATAGCAATGCTTCTTATAATAACCTACAGCTAAACATACATATTTGATTTCCTCTCTCGAAAATTTATATATTACCTGTTTTAATCAGTGGATCATATTTATTTATTATACTTTTCTTTAACCATGTCCCAATTTATATAACTATTTATTATTTTTTTCCATTTTCTAGGGTTTTCATCCATACTTTTTTTTAATTCCTTAATACAATTTTTCAATGATTCTTCATTTACAACGTCTAATGCCTCTGCTATGTATAAATACATTTCTGGTCTTTGCATTCTATTAAAAACCTTCTCGGCATCTAATTCTTGACCGTATTTTTTTTTATTACTTTTTATATCACTTTCAAAGCAACAATCTTTGCAAATTTTTTTCTCTATTAAGTTATCTTTTATACACTCCTGTGTGCTCCCTTCAATACAGCCCTTACGTTCAAACCAGCATACAACATGGGCTTTTTGAGTTCCTTCAAATTTATCCCACCATCTTTTACTCTTTTGTGCATATTTTCTTATACCTGCATCATCCTTCTCATTTTCAAATTCATTAGTCTGTTTTGTCTTTTTTTCTATTTTTCTTAGTCTATTTGCAAAATCTATAGATGTTATCATTTTATGTGTCCCTTAAACTTAGAATATAAATATCTATTAATGTTATCCCTGTTTTTATCTACATATATAAAACATAATCAACTCCATATTGTTACTATCTTTTGATTACCATCTTTAAATTTCCCTACTAATATCAAAATAGTATCTACTAACCAGCCTATTCCAAATAGTCCAAACGTAAGTACATATAGTAATCCTGTTGGCATTTTCCCTACATAAAATCTATGTACTCCTAACCATCCAAATAGAAAACATAATATCAAACATGTTAATCTACTTTTAGGGCTCTCTTCTTTCTCAGTGATAGGGGGATAAAGTGGTTTAACACTACTTTCATATATTTTATCTTTCGTGTGACTAATACAATAATTTTTTCCCTTATCATTAACCAAACAGTCTTTACAAAAAAATTCTCCGCAGACTGTACAGATTCCAATAGCTTCCTTATCTGGATGATTATGACATTGCATAACTATTCTCCTTTTTCATTTCTCTTGAAATTCTATATTGATTAGCTTCAGGTGTATCAAAAAATTCGACTGTTTTATCAAAGTTCTTTTTAACTACTTCCTTGATTTCTTCAAGAGATACGTTAAAAAATTCTTTTCTTTGATTTACCATATTAATTTTACGATTTTCAAACGCTTTATGTAGTGCATTTTCTAATGCTGGTGCATTATCTGAGAATATCATAGCATGTACATCAAAACTAAACGGTACCGATGCATCTCCAAGTTCATCAACTCTTTCCTGTGGCTCAAGCCTTCTAGTCATTCCTATTTTATATACATTTTCACCAAATGCTCCTATGTTTGAAATAACGTATACATATCCTGCTTTTTGATTAGCTTCTCTGTAATCTATATCTTTTAATGCAATTTCAATATCTCCAAGCTCTTTCTCAATTTCAGCCTTCTTGGCTTCAAGCTCCGCTCTCTCATCCTCGCTTGCTTTTTCAATAGCTTTCATAATATTTATCAACGCCGTTTGATAATGAGTTTGCTCTTTTTCTATCTTTCTTCTCTGTTCTTCTATCTCTTTTTGTAATTTAGCCGCTTCTCTCAACTCTTCTCTTGCCGCTTTTAGCTCTTCTTTTTCTTCTTGTTTTTTTATTGCAAATTCCAGTGCCATTTGCAATTCTTCTATCTTCAATCTATAGTATGTATTTGTAATAGAAACTCCCATAATTGTTCCCAATTTTGAAATTGCTTCTCTAGATGAATCAAGCCTTTTTAAAGAAGCATCATAATTATTATATTTAACTTTATCGACTAGCTCATCACATTCGCTATTAAACGCTCGCAATAATAGCTTCTGCATATCTTTGACCATTTTTGTACCTTGTTTTTTATCTCCATTTACTGTCCAATTCGTGTTACCTGTAACGGCTGTTCCGTTTTTAATTGCTTCTTTTTGCAAGGATCTGTTCAATGAAAGTTTTTCTTTGTAAATATCCGAATTTGCAAATGCAAATTTAGGCTTATATAATCCAAAGTCCTGTACTAATATTTCTTCATCCATCCAAATGATTTGATTCTTTTTATCATTAATTACTGTTATTAACTCATTTTTTTCCAAAAGCAACTTATTATTATATGTTTCTAGTTCACTCTTAGTTGCCTCCAGTGACTCTATTAGCTGTTTGATTTTAGTTACATCCTGCATCTCTGGAGTCAGCATACTTTGTAACTGAATATTTTCCTGTGTCAGCCTTTCTACATCATCTTTATACTGCTTTGCTTTAAATACATCTGCTATTCCCATTTAATTGACCTCCCTTAATTATTACTTACCATATAACATTCTGAAATATTTAATTAGTTTATATTTATCTTCCTCTGAATAGCTAGATTTATCAACAATATCCCTAAGTGCATTATATATATCTACATCTATTCCTTGTTTTTTGTAATTATCAGTAATGGTTGCAAGTATCAATTCAATCCTTTGTTCGTTTGCTTTATCATAAAAACTTTGCTTGTCCATTTCTATATTGTTATATTTCATCTTTATTATATTTAAATGTATGCAACTATCAATTAATGCGATTAGATAGAATATTGTAAAACATATAGCGTATATTGTAACAACTAAAATAAAGTTGAAAGCATCGTGACCTATTAATTGCTTATTACTATTAATAACAAACATTATTATTGTTAAATATATGAGTAAAATACCTATGTGTAAGCATAAGAAAAAAAAACTCGTTAAAATATCCTCTGTTGCTTTCTCTCCTGTTCTATTAGTGTTATTATCTTCTTTTTTAAATGCTTTATTTAATTTAATAATAAACTCTGTTGAAAAAATATTTGAAATAAAAGCAATTCCAGCAAATAAAATACTTAATACACTAAATAAAGAGCCAATGAGGCATACTATAAAATTACTTATTAGACTTTCAAATATAGACCAATTAATATATAAATCTAATTTGGTCAGTGTTATAAATATAAATACCGTAGATATGATTGAAAGTTTTACTTCCAATGAACAAATATTAATATAGTCAAGGAATTTCTTAATTTTGATTTTCTTGATCATCATCCCATCCTTTTCTTAAAATTATACTAATTCCCACAACACAAGCATCTTTAAATTCAGTCATATTATTAATTTTTCTACTGTATGCTGCACTATCTGCTGTGGATATTATTTCTCCATCTTTGTCTTCAGCCCTAACTTCAACATATCCTCGTTTTGTTAATTCTTCTGTACTTATTTCCGAATGAATATCCTCTAATTTATCCAAATCCTTTTTAATGATTGCTGCCGCCATATTTAAATATCCATTCAGCCCTTTGGATTCATATACAACACTTCTTGTAGTTGCTCTTGCTTCTTCCATTTCTTTGGATGTATTCAATTCATCTGCTTTTTTTTCTAATTTTTCTTTAATAATATCGTCGGGATTGATTGTTTGCACCATAATTGAAAGCTTAACTATATCCTTCATTGCATTAAGTTCATTTTTAATATTCTCTAATGATGTTCCATGTGTGTAAGTTTCCACATGAAAATTATACGGATGCCCTTTTTTAAAAGTTGCTGTATTTAATAGTCCTTCAAATGCTTCATTAAATGTTTTTCTTCCAAATCTTCTTCTTGTATAAAATCCAACATACTCATGCTCTACATCATAATAAAAAGCAATATCCTCTGTATTTTCAATTGCACTCTTAATAAGCTTCATTTCGTTTCTATTTTTTTTCTTTACATATATTAAAGATGTTTTATAAACCACCCCTTCTATACTTCCTATACTTTTATTTGTGATTTTAAGATTATAATTAATTATTTCACTTTTAATAATTCCATCATCATCTTTATAAATTTTTTCTTGTTCGAATATAATGTCAGAAACAAAACTTTCCATAATAGCGTCAACAACTATTTTGTACTCTAGTTTATTTGATTGTAGATCATATGCTTCTATACTATTTAAACTAACTTTTGAAAAATAAATTGTTTGTTCACTCATCTCGTCACCACTTTCTTTTTTATAATGTAAGCGTACCTATAAAGTATTAAAAAACACTCACCCTGACAAAATGATAGAGTGAGTGTATATCTTATAAAAATTATTAATTATTTTTGTGCCAAAACTATTATGCATGACTTCCCCTTAACCATACAGAATAATGTTAATAACCCTACAATTTATATAGTATCACACAATTAAATAATTACAACTTATATTTTCTAAGTATTTTTAAATTGATTCTGTATTCGTTAATACAAATTTCCAAAATCCTCCTTCCAAATTTTCTTCTACATTACGTCTGCCATATAACTTTATAAGATTTATTATTTTTCTAGCATAATCTTCGTCATCATAATAATAAATAATAACCGAATCAGCATTACTGATTATATTTTTCAAAATGTCTTCATCCGTTTGATCAAGTGAGTGTCCGTAAATGTGTAAATTATAGTTATTTGAATCAAATCCATCCCCTACTATCACAAGATCATTTTCTATAAATTTTTTATATCTCACACCAGATGCTTTATTTATTCTTTGAAAGTACTTTTTAAAATATACCAAGTCAATGTTTATATCTTCTCTGTCTTCAACTCCTAATACCATATTGTTTTTTTCCTGATCATTTTCACTAATTTTACCATGAATATGATGAACATAGTCTTTTGTTATTCCATAGATTTCTTCTGTTAATGTATAATTAAAACTAATACAATATTTTGCCTCAATTTGTTTAATCTGTTTTAACACTTTTATATCTTTCTTCTTATTTACAAATTCCATAAAATATATTTCAAAAGCATGTATAAAGTCTTCAAATTCTTTTTTTAAATCATTAACTATTTTTTTCTTTAATATACCACTTATTCTATATTTGTACTTTTCTTCAATGATTACTGTACCATTTATAATTTCAAAATAATTATTAAATAACTGTGCTACTTCATACAATTCTGAATTTGTAAGGATATTTTCCTTATTAAGCATTTTGTCAAACAAGCTAATCACTGGAACCATCTCCTTCTCAAAATCGATCCATCCGTCAATCTCAGCACCGCAATTTATGTAATACTTAACCCAAGAATTGTGCTTAAATATATTTCCTAATTTTTCAATATTTGAGTTATCTAAATCATTACATAAATATTTTTTGAAAACATCTGATGTTATAGATTCTTCATCAGAATTCACTATCGTGTATCTATCAATAAATTTATCCCAGTATTTCATAAGAAACAGAAAATCATTGTAACTTGTCATTAATCCATGTGCTAAATCAAAACCGTTTCCCACTAACAATATATTACTTATCATAATTAGCTCCTTCAAAAAATAATTTTTAAACAATTATACTCCATAGTTTTATACCTAGTCTATTCGCTTCTTCAATTGCTTGAGGGGTAAACTCAGAATTTGTCATTACGACTCCTATATCGCAACTATATAAACTCTTTCCAGTATATGCTTCCTGAACAGCATGGTTTCCTACTTTGCCTGCATATCTTTTGCATTGTATTGCATATTTTATTCCATCCTTGTTCGCCAATATATCAATTCCATGATCACCACTTCCTTTGGTTACCTCAACTTCTTCAAATCCTCTCCTACTCAATATATTAGCACAGTAATATTCAAAATCATGTCCTTCCATTTTATCAACTTCTTGCATATTGGTATCTGAATACATTTCATTGTTTTTGGCATGCACTTTCCAAGTCGATAAAATATTGTAAATGAATATAGCAATTATCATTAATGCCAATGCTAAATATATTGATATAATTATATAAGTAAAAAATCCATCAAAACCATTTCTATCAAAATCATGTACAATCTTGGAAAAAAGTAGCGTCTCTATTATTGCAAATATTACCTTGTAATCAAATGGTACTTCTATGGAACACATAAATCTTTTAACTATATAAAATGTATTTATGCAAAGTAATGATATCACAAATATTGAAATTACTCTGATTAAAAATCCATCGTGAGTATATCTAAAATACTGCCTCCAATTAATTAAGAATGATATAACAAAAATTACTTGTCCTTTCCTTGATTCAAATAAATCTCTTAGTGTATTATTCTCTCTTGTTCCAATAATTATTTCTGACATAATATTTTCCTCCATTTAAATTGGGGGAATGATAACGCTGATATGTCATTTTTGCAAGTATAATGATATTATTATTTTTCAAATGTTCCAGAGTAAATTTTAACCACTCCATTTTTTATCAACACACATTATTTATTTTATTTAAGATGAATTGCACCTTAATGTACCTAGTATTTTTAGCAATGTGTTCATGATATGCTATCTCTTTTTTTCCCTACTGTTATTGCATTTAACAATGTAATACACAACCTAAAATTTTTCTATTTTTTTTAAAACCAATTTATAACACAAACCCCATCAAAAAATTAAATTTGATGGGGTTTGTGTTATAAATTATTCTTCCTCTTCTACAGTCGCAATCGGTGCATTTTTCTTCACACTGTCAATACCATTTTTACATGCATCTTTTGTTGTGTAAGCTTCTGACGCTAATATATTCTGTCCATTTGTAGCCAACAGTCTGAATCTATAATTGCTTGATACATCCTTATATAACTCAAATTTTGGACAGTTTTCTTTTTCTATAGGTGAAACTGTTTGATCTTCCGTATTAGCTTTCGGAGCGTTTGTTTTTACACTTTGAACTCCTTTTTCACAAGCATCTTTTGTTGTATATACTTCTCCACCTGTGCCTATTGTTTCTCCATTACCAGCTTTAAGTTGAAAAGTATAACCCTTTGGTGATTTTTTGATTACAAATTTTGCCATTTTTTTATATCTCCCTTATAGTTTATTAGTTTTACAATACTTCTCCCCATTTTTTTATCAAATATGACTTGCCTCCTCTCTAAAACTGTTTTACGAAGTATTATTATATTAATGTTATTCCTAAATTCTTATTAAGTCAACAAAAACACTATATATAGTTGATAAATATTTATTTAACATATATATAGTGTTTAAAGTATCAAAATTTTCGATTCTATAATGAAAAAATTCTTTATCTGCTATTATTTTGTTTTCTGTGTTCACATAAACTGTATATTTACGTGAATAAAATACTCAAATGACATCTTAATCCTATTTACTGTAATCTAAATTTTTCTATTTTTAATCATCTTATGTTTATCACAATTCTTTAATAATTGTAGATTCTAAAACATCTATTCTTCTTTTTACATTTTTTCCCGATTTTCATATGATAATATCGTTTCTTTCTTAAACTTGTTTCATGATTTTGCATTTTTTAACTAGCCTCCAGTTTGTATTATCTCACTATGAAATCCTATCTCATAACTCCATAATATTTAAATTTTTTAAAAAAGCACATTGATTAATACCCAGAAAACCATATTTCATAACTAAAATATCCCTTTATAATAGATTTTTCTATTTTTCTAAAAATTATTATAAATCCGTTCAAAAAAATTCTTACACCCTGTATGTACCTATTTTTTGTCCACACACCATTCAATATTTCTTTTCTCAATTTAATTATCTTTATCAATTTTTTAACTTTGATTATATAAGTGTTCAATTATTATTATTAACTAGCCTTATATTCGATTTAGTAAACACCCAAATTATTATTGTTTTTTTATTTCAACGTTTTACCCTGATTATTAACTAGTTCAAAAAATGTTTAAGATTCAATGTCTCCTCCCTTTATAATGCTGTCTTTAATTTTTTTCTTTTCTTCTATAGTAAAAGCAGTCTACTAATTCAAAAGATTCTTGAAAACATATTCTGCTATTGATTTATTCTTTATCATAAATTCTCCTGATCTTTCCAGACAGATTATTTTCATCAAAATATATTTATTAATAATGTTATCCATTTCCTCTTGATGTATATCTCTCATTGCTTCAACCTTTCATTGTATATTTTTTCCAATCCTTTATAGAACTCAAGATCTTTCATATGCTTCCCATCATTCGGAATAATATAGGCTCCTATAATTTCCTTAGTACCCATCTCACTTTCATGAACAATGTAAATAATATTTCCTTTTTTAATTGCATGTAGCCTATAGTTTTTCATGTTGTAATGCTCCTCTCTCTTGTATTTTTAGTAACATTATTTCTACACCATTATTAGCCTTCTCTTTTAAACCCATTTTTCTCTTTGCAATTGCAAATCATTGATTTTTCTTTCTCAATAACACTATTCATTCCACTAATAATTTCACTATATTTATAATTAACTACATCAACAAATTCTGATATATCTTCTATATTTGCATCTGTTTCTCTAATAAACATCTGAATATTACAACCTTTAATTATGGCTCCATCATCTTCCATTATTTCAAAACTATTTTTTATACTGTATCTCAAATTAACTTCATCCTCTCTCTTAAAAACATTATTTTCTTTTAATCTCTTCAAATAAACCGCATCACCTTTTAAACTTTTGTACCAGACAATAAAAATCTTTGATGTAATTAAAAAAATTTTTCATAACATTTTCCTTTCAAAATTTATTTTATACTCCTAACTAATAATCATGATAAAAAGTATGTCATACACAAAACACCCCCATTGTAATTAATCATCACAATAAGGGTGTCTCTTTTTTGGCATGCACTTTCCAAGACTATTTACTCATCCATTTCGGAATATAAAATTTTTTTAAACAATAAAAATAAGTTTTTGCAAATATATATGATACAACAAATCATAAAAAGTATTATTACTAAACCAATCAGAGTATTTCCAATTATAAACTGTGCCATCATATTATCTGCTAAATCCACTTAATATTCCTTCTTTCTTTTTCTCTTCGGTATTACCTACATTGTTAATAACGTTGATCCCTGAATTGGTTTTTTCCAAAGCTGTCTTTTTATTTTTCTCTGCAAGTAATATCTTATTATTTTCAATTTTTACTCCACCAGATATACTTCCTATTTCATATAGTGCTTTAAGTTTATCCTCTGAGATTGATTCTCTTGCAAATCTACTACTGATAACATCAAAAAGTACTTCCGATCCTTCATTATGCATTCCCGTAACCACATACATTATATTTGCTATACTCTCTTCAGGTACTTTTGCCTTCAGTTGATTTATATGTGACTTGATCATACAATTTCTTGTATAAAACCCTTCCTTGTCAAAAATTAATTCCTGACTTTTCTCATCAATTATTAAACCCCTTATATCTTTTACATTTTTTAATGCATCCTTTAGCTGCTTACTTGTCATTTCAATTATTTCTTTATCTGTTGCTATCTCATAACCCAGCGTCCTGTTTCCTAAAACTAATTCATTGATAATATACATTACACACATAGTGACCTACTTTCTGCGCTTTGCGCCATTTTTTATAATGATATTTTAACGCTGTGCAGTATTAAATCAATATGTGATTTTATACAGTTTTTAATATCTGTATGTTAACTTTTATTATGAACTTTATAGCTTACTGCTTTTTAGTCTCCATAATGTACTTCTACTTATTTGCAGTCTTTCCATTATTTTATTATCTGATAAACCAGCTTCTTTCATTCTTCTAATTTCTCCTATCTGTTCATGCTTTTTTGCTATCTTCACACCTGAGGCAACTTTACTTGTCTGAATGACATTCCCATTTAAACCATATTGATTTTTCAAATTACTAATTACAACCTCAAGTGCCTTAACTTCATTTTCAAACATCTTAATTTTGTAATTTAAAGTATCATTGCCAAACTTTTCCATTAAAAAAATTGTAATAAGAGCTTGTATTAACTCATTTGTATTCTTTCCAGTATAATTTAAAAGCTCCTGTAATCTCTTTTCATCAATACTTTCATTCTCTTTTAATAATGCTATTCTCTTTGCAATCACTAGATCCGACATATTACACCATTCCTCCATCATTTTTTTATGGTTTATACAAACATGTCATAAATTAAGATGCTTCAAATAATCACAATTAAACGCTTTGACTTACTATTACTTATACTATTGATATTATATTTTGTCTTAATGCTAATATGTTTCAAATTACTGTAATAATCTATGAAACATAAAAATTGCTCAATATGTATCCTATATTTTAGTAAAAAAAAATTGCCTTATTTTGGCAATTGACAATTTAATGATTCCTTGATTCTTATCCGTGCTATAGTGTTTCAAATAACTGTTCTAGTTTATGAAATTGATTATTAAATCTTTTTCTTCAGCTATCTTTAATATCCACTTTGCACAATTATCTCCACATGTTGATGCATTAAATACTCTTGAGTCATCGTTTATCATTAATATTAATGTCTTTGTTCCACCTGCTAATTGTAATGGCGATATCTTACCTAACACTGGACTGTCAATTAAGTTTGAGTCTAATACTTCTGATTTATCAATATCTTTTATAATTTCTTTTACTAATGGCTGTATTATCCATTCGTCTTCATATTGATTCTTAAAATAGACTGATGTGTTATAGATTGAATCTTTCATATCTCCGAAATATATTTTTAGCATATTATTGTTTCCCCTGTTAAATGGTGTGTTGTTAGTTATATTGTTTTTTTATTACTATGATAGTATTAAAATAATTTACTGATTTTTCATCCATTTAGTCTTCATTGGCTATGCCATTGTGTAATAGATTCTCTATTTCGTAACACTGTGTACCTAGTATAATCATTTTAATTAGTAATAATACCAATGTAGTCATGCAAATGTAAACTTCATATTCTTTAGGAGATATCTGAATGAGAAATAAACTAACTAGTGCACAAAAAATCATCTGTGGTACTACAATACTATCTATAATTTTACTTAGTAGCTTTCCTCTTAGTATTATGTTGGAACTTAAAAATTCTATAAGTTCTGCTTTGGTTTCTATTCTACCATTTGCCATCCTATATGCTGTTCCTAAAATCTGCGGTAGGCCACATGAATTTGGACACTCTGTTTCTATTGTCATTATTGGTGTTTTAATTAAAGAACATGTTCGTCCAAATATATCCACATTGGAGTCTAAATCTGGCTCTACTGTACTTAAAACAACCTCTAATATTGACTTAATACTAAAAAATGAACGTAAATATAATTTGATAAGATTATATGCTACTGGAGGTTGCTTATTTGTTTTCTTTGTATGTGTCATACTTATTCTCCTATGTTATAACTTAAACTTATTTGCTAGAAAAGCTGTTTACTCTGCTATTGTCTATTTTATACACAGTGAGTTATTTGCACTTACTAATGGTAGAAAGACAAATGATTGGAGTATGTTTTGGCATCCTGATATGTTTTAAGTAATGAGTTATAAGTTAAACCCTGCTTGATAAGTAGGAAAGTAGTTTTTCCTCTGAAAGTACTATACATTCTTGAAATAAAGTTCCTATGAAAAGTAACAAACCTGGATGTAGTACCCTTATACATACCATTGAATTTCCCTCAAAATCATATTCCTTACCTAAATACTCTGAGTTTAGATACTCCATTTTCATATTTGTTAGTATACCCTCTTCTGATTTATAATATGATTCTTCATTTGGTTGGTTGTATCCATATCTACTGCATCCTATGTTTACACATTTACCTGTTGGATTATCTTTTGTTATTAATATTGTGTTTCCACATTTACAGTTGATATACTATTTACTTTTATTATATGTTTTGGTTGATTTTGTATTATTTGGATTAATGTTGTTTGTATTCATGTTAATTGTTTCCTCTCTTAAATAGGGTGACCTACTACATCTTGGAGATGATGTGGTAGGTCATTGTTAGTTTATTTGTTGTTGTTAGTTGGTGACACCGGTTTCTCCTGATGATTCTCCGGTGTCTTTATTGTTTCCTGCTTCTAACATTGCTGCTATTGCTGCATCTTCCTCACCTACTGTTGGTTCTTGTACTGTGTTGTTGCTATTTGCTGTTGAAGTTGTGTTTGATGTTGTATTGTTGGTTGTGTTACTTGTATTGCTTCCACTACTTCCGCTGGTGGTGGATTTTTCTTTGTGGAACATGTCGGACCAGGAGGGGATGGCTATTTCGGAGAAGTCTTTATAAACATTCTCTGGTGTTAGGATTGCATAAAACTCTACTCCCATATCTCCGATCCATGCTCTTACGTTATCTGATGTTTCTGCTGGGTCATATTGCTGTAATTCTGGAAATGCACTGATGATACTATCTATATATTCTTGTGGTATATCTGATGGATTTGTGATTCCTTTTAAGAGGGATTGGTCAATTGTTGAATATGGTGTGACTGCGTCTTCTCCGTTGTCTCCTTTGACTTCGCCTGAACCAACTCCATAGGATGCTATCATTTCTGTTTGTGTTTTGTTTGTGGATGTGGTTGCTGTGCCTGATTGAACTGCTGTTCCTGCGTTTGCACCTTGTGATGAATTTGTATTGTATCCTGCTGATTTTGCTAGTGCTTCGTATGTTTTGATTATAAGGTTGATTGCTTCTCCTTTGGTACAGCCTTCATCCCATCTACTTTCTGTTCCTGTGATTAAACTGTGTTTCTTTGCAACTTCTAAAGCTTTGTATAATGAGTCTGATAAACCTTTATCTGGATTACTAACGCTATAAGCTAATTCATATGCTTGCCATCTATTCTTCTCTGTTGTAACTCCTGACTCTTTATCTGTTTCTACGAATTTTAACTTCTCTGCTAAGTTGCCTGCATTCTTTGCATCACTGTATGTGGAAGTCTCTCCTGTAGCTTTTGAGTAATCTTCTGAAAAATATCTATTTACTAAAGTGTAGATTACTTCTGCTCTTGTGATTGTTCCATTGAATGTTACTGTGTCAAGTGAATCATTGGTGTAATCTAAATAGAAATCATCTGCAACTCCTTGAGCATATATTGTTTCGGTGTTTTCTGATGTGGTTCCTGCTACTCCTTCAACTGCTTTGGTGAACTCGATGTTTTCTTCTATTTCAGATACTGGTGTGTCTGACTTAAACACTAATGTCATAAACTCTGCTCTGCTTAAGGTTGAACCTAAGTTTGAGTAGTTTGGTTCACTGTCTGGTAGCAAATTCCAATATGCATTGATTCCTGCTATAAGTGATTGTGCTTGTGATTCTACATCTACAAACTCACTTGATGCTGCTTCTGCTAATTTCTTTGTGATTTCTGTATCTGACCAATAACTATCAATAAACTTCTCATTCATAAATGCATTGTATAATGTACTATTTCCTGTCCAATTACCATCTTTATCTACGTATATAACTCCATTCTTTCCATTCTGACCAAATGATACTACGTTTAAGGTATCATCAAATGTTAATCTAAGGTCTTTGTAGGTTTGAAGCTGGTCTAGCTGTGTCCACTCTATTGTTTTCTCTGTTCCTTGCTCTGAGTTCTCTGGAGTTGATACGTCTATCTCTATTGATTCGTTATTGTTAATCATATTAACTAATTCTTTAGAGTTTACACTACTACATCCTGCTAATTGGGATGCTAGTATTGCCATATTGCCAATTGCCAAAAATAAAACTATATTTTTTTTATTCATTATTTTATATCTTGTATGATATTTATAGAAGTTAAATATCATAATTCCTTTCTTTTATTATTGTGATTTATAATACATTCAGATGCTGTGGACTTTAGATTTTTTTCTGTAGTTCAACTACTTTGTAGGAGTGTATTGCCACATCTCTATCTG
>QKAS01000054.1 GCA_003246295.1 Clostridia bacterium | reverse complement strand
GACCATTGGATGACATTCAGTGTCGGCTCATCTGCTTGCCACATTAGTATGTCGCAGATAAGAAAATACAACCACGCTCTTGTGGAATGGTATATTTCTGATGACAAGGAACTGTATCATAAATTCTATTCCAACAAGGCTGCCATTGAACAGGAAATGGGTGTGCAGCTTGAGTGGAATGAACTTCCGGAGAAAAAAGCAAGCCGTATCCTGGTGTATAAGACGGTCGATTTCGATAACAAGGATACTTGGTCAGAACAGTTTGATTGGATGATGGATGTGGCAATCAAAATGAAAAAGGCGTTCAAAAAGTATTTATAAGCAATTGAATACTGAGGTGGCTTGAAAGCAAAACGTTCCGAGGGTTGGAGGTATTCTTCTGGCTCTCGGGTTTTCTTTATGGTTTGTTTGCAAGAAATATCATCAAACATCAAGAAACATAATATAAACCATTGAAAACAGAGTGCCTTCGTGATATAATAAGAATGGTATTATGTATCCATCAACATTTGACGAGGTGAAAATAGTGAATGAAATGATGAACGATAAATGGATAGGCATTGAAGAGGCCGCAGAATATTTAGGCGTTAAGCCTATTACAGTTAGAGACTGGATTAAAAAGAACACCGGAATTCCCGCCCATAAAATCGGAAAGCAGTGGAAGTTTAAATCTTCTGAATTAGACGCTTGGGTTAAAAGTGGAAAAAGTGCTATCTAACAGGAGGAACAATGAAATGGCTGATTTAGGTCAAGTATTTACAAAGGGTAATGTTGCCCGTTATATGGTTTCGTTATTCGATTTGCCTAAGCAAGCTGCCATTATGGATCCGTGCTTTGGTGCAGGTTCTTTTTTGGATGCACTTATAGAATATGAGTACGAAAACGTTACTGCTTGTGAAATGGATACTATTTTATTTGAAAACACAAAAGAGAAATACCAGCAGTATAAACTTATTAATGGCGATTTTCTTATTTATAACGCTTCCAATGCGTATGATGGTATTGTCATGAATCCTCCTTATATACGACAGGAGAAAATCGATGAATTAGAAGCATACGGGATAACAAAGGAGAGATTGCGTTCTAACTCCATATTTTCCGGCTTGCCAAGTACGGCAAATATGTATATGTATTTTATTATGAAAGCCATCGATTTATTGAAGAACGGTGGACAGCTGATTGTTATTTTCCCGAGTAGTTGGATGAAAGCAAAAAGTGGAATTGAGTTTCAAAAAACTATGCTATCCAAATGTGGCATAGAAAATCAGATACATATTCACGGAGATGTATTTGAAAGAGAAGCATTGGTTGATGTAGTTATTCTAAAGTTAGTTAAAGGGAAAATGGATATTGACACCGTCGAGGAATATTTAGAATCAAAGGATGGAGAGTTACAAAGTGTTTCTATAAGAGATGATAAGGCATTCGAGGAATTTGCTTATCCATTTTCTAAACTGGCTACAATTAAAAGAGGGTTAACAACAGGTTGCAATGAAATGTATATAAATCCAGACCTTCTTTGTGAAGATGGTGGATGTTTTAAGCCGATTATATCTTCGCCAAAAAGCATTGATGGATATACTACACTTAACGCTCGTTTAGACCGCTTGTTCTGTCCGGTGGAGGATGCTGTTTCTGATGAAATATCAAGTTATCTGGATTTTTGGAAAAATAAAATAATTCAGGAGCAGAAACCCAAGACACTGTATATGAAAGTTAACAGCAGTGACAAGTGGTATGAAATACGAGAAATCTGTGGGGAGGGTATTTTGTTTAGCTATTTTGTTCGTAACGACATGAAGTTTGTTATGAACGAAACAGGTGTGCTTGCGAGAGACAATTTTTACGTTATTAAACCTAAAGTTGATAAGTGGGTTCTGTTCGCCTTACTGAATAATTATTACACATATTATCAGTTGGAACTGAGCGGAAAAAAATACGGAGCAGGATTGCTTAAATTGCAGAGGTATGATATTGAGGGATTGTTCTTTCCAAACTATGAAATGATTTCTGATTCTGACAAAAATGAACTGATGGTTTTGAGTCACAAATTACTTGAAAGTGCAGATTCTGCCGTCATAGGAGAAATCACAAAACTGATTTCTAAATATAGTAGAATCAGTTACAAAGAAATAACGGATAGATATGTTGAAATAAAATCGAACCGATTGGAGGTTAAATGAAGTGAGCATAAATGTGGTTAGTTTATTCTCAGGTGGCGGTGGATTGGATTTGGGATTTATTGCCGAGGGCTATAATATTATCTGGGCGATTGATAACAACAAAAACGCTACTGAAACTTATAAGGCTAATATCGGTGACCACATTATGTGTGCAGATATTAACCAAATTGATATCAGCAAGATTCCACACGCAGATGTGGTCATCGGAGGCCCACCTTGTCAGTCATTTTCTTTGGCGGGAAATAGAAATGTAGAAGATGAGCGAGGACAACTTGTCTGGAAATACATTCATATTATAGAGCAGGTGCAGCCCAAGGCTTTTGTGTTTGAAAATGTAACGGGACTGTTATCTGCCCAAAATTCGCAAGGTGAAAAAATAATAGAACTTCTTAAAATTGCTTTTAAGAAGATTGGCTATACGATTGAACAGCAAGTTATGAATGCAGCCGACTATGGAATTCCTCAACGAAGAAAAAGAGTAATCATTGTAGGCTTGAAGGATGCAAAATTCGTATTTCCTAAACCTACGCACAGCGAGGATGGAATTGACTTGAAACGTTATGTGAGTGTGGAAGAAGCTCTTGGCGATTTGCCAGAAGCTATAGCAGATGAAAATGGTGTTGTAAATTACAGTATGCCTGCACAAAGCGAATTTCAGAAATTCGTAAGAAGAAATGTGGCTATTACAGAACATTTTATACCACAGATGAGTGAACTGGATGAATATATAGTGCGCCACGTAAAACCCGGCGGGAACTATATGGATATACCTGCTGATGTTAATTCAAGCAGAATAAGAAGACTCCAGCGAGATGGTGGACACACAACTTGTTATGGTAGACTTGCACCTGACAAGCCATCATATACAATAAATACTTATTTTAATCGTCCGAATGTTGGATGCAATATTCATTATATGGAAAACAGGTTAATAACTGTGCGAGAGGCACTGAGATTGCAATCTTTCCCTGATGATTATAAGATTGTTTCAAGCAGTAAGCAGGGGCGAAACCTTATTGTCGGCAACGCAGTACCCCCAATGCTTGCGGGCGTAATCGCTCGTGAGTTGAAAAAATATATTAAGGAGGACTAATCCATGTGGATTTCATATTCGGATTCGGAAGTGAATCGATTCCATCCTATATGTGAACGTGCATTAAATTATGCATTGAGGTTAATTGGAAAAGATGACCAGTATAGGGTTTTGCATCACCAATATACGGGTGCTCTTGAAATGGACTATGTTGTTCAAAATATTGCAACAGGTAAATATCTATGCGTTGTAGAAGTAAAAAGAACACCCGCAGATGTGCATAGTGCGAGATATCAGTTCCAGGCAATGTCATATGTCCAAATGAATGCGGGTCAATCTGAAAAACCGTTTTATATTCTCACAAATCTGGAATATGCATTTTCTTTTAGATATGATGCAGGTAGACCACGTGTTTTTCAGCAGATGTTAAAGCCAGGTCTTTCCCACATAGGAAGCTTTGACATTGATGATGAAGAAATTTTTGTTGAAAAACTTGCAAGATATTTTAGTGAACGCCTAACTGACTACACTAACAATTCTTATGAGTATTTGGTTACTCTTGAGGAATTTGCATCTCATATGGAACATATAAAAGATGAACCCAAGAGATGGAAGACGCATTTGGCTGCTCTTTTATATGAATATATTAGAGGCGCATTTACTTTCATCAACAGAAATGAATTAAGAGATATCAGATTATTTAGAAATGATGTGGAAAGAATTTGCGATGAAGCGGCTCGTGTAAATTTTAAGGATATCTTTAATTATTCTGACGAGTCTTTTGAACGCACAGTGGATATAGAAAATGATACTCTAATTGATTTGTACGATTTTGGTAACCAAAACATAAATGGTGACTCTGTTGCTGGAATTTTACATTCAATAGTGTCAGCAGGACATGAACACGATGGAGAAGTTCCTACAGATTTGGAATTGGCAAGAATTGTTGCGGAATTAGCAAAATACAGCAGTGGTGATTTAGAGCCTACTGATTTGGTGTGTGACCCGGCAGCAGGAAGTGGCAACCTTATTAGCGCGGCCATACCTACATATAATTTGCTTCCTACTCAAATTGTTGTCAACGATGTAAATAGCAAGCTGCTTGAGTTATTGTCGTTACGAATCGGCTTGAATTATGCAAGTACAATAAGTCTGAGAAACTCACCTGCTATTTATAATCGAAATATAGCGGATATTGAACCCCTTTTCTTTAATGATGTCAAAGTTGTGGTAATGAATCCGCCGTTTTCTGCAGGCATAAATTGTGTAGCTCGAAAACAGCCAATGTATCGGACTATTAAAAGGTTAACTGGTAGTGATGCAAAAACCAGTATCGGTCAAATGTCCTTGGAAGCAGTATTTCTTGAGTTGCTCATCGAACTTGTTCAACCAGGCACAACAATATCGTGCGTATTCCCTAAAACGCATTTAATGGGAAGAGGACCCGAGGCAAAAGCAATAAGACGCTTGTTGTTACATCAATTTGGACTTCATCTGGTATTTACTTATCCCGGCGATGAGATTTTTGATGATGTAACAAAAGATACTTGTATCCTTGTTGGTAGAGCAAAGATGCCTGCGGATTCTGTGAAAGTCGTATCAAGCTACGATAAAATACCTAACATTGATATCCATAGATTCGCACAGACGTTACCAAATGATGCATCAGAGGATTTTGCACCTATGATGCCGGGTGTTGTAGTAAAGAAAATTTCCACGCAGGAATTATCTGATACTACAGAAGACGGTTGGAGAATGTTGAATAGCGAAATGGTTGATGCAATCACATTTGTCAAAGAAAATTTTCAGAGTTCTCCACAGTTTACGGAACTCTCTGAATTAGATTACCCGACAAAACGAGGTCAAGCAGGAAATAGCGGTGGCAGTGATATTATGTTCTTTGATTCAAGGCCTGATCTATATGGACAGTTCGAGAATCGGGATATTATTCTTTCTGCTGGAATGCGAAATGCTAAGCTGGATACGTTTGATATTGGAACGGGAGATAGTGATTTCTTGGATGTTTCAGATAATTCAGAGGAAATCGTAGATGCCATTATTGATGCTTACAATGCACTTCCTGATAGAGAAGGAAGGCAGCAACGAAGACGAAAGACAAATCAAGAGTGGAAAAAGATATTAATCAAGGAAAGCAGAGGCAGGTTTTCGGCTAATTCAGTTTTGGTTCCAAGAGCAATCAGAACAACCGGAAGAATTTACTTGTCACGTAATCCAGTGTTTGTATCTACAAACTTTGTTGTTTGCACATTGCCTTCTTTGAACAAGGCAATCATGTTATCAACATGGATGAGCACCATTTTTTATCAATTGATATGCGAAGTGTCCTCTAAAGACCAGGAAGGCATGAGAAAAATGGAAGTTTCGGATATAGAAAAGACCTATATTCCTGTATTGGATAATGTGACACAAGAAACGATAACAGCTTTAACAGGTGAATATGGTTCAATAGAATTCTTAAATCTTGCAACTCCTGAAATCAGAGAGGTGGATAGAATTTGGGCTAATGAACTATTTGGAGAAAATGCGGATGAAATATTGAATACTGCAAGAAGAATGTTGGAATATCTCGCCAACAGAAGAAATCCGTAATTAAAGGAGGGTGCTCATGGCAGCGGCACATCGTTCATTTGCTGAATATGTAAAAAAGAAATTTGATAATAATTTCTGGGCAGCTGCCGAAAGCTACCTGGAGGCAAACCTTGATTCTTTGGGTATCGAATTAAAGAGAATCCATCGTGCCGGAGAGACGGAGATTTCA